>NZ_JBICUR010000020.1:0-196620 GCF_043198355.1 Streptomyces sp. NPDC048825
ATGGCCGCGGTGAAGGCGGTCACGGCCGCCCGCATGGCCCTGCGCGGCGACGGCCGGCACCACGTCTCCCTCGACAAAGTCATCAAGACCATGAAAGACACCGGCGCCGACATGAGCGTGAAGTACAAGGAGACAGCGCGCGGCGGGCTCGCGGTGAACATCATCGAGTGCTGAGCGGACGCGCGCGCCAGTCCGGCCCGTCACGACCAGGGTCCGCCCGGTTCACCGGGCGGACCCTGGTCTCCATGCCGTCAGTGCCCGACTGTCCGCACCACGTCCTTCACACGTACTCCGTCGCCGCGTCCAGCAGCCAGTCCGCGAGGTAGCCGGCGAAGGACGAGCGGACCAGTACCCAGAACCCGGCCCGGTGTTCGTCCCGGGCGACCAGCACGATCTGCGTGCGGCCCAGAGTCGTCTGGGCGCAGCGTCCGGGGCCGAAGGCGCGGGGATGCAGGTCCAGCGAACAGCCGTGGGCCAGCAGGTCGCGGGCACGGGGGCCGGCGACGAGGAGCGTGGTGCGCTGGGCGGAGACGTCGGTGACGGAGACGGGCTCGTCCCCCGCGGCCTCCCGGATCCGGCTCTCCAGGTCCCGTTCGCTGCCGGGCGGGCCCACCAGCAGCCATTCGTCCGGGCCCAGCCACAACGCGGTCAGCTCCCCGGCTCGTACGACGGTGTTGGGTTCGAGGGGCAGTGGGAGGTCCAGCGCGAGCCCGACGGCGTCCGCCGCTGTTCCCTTGGCGTCGAGGCGCACGTTGATCTGCGTCAGGTAGGGCAGTTCGGCCAGCCGGACCGCGCCCCCGGACGTACGCGTCGCGGCGGCCAGGCGGTTGGCGGCGTGCGACAAGGGGCTGCGGAACGGGGCGGTAAGGGCGGTGTCAGCCATCGCGGCGGGCTCCCTCGGGGTCGTAGAGGACGGGGCTTGCGACGGTCACCGGAACCAGCCGGTCGCCCAAGGGGGCGTACAGCCGCTCGCCGATGCGGTCCCGGCCGCCCTTGATCAGGGCCAGCGCGAAGGTCCGGCCGAGGGCGGCGCTGCGGTAGCTGGAGGTGACGTGGCCGAGCATCGGGACCGGCGGCGCGGGCAGCACACCGTCGGCGACCAGGTGGGTGCCCTCGGGGAGGAAGGTTCCCGGGTCCTCGGGGAGCAGGCCCACCAGGTGCTTGCGGTCGGGGCGGACGCTGTCGGCACGCGCGTACGAACGCTTGCCGATGAAGTCGGGCTTCTTCTTCGACACCGCCCAACTCATGCCGAGGTCGTGCGGGGTGACGGTGCCGTCGGTGTCCTGGCCGATGATCGGGTAGCCCTTCTCCGCTCGCAGGACGTGCATGGTCTCCGTGCCGTACGGGGTGATGCCGTACGGGGCCCCGGCCTCGTACAGGGCCTCCCACAGGGCGAAGGCCTCCCACGGTGACACGTTGATCTCGTAGGCCAGTTCGCCGGAGAAGCTGATCCGGCACACGCGCGCGTCGATGCCCGCGACGGTCGTCTCCCGCCATGCCATGAACGGGAAGTCGTCGTTGGCGACGGCCAGTTGGGGTGCGAGCGTGCCGAGGACCTCGCGGGAGCGGGGGCCGACCAGGGCGACGGTCGCCCACTGCTCGGTGACCGAGGTGCAGTGGACGCGCAGTTCGGGCCACTCGGTCTGCAGCCACTCCTCCATCCAGTCGAGTACGGCGGCGGCGTTGCCCGTCGTCGTGGTGAGCAGGAAGCGGTCCTGGGCGAGGCGGATGACGGTGCCGTCGTCGAAGAGCATGCCGTCCGGGCGGCACATGACGCCGTAGCGGATCATGCCGACCTTCAGGGTGCTCATCATGTTGGTGTAGAGCCGGTCGAGGACGACGGCGGCGTCGGGGCCCTGTACGTCGATCTTGCCGAGGGTGGAGGCGTCCATGAAGGCCACGCTCTCGCGGGCGGCGACGCATTCGCGCAGGACTGCCGCCTCCATGTCCTCGCCGTCCTGCGGGTAGTACCAGGGCCGTTTCCACTGGCCGACGTTCTCGAACAGGGCGCCGTGCGCGACATGCCACTCATGCAGGGCGGTCGTCCGGATCGGGTCGTGCAGCACGCCCCGGTCGCGGCCTGCGAGGGTGGCGAAGGAGACCGGCGTGTACGGCGGCCGGAAGCTCGTCGTGCCGAGCGCCGAGATGTCCACGCCGAGCAGTTCGGCGACGACGCCACTGGCCAGGACGCCTGAGGTCTTGCCCTGGTCGTTCGCGGTACCGGCCGTGGTGTAGCGCTTGGTGTGCTCGACCGAGCGCATACCGGCACCGGTCGCGCGGGCCAGATCGTCGACGGTGACGTCCCGTTGGAGGTCGACGAAACGAGGGGCGTCCGGGGCACCGGGCACGACGTACACGTGCATGGGTGGCGTCTGCGGCTGTGTGGCCACCTCGGGGAGGCGAGGCGCCTCAGGGGTGTAGCCCTCGGCCTCGATGGCGCGGGCACCGGCGGCCGCACCCTGTGCCAGGACCGCGGCCAGGTCGAGGACGCCGCTCGCGCTGCCCGCAACCTCGACCGCCTGGCGGCAGGTGTCGGGGACGAAGGAGCCCAGCGCCTCGTCGTGGCGCAGCTTGCCGCCCGCCTGGCTGAACAGGTGTGCCACCGGGTTCCAGCCGCCGGAGACCAGCAGGAGGTCGGCGGCGAACTCCCGCTGCCCTGTGGCCTCTCCGGACTCTGCGGACTCTCCGTACGGGGCGACGGTCACCGCGGTGAGGCGCGCGTCACCTTCCGTGCCGGTGACGGCGTGGCCGGGCAGGACTTCGATGCCGGCTTCCCGGGCGCGCTGCGCCCACTCCCCCGGTTCGGGGCGGGTGTCGACGATCGCTGTGATGTCCACGCCCGCCGCGTGGAGGTCCAGGGCTGCCGCGTAGGCACTGTCGTTGGTGGTGAAGACCACCGCGTGGTGGCCGGGCAGGACGCCGTGGCGGTTGACGTAGGTACGGGCCGAGGCGGCCAGCATCACTCCGGGGCGGTCGTTGTCCGCGAAGGCCAGCCAGCGCTCGTGGGCGCCGGTGGCGAGGACGACGCGACGGGTGCGGATGCGCCAGACGCGTTCGCGGGAGACGTTCTCGGGGGCCTGGGCGCCCAGGTGGTTGGTGCGGCGCTCGACTGCGAGGAGGTGGTTGTCGTCGTAGTAGCCGAAGACGGTGGTGCGACGCAGGACGCGTACCTCGGACTCGGCGTCGAGGAGTTCGGCGACATCTCCCACCCAGTCGGGGTGTTCGCCGGTGCCCAGGAGGCTACCGCCCGGCTCGGGTTGGTCGTCGGCGAGGATGACGCGTGCGCCGCTTTTCGCTGCCGCCGCCGCGGCCGCGAGGCCCGCCGGGCCTGCGCCCACGACCAGCAGGTCGCAGTGGGCGTGTACGGCGTCGTAGCGGGCGGGGTCCGGCTCGGTGGCGAGGCGGCCCTGGCCGGGGAGGCTGCTTGCGACGAGGCCGTCGTAGAGCTCGACCGTTGTCGCGGGGAGCATCGGCTCGGGGAACGGGGCCTCGATCTGGACGACGGCGTTGGGTTCCTCGACGCCGGCCGAGAAGATGCCGCGGGGGCGGCCGAGCTTGATGCTGGTTCCGGCGTGGATGACGCCGTTGGCGAGGAGGGCGGAGGCGAGGGTGTCGCCCTTGTAGCCCTCGTATTCGGTGCCGTCGAAGGTGAAGGTGAGGGGGGTGTCGCGGTGGATTCGGCCGCGGGTGGGGTCGCGGAACGGCTGGTTCTTCCCCACCCCGCCCCTTCCCGTAACCAGGGGGCCGGCCCCCTGGGCCCCCGCTGGGGGCTCCGCCCCCAGACCTCCGATATCGGCCTGAACGGCCTCGTCCTCAAACTCCCCCAGAGGGGGCACCCCCAGACGGGCTGGAGTGCCTGGACCGGCGTCGACAAGTGACCGTCGCTCGGCCCCCTGCGGGTGGGTGGGGGTTGGGGACGGTGCGACCTCGTCCTCGGACGCCGGACCGTCTGGTTGTGCCGGCCCGCGTTGAAAGGGCCCCGAGCTCGAGGGCCCCGAGCTCGGCTGAGAAATGACCCGACGCGGCTCAACAGTTGCGGGGCGTTCCTCCCCCGCCCGATACACCGCCAGGACCTCGTTCGTCGCCGTGTCCCGCACCGCGTTGAACCACTTGCGGCAGCCCGCCGCATGGCTCCAGCGCTCGGCGAACGGGCCCTTCGGGTTGTCGCGGAAGAACAGGTACCGGGCCCATTCCTCGTCGGTCAGGGCCGACGGGTTCTCCGGATAGGGCACGTGGGCCTGGCCGCCGTAGTGGAACTCGGCCTCGTCGCGGGGCCCGCACCACGGGCAGGGGATCAGCAGCATGGTTCGGCTCCCTAGTGGGCCACCGCGGCCGCGCCGTGCTCGTCGACGAGCGCGCCGGTGGTGAAACGGTCGAGCGAGAAGGGGGCGTTGAGCGGGTGGGGGGTGTCGTGGGCGATGGTGTGGGCGTAGACCCAGCCGACGCCCGGGGTCGCTTTGAAACCGCCTGTGCCCCAGCCGCAGTTGAGGTAGAGGTTGTCGACGGGAGTGAGTCCGACGATCGGCGAGGCGTCGGGGCTGACGTCGACGATGCCGCCCCAGGTGCGCAGCACGTGGGCGCGGGCGAAGACCGGGAAGAGCTCCAGGGCCGCGGACATCTGCTCTTCGATGATGTGGAAGGCACCGCGCTGGGTGTAGGAGTTGTACGCGTCGATGCCCGCGCCCATCACCAACTCGCCCTTGTGCGCCTGGCTGACGTATACGTGGACCGCGTTGGACATGACGACCGTCGGGTGCACCGGCTCCAGCAACTCCGACACGAGCGCCTGCAACGGGTGGCTCTGCAGCGGCAGTTCGATGCCCGCCATGGCGGCGAGGACCGAGGTGTGGCCTGCCGAGCAGAGCGCCACCTTGCCGGCGGCGATCGGGCCGAGCGTGGTGTGTACGCCGACCACCCGGCCGCCGATCACGTCAAGTCCGGTGACCTCGCAGTTCTGGATGATGTCGATTCCGGCGGCGTCCGCCGAGCGGGCCAGGCCCCACGCCACGTGGTCGTGCTTGGCGATGCCGGCCCGTGGCTGGTAGGTGGCGCCCAGGACCGGGTAGCGCACGTCGGGGGAGATGTTGACGATCGGGCAGACGTCCTTGACGCCATCCGCGTCCAGCCACTCCGCGTCCACGCCGTTCAGGCGGTTCGCCTCCACCCGGCGCACGCTGTCGCGGACGTCCTGGAGGCTGTGGGCCAGGTTCAGCACGCCGCGCTGGGAGAACAGGATCGGGTAGTCGAGTTCGTCCGCCAGTCCCTCCCACAGCTTGAGGGCGTGCTCGTAGATACCGGCGCTCTCGTCCCACAGATAGTTCGAGCGGATGATGGTGGTGTTGCGGGCCATGTTGCCGCCCGCGAGCCAGCCCTTCTCCAGTACGGCGACGTTGGTGATGCCGTGGTTCTTCGCCAGATAGTGGGCGGTGGCGAGGCCGTGTCCGCCGCCGCCCACGATGACGACGTCGTACGACCGCTTCGGCTCGGGCGTGCGCCACAGCCAGTCGGGGTGCTCGGGGAGCTCGGCGCCGGGGGTGCGGGGGCTCATCGCATGTCTCCGTTCAGCGCGTTCATACCGTGTTCGCGTTTCTCTCGGCGGCCTCGACGACATTGGCGAGCAGCATGGCCCGCGTCATGGGTCCCACGCCTCCGGGCATGGGCGCGAGCCATCCGGCGACGTGGGCGGCGTCCGGGTGTATGTCGCCGACCAGCCCGTGGCCGGTGCGGGTGATGCCGACGTCCAGGACCGCCGCTCCGGGGCGCAGCATGTCCTTGGTGATCAGCCCGGGCGAACCGGCAGCCGCGACGACGATTTCCGCCTCGCGTACGTGCCAGGCCAGGCCCTTGGTGCCGGTGTGGCACAGGGTCACGGTGGCGTTCTCGGACCTGCGGGTGAGGAGTAGCCCGATGGGCCGTCCGACGGTGATGCCGCGGCCGATCACGCACACCCGCGCTCCGGCAAGGGGCACGTCGTACCGGCGGAGCAGCTCGACGATGCCGCGTGGGGTGCACGGCAGCGGGGCCTCGACGCCGAGGACGAGTCGGCCGAGGTTGACGGGGTGCAGGCCGTCGGCGTCCTTGGCCGGGTCCATGCGTTCCAGTACGGCGCCCGCGTCCAGGTGGCGCGGGAGCGGGAGCTGGACGATGTAGCCGGTACAGGCCGGGTCGGCGTTGAGTTCGTCGATGACGTCCTCGACCTGTTGCTGGGTTGCGTCGGCGGGTAGTTCGCGGCGGAAGGAGGCGATGCCCACCTGGGCGCAGTCGCGGTGCTTGCCCGCCACGTAGGCACGGCTGCCGGGGTCGTCGCCGACCAGGACGGTGCCGAGCCCCGGCGGGCGTCCGCCGTTTGCGGTCAACTTGGCCACCCGCTCCGCGAGTTCGCGGCGGATCTCGTCGGCGGTCGCCTTGCCGTCGAGGAGTTGTGCGGTCACCGGCGGTACCTCTTCTCCACGGTCAGCCACGGAGGCGGGACATGGTCGGGTCGAACAGGGGCTCCTCGGCGACGACCGCCTCGACGCGCTGGTCGAAGTAGCCGATGTGCACGGTGGTGCCGGGGGTGGCGAGCTCGGCGGGGAGCCACGCGTAGGCGATGCCCTTGCCGATCGTGTAGCCGTAGGCGGCGCTGGTGACGTAGCCGACCGCGCGCTCGCCGTCGTACACCGGCTCCTTGCCCATGACGACCGACTGCGGGTCGTCGATCGTGAGGCAGGTCAGCTTCCGCCGCACCTCAGCCTTACGGCGCTCCAGCGCCGACTTGCCGATGAAGTCGTCCTTGTCGAGCTTGACGGCGAAGCCGACGCCGGCCTCGTAGGGGTCGTGCTCGTAGGTCATGTCGGTGCCGAAGGAGCGGTAGCCCTTCTCCAGACGGAGGCTGTTGAAGGCGCCGCGGCCCGCGATGATGCCACCGAGCGGCTCGGCCGCCCGCCACAGGGTGTCCCACAGCTTCTGGCCGAGGTCGGCGGTGGTGTACAGCTCCCAGCCGAGTTCGCCGACGTACGACAGGCGCATCGCCGTCACCGGGACACTGCCGATGTGGGCCCGCTTGGCGCGGAAGTACTTCAGGCCGTCATTGGCGAAGTCCTCGTCCGTGAGGGGCTGAAGGACCTCGCGGGCGAGCGGCCCCCACAGGCCGATGCAGCAGGTACCGGGGGTGATGTCGCGTACCTGGACCGTGCCGTCGGCGGGGAGGTGGCGGGCGAACCAGTCCAGGTCCAGGTTGCCGTTGGCGCCGACCTGGAAGAGGTCGCGGGCCAGCCGGGCGACGGTGATGTCGCTGCGGATGCCGCCGTCGTGGTCGAGGAGCAGGGTGTACGTCACCGAGCCGACGGACTTGGCGACCTTGCCGGTGACCAGCCGCTCCAGGAACGCGGCGGCACCGGGGCCGCTGATCTCCAGCCGCTTGAGGGCCGTCATGTCGTACATCGCGACGGTCTCGCGGGTGACCTGCGCCTCGGCGCCGACGATGGGCGACCAGTACTGCGCCGCCCAGTCATTGGGCGTGGCGATGGAACGGCCTTCCACCAGGCCCGCGTTGGCCTCGTACCACTGCGGGCGCTCCCAGCCGTTCGCCTCCAGGAAGAAGGCGCCCAGCTCCTGCTGGCGGGGGTAGAACGGGCTGGTGCGGATCGGGCGCGGGTCCCCCGACGGCTGCAGCGGGTGCAGGATGTCGTAGACCTCGGCGAAGTTCTGGCAGTCGCGGGCCAGGACGTACTCCGGGGACAGCTGGTGGGGCTCGAAGCGGTTGACGTCGCACTCGTGCAGGTCGAAGGAGGAGCAGTAGCCGTCGACCAGCCATTCGGCCACGGCCCGGCCCACACCCGCGGAGTGGGTGACCCAGACCGCCTCGGCGACCCAGAAGCCCTTGACGTCGGGGGACTCACCGAGGAGCGGGTTGCCGTCGGGGGTGAAGGAGAACAGGCCGTTGATGCCCTCCTCGACCTTGGCCTCCTTCGTCGCGGGGAGCAGGGACTGGGTCTCGGTCCAGGCGTCGGCGAAGTCGTCCTCGGTGAACGTCAGGACCGAGGGCATCTCCTCGGCCTCGTCGACGGAGAGGATGTCGCCGGCGGAGATCGGCATCGGGCGGTGGCCGTAGTAGCCGATGCCGATGCCGTCGAAGCGGTCGCGGTAGTAGAGGTCGGCGTCCTGGTGGCGCAGGATCGGGCGCACCGCCTCCTCGGTCTGGCCGGCGAGGGCCGGTACCGGGCCGGTCCAGGCGAGCTGGTGGGCGAGCGGAGTGAGCGGGAGGTTCATGCCCGCCATGCGGGCGATCTTCGGGCCCCAGATGCCGGCGCAGCACACGACGATGTCGGCGGGGATCTCGCCCTGGTCGGTCAGGACGCCGGTGACGCGGCCCTCGCTCTGCTGGACGTCGAGGACCTCGTGGCGGGCGAGGAAGCGCACGCCGCGCTCGGTGGCCCGGCGGATCTGCGCCTCGACGGCGAGGACGGCCTTGGCGAGGCCGTCGGTCGGGACCAGGAGGCCGCCGAGGACCCTGTCGCGGTTGACCAGCGGGTGCTGTTCGACGCACTCCTCGGCGCTCAGCAGCCGGGCGTCGATGCCCCAGGCGGTGATCCAGCCGTGGCGGCGGCGCAGTTCCGCGAGGCGCTCGGGCGTGGTCGCCACTTCGAGGCCGCCGACCTGCAGGAAGCAGGGCTTGCCGTCGACATCGAGGGAGCAGAACTTCTCGACGGTGTAGCGGGCCAGTTCGGTCATGGTCTTGGAGGCGTTCGTCTGGAAGACCAGACCCGGGGCGTGCGAGCTGGAGCCCCCGGTGGCGGGCAGCGGGCCCTGGTCGACCACGGTCACTTCGGTCCAGCCTCGCGCGGAGATCTCGTCCGCGAGTGCCGCGCCAACGACGCCCGCTCCGATGATGACCACTCGGGGTCCCGCCATCGCCGCACCTCCGGTGTGCAAACCAGTCCAGCCGGTCTAGTTGCTGTCTACGCAACATGCTCCAAGTTGCGCAACTCAATGTGCCTGGCGTGCAGGTGGGTGTCAAGAGGGTTCGGGACGTCGGAAAACGGGCCGCGGCACGGGCCGGAACATGGCAATGCCCGGTGGGCGGAGCGCACAGGTGCGCTCCGCCCACCGGGCATGTTCGACCGGTTTCCGGCTCTGCCTTCCGGGGTTACTTGATCCAGGCGTCCACCTTGTCGCGGTTGGCCTCGACCCACTTCTTCGCGGCGGCCTCGGGGGCCATCTTGTCGACCGCGATGTACTTGGCCACGGTGTTCTGGTCGTCGTTCGTCCAGGTGAAGTTCTTCACGAGGTCATAGGCCGGGCTGCCCGACTCGGAGAACTTCTTGCTGACGAGCTTGTCGAGCTTGTACACGGGGTAGTCGCACGCGACCTTCTCCGCGTCGGCGTCGCAGCCCTCCTTGTAGTCGGGCAGCTTCACCTTGACGAGCGGCACCTCGGACATGAACCACTGCGGCTCGTAGAAGTAGCCGATCATCCATTCCTTGTCCTTCTCCGCCTTGCGGAAGGCCTGGATGAGCGCGGTCTCGCTGCCCGCGTACACGACCTTGAAGTCCAGCTTCAGGTTCTTCACCAGGGCCTCGTCGTTGGTGACGAACGACGGGTCACCGTCGAGGAGCTGCCCCTTGCCTCCCGACTCGGAGGTCTTGAACTCGGCCGCGAACTTGTTGAGGTTCTTCCAGTCGGTGACCTCAGGGTGCTCCTTGGCCAGCCACGGCGGCACGTACCAGCCGATGAGGCCTTCGTTGCCGGTCGGCCCGGCATCGACGGCGGTCTTCTGGTCGGTGATGTACTTCTTCTTCAGGTCGTCGTGACCCCAGTTCTCGATGACGGCGTCGACCTCACCCGTCCCGAAGCCCTGCCAGGCGATCTCTTCCTTCAGGTCCTTCTGGACCACCTTGCAGCCGAGGTCCTTCTCCGCGACGTAGGCGACGACCGCCGCGTTCGCCTCGTAACCCACCCACGGGTTGACCGCGAGGTTGAAAGTGCCGCACTTGCCGGAGCCGCCAGAACTGTCGGATCCCGAGGAGCTGTCCTCGACCGTCGCACCGCTGCAGGCGGTGAGGGTGAGGCCGAGGACCGCTACGCCGGCCGCGCCGACTCTCCACTTGCTTGCTTGCCTTGCCATGATCAATTGCTCCTTATGCGCTGGTACGCCGCGCGGCTGCCTGAGTGATTCGGTCGAACATGACTCCGAGAAGGACGATGGCCAGCCCTGCGGCGAGCCCCTTCCCGTACAGCTGTCCCTGCGAGAAGCCGGCCACGACGTCGTAGCCGAGGGCGCCCGCGCCTACCAGGCCGCCCACAACAACCATCGACAGCACATAGATCAGGCCCTGGTTGGTGGCGAGGGTCAGGGCGCCGCGTGCCATCGGGAGTTGAACCTTGGTGATGATCTGCCAGGTGTTGCACCCGGCGGAGGTGGCCGCCTCCACGGTGGTCTCGGGGACGTTCCGCACCCCGTCCGCGACGATCTTGATCGTGACGGGTGTCGCGTAGACCACCGCGGCGACGATCGCGGTGAAGCGGGTGGCGCCGAACAGTGCGAGGAACGGCACCAGATAGACGAACGGCGGCATGACCTGGGCCGCGTCGAGCGTGGGCCGCAGTACCCGGTCCACCCGCAGGCTGCGTCCCATCCACACCCCGAAGCCGATGCCGAGCGCCATCACCAGCACGGTGGCGACGACGGTCGACGCCAGCGTGGTCATGCTGTCCGACCACACGCCCGTGCCGACCAGCAGGCCCACACAGACCGCCGCGGTGAGCCCGGCGCGCCAGCCGCCGAGAACCACTCCGAGCCCGATCAGCACCGCGCCGACCAGCCACCACGGGGAGTCGGTGAGCAGTGTCTGGAAGGGGTTGAGCAGGCCGTTGGTGATGACGTCCCGGAAAGCGTTGGTGAGGCCTGACAGGTTGTCCTGCGTCCAGGTGGTCGCGGTGTCGGCGGCTCGGGCGATGGAACTGCCGAGGTCGCCCTCGCCGGGGAACTCCGCCGCCCACAGATAGGTGTGCGACATGTAGATCAGGACTGCGGTGGCCACCGCTCCCGCTCCCAGCAGTGGCCGCCGCCAGGTGAGGAAGCGGCTGCCGGAGCGCCGGGCCGGATCCTCTCGTCCGCTCGCCGCGGTCGTGACCCGGTCGAGGACGATGGCCATGACGACGATGGCGAGCCCCGCGTTGAAGGCCGTACCGACGTCGAGCGACTGCAAGGCCTGGACGACGGTCTTGCCGAGGCCGGGCGCGTCGATCAGGGCCGCGATGGTCACCATGGCCAGGGCGGCCATGATGGTCTGGTTGATGCCCATCACCACGGTCCGCTTGGACATCGGCAGCAGGACCTTGAGCAGCGACTGCCATCGTGTCGCACCCAGCGAGTCGGCCGCCTCGACGGTCGTCTCCGGTACGGAGCGGATGGCGTGCGCGGTGATGCGGATGGCCGGCGGTGCCGCGTAGATCAGGGTGGCGATGGTGGCGGAGGCCGGACCGATGAGGAAGAACAGGGTCAGGGGGGCCAGGTAGACGAAGGTCGGCATCGTCTGCATGAAGTCCAGGAAGGGCGTGAGAATCCGGTTGAACCGGTTGGACAGCCCCGCCCACACGCCCAGCGGGATCGCGAACAGCAGCGCCACGAACACCGCGGAGAGGGTGAGCGCCAGGGTGTCCATGCTCTCCTGCCACAGGCCCTGCAGCCCGAGGAAGGTGAAGCCGGCCACGGCCAGCACTGCGACCCGCCAGTTGCCGACGGCCCAGGAGACATAGCCGGCGATGCCTACGACGCCCAGCCAGCCGATCTGCGGAACCGGGCGGCCCTCGGGCGGCTGGGAGATCAGCCCCTGGATGAAGGTCACCAGGTTGTCGATGACCAGGCGGATCTCGTTGAAGAAGTAGAGGAAGAGGGGGTTGGAGTTGCGGTTGGCGCCGATCGAGTCGTTGACGTCGTTGAACCAGCGGTGCAGATCGGTGAGGTCCGCCGCCGCGAGCGACAGAGTCTGCTTGCCGCGCAGCACGGCGAACAGCACCAGCCACACGACCAGGATCGCGGCGATCACCATGCGCCGGCTGACCCTGCGTACGGCCACGACGGGCGCGGTCCCTTCCGCGGTCTGCGTCTTCTCCGGTTTCTCAGCCTTGTCCATGACGACGGTCATCACATGTCGCCTTCCTGCCCGGCGACCACCGCGAGGATCTCCTCGTCGCCGACGATGCCGAGCAGCTTGCCGTTCTCGACGACCTTGACCGGCTTCTCGGCCACCAGCACCGCCCGTGTGGCCTCCTTCACCACGACGTCCGGACCCATCTCAGGGCCGTCCAGGGCGTCGCCGTCCGCCGGCGGTCGCATGATCCACCGCAGGGTGAGCACATCGCCGCGCGGCACGTCCTTGACGAACTCGCGCACGTAGTCGTCGGCGGGGGCGCCGACCAGTTCGTCACCCGTGCCGCACTGGACCATCTGACCGTCGCGCATGATCAGGATGCGGTCGCCCAGCTTGAGCGCCTCGGAGAGGTCGTGTGTGATGAACACCATCGTCTTGCCGACCTCGTGATGCAGACGGATGACCTCGTTCTGCATGTCACGGCGGATCATCGGGTCGAGTGCGGAGAACGGCTCGTCGAAGAAGAGCACGTCCGGATCGCCGGCCAGCGCCCGGGCGAGGCCGACGCGCTGCTGCATACCGCCGGAGAGCTGGTCGGGGTAGGAGTTCTCGTAGCCGGAGAGGCCGACCAGTTCGACGACCTCCAGGGCCCGCTTCATGCGTTCGGCCTTGCCCATGCCGCGGATCTCCAGCCCGAACGCCACATTGTCGACGACGCGGCGGTGGGGCAGCAGACCGAAGTGCTGGAAGACCATGGAGAACTTGCGGCGGCGCAGTTCACGCAGGCGCCCCGCGTCCGCGCCGCGGATGTCCTCGCCCTCGAAGACGATCTCACCGGCGGTGGGTTCGATCAGCCGGGTCAGACATCGCACCAGTGTGGACTTGCCGGAGCCGGACAGTCCCATGACGACGAAAACCTCGCCCGGGGAGACCTCGAAGTTCACGTCCCGTACGGCGGCGGTGTTCCCGGTGCGGTCCATGAGCTCGCGCCGGGTGAGCCCGCACAGCTCCTCGGACTCCGGTACCTGCTCGGCTTTCGGCCCGAACACCTTCCACAGCTTGCGCACGGATATGACCGGCGTGCCGTCCGAATCCTGGGGCGTGCCGCTCCGCTGCGGTGCCTCGGTCTGTGTTGGGGTCACGATCGACCTCTCTTCGGCGTTCAGCCGCGAAACCAGTACTGCGGCCGGGGTTGGATGTTCTGCCAGATGTGCTTGGGCTCTCGGTACTCGTCCAGGCCTGTCGGTCCCAGCTCCCGGCCCACGCCCGAGTGCCCGAAGCCACCCCATTCCGCTTGCGGCACATAGGGGTGGTAGTCGTTGATCCACACCGTGCCGTGACGCAACCGCCGCGCGACCCGCTGGGCCTTGCCGCCGTCCTGCGTCCAAACGGCTCCGGCAAGGCCGTACTCGGTGTCGTTGGCTATGTGTACGGCGTCGTCCTCGTCTGTGAAGCGCTCTACGGTGAGCACGGGTCCGAAGGACTCCTCGTGCACCACGCGCATGTCCTGTCGGCACTCGTCGAGGAGGGTTGGCGGGTAATAGTAGCCCTTCGCGAGGGCGGGGTCGTCGGGCCGTTCACCGCCGCAGCGCAGTACGGCGCCCTCGGCGAGGCCCGCTGCCACGTACGCCTCGACCTTCTCCAGATGCTGGGCGGAGATCAGCGCGCCGGTCTCGGCATCGGGGTCGAAGGGGCCACCGAGGCGGATCTGCCGGGCGCGGCGGACGACCTCGTCGACGAAAGCGTCGTGCAGGGAGTCCTCGACGATCAGGCGGGCACCTGCCGAGCAGACCTGCCCGGAGTGCAGGAAGACGGCCGTGAGGGCGAAGTCCACGGCCGTCTCGAAGTCCGCGTCGGCAAAGACGACGTTGGGATTCTTGCCGCCGAGCTCCAGCGCCACCTTTTTCACGGTCGCCGCGGCCGTGGCCATGATCCGCTTGCCTGTCTGCAGGCCTCCGGTGAAGGAGACCATGTCGACGGCGGGGTCTTCGGAGAGCGGTGCGCCCACTTCGGGCCCGGCACCGAGGACGAGGTTGGCGGCGCCGGCGGGGAGACCGGCCTCCTGAAGTGCCTTCATCAGCAGGATCGAGGTGGAGGGGGTGAGTTCGCTCGGCTTGAGGACGATGGTGTTGCCGGCGAGGAGGGCGGGGGCGACCTTCCAACTGGCCTGCAGCAATGGGTAGTTCCAGGGAGTGATCAGTCCGCACACGCCGATGGGCTCGTAGACGACGCGGCTTACGGCGTCGTCGCGGCCGGTGTCGATCACGCGGCCGGCGTCGGTGCCGCCGAGCCCGCCGTAGTAGCGGAAACAGGAGACGACGTCGGCGATGTCGTACTCGCTCTCCACCAGCCGCTTGCCGGTGTCCAGCGATTCGGCGCGGGCGAACTCCTTGGCGTCGCGCTCCATGAGGTCGGCGGTGCGCAGCAGCAGCGCGCCGCGCTCCCGCTCGGGGGTGCGCGGCCAGGGCCCCTCGTCGAAGGCACGGCGGGCCGCGGCGACAGCCGCCTCGGTGTCGGGACGAGTCCCCTCCGAAACGGTCGCGGTGAGCGTGCCGTCAGCGGGACAGCGGATCTCGCGATGGCCTCCGGCGAGGGGTTCCCGCCATTCGCCGTCCACATACAGGTCTGCCACGCGCCCAGCCCTTCACCAGAAATGCGTTGCGCATCATGCATTCAATTGCTTGTGGTGGAACACCATGGCGAATGCGCACACACGCGTCAAGAGGTTGAGGATGACGATTCCGCCAGGGGCCAGTCGGCCCCTGCGTTACCGGTTCCGTCCCGCCGACCAGGCGTGCCGCATCTCGTATACGACTTTCGGCGCACCGCCGCGCAGCCAGAACGGGTGCCGGAGGAAGGCGATGAGCGCGGAGCGTTCAGCCGCCCAGCCGGTCCAGCAGCGCGCGGCGCCACCGCTCCGTTTCGGCGATCTGGTTGAAGGTGAACAGGTGCAGACCGGCCACCCCCGCCGAGGGTGCGGTGAGGGCCTCCTCCGTGCGGGCCAGCAGCCTCTCGGGGGAATACCCTCCGGGTGCCGCGAAACGCACGAACCACGAGGCGTGCTTCGTCAAGAAGCGCGTCGACTCCCCCACCCCGATCTTCGTGGCCATCGACAGCAGCTTCGCCCGCTGTACAGGCCCCGCAATGCCCACATGGACGGGCAGGGTGACGTTCCGACGCCGTATCCGGGCGATCCACTCCCCCAGCACACGCGAGTCGAAGCACAGGTTGCTCACGATGTACGTGGCGTGTTCGCGCTTGTCCCACATCGCCTGGACGGTGACGTCGTCATGGATGAGCGGATGGCTCTCGGGATAACCGGTGACCCCGACGTGTGTGAAGGGCCTGCCCAGCTCCACCAGCCTGCGCAGCACCGGGAGCGACTCGTCGTAGTCCCCGGCGGGCGGGTCCGCGTCGCCCGCCGGCACGAAGACGTCGTCCACACCCGCCTCGCGGAGCCGGTCGACGACTTCCTTCAGATGCCCGTCGTCCCGGACCAGGCGCGCCGGGACGTGCGGGACCACACGGTAGCCGTGCACCGCGAGCCGGGTAGCGAGGCCGAGCGTCGGTTCCAGGCCCTTGACCGGCGACGCCGTCACGGTGACGACGACATCGCGCGGGACATGGGCGAGGACCTTGTCCTCGGTCGCCTTCGCAGGCAGCACCTCATAGCGGACACTGCGCAGCAGCGCCCGAAGCCCTGCGCCACCCAACGCCTACCCCGCCTGCTTCTGTGCGTCGCGGTGGCGGTAGTACGCGGCCGTGGACGGCGCCGGTGGTTCCTTGCCGAGGATCAGGTCGGCGGCCTTCTCGGCGATCATCATCACCGGCGCGTAGATGTTGCCGTTGGTGACGTAGGGCATGACGGAGGCGTCCACCACCCGCAGGCCCTCCACCCCGTGCACCCGCATGCTGGCCGGGTCGACGACGGACATCTCGTCGGTGCCCATCTTGCAGGTGCAGGAGGGATGCAGGGCGGTCTCGCCCTCCTTCGCGACCCAGTCGAGGATCTCCTCGTCCGTCTCCACCTTCGGACCGGGCGAGATCTCACCGGCGTTGTAGGGAGCGAGCGCGGGCTGGTTGAGGAGCCTGCGCGCCACGCGGACCGCCTCGACCCACTCGCGGCGGTCCTGCTCGGTGGACAGGTAGTTGAAGCGCAGGGCGGGGTGCTCGCGCGGGTCACCGCTCTTGATCTTCACCGAGCCGATGGCGTCGGAGTACATGGGGCCCACGTGCACCTGGTAGCCGTGACCGCCCGAGGGGGATGAGCCGTCGTAGCGGACCGCGACGGGCAGGAAGTGGAACATCAGGTTGGGGTAGTCCACGTCCTCGTTGCTGCGGGCGAAGCCGCCGGCCTCGAAGTGATTGGTGGCGGCCGGACCCTTGCGGAAGAGCCACTGCAGCCCGATGAAGGGGGCGCGCCACTTCGCCATGTACGGCTGCATGGACACCGGCTGCTTGCAGCCGTACTGGATGTAGACCTCCAGGTGGTCCTGCATGTTCTCGCCGACGCCCGGGAGGTCGTGCACGATGTCGATGCCGAGGGCCGACAGCTCCTCGGCGTTGCCGACGCCGGAAAGCTGCAGCAGCTGCGGGGAGTTGATCGCGCCGCCGCACAGGATGACCTCCTTGGCGCGGACCTGCTGGAGCGCGCCCCGGCCGCGCCGGTACTCGACGCCGACGGCGCGCTTGCCCTCGAAGAGGACGCGGGTGACGAGGGCGCGGGTCTTGACCGTGAGGTTGGGTCGCTTCATCACGGGCTTGAGGTACGCCTTCGAGGCCGACAGACGACGTCCGCGGTGGACGTTGCGGTCGAACTTGGCGAAGCCTTCCTGCCGGTAGCCGTTGACGTCGTCCGTGGGCGCGTAACCCGCCTCCTCGGTGGCCTTGAGGAAGGCGCCGAAGAGCGGGTTGGTCGCCGGGCCGCGTTCGAGGACGAGTGGCCCGCTGTGACCACGGAACTCGTCGTCCGGGTCGGCGGCAAGACAGTTCTCCATCCGCTGGAAGTACGGCAGACAGTGCGCGTAGTCCCAGGACTCCATCCCGGGGTCGGCCGCCCAGCGTTCGTAGTCCATGGGGTTGCCGCGCTGGAAGATCATGCCGTTGATGCTGCTGGAGCCGCCCAGCACCTTGCCTCGCGCGTGATAGACGCGCCTGCCACCCATGTGGGGTTCGGGCTCGGACTCGTACTTCCAGTCGTAGAAGCGGCTGCCGATCGGGTAAGTCAGCGCCGCGGGCATGTGAATGAACACATCCCACGGGTAGTCAGACCGGCCGGCCTCCACAACCAGCACCCGGTTCGCCGGGTCCGCGGACAGTCTGTTCGCCAGTGCGCTGCCGGCCGATCCGCCGCCGACGATGACGAAGTCGTATTGGAGGGGAGCCATGGTGCCTCGTCTCGCTCGCGCCGTAGATACGCGAGCATGCTAGCCACAGTATCGCTATACGCACCAGGTTGCGGTGCGCGCAACTTCGTTTCGTCGCTGTTACTTGCAGTAGCGTTGTTTACTCTGGGTATAGTTGCGTTGTGAGCAACTACAACATTGATACCGGAACCTCAAATTCACATGCTGGCGGAGTGCAGTCGGTCGACCGCGCCATCAGCGTCCTAGAGATCCTGGCCCGCCGCGGCGAGACAGGAGTCAGCGAGGTGGCGGCCGAGATCGATGTTCACAAGTCCACCGCGTTCCGCCTGCTCGGCGCCCTCGAGGCGCGCGGCCTGGTGGAGCAGGCGGGCGAGCGTGGCAAGTACCGTCTCGGCTTCGGCATCGTGCGGCTGGCCGGAGCGGTCACGGGCCGCATCGACATCACCCAGCAGGGCCGCCCGGTCTGCGAGGACCTGGCCGAGGAGATCGGCGAGACCGTCAACATCGCCGTGCTGCAGGAGCATTACGCGGTCAACCTCTACCAGGTGCGCGGCCCGGGGGCCGTCACCGCACAGAACTGGGTCGGCCAACTGACCCCGCTGCACGCCACGTCGAGCGGCAAGATCCTGCTGGCCTACCTCCCTGCCAAGGAACGCGCCGCGGTGCTGGCCGTGTCCGGCCTGAAGAAGGTCACCAAGCACACCATCACCGCGAAGACGAAGCTCGAGAAGAACCTCGCCGACATCCGGGAGAGCGGCTACGCCTGGGCCCTGGAGGAATTGGAGCTCGGCCTCCACGCCATGGCCGCTCCGATCCGCAACCGGGACGGAGAGGTCGTCGCGGCACTGAGCGCCTCCGGTCCCGGCTACCGGCTCACCAAGGAGCGCCTGCACGAGCTCGCGCCCGTGCTGATGAAGGGCGCGGACGAGATCAGCCACCGCATGGGGTACCTGGGCTGAGCGGCCCGTCCGCCACCGGCACCGCCCGCACCGCTGACGTACGGTCAGGCGCGGGCCGCGCATGCGACCGTCGCTACTGCGACTGCTGTGTATCCAGGTGCAACCGTCGCTACTGCGACTGCTGTGTACCCAGGTCCGACCGTCGCTACTGCGACTGCTGTGTACCGAGCCGCTCGTGCACCCAGTCGTGGAAGGCACCGATGTGGTGCTCGCTGGGCACCAGCACGCCCCCCTTGGCGTACATCCGGGAGTTCATCGCGGGCTGGGTGCGCTCGCAGGCGTCGAAGTCCTGCCGGTTGACCCGGTCGAAGAGCTCCACGGACCGGCTGACGTCCTTGCCGCTCTCGACGACATCGGGGAGGTAGAGCCAGTCGCACTCCACGATGGTGCGGTCGACGGCCACCGGGTACATGCGGTGGAAGATCACATGGTCGGGGACGAGGTTGATGAAGACCTGCGGCCTGACAGTGATGGCGTAGTAGCGGCGGTCCTGGTCCTCGGCGACGCCCGGAATGCGGTCCAGGCCCTCGCTGCCGTCGACGGTGAAACCCTGGACCTCCGCACCGAACTCGGCGCCGTGACCGACGTAGTACTGAGCGGCGAAGCCGTCGGCGAACTCAGGGAGCACCTCGGTCAGTTCGGGGTGGATGGTGGCGCAGTGGTAGCACTCCATGAAGTTCTCGATGATGAGCTTCCAGTTGGCCTTGACGTCGTACACGATCCGCTTGCCGACCGAGAGGGCCGCGATGTCGTAGCGCCCGATCGCCTCGGCGTCGCCGAGGCGGCTGACGACGTCGCCGATGACGTCCTCCTCGAAGGAGGGCGGGTTCTCCGCCAGGCAGACCCAGACGTAGCCGAGCCATTCACGGACGGCGACGCTCACCAGGCCGTACTCGGTACGGCCGATGTCGGGCATCTTGGTGAGGTTGGGCGCCGCGACGAGCTTGCCGTTCAGGTCGTACGTCCAGGCGTGGTACGGGCACTGGAAGGCCCGCTTGACCTCGCCGCTCTGCTCCGTACGGATCCTGGCTCCGCGATGCCGGCAGACGTTGAAGTAGGCCCGGATGGAGTTGTCCCTTGCGCGGGCGACCAGGATGCTTTCGCGGCCCACGTCGACGGTCCGGAAGGCGCCGGGCTTGGCCAGGTCGGACGCACGCGCGACGCAGAACCACATGGTCTCGAAGATGTGCTCCTGCTCCTGGGCGAAGATCTCGGGATCGGTGTAGGAGGAGCCGGGGAGGGTGGCGATCAGGCTGTTTGGCAGGCTGGTCGAGGTCACGGTGCACTCCTCGGGGACGTCGTGGAAGGGTCATTCACGCGCCGGGAAGAGCGACTCCGGACGGCGTTGTGTATGGAGCAACGCTGCGTGCCATGTGAAACCGCAGCATGGGATGCCCGAGGGGCGGTGTCAAGAGGTGGTGCGGGCGAGCTGCTTGCGCCAGCGGGTGAACAGCCGCGGCTGGTTCATCCCGAGCGCGGCGACCGGCTGACCTGCACGCCGGTAGACGGCCAGGACGTTGCGCTCGTCCGCCGTGCCTTCCTCGATCGTCACGCTGTCGGCTCCGGCCGCATGACCGGCGAACTGGATCTTCACGCCGTACTGGTCCGACCAGAAGTACGGCGGCCGGGGCACGCCCGGTTCCACCGCGCCGCCCGCCAGCAGCGTGGCGACGGCGGCGTCGGGGCGCTCCCTGGCGCCGGTCCAGTGTTCGACGCGACGATGGACGCCCGCACGGGGGTCGTACCAGTTGGCGCAGTCACCGACCGCGACCACACCGGCCAGGCTGGTGCGGCCGTCCGCACCACACCTGACGCCGTTGTCGAGCTCGATGCCGGATCCTTCCAGCCACTCGACGCATGGCCGTGCGCCCACACCGATCACGACGACGTCGGCGGGGACGCTGCGGCCGTCCTCGAGCAGGACGGCATCCACACGGCGCTCCCCGCTCAGCCCCTTGACGCCCACGCCGCACAACAGCCGTACGCCGTGGTCCGCGTGGAGAGCCGAGACGATGGCGCCCATGGTCTCGCCGAGCGGTCCGGCGAGCGGCGTCCGGGCGGCCTCGACCACCGTCACGTCGAGCCCGAGGGCGTAGGCGGTGGAAGCGACCTCGGCACCGACGAATCCGCCGCCGATCACCACCAGCCGTCCGCCGCCCGCCAGTTCGCCCCGTAGTGAGCGGGCGTCGTCCAGGGTGCGCAGGACGTGCACTCCGGCCAGGCCCTCGGAGCCGGGCAGGGTGCACGCGGCGGCGCCGGTCGCGACGACGATGCCGTCGGCGCGGACCTCCCGGCCGTCGTCGAGCCTGATGGCGCGGTTCGTGCGGTCGAGTCCGGTGGCGCGGACGCCGAGCAGCCACTCGGCCCGCAGGTCCTCGTCGTCCGTCTCCAGCACGAGTTCCGCTTCGCCGATGGTTCCGGCCAGGAACTCCTTGGACAGCGGTGGCCTGTCGTACGGGCGGTGGAGTTCGTCTCCGATGACGACCAGCCGCCCGTCGTAGCCCTGTTTCCGCAGTGAGCGCGCCGCTGACAGCCCCGCCAGCGAGGCGCCCACCACGGCCACCGTCCTCACGCGGGAGCCCCGGCGAGCTTGGCTGCGACGCAGGGCGGCAGGTTGGGAGCAGCCGTGGACAGCCGGACGTAGACCATGCCGTCCTCGACGAGGACCTCATGGGTCCGGACGGGGCGCTTGGCCGGCGGGGCGTCGACGGCACCGGTCTTCAGGTTGAACTTCGAGGCGTGCAGCGGGCATTCGACCCAGCAGTCCTCCAGCCAGCCGTCGGCGAGCGAGGCGTCCTGGTGGGTGCACGTGTCGTCGATGGCGAAGAGCTCGCCGTCATCGGTGTGGAACACCGAGACCGGCGGGTCGATGTCGAGCCGGAAGGCCTCTCCTCGCGGGAGATCCGCGAGACGGCACGCGGGAATCATCATGACCACCTCGGTGCGTATAGCGAAACGGATTGCGGTAAGCGCAACATCAGTCTGGAGTCGGCCAGAACCCTTGTCAAGGCGTTCCGAGGGCCGTTTGAGCCGTCGATCTGAGTTGCCCATCACACAACTTCACACGCGATAAGAAACAAGCGCGCGAGGGGACACAACGCCGGAACCACCCCCTTCGCCCCGGTCAAAGGGGGTGGCCCAGCCGTCGCCCCCCCTCCCGCGTTGGACCGTTGCACGCACGCCCGCTCTCGGCCGGGATGGCCGAGAGCGGGCGTGCACTGTTCGACGGGCGGTGGTCAGAACCCGCGGTCGATCCAGTCCTGAAGGTGCGGGGACTCGGCGGCGATGGTGGTCGTCTCCCCGTGGCCGGTGTGTACGACGGTGTCGTCCGGCAGAGGCAGCAGCCGGTACCGGATGGAATCGACGATGGTCGGGAAGTCGCTGTACGACCTGCCCGTCGCCCCCGGGCCGCCCGCGAAGAGGGTGTCACCGCTGAAGAGGGCTCTCAGGGCAGGCGCGTACAGGCACACTGCACCGGGGGCATGGCCGGGGGTGTGCAGCACGGTCAGCCCGACACCGGCCACCGTGAGGACCTGGCCGTGGGCCAGGTCGCCGTCGGGCATCCGGCCGGGGTGGGTCTGCTTCCACAGCGGCAGGTCGTCGCCGTGGAGCAGGATGGGGGCGCCGGTGCGCGCCGCGAGTTCGGGTGCGGCATCGATGTGGTCGTTGTGGGCGTGGGTGCACACGACGGCGCGCAGGGTGCGCCCACCGAGGGCTTCGGCGATCGCCTCGGCGTCGTGGGCGGCGTCGATGACGACCGCCTCGCTGTCATCGCCGATGATCCACACGTTGTTGTCGACATCCCAGGTGCCGCCGTCGAGCGTGAACTGGCCCGAAGTGACGAGATGTTCGATGCGGGCGCCGGATGTCACAGGACCACCACCGAGCGCAGCACGTCGCCACAGTGCATCCGCTCGAATGCCTTCTCGACCTCGTCCAGCGCGATGGTCTCCGTGACGAAGGCGTCCAGGTTCAGACGGCCCTGCAGATAGAGGTCGATGAGCATCGGGAAGTCCCGGCTCGGCAGGCAGTCGCCGTACCAGGAGGACTTCAGCGCGCCGCCCCGGCCGAATACGTCCAGCAGCGGCAGTTCCAGCTTCATCTGAGGGGTCGGCACACCGACGAGGACGACCGTACCTGCCAGGTCGCGGGCGTAGAACGCCTGCTTGTACGTCTCCGGGCGGCCCACCGCCTCGATGACCACGTCGGCGCCGAAGCCGCCGGTCAGGTCACGGATCGCCTCGACCGGGTCGGCGTCCTTGGAGTTTACGGTGTGGGTCGCGCCGAGCTTCTTGGCGTTGTCCAGCTTGAGGTCGTCGATGTCCACCGCGATGATCTTCGCCGCGCCCGCCAGGTTCGAACCGACGACGGCCGCGGCCCCGACGCCGCCACAGCCGATGACCGCCACGCTGTCACCGCGACCGACATTGCCGGTGTTGATGGCGGCGCCGATGCCCGCCATCACGCCACACCCCAGCAGACCGGCAGCGGCCGCCGACGCGGCCCGGTCCACCTTCGTGCACTGCCCGGCCGCCACCAGCGTCTTCTCCGCGAACGCACCGATGCCCAGCGCAGGCGACAGCTCCGTGCCATCGGCCAAGGTCATCTTCTGCTTCGCGTTGTGGGTGCTGAAGCAGTACCACGGCCGTCCGCGCAGGCAGGCCCGGCACTGCCCGCACACCGCACGCCAGTTGAGGATGACGAAGTCACCGGGGGCGACGTCGGTGACCCCTTCTCCGACCGACTCCACGACACCCGCGGCCTCGTGGCCCAGCAGGAAGGGGAAGTCGTCGTTGATACCGCCCTCGCGATAGTGCAGATCGGTGTGACAGACCCCGCAGGCCTCGATCTTCACCAGCGCCTCTCCCGGGCCCGGGTCGGGCACGATGATCGTTTCCAGGCTGACGGGGGCGCCCTTCCCCCGCGCGACGACAGCACGGACCTGGTGAGTCATGGCCACTCCTCGGCTGGTACTGAATCATGTGTTGCTCATTACGGCACATGGTTCATGTGCCGCAACACAGCATCGTGGAGTGCCGACCGGGGGGTCAAGGACTCGGCTTCGACAGGGGTCCCCCACCGTGCACGACGAACCCACCGTGCTCGAAGATGTCGTCGCTGTGCGCGGGTGCCGGCGCCGTGGTGAGCGTCGTCGACGTGCCGCACGGTGCACTGTGCCTGTCGGCAGTACACGCCAGTTCCCCACGGGCCGCGGGTCGGCAGCCCTGCGGTCCCGAGATTCCGAGATTCCGACCGACCGACCGACCCGACGATGGTGTTACCTGGAATTAACGGAGATCCGATGGAACGACGCCAGCTGGAATACTTCATCGCCGTGGTCGAGCACGGCGGATTCACAGCCGCGGCCATTGCGCTCCATGTCGCACAGCCCTCGCTGTCCCATGCGATCCGGGCTCTGGAGCGTGAATTCGGCGGAAGCCTGTTTCACCGCCTTCCGCACGGCGTCGCACTCACCGCGGCGGGTGAGGCGCTGGTCCAGCCGGCGCAGCAGGTCCTGCGGGACCTGTCCACGGCCAGTTCCCTGGTCCGTGAAGTCCTCGGCCTCAGTGGTGGCCGGCTCGACATCGTTGCGCAGACAACCCTCTCGGTCGATCCGCTCGCGGGCATGCTGGGGCGCTTCCATCGCGCGTATCCGAAGGTTTCCGTGCGCGTGGTCGACCCGGAGCGCGGACCTGACGTGGCGCTCATGGTCGCGGCCGGCCAGTGCGAACTCGGGCTGGTGGACGCTTCGGTGGCCACAACGGACCTCCGCGGGCTCGACCTGCCGGAGCAGGAGATGCACGTCGTGCTGCCCCCGGACCACCCGCATCCGGCAGGCAGCACGATCACCTCGCGTGAACTGGCCGCGCTGAACCTGATCGTGACGCCCCCGGGCACCGAGACCCGCGCAGCCCTGGACGACGTGTGCACCGCGCTCGGCGTAACACCTCGGATCGTCGTGGAGACCGCCCATCGCGCGATGATCGTGCCGCTGGTCCTCTCCGGCGTCGGCGCCTCATTGCTGCCCACCTCCATGGCCAAGGACGCCGAGCTCCGCGGCGCTCGGATGCTGTCCAACCGTCCGCGACTGCTGCGCCATGGCCGACTGGTCTGGCGGTCGGGCCCGCTGTCGCCCGCTGCCCAGGCGTTCGTGGACCTGGCAGCCTCGCCTGACCAGGAATGACGCCCGGCCCTGCCGGTATAGAAGTTTTCTATTGCCTTGATTCAAAACCGGTTCAGGAGGATTCGAGGTTCCTTATTGACCGGCGTCGGATCGCCTGCCACTTTTGCCGGGAAAAGAGCGGGTGACATTATCCCGACGGAGAATTACATGACCGATTTCGAAGCCGGACGGCACATACTCCCCCGGCCGGACGCACATCGGCCCCTGACGACCGCGATGGACGTCCACGAGCAGGAGGCCGCCTTCACTCCCATCGGTCCGGTTCCTCCGCCGGAGGGCGCACCGAACGTGGTGATCGTGCTCGTCGACGACCTCGGGTTCGGCACCTCCAGCGCGTTCGGCGGGCCGTGCGAGATGCCGGCCGCGGAACGACTCGCCGAGGGCGGTCTGCGCTACACCCGTTTCCATGTCACGGCCCTGTGCTCGCCGACCCGGCAGGCCCTGCTGACCGGACGCAACCATCACTCGGTCGGCATGGGCGGCACCACCGAGATGGCCACGGCGGCCCCCGGGTACAACGGATTCCGGCCGCGCAGCGCGGCGACCATGGCCCAGATCCTGCAGGGCAACGGCTACAGCACGGCGGCCTTCGGCAAGTGGCACCAGACCCCACCGCGGGAGATCAGCGCGGTCGGGCCGTTCGACCGCTGGCCGACCGGGGAGGGATTCGACACCTTCTACGGGTTCATGGGCGCCGAGATGAACCACTGGTACCCGTTGCTGTACCAGGGCACCACCCCGGTCGAGCCGGACCGCCGGCCCGAGGACGGCTACCACCTCTCCGAGGACCTCGTCGACCATGCCATCGACTGGGTTCGTACGCAGCGCACCCTGACCCCGGACCGGCCGTTCTTCACCTACCTCGCGCTCGGCGCCGCGCACGCGCCTTTGCACGTCGGCCCGGAGTGGCAGGAGAAGTACCGCGGACGCTTCGACCACGGCTGGGACCAGCAGCGGGAACTGACGCTGCAACGGCAGAAGGATCTCGGCGTCGTACCCGAGGACGCGGAACTCGCGAACTGGGCGGAAGGCGTGCCGCACTGGGACGAACTCACCGGCAACCAGCGCCGGCTGGCAGCCAGGTTCATGGAGACCTTCGCCGCCTTCACCGAACACGCCGACGTACAGGTCGGCAGGTTCATCGACGCCTTGGAGGAACTCGGCGAGCTGGACAACACGATCGTCCTCTACATCCTCGGCGACAACGGCGCTTCCGGCGAAGGCGGTATCGAGGGAACGATCGTCGAGCACCGGCTCGGCCACGGCATCGTGGACGACCCGGACGAGATGATCGACCACCTCGAGGAGATCGGCGGCCCGCACAGCTACCCGATCGCCCCCGCGGGATGGGCGCTCGCGCTGAACACTCCCTACCAGTGGACCAAGCAGGTGGCGTCGCACTTCGGCGGCACCCGGGACGGCATGATCCTGCACTGGCCCGAGCGTGTCCCCGAACGAGGCGGCCTGCGTCACCAGTTCTCCCACGTGATCGATCTGCTGCCGACGATCCTGGACTGTGTGGGCGTCCCGGCGCCGTTCAGCGTCGACGGGGTGACGCAGCAGCCCATCGAGGGGACGAGCATGCGGCAGACGCTCACCGATCCCCAGGCGCCCGAGCATCGCCGCACCCAGTACTTCGAGATGTGCGGCAACCGCGGCATCTACCACGACGGCTGGATGGCGGTCACCCGGCACGGCATCCCCTGGGAGATGATCCCGGACAAGAACCGGCGGTTCGCCGACGACGTGTGGGAACTCTACGATCTCGACCACGACTGGAGTCAGGCACACGACCTCGCCGCCGAGTTCCCCGAGAAGCTGCGCGGCCTGCAGGACCTGTTCCTGATCGAAGCCGCGAAGTACCAGGTCTTCCCCCTGGACGACCGGGTCACCGAACGGGAGAACCCCGCCGTGGCCGGCCGTATCGATCTCCTCGGAAACCGGACGTCCGTGACCTACCGCGGAGGAATGCGCCGGTTCACCGAAGAGACCACACCCAACATCAAGAACCGCTCGCACAGCATCACCGCGGACATCGACGTACCGGATCCGGCGGCCGAGGGCGTACTCATCGCACAGGGCGGCCGATTCGGCGGCTGGACCCTCTACGTCACCGGTGGAAGGCCGGCCTACGCCTACAACTACTTCGGAATGAGCCTGTACACCGTGCGCGGGGACCGACCCCTGGCACCGGGACGGCACGAGGTCCGGCTCGAATTCGACTATGACGGAGGCGGACTCGGCAAGGGCGGAACCGCCGTGCTCCTGGTGGACGGCGAGAAGCACGTGACCGGCCGGGTCGACCGGACGATCCCCTACTACTTCTCCTTCGACGAGACACTCGACGTAGGAGTGGACCTCAGTACACCGGTGACCGACGACTACCCCGCCCTGGACAACGAGTTCACCGGGACCATTCACACGGTCCGCATCGACCTGGACCTCCAGACAGACGGATCGTCCGAGTTCGACGGTGGACTGCACCGGCGCGTCATGGGGGCCCAGTGAGCTGCTGCACGCCCTCCGGCGGCCGGGGGGCGGACCGGCCACCGGCACGGCGGACCGCCGCCGTCCTCAGGGCGCACACCGACGGCATGGTGACCATTCCCACCGGCGAGTTCCTCATGGGCAGCGAGGACGCGCTCGCCTACCCCGCCGACGGAGAAGGCCCGGTGCGGACGGTGCACGTCGGCGCCTTCTCGATCGACGCCTGCACGGTGACGAACGCGCAGTTCGCGCGCTTCGCCGCCGAAACCGGGTACCGCTCCTCAACCGAGCGGACCGGCTGGTCGTTCGTCTTCGCCGGTCTGCTCCCGGACGACTTTCCACCGACTCGCTCAGTGGTGGGCGCGCCCTGGTGGCGCCAGGTCGAGGGCGCCGACTGGCGTCATCCCGACGGACCGCACTCCACCTGGGAGGACCGCGGGGATCACCCGGTCGTCCACGTCGACTTCCACGACGCCCGCGCCTACTGCTCCTGGGCCGGCAAGCGCCTGCCCACCGAGGCGGAATGGGAACGCGCCGCCCGAGGGGGACTGCACGGCAAGGTGTTCCCCTGGGGCGACGAGCTGGAGCCTGGCGGTCGTCCCCGGATGAACGTGTGGCAGGGCGACTTCCCCAACCGGCACCCGACGGCCGACGGCTGGTACGGCACCTGTCCGGTCGACGCCTACGAGCCCAATGGCTTCGGCCTGCACAACGTCACCGGCAACGTCTGGGAATGGTGTGACGCCCCGTTCTCCCCGGCGGACGACGGGGGGCAGCGTGTCGCCAAAGGCGGCTCCTACCTGTGCCATGCGTCGTACTGCCGCCGCTACAGGGTCGCCGCAAGACAGGGTCTCCCCCCGGACTCGGCAACCGGCAATGTGGGGTTCCGGTGCGCTGTGGACATGGCTTGATCCCTACATGGCTCGTGTTCAACTCGATCACTCAGGCGACGGCTCACGCGTCGGCGCATAAGGAGCAAGACCATGGCAGAGCAAGCAAGACAGTGGCGCGTCGCCTCGGCGGGCCTGGCGGTCCTCAGTCTCACCCTCACCGCCTGCGGCGGCGCGAAGGTCGGTGAAAGCACCGCCGGGTCGGACAGCAGCTCGGGCAAGTGCGGCACCTTCAACCTCGCGGTCAACCCCTGGGTGGGCTATGAAGCGAATGCGGCGGTCATCGGCTATGTCGCGAAGACGAAGCTCGGCTGCAAGGTCACCAACAAGGACCTGAAGGCGGAGATCGGCTGGCAGGGCTTCGAAACGGGCGAGGTCGACGCCATCCTCGAGAACTGGGGCCACGAGGACCTGAAGAAGAAGTACATCACCCAGCAGAAGACCGCCGTCAGCCTCGGCCCGACCGGCCTCAAGGGCATCATCGGCTGGTACATCCCCCCGTGGCTCGCGAAGAAGTACCCGGACATCACCAACTGGAAGAACCTCAACAAGTACGCGTCCAACTTCAAGACATCCGAATCGGGCGGCAAGGGGCAGCTGCTGGACGGCGATCCGTCGTACCAGACCAACGACGAAGCCCTGGTGAAGAACCTGAAGCTGGACTTCAAGGTGGTGTACGCGGGCAGCGAGACCGCGCTCATCCAGGCTTTCCGGGACGCCGAGCAGAACAAGAAATGGATGATCGGCTACTTCTACGAGCCGCAGTGGTTCCTCTCGGAGATACCACTGGTCCATGTAGAACTGCCCAAGCACACGGCGGGCTGTGACGCCGATCCCGCGAAGGTCGCATGCGACTATCCCGTCTTCGACCTCGACAAGATCGTCAGCACCCGGTTCGCCAAGTCCGGCAGCCCGGCCTATGACCTGGTGAAGAACTTCAAGTGGACGAACGAAGACCAGAACACCGTGGCGAAGTACATCGCGCTGGACAAGATGTCTCCGGAAGCGGCGGCGAAGAAGTGGGTCGAAGCGAACCCCGAGAAGGTCCAGGCCTGGCTCGGCTAGGAGCAGGGAGAGGCGTTCCACGGTCACGCCCCTCGCCGACGTCGCGAAGGGGATGCGGATGGATGGGCCGCCGTTCGGTGCCTGAAATGGCAGGGGCAGGCGCCGAAGGAACAGCGCCCGCCCCTGGTCCGCCAATTGAGGATGGGTCACATGAACGTCAGGCCGGATAGGCCACGTTCGCCATCATCCCGGCCTCACCGTGGTACGCGTTGTGGCAGTGCAGCATCCACTGGCCCGGGTTGTCGGCGTCGAAGAAGACGGACAACTTCTTCTTCGGCAGCACGATCGCGGTGTCCTTGCGGGGACCGGAGGTACCGATCTGGTACGTGTGGCCGTGCAGGTGCATCGGGTGCCACATGTCCGTGTCATTGAAGAAGTCGAGCCGTACGCGCTGGCCCTCCTCGATCATGATGGGGTTCGCTTCGGGGTTGCCCATGTCGAAGGGCTTGCCGTTGATGGCCCAGTTGTACTTGGCCATGCCGCCGGTCAGTTTGAGCTGGTGCGTTACGTCGGTCCTGGCGGACTTCAGGCGCACGTCGTCTTCGGCGCGCAGCTGGGAGGCCGTCATGATGAGGCCGTCGAGTTCCTTCGGGCGGACGGTCGGCTTCGGGGCGCTTCCCGAGCCCGTGCGCACCAGGGCGAAGCCGTTCGCGTTCTTGCCCTCGGCCACGGCGACGAGCGGGAAGACTCCGTCCCCGAGGGTGACGAGGACGTCGTAGCGCTCGCCCATGCCGACGAGCAGGGCGTCCACCTTCTGGTGCTGGACCGGGAAGCCGTCGGTGTGGGTGATGGTGACCTTGTGGTCGCCGAGGGCGACACGGTAGGCGGTGTCACCGCCCGCGTTGATGATCCTCAGCCGTACCCTCTTGCCGGGCCTGCCGGTGTACACGTCCGGGTCGGCCGCCACGCGGCCGTTGATCAGGTGGTGCGGGTACTTCACATCGCCGGCATCGCCGCCGAGCAGGTCGCTCTCGGCGCCCATGAGCATGAACTTCATCGACATGTCGCCGGATGAGGAGGCGGAGGCCGAGGGGGACTCGGAGACCTCCATGTCCATCTCGCCCATGTCCCCCATGTCGTGGCCCTCCATGCCGCCCATGCCCTGCCCGACCTCGGCGAAGACCTCGTCAGGGGTGCCGGTGACCCCGTCGACCCAGTCGTCGAGGAGGACGACCCATTCGTCGTCGTACGCGAGGGGCTCCTTGGGGTCCTCGACGACCAGCGGGGCATACAGGCCGCGGTCGAGCTGGACGCCGACGTGGGGGTGGAAGAAGTACGTGCCGGGCACGTCGGCGATGAAGCGGTAGGTGAAGGTGGAGCCGGCCCGGACGGCACTCTGCGTGGCGGGCGGCACGCCGTCCATGTCGTTGCGCAGCGCGATGCCGTGCCAATGGATCGACGTGGGCGTCTTGTTCGGAAGCTGGTTCGACAACTCGGCGACCAGGGTGTCTCCGACCGACAGCCGGATCTCCTTACCCGGGGCGCGGCCGTCGAAGGCCCACGTCCTGGGCATGACGCCGCCGCCCAGGTCGACGGTGGCGGGCGCGGCGGTCAGGGTCGCCTTCTGCAGGCGTCCGGTGCTCTTGCGCTTCTTCTCCGCAGCGGCGACTGCCGAACCGGAAGGGTTGACCAGGGCGTTGCCGCTACCGGAGCCACTCGCATTGGTGCAGGCAGCGAGTGCTCCGGCGCCTGCGGCTCCCAGCCCGGCGAGCAGGACGGAGCGGCGGTTGATGCTGTTCATTGTGTTGTGTCCTCTGTTTTTTCGAAACTGCCGATGCGGTCGCGGAGGGACGGCACATCGCGCGCCGTCCGGCGCGGCCTATATGCGCAGTTGCGAGAGGACGGACAGATCGGGCGGGGCACGGCCGACCGTGCTGGCGGGGGCACGACCTGCCGCGGCACGCTCCAGGTCTGCGGGCGAGTCGAACGCGCTCTGGCCTGGCGTGGCCAGTTGCACGGAACCGACGCTCGCCGTGGTGCAGTGCTGCATACCGGGCATGGCGCAGGCGCCGGAATCGGCGCCGTGCGTGGACGATTCCGAGGCGGAGGGTGTCGCCTCGCCCGCCATCACATGACCCGTATGCGCCATCGCATGAGCCGCGTGGGCGGGAACCGGCATGCGGGCAGAGCCGGACATGGGCGAGGCGGTCGTCATGGACGTCATGGACGTCATGGACGTCTCGTGGTGGACGAGCACGGCCAGCGCGACGCAAAGGGTGAGGAACACCCCGTACGCCAAGCGGACGGCCGTGCCGCCGCCGCTGTGAGCCGCCCGTATCGCCATGAGTTCCACCTGTGCCGTGCTGACTGGTCACCGGAGTCGCATGCTACCCCCTGGGGGTAATTACGGCTTCCCGGCCCGATGCGGTCTTCTTCGGCGGGCTCCGACAGCCCTCCGTTCGACGACTCCGCGGGCACCGCCCACCGAGTCCACAGTTCTCCCGAGACGTGGCCGTGGGCGGTGCCAGCACTTGCGTGCTCCTCCTGTCACACCGTCCACGACCACACTCATCGTCCGGTCGCGTGCGCGCACGGCCGAGGGCCTCCGTGCCGTCGAGGCGGCAGCGGAAGCACGAATTAGCTTAGTACTACTTGAGAACACTCGGGGCCGCCCGCGGCAGGGAAGGAGGAGCTCAACGGGCCTCGCGGGCGGGCCTGCTGAGCGCGCATGAGTGACAGGTGGGTGTCATCCGCAGGCCGCGACACCCACTAATCGGTTGGCGAGACGGAAGCCGGCCAAACCGACCACGTGGGCAGCACCACAGGTTTTTTTATACCCCTAGGGGGTATAGTGTTGGCGTCAGGACGGGCCGGGGGACAACGCCCCACCCGGAAACCAACCCACCAACCACACTCCGAGGATGTAGCCAATGACCACCCAGACGAACTCCAACTCCGGCTCTTGCTGCGGCTCCTGCGGCTCCGGTAACGCGGTCGACGTCCAGGGCGTCGGCCTCACCACCACCTACAAGGTGACCGGCATGACCTGTGGCCACTGCGAGAGCTCGGTCTCCCAGGAGATCTCCGCCCTGGACGGCGTCACCGCGGTCAAGGCCGTCGCCAAGACCGGCGAGGTGACCGTCACCTCCGCCGCCCCGCTCGACGAAGACGCCGTCCGCGCCGCCGTCGACGAGGCCGGTTACGAGCTTGTCGGCCGCGCCTGACAGCCCCCTTCGGGGCCTCACGGTCCCGAACTCGCGAATTGCTCCCCGCAGCCGGGACCTAGCGCTCCGCTGACACGGATGCCGTACGTCCCGGCCTCCCCCTGGCGCCCGGCCCGATGAGGCCGGGCGCCTCGGTGTCGGGCCCGTCGCTCGCGCTGACCTCCCCGCTCGTCGACTCAGTCCCCGAGCGCGCCGGAAGTCCTGCCCAAGAACGACAAACTCGTGGAGGTCGGGGGCTTCATCGGCAAGGGCGGCGGACAACTTCTGGGGCGTGCACACGTCAGCCGATGATCCTGGAGCAGTCACCGGACACGACGAGCCGCAGCCTCAGACACAGCCCCAACACCCGCTTGAGCAGAACGACTTCGGCAGATCCCACCCCGCACAGAGACCGGCAGGGGCGGCTCGAGGTGGCCAGCGGCAGCTCTCCGATACACATACACCGAACATACCCCCGCGGGGTAAAAAGAGAACCGCACCAACCCCCTTCCATACCCCCCACCCGTATGCTAACTTGCCTTCGCGTCATACCCCCTAGGGGTATATCGAGAGAAAGGAAAAACGTCATGTCAACCGTCAACCCCCGGCGCTGGTGGGCATTACTCGTCCTCGCCACCGCCCAGTTCATGGTGATCATGGACACCTCGATCATCGGCGTGGCCCTGCCCGAGATGCAGCGCGATCTCGGCTTCTCTCAGGGCGATCTCCAGTGGGTGTTCAACGCGTACGTCATCGCCTTCGGCGGCCTGCTGCTCCTCGGCGGTCGGCTCTCCGACCTGCTCGGCGCACGGCGGATCTTCGTGAGCGGCTGGACCGTACTGATCGCAGGCTCCGTAGTGGCCGCCGCCGCGACGACCGCATGGGTGGAAGTCCTCGGCCGCGCCGTCCAGGGCGTGGGCGGCGCGCTCATCGCACCCGCCTCCATGACCCTGCTGATGATGCTCTTCAGCCACGACCCGAGGGAACTCGGCAAGGCCCTCGCGCTCTACGGCGCGGCCGCCCCGGCCGGCGGCACGGCGGGCGTCTTCCTCGGCGGCGTCTTCACCGAATGGGCCAGCTGGCCCTGGGTGTTCATCATCTACATCCCGATCGGCGTCGCCACACTGCTGGCCACCGGACTGTTGCCGTCGGTCGCGAGCCGGCGCGGCGCCATCGACGTTCTCGGCGCAGCGTCCGTCACGGCCGGTCTGGCGCTCGCGGTGTTCGCCGTCGTCCGCGCCCCCGAGGTCGGCTGGGGCGCGGGTCAGACCGTCCTGGAGCTGATCGGCGCCGCCGTACTCCTCGGGCTGTTCCTCGCCATCCAGCGCTCGATCAAGGCGCCGCTCATGCCTCTCGGGGTATGGCGCACTCCTGGCCTCGCCCCGTCAAACCTGGCGATGACGCTGCTGGGCGCGGCCTGGATCCCGATGTGGTACTTCCTCAACCTCTACCTTCAGCAGGTGCTCGGCTACGGGGCCTTCGCCAGCGGCGCCGCGCTGCTGCCGATGACCGGTCTGCTGATGCTCTTCATGACGATGGTCACCGCACGGCTGCTCGGCCGCTTCGGACCGAAGCCGCTGATCGTGGGAGGTCTGTTCGTCCTCGCCGCGGGCCTGCTGTGGCTGGCCGCCGTCGAGCCGACGGGCACGTTCGTGGTGGACGTCCTGCCGGCCTCGCTGGTGGCCGCGCTCGGCATGTCGTTGGCGTACATCCCGGCGATGATGGCCGCCATGTCGGGCGTACCCCAGGAGCAGGCAGGTCTGGCCTCCGGCATCGTCAACACCACCTACCAGGTGGGCTCCGCCCTCGGCCTGGCCGCGCTCACCGCGCTCGCCACGTCGCAGGGTGCGGGCGAACTCGGCGACCTTTCCGCCCTCACCGACGGATTCAGCGCCGCGTTCCTGGCCGCCGCCGCCATCGCGGCCGCCGGCGGCCTGCTGACCGCACTGCTCATGCGCGGCAGCAGCTCCACGAACGGCCAGAGGGCCCACGAACCCACTGCCCGGCCACAGGACGAATCCGTGACCACCTAGGAGGCCGTTGAAACTGTGTGATCTCGACGTGAAAACGGGCGACTCGACGGCCACCGCACGGTCCTTCAGAAGGGCAGCGCCCTTCGGGGGACCGAGCGGTGGCCGCACGCGTTCGCGGTCACGGTCGACCCCTCCGAGGCCGCGCCGCTCGAGCGTCCCCGAACCGCTCACGCCCTCGACGCGGGAGTGCTGTCCGCTGCGCGGTCGGCTGTCACTCACCCGGCGTTACCCCAAGGGGGTATACTGCCGTCTCGTCGCGTCACCGTTACTCACTGGCGCTCCCACCCCGTGGGCACCGGCGCTGGAGGGCTGGCACGGCGTACGCCAATGCGTTGACGGACACGACCGCTGGAGGCAGTTGACGCCGGGACGAAGCACCTCGTCAGCCCCGGTGTCGTACGTTCCGCACGTCACGGCCGGCTGACATGCCGCCGCCGGGGTAACCGGCTGGGGCAATCCTCGACAGGGAGTCCGTGTGCAGACATCCGACTGGCAACCGGTCCTGCTCCTCCTCGTGCTGGTCGTCGCGGCCGTCGTGCTGCTCCATGCCGCGTCCATTGCGCTGCGGGCGATCCGCGCGCCGCTGCACACCGGACCGTTCAGCGGAGGGCTCGAACCACAAGAGCATCCCCACTCCCGGTTCCACGTGCGCTGGTATCCCGTCACGATGGTCTTCCTGGCCTTCGACATGGAGATGTTGTTCATGTATCCGTGGACGAAGGTCGTCTCGGCCGTCGGTACGACCGCGGTCGTCGAGATGTTCCTCTTCCTGGGCATCCTGCTCGCCGGTGTCGGTTACGCCTGGCGGGAGGGGGCCTTCCGGTGGAGTTGAGGCGCAGGTTCTTGCGGACGGCTGTTTCCCGGCCGGGAGTTCTGCTGGCGGTGTCCCCCGGAAGCACGCGCGAGCGGCTCGCCGTCGAGGCGGAACTGGTACGTCGGGGGTGGCCTTGTGTGAGCGCGCCCGCGGAGGCTGATCTGCTCGTGGTCCTGGGTGGTCACCACGCCGAGCAGAGCGACGAGGAGAGCGCCTGGGCAGCGAATCTGTGGCGAGCCATCCCGGCGCCCAAGGCCCGCGTACCGGTCACGGACGCCGGGCAGGTCGCCGAGGCTCTCGATCGCGGACTCGCCGAGCTTCACCGCGGGGAACCGCCACGTGACCATCACCACGAGGACGGCGCGCATGCCCATCACGACGGGCAGGGCAAGGCCGAGCACACCGCGCACGACACGAATGAGAACCCCGGAGCACCCGAAGGTCACGACGGTCACGATAGTCACGTGGATCATCACGGTGAGCACGGCGGCCACGAGGGGCACGCCGGCGGACACGGCAGTGACGACATGCATGGCGGTCACGACATGCACGATCGCCACGACATGCATGGCGGTCACGACATGCACGATCGCCACGACATGCATGGCGGTCACGACATGGACGATGGCCACGACATGCACGGTGGTCACGACATGCACGGCGGCCACCACGGTCATGCCGGCCACGCCATGGGCGTCGTGGACGGTCTGCCCATGGCCGATCGCGCCGATGACCGCGACGGGCTGAGGCTCGACCGGCTCCACGTGCCGCTCGGACCGGCCCTCGTCGACTGGCCCGCTGGGCTCGTCCTGCGTGTGGCTCTGCAGGGCGACATCGTCCAGCAGGTCAGCGTGGAGGCGAAGGGGTCCGCATCGCCGCATCCGCCCTTCTGGAACGAGCCGTGGCTGCGGGTGCTCAGGGGCGAGCGGGTGTCTCAGGGGGAGGCTGCGAGGCGGCTGTGTGCCGCGCATCTGGACAGTCTGGGCAGATTCTTCGCCGTGACGGGGTGGGCCGACATGGCCGCCCGCTTCCAGCGCGGTCGGGATCGTGCCCTGGACGGAGCCGACGCCGCGGAACTCCGCGATCTTTTACGTCCCCTGATCCGCCGGGCGGAGCGCTCCCGGACCCTGCGGTGGCTGACCAAGGGGCTGGGGCCCCTCACCGCTGAGCACGCGCGGCACCTTGGGGTCACCGGCCCTCCCCTGGTCGCCGGCGGAGATGCGTACGACCGGATGCGCGCGTGGCTCGATGCCGCCTGGCGCAGCGCGGCCGAGTGCGACGACACCGAGGCGCTGGACACGGCCCAGGTCAGCGGGCCGCGCGGGCGGGTCGACGGACCGGTGCCTCCGTCACGGGCGCTGCTGGATGCGCTGCCCGGCTTGCTGGAGGGCGCGGAGTTCGCCGGTGCGCGGATCATCGTCGCGAGCCTCGACCCGGACCTCGACGAACTCACACACGTGCCGGCGGTGGGGATGGCCCATGACTGACAGCGCACCGCTGTGGGCGGTCTTCGTCCTGCCTGTTCTCCTGCTCTCGGTCGCTCTGGTGACGGCCGGATTCGATGCCGTGCTCGCGGCCGGTGCCCGGGGCGGGCGAGCAGGGTCCCTCGCTGAGGCGGCCGTCCGCGCGGCAGTTCCCGGCCGGGAGGTGCTGCGGCAGCTCGTGCAGCAGCCACGGCGCACTCGGGCCTCCGATGTGCCGCTGGCCCGGATCGGGGCGGCTCTCCTCCCCGTCGCCGCGATGCTCGCTGCCGTCGTGCTGCCGCTCGGCTTCCGGTCGGTGAGCGATCTGCCGGAGGGGATCGTCTGGTTCAACGCGATGGAGGCGTTGGCCTGGGCTGCGGTGTGGCTGGCGGGCTGGGGGCCGAACTCGACGCTCTCGCTCATCGGCGGTTATCGCTTCCTCGCGCAGGGGCTGGCGTACGAGCTGCCGCACATGCTCGCGATCACCACCGCGGCGCTCGGGGCCGAGTCGCTTCGGGTCGGTGAAGTCGTGGGCGCACAGGCGGGGTTGTGGTTCGCGGTGTGGATGCCGGCCGCGTTCGGGATCTATCTGCTGAGTGCGATGGCGATGGCGTTCTGGGGGCCGTTCGACCAGCCCGCGGGGCGCGACGTGGCCGGCGGCGCGGCAGCCGAGTTGTCCGGCGCGGACCGGGTGCTCTTCCTCGGTGGCCGGTGGCTGCTGCTGGTCGTGGCCGCGGCGTTCAGCGTGCCGCTCTTCCTGGGCGGCGGATACGGGCCGTGGCTGCCCGGCTGGGTGTGGACCATGCTCAAGACCGCTGCCGTACTGGCGTTCCTGGTCTGGGTTCGGCACAGGGTCCCGACCGTGCGGATGGAGCGCTATGTGGAGCTGGCCTGGGTCGTGCTGACTCCGCTCGCCATCGTGCAGGCGCTGGTGGTGGCCGTGGTGGTGCTCAATCGGTGACGTCCTCAACATCGGTGACGTCCTCAACGTGCACGAGGTCCATGACGAGAGCGAGGTGTCGTAGGTAAATGGATGTCGCGGTCTTCTGGATCCTGGCCGTCCTGGCGGTGATCAGCGGCGCGATGGTGTTCCGCTTCGACTCCATGGCCCGTGCGACGTTCTCCCTGCTGACCTCGCTGCTGTGCGTCGGCGGGCTCGTCGTGCTGCTGGGGCTCGACTACCTGGGGATCGTCATCGTGCTGATGATGACCATCGAAATGGCCATCATGGCTGTCTTCATGGTGATGTACATGATGAACCCGGCCGGGCTCATGCCGATGACGATGATGCACAACAAGCGGGGTGCGGCCGTCGTCTGCGGCCTCGTCTTCCTGCTCCTCGCCGCGGGGATCCTGTTCGCCCCTTGGCCGGCCCGACGAGGGAAGGCCTCCGCCGATCCCACCATGGAACTCGGCATGTCCCTCATGGGCACGCAGATGCTCACCATGATGACGCTGGGTATGGCGCTGTTCGCGACGATCGTCGCCACCGTGGTGCTGGCCACCCGCCGGGGACGCTACGACCGGCTCGGCGACGATCTGCGGGCACATCGCGCGGACGATCCCGTACGGGGCGGTGTCGGCCGGTGACGCTGGAACTGTTCCTGCTGCTGGCCGCCGCCCTGTTCTGCATCGGGCTGTTCGGGGCGCTCACCCAGCAGTCGATCGTGATGCTGATGATGGGCCTGGAACTGATGCTGGGCGGGGTGATCCTGGCCGCCGCGACCGCGTGGCACTACATCGCCCCGGCGGCCACAGACGGACAGGTCCTGATCGTCCTGGCCGTGACGGCGATGGCCCTGGAGATGGCGATCGGCTTTGCCGTCGTCACCGCACTGTTCCGGTCACGGGAGGTCGACATGACCGACATGGCGGCGGAGTTGAAGGAGTGAGCGCCCTGTTGTGGGCGCTGGTCGCCCTGCCGCTCGGCGCCGGTGTGGTGCTGCTCGTGGTGGGGCGCCGGGCCGATCGCGCGGCACCACCTGTGGCTGTCGCCGTGGCGGCCGCTGCTCTGGGCCTCGCCATCGCCGCAGCCTTTCGGCACCCTGCCGTCGGGGCACCGCTCCTCGACGGGCTTCCGGTGCGACTCACGGTGGACGGCCTGTCCGGTCTGCTGGCGGTCACGGTCACCTCGGTCACGCTGGCCGTACTGCTCTTCAGCGCCGCCGAGTTCGGTACCGGCGAGGCGCGGGCGCGCTTCTTCGGCCTGATGCTGCTGTTCGCCGGGAGCATGCTCCTCACGGTGACCGCCGCGACTCTCCCGGTCCTGCTGATGGCGTGGGAGATCATGGGCGCCACCTCGTGGGCGCTGATCGGCTACTGGTGGCGGGACCCGAACCGTACGAGCGCGGCAGACACCGCATTCCTCACCACCCGCACCGCCGACCTCGGTCTGTATCTGGCGGCAGGTGCCGCACTCGCGAGCGGCCGGGATACGACACTGTCGCTCGAGGGACTCGCTCGCGCCGACGACCCCTGGCTGTCCCTCATCACCGCGGGCGTCATCGTCTCCGCCTTCGGCAAGTCCGCCCAACTGCCCTTCAGCTTCTGGCTCTCGAAGGCCATGCAGGGCCCGAGCCCGGTCTCCGCGCTGCTGCACTCCGCAACCATGGTCGTCGCGGGCGCGTACCTGCTGCTGCGGACCGGGCCACTGCTGGACGCATCCGGCTGGGGGGACGATGTGGTCGCGTGGACGGGCGCCGCCACCGCGCTGTGCCTCGGACTGGTCGCGGTGGCGCAGACCGACCTCAAACAGCTGCTCGCCGCGTCGACCTGTGCCCAGATCGGCTTCATGGTGCTGGCTGCGGGAACCGACGCGACCTCCGGTGGCACGCTGCAACTCATCTCCCATGCGGCGGCGAAGAGCCTGCTCTTCCTAGCCGCCGGGGCCTGGCTGACCGCACTGGGCACCCAACAGCTCCGCGAGCTGCTCGGCGCCGCGCGCCACCACCGGACCGTCGGCCTGGCCTTCAGCATGGCCGCCCTCTCCTTGGCCGGGCTTCCTCCGCTGTCGCTGTGGGCCGCCAAGGACGTTCTGCTCGCGGGAGCCCTGGAGACCAGCCCTTGGTTGTACGGCGTCGCGCTGGCGGCTGCCCTGTTGTCGGCGGTCTACAGCACCAAGGCCGCCTGGTACGTGTGGCAGCCGGCGGTCCCGCGACCGGAAGCGCGCCGTATCCCGGGCGGCGCCGTGGGGCCCTTGGTCCTGCTGGCCGTGGCCTGCCTCGCGCTGACACCGGTGGCCTTCCCACCGCTGCGTGACGATGTCGGGCGCGCACTCGCGTCCGCCGGTCAACCTGACCCGCGCGTCTGGGAGTTCGTGCTGTCCGGGGTGCTCGCTCTGCTGGCGGCCGCGGTCACCTGGACCTGGGGAACGCGCCCGCTGCCCTTGCCCGCACGGGCGAAGTCGGGCTTTGCGGACTGGCTGCTCTTCGAGCGTGCCGCTCATGTACTCGTCGTTGGTCCCGTGATGCGGCTCGCACGCGTCGCCGCGGCCTTCGACGATCGTGTCGTGGATCGGGCCGTCGACGGTTCGGCCGCGGCTGCCATGCGGTTCGCCCGCTGGACGGACGGCGTCCTGGAGCGTGCCGTCGACAGCTCGGTGGCCTCGGTCGCTGCCGGTACGCGTGCGCTCGGCCAGTGGGCCCGCCGCCCGCAAACGGGCCAGCTGCACCAGTACCTCGCCCAGGCCGTCGCCGCCTTCACCGTCCTCGCCGTCGTGATCGTCCTCGTGAGGTGACCCACTTGCTGACCGCCCTCGTCTTCGCGCCCACGGCCGTCGCCCTGCTGCTGTTCGCGCTCCCCCGCCGTACGTCGCCGACCGTGTTCCGCACTGTCTGGGTGGCGGCGTCGGCTGTCGAGCTCGCCCTCGTCATCGCGATGTGGATCGGGTACGAGGCCGACGGCGGCATGCAGTACGAGGAGCAGGCCCGCTGGATCCCCAGCGCGGGGGTCGGCTACCACGTCGGCGTGGACGGGCTGTCGCTGCCGCTGCTCGCCCTCACCTGCCTGCTGTTCCTGGCCTGCGCGCTGTACTCCCTGCGGGAGAACCGCCGCATCCGGGAGTTCGCCGCGCTGTTCCTCTTCCTGGAGACCACCTGCCTGGGGCTCTTCGCGGCCCTCGACCTGATCCTGTTCTTCGTCTTCTTCGACCTGTCCATCGTGGCGATGTACTTCGTCATCGCCGGCTGGGGTCATCGGCAAGCGGCCCGTGCCGCGCTGAAGTTCTTCCTCTACACCTTCATCGGTTCGCTCGCCCTGCTGCTCGGCTTCATCGGCCTGTACCTGGCGGCGTCCCCGCACACCTTCGACATGGTGGAACTGACCGAGCAGAACCCGCTCGCCGGACGCTCCGTCTACGGCGCCCTTGTGTTGCTCGCGGTGGTCGTCGGGCTGGCGGTGAAGACCCCGACAGTGCCGTTCCACACGTGGCTGCCGCCGGCCCACGTCGAGGCGCCCGCCGCCGGTTCGGCCATCCTCGCCGGAGTGCTGCTGAAGATGGGCACATACGGTTTCGTCCGCATCGCCATGCCCATGCTCCCCGAGGTCTGGCGCCGCTACGCACTCGTCCTGGTCGTCATCGGCGTTCTCTCGGTCCTCCACGGCGCCCTGGTCGCCCTCGCCCAGACCGACTTCAAACGGATGGTCGCCTACACCTCCGTCAACCACATGGGCTACATCGTGCTCGCCGTCGGCGCCGCCGCAGCGACCGCGGACAGCTCCGAGCAGGCCCGCTCCCTGGCCGTCACCGGCGCGGTGACACAGATGGTCAGCCACGGGCTGCTCACCGGCGCGCTGTTCCTCCTCGCCGGTGTCCTGTACGAGCGTGGGCGGACGTACGACATGACGGCTTACTCCGGAGTCGCCGCGGTGGCCCCCCTCTTCGCGGCCATGACCGGCATCGCGGCCTTCGCCTCGCTCGGTCTGCCCGGATTCTCCGGCTTCATCGCCGAGTTCCAGATCTTCACCGGAAGCCTCGGGCCACGCCCGCTGGCCACAGCACTCTCGGTACTCGGCATCCTCCTCACCGCCGGGCTGTTCCTGCGCGCGCTGCGACAGGTCTTCACGGGCCCGCTGCGCCTGCCCGACACACCCGGCACGCCGCGCGCGTTCCCCGACATCCGCACGCACGAGAGCCTTGCCATCGTCCCGCTCCTCGCCCTGGCAGTCGTCCTCGGTGTGGCACCCCGCTTCCTGCTCGACGTCATCGAACCGGCCTCCCGGTCCGTCCTGGAGCTGCTCGCCCGATGACCGAGATGAACGAGAACCCCCTCGACCTCCTTCCCGAGGTACTGCTCGCCGCCTCGGCCGTCCTCGGGCTGCTGCTCGGCTCCTGGCTGCCGCGTACCCGGCAGTGGATCGTGGGGCTGCTGGCCGCCCTCGCGTGCGTGGCCGGGATCGTGGCCGCGGCCGTAGCCGCCGCGGAGCCCGCCCTGACCGCCTTCGGAGAGGCCTTCGCCGTCGACCCGGTGACGAGCACGTCCCGGATCGTTGTCCTCGGCGGCACGCTCCTCGTCCTCGGCGTCTCCTTCCGTCCCTTGCGCGCGGATCCCAGGGAAACGGAGTTCTACGTCCTGGTGCAGTTGGCGGCCCTCGGCGCACTGATGATGGCCGGGGCACAGGACCTGCTGCTGCTCGCCGCCGGGTATCTGCTGGCGAGCATCCCCGCCTACACCCTCGCCGGGTTCCGCAAGGACGGACCGGGCACCGAGGCAGCCCTCAAGTACTACGTGATCGGCGCCCTGTTGGGCGTACTGATGCTCACCGGCATCACGGTCCTGTACGCGACCGGACGCGGCACCGCGTACCCCATGCTCGCCGAGGCGTTCCGCGACGCGCCCAAGGCACTGATCGCCACCGGCACGACGGGGCTTCTGGCAGGCGTGCAGTTCAAGGCCGGAGGTGTACCCGCACATTTCTGGGTTCCAGACGCCGTGCAGGGGAGCAGCCCGCCGGTAGCCGCGCTCCTCACCACGATCCCGAAGATCGGTGCCATCGCCGCACTCTTCCGCCTCGGCGATGTCGTCTTCGCGGACAGCACCCTGCCATGGCCCGCACTCGTCGCCGTACTCGCCGCCGCCTCCATGACCCTCGGCAACCTCGGCGCGTTCTTCCAACAGGACGTCAAGCGGCTGCTCGCCTACTCGACGATCAGCCAAGTCGGATACCTTCTCATGCCGGTCGCCGTCGCCGGACGCGCGGACCTCGCCCAGCAGGCGCTGCTGTACTACCTGGCGGCCTACGCGGTGACCAACCTCGGTGCCTTCGCCGTGGTCTGCGCCCTCCCCCGCGCCCATTCGCTGGACGACTACCGAGGGCTCGCCAAGGAACATCCGCTGCTCGCCGCGAGCCTCGTCGTCTGCCTGCTGGGGCTTGTCGGTACGCCACCGACCTCTGTCTTCCTCGGCAAGCTCGAAGCCTTCAGCGCCGCCTTCGACGGCGGCTACGCCTGGCTGGCCGTTCTGGCTGCCGTCAACACCGTGGCGTCGCTCTTCTACTACCTGCGCTGGATCGTGCCCGCGGTATCCCGGAGCGGGTCCTCGCAGCCTGCCGTGGGTGATCAGGCGGCTCGCTTCGTCGCGTACGCCGCCACGGTGGCCTCGCTCGGACTCGGTCTGGCCGGGGGGCCAGTACTCGATGCGTTGGCAGGACCGATCAACCGCTGACATGGAAGGCGGCCGAATCGCTCCGGCCGCCTTCGACAGCTTTCCACACCTGGTCTTCAGCACGTACGGCACCGAGATCGACGCCGATCTGACGGACCGGCTGATCGCCCAGGGAGTGGAGATGTTCCTGGACCACTACACGCCGCGCGACCCGGATACGGCGCCCTGAGGGAACCGGAGCAGACGGTACGGGCTGCCTCGTGGCCCTCAGCAACAGCCGCCCCTTCCATACGGGTCGCTGTCTGCCGGGTCACTCGTCGTTCACCCAGCGCATGAGCCGCTGCAGCGGGTAGAAGCCGTCGTGGGAGAGGCCGGGCGCCATGCCGCCCGCCCTGCCGAGGGACACCACCCGCTGAACCCCGGCGCAGGCAAGTGCGTCGCGTACTTCCGCCTTGCGGGCGTCCGGGTACACGCCGACCGTCTGCGTGGCGACCCCGGCGTGCGCTACGGCGTCGGACAGCGCGGCAACGGGAACGACGTTGACGATCTTTCCGTCGGGGTGGAAGTCCACCGGTTCGGGAGAGCGGATGACCAGGCCCCGGCCGTCGTAGCCGCCCCACACCCGGTATTCGGGCGCCAGGGAACGCAGTACGTCGATCTCCTCACGGAGTTCCGCCGCGACCCGCGGACCGCCGGCCGCGCTGAACTGCCGGGCCACGCCCAGGCGTTCGCACAGCAGCGCGGCGTAGCGGTCGGCCTCGTCCTCGGAGCCCTCGACGAACTGGAAGCGGCTGGCCACGCACGCCTGCTGGTTGAAGAACGTGGCGTCCTCGGCGCCCGAGTCGGCAGCCTGTTCCAGGGCCGCCGCGGACGCGAACGCTTCCCGGCCGATCAGCGAGATGGAGGTCTTGGGGTCGAAGGAGACGAGCTCGAATCCCGGACCCACGTACTTCAGGGCGCCGCGGATGGTGGCCTCGCCACCCCAGGCGACCAGCTTGTCGAAGAACTGCGGGCGGAACAGCACGCTTTCAACCGCCTCGTCGCCGCCTCGCCAGTACACCGCGGAGAACGAGCGCACCACGGGGTGGCCGGGGGCCACCGAGGCCATCGTGCGCAGAATCGCGGTGGCGGTGAACAGGTCGTTCGAGGGCAGCTTCAGCAGGTTGACGCCCTTGGTGAGGGCTCCGCGCACGACGGACATCGCCGCGACGCCGGGGGCGTTGCCCGCGATGATGTGCACCAGGCGCGGCGGGAACGCGCGCGTGGCCGCGATCCGGCCCTCGGGCAGCCGCACCTCGCGCCAGCCGTCGAGCACGTCCGCTCCGCCGAGTTCGTGGTCGATCTGGGCGTACAGGGCGGGCCGTTGGAAGCTGCGCCACAGTACGGCGTAGGCGCGTTCGAGCACTTCTCCGGGCAGCGGGCTGACCCGGGCCATGCGGTCAAGGGCTTCGGCGAGCAGGCCGTCCCGGTCCGCCTTCAGGGCCTCGCCGGTCTCCACCAGCAGGTCGACGATCTCCGCGACGGGTACGTGGAAGGCGGGTCCGGGATCGGTACGGGGCCACACCAGGCGGTCCAGGTCGAGGGCCGGCGCGGTGAAGGGCGCGTCCGGTCGGCCGTGAGTGATGTGCGAGCCCGGGTCGACCTCGCCCCGGAGCACGTGTACGACGGCCACCGGACTGCCGTCGACCTCCGGCGAGGGTGCTCCGTGCAGCGTCGTGCCGCTCATCCGTGGATCATCCCCCGCACGTAGGAGTCCAGTGTCGCGGCGCAGGTGATCTTGTCGTCGCCGCCGAGGTCCCCGTAGCGCTGGATGTCCGGCAGGACGACCGGTCCCGCTCTGCCGCAGTCGCAGGGCGAGAAGTCCACGAAGACGCGATCGCCGCTGATCAGTCCGCCCCAGCGTCCTGACAGTGAGACGTCCAGGAAGGCGAACCGCCCCTCCACGACGCCGTGTTCGGCATTCAGCAGTCGCTCGCCCGCCTGGTCCAGGACCAGCGGGATCACCCATGGCGGCACGTGGTAGCGGCCCTTCTCGCAGGCGGGGCAGGAGCCCTGGAGCTCCGTCATGCCGTAGCTGCGCACGCGCCGTACGCCCTCGTAGAAGGCGGCGAACTGCTGCTGGTAGTCGTCGGGCAGCGCCCGGCCCTTGTTGCCGCCGCCGCTGAGCACCAGTGAGTCCGGGTGGAGGCTCCCGTCGGGTACGCCACGGGCCCGCAGGGCCTGGATCAGGGTGAACTGCTGGTTGTTCATCCCGGCGATCAGCAGCGGTTCGTCGCGGTGGGCGGCGATGTCGTCGACGATCCGGGTCACGGCCGCGCTCAGCTCGTCCTCGCGGGCCTCGGACGCGGTCTCGAACGAGCTGATCTCCTGCGGGGTCGCGGTGCCTTCCGCCATCCGGCGGCGGAGCAGTGCGCTGCTCATCAGCTCGGAGACCCGCAGTGGGTCCTCGGTCAGCAGCCGCGTCTCGCCGGGCCGTGCGAAGACCTCCGCGTGCCACCGGAAACCGTCGATGGAGCGCATCGGGCCGCTCGCCGGGGCGAGCAGATAGCCGCGCCGGGTGGGCTTCGGCGGGAGCGGGTCGGGCCAGCAGGTGAGGTGTTCCAGGATGTCGTGGAGGAAGTCCAGGTCGCTCGCGTCGCAGTTGAGGAAGGAGACCTTGCCGGACGTACCGCTGGTGATGTACGGGCGGTGACCGGCAGCCGTGATGCGTTCGGTCCACTCGTCGATGTCGCGTACGCCCTCGATGTCCACGTCGCCCGGCTCGACCACCGAAACGGTCGAGTACCAGCGCAGCAGCCGGTCCCACCGGCCGGCGGTGATGAGGGAGACGGGGTACGACTTGTAGCTGGTGTGCGAGAAGAGCAGGGGGACGAGGTCTTCGAAGCCGGTGAGTTCATGGACTCCGGTCTCCTCCGCCCGCGTGCGGAGCAGCGGAATGCGCTCGCAGTGGGCGGCGAAGGCCTCCCGCGCGGCTTCGAGCTGGAGCTGCCGTAGCTCCTGGGCGGGCTGGTCGAAGGTGTCGCCGGAGCCGGCCAGGCCCCGGACCTGCTCGCGTGCGCTGGTCACAGCACTCACCTCAATCAGTGTCGATCGCTGTCTTTTCGGCGAGGTAGGACGACTCGATGGCGTCCAGGTTTCCGCGCAGTTCCTGCGGGGTGCCGGTCATGACGACGCGGCCGCGGCGCAGGACGTACACGCGGTCGGCGATGTCCAGCACCTTGCGTACGTGCTGTTCGACCAGCAGCGCGCCGAGACCCCGGTCGGCGGCTTCACGCACCGCGCGCAGCAGACGCTCGACGACCAAGGGAGCCAGACCGAGCGACAGTTCGTCTGCGAGGAGAAGCCGGGGTTCCCGGCACAGGGCCCGGGCCAGCGAGAGCATCTGCTGTTCGCCGCCGGACAGCATCCCCGCGCCGGTTCCCAGCCGCTTCTCCAGCTCCGGGAAGAGTTCCAGGGCCCGGGCGGTCTCCACCCGGCCGACCCGCAGGTTGTCGGCGGTGTCGAGGCGGGTGAAGACCGCGCGCTCACCGACGTAGGCGAGGCCCTCGCGGGCACGGCGGTGCAGTGGCGCCCGGCTGGGCTCCCCCAGCCAGGACACCTCGCCGCTCATCGGGGCCAGGTCGCCCGCGAGGACTCGGAGTGTCGTGCTCTTGCCCGCGCCGTTGGGGCCAAGCAGCGCGACGACCTCGCCGGGGCGTACCTCGATGTCGAGGTCGCGTACGACGGGCTGGGTGCCGTATCCGGCGGACAGGGCGCTGGTCGCGATCAGGGGCCCCGAGAGTGCCTCGGGGGCTGCGCCGGGGTGATCGTGTGCGACGGTGGACACGGTCTTCTCCTTTCTGGAATGTGCTGGGTGCCCGCGAGGATGCGGGCTTCGCGGAGGCGGTGACCTCCTCCGCCGCCGCTTCGGTCTCCGCGGCCTTCACCCTCGCCGTGGGCCTCCGGAGGTGCCGCGGCCTTCACAGCCGCGGCGCCCTCCTCATCGTGCGGAGCCGTCAGCCGGCCGGTGTCGTGAGCGCCTTGCGGACATCGACGAAGGTCGAGCCGGACTCGGCCCACTCGATCTTGCCGTCCTTCAGCACCAGTTCGGTGGCGGTGGTGTTGTGGATGCGGTTCAGGCCCGGAATGGGCAGGGCCGTCGACGACAGCCAGTCCAGCTTCGGGGTCAGTCCGCCGGTGTCGATGCCCTTGGTGGTGTTGAGCTCTTCCACCAGGGCCTTGGAGGTGATCTTCGGAAGCTGTCCGACAGCCTCGGTGAAGACCTTGAACGCCACCCAGGTCGTGGCGTTGGCGCCGTTGGAGAGGTCGACGTCCTTGCCCTTGGTGGCCGCGACCCCGTCCTTCCAGGCGGCGTCGGAGATGGGCGGGTAGTACCCGGTGATGGCGGCGCCGTTCAGCGGGCTCGAACCGCCTCCGGTGCTCTGGGCCAGCTCCGGGGTGAGGTTGCCGACGACACTGCCGACCTTGGTCTTGTCCCCGGACTGCAGGTACGCCTTCACGAACAGGTCCGAGTGCGTGCCCAGGATGACGCTCACGCAGTCGCTGCCCTTGGTCGCGGCGGCCACCTGCGGAGCGAGGTCGGTGGCGGTGAGGGGCACCTTCAGGTCCTTCGGCGCCTTCGCGCCGGCGGAGGTCGCGCCCAGCGTGAGGAACTTGATGACGATCGCGGCGGCGGCGACGTCGTACCGCACACCGGAGATCTTCTTGCAGCCCTCCTCCGCGAGCTGCTGGCCATGGGCGGTGAAGACGGTGGGCGTGCCGCCGTTGACCGGGAACGAGAGGGGGTTGGAGAACTCCGCGGCCGAGACGCCCGTCCCGCCGATGTACGGGATGCCGGCCTTCTCCAGGATCGGCATGTAGCGGTCCCCGGCGAGGCTGTAGGAGCCGACCACGGCGACCACGCCGTCACTGACCGCCTTCTGGGCGCAGTTCTCGGCCTCGTCGGGGTCGCCCTTCTCGTTGCAGGTGATGACCTCGAGCGGACCGCCCTTGATGCCGCCGTTGTCGTTGATCCACTTTTCGTACGCCTGGGCGGTGATGCGCACGCCGGGCTGGGCGCTGCCCTGGGTGTTCTCAGGTGCCCACACCATCACCTTGACCGGTGCGCCGGTAAGCGAGGAGGCCGAGGCGCTGTCGGCAGACTCCTCTCCGCCGCCGCAACCGGCGGCCAGCAGCACTCCGGTCATCGCGAGACAGCTCGCTGCGGCGGTTCTGCGTCGGCGTGACTCGTTCATGATCCCTCCGCGGGGATGTGGGGTCCCCTGCTCGAGCTGAGTCGAGAGCCTGGGGAGCCCGGATGGGCGTTGTCGAGATGTCGCACAGCATGGAGGGAGTCGATTAGTTAGAGAAGTACTCTTGCCGAAATTATCTAAATAAATGTTCTATCTAGTCTTGCCGGGGCATCCGGCGTTCGCTTCTCATGGAGCCCTGGAGGTTCATCTGGTGGACGACATCCTGCGCTTCGCGCTCCTGGGCCTCGGCCTCGGTGCGCTCTACGCGCTCACCGCGCAAGGCATCGTGCTGATCTACCGAGGCTCCGGCGTCCTGAACTTCGCGCACGGCGCGATCGGGATGGCCGCCGCCTATGTGCAATGGGAACTCGCCGTGCAGCACGGCGTGCCCTACTGGACCGCCGTCGGGTGCGGGGTACTGGTGGCCGGGACGCTGGGGGTGCTCACCCATCTGCTGGTGATGCGCCCGCTGCGCAGGGCCTCCTCGCTGGCCCGGCTCGTCGGCACGCTGGCGGTGTTCATCGTGCTCACCGCCGCCGCCGTCAAACGCTACGGCGACAGTGTGGAGCTCGTGCCCGGCAAGCTGCCGACCGAGTTGCTGACGGTCGCCGGGGCGACGGTGTCCGAGGACCGGATCTGGCTGCTCGGCATCGCGATCCTCATCACCGTCGTGCTGCATCTGCTCTACAAGCGCAGCATGTTCGGGCTCGGTACCACGGCGGTCGCGGAGAACCAGAGCGCCGCCTCCGCACTCGGCTGGTCGGCGGACCTGATCGCCGCAGCCAACTGGGGGCTCGGCTCGGCGCTCGCGGGGCTGACCGCGATCCTGATCGTGCCGGTCATCGGCCTGTCGGTCACCGGCCTCACCACGCTCCTGCTGAGCGCGCTGGCCGCCGCCCTCGTCGGACGCTTCGCGTCGTTCCCCGTCACCCTGGCGGGCGGCCTCGTCATCGGCGTCGTACAGTCCGAACTGACCCGCTTCGGTACCGACGTCACGGGGCTGGCCGCGTCGGTGCCGTTCCTGGTCATCGCCCTGGTACTGGTGGCGCGCGGCCGGGCGCTGCCCCTGCGTGGCACGTTCCTCGACCGGCTGCCCGCGCTGGGCAGCGGACGGGTGCGGCCGGTGGCACTGGCCGTCACGGTCGCGGTCGCGCTTCTCCTGGTGGGCGTGTCCTCGCCGCTGTGGGCGGACGCGATCACCAACACCCTGGTGCTGTCGCTGATCATCCTGTCGATCGTGGTGGTGACCGGTTACGCGGGGCAGGTCTCCCTGGCCGCCTACGCGCTCGCCGGGACCGGCGCCTTCATCGCCGGGCACGCGGTGGCCGACTGGGGCTGGCCCTTCGAACTCGCCCTGCTCGCCGGTGTGCTGGGGACGGTCCCGATAGGCCTGCTGTTCGCTCTGCCCGCGGTCCGCACCCGGGGCGTCAACCTCGCGATCATCACGCTCGGTCTCGGCACCACGCTGGAGGTCATGGTGTTCCAGAACACCGACCTCGCCACCACCCCGGGCAGCGACGGCATCGCCGTCGGCCATCAGACGCTCTTCGGCCTCGACATCTCCGGCGTGGACCATCCCCAGCGGTACGCGGCCCTGGTGCTGCTGCTGTTCGTCGGCGCCGCGCTGGTGGTCGCCAACGTGCGGCGCAGCCGGACCGGGCGCCGGCTGATCGCGGTCCGGGCCAATGAGCGGGCCGCGGCCGCCCTCGGCATCGGTGTGCGCGCCACGAAGCTGTACGCGTTCGGGCTGTCCGCGGCGATCGCCGCGCTCGCGGGGGTGCTCACCGGGTTCCGCTCGACCTCGGTGGTCTTCACCGACTTCGCGAGCTTCGACTCCATCACCGCACTCGGGCTCGCCGTCATCGGCGGCGTCGGCTTCCTTGTCGGCCCGCTCTTCGGCGCCACGTTCGCCGCCGGCACGGTCGGCGCGCGCTTCGGGGACCTGGTGCTGCCGGGCCTGAGCGAGTGGATGCCACTGATCGGCGGGGTGATTCTGCTGCTGACACTGGTGGGGAACCAGGACGGGATCGGTCAGGAACTCGGCAAGCAGGCGGGCGGGGTGTCGCGCAGGCTGAACCGGCACCGGGTCGGGCGGCTGTCGGCGGCAGCGACCACACCCCTTGGGCACCTCGCTCCGGAGGCACCCGACGTACAACGCGCGGCGCCACTCCCCCTTCAGGTCACGGACCTGACCGTGCGCTACGGCGGTGTCACCGCCGTCGACGGCCTCTCGTTCGCCATCGAGCCCGGCCGCATCGTCGGCCTCATCGGCCCCAACGGCGCGGGCAAGACCTCCGCCATCGACGCGGTCACCGGATTCACCCGGCCGGCGTCCGGCAGCGTCAGCCTCGGCGGCCGGGACGTGACCGGCGTTTCGGTTCACCGACGCGCGCAGGCCGGGCTCAGCCGGTCCTTCCAGTCGCTGGAGCTCTTCGAGGACATGACCGTCCTGGACAACCTGTACGCCGCATGCGACCGTCCCGGCCCGGGGGCGTACCTCATGGACCTGGTACGCCCCGGAAGCCGTCCACTGCCCGCCCAAGTCCTGGTCGCCGTCCGGGAGTTCGGCCTCGGGGGCAGTCTCGAACGGCCGGTGGGCGACCTCTCCTACGGGGAGCGCCGGCTGCTGGCCATCGCCCGCGCGGTGGCGACGTCGCCGTCCGTGCTCCTGCTCGACGAGCCCGCCGCCGGGCTGTCGGACGACGAGACCCGGGAACTGGCCCGTCTGGTCCGCAGACTCGCCGAGGACTGGGGCATGGGTGTGCTCCTCGTGGAGCACGACGTGGACATGGTCATGAGCGTCTGCGACCAGGTCGTCGTCCTCGACTTCGGACGCCGGATCAGTGTCGGCACTCCGGACGAGGTACGCCGCGATCCTGCGGTACGGGCCGCCTACCTGGGCGATCTGTCGCCGGAGGAAGCGGCCGGCGAGACCGTACCGGGGGCGGAAGGGGACCCGGTCAGCGCATAGTGCACCGCACAGAGCGCGGTGGCCGGAGAAGTTCCCTGGGAACTTCTCCGGCCACCGCGCTCTCATGGGGGATCACTCACTCGGGGCGCAGGTCCGCCACGTACGGCTGGTGCGCCAGCAGCCCGCCGTCCACGCACAGCGTCTGCCCGGTGATGAACGCCGCCTCGTCGGAGGCGAGAAAGACCACCGCCGCGGCGATGTCCTCCGGCCGCCCGAGGCGGGGCGTGAGGTGATGACGCAGCATCGTCGCGCGGATCCCCTCGTACGCCGGCCCCGTCTTGGCGTCCGTCACGATGAACCCCGGCGCGACGGCGTTGCAGCGCACGCCCTGCTTGCCGTGCTGGGTGGCGACGTACTGGGTCAGATTGATCAGCGCGGCCTTCGAGGCGCCGTACGCAGGATTGCGCAGGTCCCCGGAGAGCCCGGACCCGGACGTGGTGTTGATGACGCAGCCCCCGCCGCGCGCGACCATGTGCGGCACGGCGGCCTGGATGGCGACCATGGTGCCGCGCAGGTTGATCCGCATGGTGTCGTCCCAGACCGCCGGATCGGCCTGAGCCACCGCGAGATCCTGACGGGCGGCCAGATGGGTGGCCGCCGCGTTGTTGTGCAGGATGTCGAGGCCGCCGTACGTCTCGACGGCCGCGTCCACCATGGCCCGTACGCTGTCGATGTCGCCGAGGTCGACCCGGACCGCGGTCGCCGAGCCTGAGGCGGACCGGATCTCCTCCGTCACGGCCTTGGCACCGTCGAGGTTCACATCGGCGACCACCGTGTGCGCGCCCTCGACCGCCAGGCGGCGCGCGGTGGCGGCGCCGATGCCGGAGGCGGCTCCGGTCACGACGGCAATCTTCTCGTCCAGTCGTCCCATGACCGAACCGCCCTTCTCAGTCGCTGAGTTCGCTGCCCACGACCGACACGAAGGAGACGCACTCCCCCGGTCCGCCGCCCAGGTTGTGGGTGAGGGCGAGCGAGCGTCCCTCGGCCCGTGTGCGCACCGTGCGTTCCGGCGGTGCCTCGCCGCGCAGCTGGAGCCAGGCCTCGAACATCATGCGCAGACCGGAGGCGCCGATGGGGTGGCCGAAGGCCTTCAGGCCGCCGTCCGGGTTCACCGGCAGGGCGCCGTCCAGGTCGAACTGCCCGCTGGTGACGTCCTTCCACGCCTGGCCCCGGTCGGAGAAGCCCAGGTCCTCCATGAGGACCAGTTCGGTGGGCGTGAAGCAGTCGTGGACCTCGGCGAGCGCGATCTCGGTGCGCGGGTCGGTGACGCCCGCCTGCCGGTACGCCTCCTGCGCGGACGCCACGACCTCGGGGAACGTGGTGAAGTCGTACTCGGGGTCGAGGAGGCCGTCCGCCGGGCCGGCGACGAAGGACAGCGCCTTCACGAAGATCGGCTTGTCCGTGTACTTGTACGCGTCCTCGGCGCGCACCACGATCGCGGCCGCCGAACCGTCGGAGACGCCCGAGCAGTCGAAGACCCCCAGCATGCCCGCGACGATGGGCGCCGAGCGGATGCGCTCCAGCGGCACCTCCTTGCGGAACTGCGCCCGGGGGTTGCGGGCGCCGTTGACGTGGTTCTTCCAGGCGATCCGGGTGATGACGTCCTTCATCTCCTCGTCCGACAGCCCGTACTTGGCGGCGTAGGCCGGGGCGAGCAGGGAGAAGTTCGCGGGTGCGGTGATCTCGCCCCGGCTGTCGTCGCCGGCGCCCGGGATGGCGGTTCCCGAAAGCCCCGACATGCCGGAGTCCTTGAGTTTCTCGACGCCGACCGCCATCGCGACGTCGTACGCGCCGGAGGCGACGGCGTAGCAGGCGTTGCGCAGGGCCTCGGAGCCGGTCGCGCACATGTTCTCCACGCGGGTGACCGGCTTGCAGGGCAGGCGGAGGGCCCGGCTGAGGGCCAGCCCGGACACGCCGGACGCCTGCGTGCCGAACCAGAACGCGTCGATGTCGTCGAGCGCGATACCGGCCGAGGTGACCGCCGCGCCCACCGCGTCCACCAGCAGATCGTCCGCCGACTTGGTCCAGTGCTCGCCGAACGGCGTGCAGCCCATGCCGACGATCGCGACCCGGTCCCTAATTCCGTGCGAGCTCATCCGCGTGTCTCCTCAGCCTCGCCCGTGTCAGCCTCGCCCGTGCGCAAAGGCCGGGCCTTCCAGAAGTAGTTGTGAATGCCGGAGGCGGTGACCGTGCGCCGGAAGGTCATTTCGACGCGGGCGCCGATGACGGCGTCGGCCTCGGTGGCGTCGGTGAGCTGGCAGCGGAACCGGCCGCCGCCGTCGTAGTCGACGACCACGACGAGCATCGGCGGGCTGGGGGTGTACGCCAGCCGGTCCACCGTGAAGGTGGCCACCGTGCCGCGCACGTGCTCCATCGGCTCGTCGGTCATGGTGTCGACGTTCCGGCACGACACGCACACCCGGTCCGGCGGCAGATGCCGCGTGCCGCACTTCTCGCAGCGGGAGGCGACGAACCCGTACTTCCAGCCGGTGCGGCGGTGTGCGGGCGGGGCGTAGGGCGGCTCGGGGTCCGGGCGGCGGGGCGGTTCGCGGTCGAGCAGGCCGCGCCAGGAGAGATAGGTGGCGTACGGCATCGGGGCGCTGCCCGCGGCGATCTGCGCGGCGACAGGGCGGGCGCTGCGGTGTGCCTGCAGCGCGTCGGTCGCACGCAGCAGCACGACGCCGGCGCCGTCGCCGAGTACGACGAGCGCGATGGTCTCGCCGGGCCGGGCCCGGTCGAGGACGTCGGCGAGGAGCAGGCCGGGCTGGGCGGTGCCGGCGTTGCCGATCGCCCCGGTGAGGTCCGGGGTCACCGCCTCCGGCCGTACACCGGACGCGCGCCGGACGGTCGCGCAGGCCCGCGCGTGCAGGCCGGAGACCACGAAGTGGTCGATCGCGCCCTTGTCCAGGCCCGCCTGGTCGAGCGCGGCACTCAGCGCCTTGTCCGCGAGGGACACGTAGATCTCCTCGGCGAAGCGCTCCTCCCAGACCCGGGAGGCGGGAGCGCCCGGCAGCCGCCAGCGGTCGAGGATCTCGTCGCTGACCGTGTCGTGGGCGAGCAGTTCCGCGATGACGGGTGCCCCGTTGCGGTGTCCGCCGAAGACGAACGCCGCCGCGCCGTCGCCGCCCGCGACCTCGTCGCTGCCGCCGGGCAGACCGGTGCGCAGATCGGAGAGGACGGTGAGGGTCGGCACCGGGGAGCGGGCGGCGGTCACCAGCGCACCGAGGCCGGAGCGCACGGAGCCTGCCATGTCGGCGGCGAGCACGTGACTGTCGAGGCCGAGCGCGGCGTGGACGGCGGCAGCGTTCGTCTTGTCCAGGTAGGCGGGTGCGGCGGTGGCGAGGAACAGCTGTGTGACGCGGGCGCGGAGTCCGTCGCGGGCCAGTGCGCCGCGGGCCGCCTCGACGGCCATGGACGTGGTGTCCTCGTCGTAGCCCGCGACCGCCCGGGTGCCCTTACCGGCGCGGGTGCCCAGTGCGTCAGCGACATCCGTCCGCGCGAGGCGGTGGTACGGCACGTATGCGCCGTATGCGATCAGTCCGGCCATCAGCGTTCTCCGTGGGCGTCGGTTGGGGTGGTTGCGTTGGTCGCTTTGGTTGCGTCCGTCGGCCGTTCGCCTTGCGGCCGCTCGAAGACCGCGGCCAGGCCCTGGCCTCCGCCGAGACACATGGTCTCCAGGCCGTAGCGGGCCTGGCGGCGGTCGAGTTCGCGCAGCAGGGTGGCGAGGATGCGGCCACCAGTCGCGCCGACGGGGTGGCCCAGCGAGATGCCGGAGCCGTTGACGTTGAACCGTTCGAAGTCGGCCTCGGTCAGGCCCCATTCGCGGGTGCAGGCGAGCACCTGGGCGGCGAAGGCCTCGTTGAGTTCGATGAGATCCATGTCGGCGAGCTTCAGTCCGGCTCGCTCCAGGGCCCTGGCCGTCGCGGGCACCGGCCCGATGCCCATCGTCTCCGGTGGCACGCCCACGACGGCCCAGGAGACCAGGCGGCCCAGCGGGCGCAAACCGAGTTCGGCGGCGCGCTCCGGATGGGTCACGATGCAGAGCGCGGCGCCGTCGTTCTGCCCGCTGGCGTTGCCTGCCGTGACGGTCGCGTCCGGGTCCTGGCGGCCGAGCACGGGGCGCAGCTTGGCGAGCTTCTCCAACGACGAGTCGGGGCGCGGGTGTTCGTCGGTGTCGACGACCGTCTCGCCCTTCCGGCTCCGTACGGTCACGGGCACGATCTCGTCGGCGAACCGGCCCTCCCGCTGCGCCGCGAGGGCCTTCTCGTGCGAGCGCAGGGCGAGTTGGTCCTGCTCCTCGCGCGGGATGGCGTACTGGCGCCGCAGGTTCTCGGCGGTCTCCAGCATGCCGCCGGGGACCGGATGGTTGGCGCCGCCCGAGGTGACCCGGCCGCGGGCCAGCCGGTCGTGCAGCGTGGTGCCCGCGCCGCGTACGCCCCAGCGCACATCGGTGGTGTAGAACTCGGCCTGGCTCATGGACTCCACACCACCCGCCAGGACGAGGTCACTCGCGCCGGTCTGCACCTGCATCGCCGCGGTGATGATCGCCTGCAGTCCCGAGCCGCAGCGTCGGTCGATCTGCAGTCCCGGCACCTCCACGGGCAGACCGGCGTCCAGGGCCGCCACACGGCCGATGGCCGGGGCCTCGCCGTTGGGGTAACACTGGCCCAGCAGGACGTCGTCCACGGCGGCGGCCGGTACACCGGTGCGCTCCAGCACGGCGCGTACGACCGTGGCCGCGAGCTCGGCCGCCGTCACGTCGCGGAAGACGCCGCCGTAGCCGCCGACGGGGGTACGCACGGGTTCGCAGATCACCGCGTCACGCAGGAAGGCGGGCATCGAGCAGGCCTTTCATCAGGGGGAACGTTCGTCACATGTACCGGCCGCCGGTCACCTCGACCACGGCTCCGGTGATGTAGCTCGCCATGTCGCAGGCGAGGAAGAGGACTACCTGGGCGACCTCAGCGGGTTCTCCGGCACGTCCCATGGGGATCTCGGCGAGCTTCGCGTCCCAGGCGGACTGGGGCATCGCCTCGGTCATCGCGGTGCGGATCAGGCCGGGCTGCACGGCGTTGACGCGGATCCCGGCCCGGGCGAGCTCCTTGGCGGAGGATTTGGTGAGACCGACGAGGCCGGCTTTGGCAGCGCTGTAGTTCGTCTGCCCGAAGTTGCCGACCTTGCCGGAGATGGAGGAGATGTTGACGATGCTGCCGCCCTGACCGTGCGCGCGCATCGCCTCGGCGGCGTGCCGGGTGCCGTTCCAGGCGCCTGTGAGGTGGACGTCGACGACGGCGCGGAAGTCGGCGAGGGCCATCTTGCGCAGGGTCGCGTCCCGCGTGATCCCGGCGTTGTTGACCATGACGCCGACCGGCCCGAAGGTGTCGGTGCCGTGGGCGACGAGGGCGGCGACCTCGTCCTCGTCGGTGACGTCGCAGCGCAGCGAGGTGGCGGCCGCGCCGTTCTTGACCAGACGCTCGGCGGCTTCCGCCGCGGCGTCCTCGTTGATGTCGCCGATGACGACGGATGCGCCCGCGCCGCCGAGGACGCCGGCGATCTCGAAGCCGATGCCCTGCGCGCCGCCGGTGATCACCGCGTTCCGGCCGTCCAGCAGTCCCATGTCAGCCCGCCTTCGGCTCGCCACTATTCCGCTAAAATAGATAACCTATTAGGCTGAAAGAATCAACACGGCGAGGGGTCGGCCGAGCGAGGCCGGGCGAGGAGACGACGCAGGTGGACATCAGCTATCCCCCGGAGACCGAGGCGTTCCGCACCGAGATCAAGGGCTTCCTCGCCGAGGCGCTGCCAACGGACTGGAAGGGCATCGGCGCCCTCGACGAGGAGGCCGCCTGGGCCTTCGCCCGCGACTGGCGCCGACGGCTGGCCGAACGCGGCTACCTCTCCCTCACCTGGCCCGAGCAGTACGGCGGCCGCGGACTGTCCAAACTCCACCAGGTGGTCCTGATGGAGGAACTGGCCCTGGCCGGCGTGCCGTTCGGGCTGCCCCAGGACACGTTCGGCGTGAAGATGCTGGCGAACACGCTGCTGCGCTGGGGCACGGAGGAGCAGAAGAGCCACTTCCTCCCGCGCATCCTCAGCGGCGAGGACACCTGGTGCCAGGGCTACTCGGAGCCGGACGCGGGCTCGGACCTCGCCTCCCTCACGACCCGTGCGGTCCGCGACGGCGACGAGTGGGTGATCGACGGCCAGAAGGTGTGGACCTCCGGCGCCCACCACTGCGACTGGATCTTCGTCCTGGCCCGTACGAACCGCGACGCCTCCAAGCACCGCGGCATCTCCTTCCTCCTCGTCCCGCTCGACCAGCCCGGCGTCGAGGTGCGCCCGTTCCGCATGATGAGCGGCCAGCTGCACTTCAACGAGGTCTTCTTCAACGGTGCCCGCACCCGTGCCGATCTCATCGTCGGCGGCGTCGACAACGGCTGGACGGTGGCCCAGAGCCTGCTGGGCGTGGAGCGCGGCGAGGAGGCGGCGACCAATCCCATCCTGTTCCGGGCGGAGGTGGAGCGCCTGGTCGAACTCGCGCGCCAGTACGGCAAGGACCAGGACCCGGTCATCCGGCAGCGGATCGCCTGGTGCTGGTCCAAGGTCGAGATCATGCGCTACCTCGGCTACCGCATCCTCACCGGCTGGCTCAAGGGCGCCGAGCCCGGCCCCGAGTCGTCGATCGCCAAGCTGTACTGGAGCGAGTACCACACGAAGGTCACCGACCTGGCGATGGACATCATGGGCCTGCACGGGCAGGTGCCGGAGGGACGGCCGCCCCTGCGTACGTACCGCACGGACGACCCCGGGGCCGCCAACTCCTCGGCGTCCTGGTCGACGACGTACCTGATCGCCCGCTCCGGCACGATCTACGCGGGGACGTCGCAGGTGCAGCGCAACATCCTCGCGGAGAAGGTGCTGGGGCTGCCGCGGGAGCCCAGACCCTAGGGTTCCGAACGGCTCCCGAACGTCCCGATCTCCGGGACCGGTCGCGGGCCGGTGCCCGGTCGCCAGCCCGCGTCGAGTTTGCGCAGGCCCACGCCGTCCGGCGCCCAGATGTGGCAGCTGTTCAGCACTCCGGCGGTGGAGCGCGGGCCGGCGGACGGCCCGCCGGCCTCACGACGGCGCGCGCCCGCCGAGATTGCCGCCTGCACGACCGCGGGGCCGAGTGCGCGGGCCAGCTCGTACAGGTGCGTGCAGCCCGACACACCACGGAACCGCTCCTGGATCGCCCGGTTGTAGCCTGCGGCGACACTGAGCCCGACCAGGCCGTCGAACACCGGAGAGATCAGCGGGCACTCGGCGTGCGGGAAGTCCCGCATGTCCGCGTGGGCGGCCACGATCACCATGTCCGCGAGGCGGATGCGCACCGCGAGCACCATGCGGTGGACGACGCCGGCCGACGGCTCCGCCCAGGCGCGCTCGTCGCGCAGCTCCGCCTCGACCGAGATCTCGTCGCCGTCCTCCTCGTAGGCCGTGACGGTGATCGTGCGCTGATGCAGCGGGAGTTCGGCGCGCTTCACGACGTCGCCTCCGCAGACTCCGGCGCGGACTCACCCAGGCCCGCGAACTCCGCCTGACGGCGTTCGATGAAGCTGCGGACGCCCTCGCGGTAGTCCGGGGCACGTTTTGCCGTGGCCAGCAGCGCGGCCGCATCGTCGCGGCTCTCGGTGAAGCTCCGCGCCTGGTCGTCGGCGAGCTGGCGCTTGATGAGGGACATCGCGTACGGGCTGGCCGAGCGCGCCAGTTCCGTCGCGTACGCCATCGCCGTCGGGAGCAGTTCCACCGGCTCGACCAGGCGGTTGACCAGCCCCATGGCCAGCGCCTCCGTCCCGGTGATCCGTCGCGAGGACAGCAGCAGGTCGCTGGCGTTCCCGTATCCGACGAGCCGGGGCAGGATCCAGGACACCCCGTCCTCGGCCACCAGACCGCGTGCACTGAAGGCGGCGGCGAACTTGGCGTGGGGGACTGCGAACCGTACGTCGCACATCAGCGCCTGGTTGAACCCGATGCCCGCGCAGGCCCCGTTGACGGCTGCCACGACGGGCTTCGGGAAGGACATGGGCCGGGTGCGCGGCGGCAGTTGGCCGGTCGGCCACGGGCGGGCGCCGGACGACGCCCCGTCGAGCACGCTCATGTCCATTCCGGGGCAGAAACTGCGTCCGGCGCCGGTGAGCACCACGGCCCGCACCCGTGGATCCGCCTCTGCGCGGTCGAACAGCTCGTTGTAGAGCAGCTCCATCTCCAGGGTCCAGGCGTTGTGCCGCTCGGGCCGGTTCAGGGTGAGCAGCATGACCCCGTCGTCGGTCAGCTCCGTGAGGATCACCGGGGTCGAATTCTCGGTCATGGAGGTCATGGAGGTCATCGAGGTCGCTCCCACGAGGCCCGTCGCTTATAGATAGATGAATCATCTATATACCAGGCGAGTGCCCGACACCAGACACACCGCAGCACGCCCTGCCACGCCACAACCGGAATCCGATCTTCCTCCCCTTGACCTGGTAGCCTCGATTGAACTAAGAAGATTCATTTTCCTATATCTCGTGAAACCCGGACAGGGCAGATCACCAGCGAGGAGAGTCCACCGTGGCTGAGCCAGCCCGCGCAGCAGAAACGCCGACCGTGCCCGTCCCGGCCCGCGGCCGTGTCGGACGCCAGGTGCGCGTACCGAAAACCGCCGAACTGGTCGCCGGACACCTGCGCCGTCAGATCGTACGGGGCGAGCTGAAGCCGGGTGACGCCCTGCCGCCGGAGTCGGGGCTGATGGAGCAGTTCGGCATCTCCCGGCCGACTCTGCGTGAGGCGTTCCGCGTTCTGGAGTCCGAGTCCCTGATCACGGTGCGCCGCGGAGCGCACGGCGGCGCCCGGGTGAGCGCGCCCGACTCCGACGTCGCCGCCCGTTTCGCCGGCCTGATCCTGGAGTACCGCGGAGCCACGCTGGGCGACCTGTACCGCGCGGCGGCCCTCATCGAGCCGCCCTGCGTCCGCCAGCTCGCCACCAAGCACACGGCGGACGACATCAAGCGGCTGCGCGACGCGGTGGCCGCCGAGAAGGCCGTCCTGGACGACCCGCTCTCCCTCGTCGACGCACAGGACGCCTTCCACGCCCTGCTGCCGGAACTCACTGGCAACCAGACCCTGATCCTGCTGTGCGGCATGCTGCGCAACATCATCGACCGGGCCAACGCCTCGTACACCGCGGCCGCCACCGACCGCGCGGCCCAGAAGACGCAGGCCCTCAAGGGCCACCGGGCCCATGTGCGGCTGGTCGGCCTGATCGAGTCCGGCAAGGCGGACGAGGCCGAAAAGCTGTGGCAGCGCCACATCAACGCCGCCGACGACGTCGTGAACGCGGCCGGGCCCAAGACGGTGCTGGAGCTCATCGACTGACCCCGGGACCAGCAGCCGGCGAACCGCCCCGCCATCACCTCTTGCGTCCTGTAAACAGTTAGATAATTATAGGAGGCGTACTGAATAGATAGCTCAGGGGTCCGGAGGCGACGGCCATGGCCGAACAGCGCAAGCGCATCTTCGACTGCGACCAGCACATGTATGAGGAGCGGGACTCCTTCACCCGCTATCTGCCGAAGGAGTTCCTCGGCCAGGCAGTGGCCCCGGTGACCCTGCCGGACGGCCGCGAGGTCATCCTCGCCGGAGACCGGATCGTCGTCTGTCTGGAGCCGGAGTTCGGGCAGGTGTACCGGCCCGGCTCACTCAAGGAGATGCTCAAGGCGATGGCCTCGGGCAACCCCGAGGAGACGTACCAGTTCGAGCCGATGCACGAGGCGTACCAGAACCGCGAGGCCCGGCTGCGGATCATGGACGAGCAGGGCCTCGACCAGACGATCATGTATCCGGGCGGCTGGGCACTGGTCGCCGAGGAGTACGTGAGCGGCGTCGAGCCGCTCTACGCCAACTACCACTCGTTCAACCGCTACATGAACGAGGTGTGGGGCTTCAACCACCAGGGCCGCATCTACGCCCCCGCCCTGCTCTCCCTGCGCGACCTGGACCACGCGGTCAAGGAGCTGGAGTACGTCCTCGAGCAGGGCGCCCGCTTCATCATGCTGCCGACCGGGCCGCAGTACGGCCGCTCACCGGGCGACCCGTACTTCGACCCGTTCTGGAAGCTGGTCAACGAGGCCAAGGCCAGCGTCTGCTTCCACATCAGCGAGTTCTACTACAACTCGCACGTCGCCCCGGCGTGGGGCCACGACCCGAGCCCGATCCACTTCCGGATGTCCGCCTGGCAGTGGATGAACAGCTACGGCCAGCGCCCGATCGAGGAGACGCTCTCCGCGCTGATCTTCGACAACCTCTTCGGACGCTTCCCCGACATCAACGTCCTGGTCTCCGAGTTCGGCGCCGAGTGGGTGCCCCACTTCGTCCGCCACATGGACAAGAGCCGCGGCATGGGCCGCAACGGGCCGTGGATCGGCGGGCAGTTGGACGAGCGGCCCAGCCAGGTCTTCCGCAAGCACATCCGCGTGGTGCCCTACCCCGAGGACGACATCGTCGGCCTGGTGAAGCGCCTCGGCTACCACGAGTCCCTGGTGATGGGCTCGGACTTCCCGCACGCGGAGGGCATCGCCAACCCGGCCGACTACCGCAAGCTCATCTCGGAGCTCGACGAGTCGGTGCAGGACGACATCATGTACAACAACGCTCAGCAGCTGATCAGCCGCTGAGCGACGGGGATGTGAGAAGCGGGCCCGGTACCCACAGAGGTACCGGGCCCGCTCGTCAGTCGGTGAGATCGGCCGCGAGATTCGCGAGGTTCGTCAGCAGCGCCGTGCCGCGCCGCGAGTGGTCGTAGCCCGCGAGCGGGTAGCCGTTGCTCAGGCAGGCGAAGGACAGGCCGGTCTCCGGGTCCATGAAGCCGAGTTGGTACGCCGCTCCGGCACTGCCGAAGAGGGCGGGCGAGCCGGTGGACGGCAGGTTGCTGCCCGCGTCCGGACCGGCCACCGTGACGAAGAGCCCCATGCTGGTCCGCCGGCTGCTGCCGCCCCCGTAGATCTGCTCCCCGTACGGATGGTCGGTCAGCCGAATTCGCCTTCCCTCTGCCACCGCTTCCGGCTTCCACAGGCCCGAGTGCTCCAGCGCCTGGAAGTACAGCGCGACGTCGGCGGCGGTGGCGACCAGCGCATGGCTGGGCTCCCCCGCGGCGAGGACGCGCGGGTCGGACAGATACCAGGGGCCCCAGGGATCGGCCTCCTGGTCGTCACTGGTGCGGTCGGTGGCGGTCATCGGGGCGACGGTTCCGGGCTGCCGGTCCACCGGGACGCCGAGTTCGATCGAGGCGAGGCCCAGCGGCCGGGCGATCCGCTCGTGCAGGTAGTCGGCGAAGGCCAGGCCCGTACGCCGCTCGACGATCTCGGCGACCAGCCAGGCCGCCGAGGTGAGGTGGAACTGGAAGCGGCTGCCCGGCAGGTGGTCGAGCCGCCAGCGGCCGAAGGCGGCGAGCCGTTGCTCGCGGTCCAGCATCTTCGGGTAGCCGAGCGGTGCGAAGGGGAAGCCGGCGGTGTGCGTGAGCACCTGCTCGACCGTCACCGTCTCCTTCCCGTTCGGGGCGAACTCCGGGATGATCGCGGCGACTTGCTCGCTCACGTCCAGGAGCCCCTCACCGATCAGCTTCCAGACCACGCCCGCGACGATCGACCGTCCGACGGACTGCAGGACGTACCGTGTGTCGCTGCCTGCGTCACCCCAGGTCTCGAAGGCCACCAGCCGGCCACCCCGGGCCACGGCCACCTGCGCCGAGGGAAGGGGACCGTGGTCGACTTCCAGGCGGATCCGGCGCAGGAGTACGTCCAGCCGATGCGGGTCGACGCCCACGGTCTCCGGGCTGACGACCGAGTGATCAAGCACCACTTGTTCCTCCTTGGCACGGCTCACGCAGACGCCGGCGTACGACCTTGCCGTTCGCGTTGCGCGGCAGGTCGTCCACGAACCACCAGCGGACGGGGACCTTGAACCCGGACAGCCGGGCGCGGGCGTAGCTCCTGAGCTCCGCCGGCTGCGGCGGTGCGTCGGGGTCGGCGGGCACGACGAAGGCGACGACGGTCTGGCCGAGCCGCTCGTCCGGCGCGCCCGTGACCGCCACGTCCGCGACGCCGGGATGCGCGGCCAGGACCGTCTCCACCTCCAACGGGTGGACGTTCTCGCCCCCGCGAATGATCATGTCGCTTCGCCGACCGGACAGGTAGAGGTAGCCGTCCTCGGCCACCCGGCCCAGGTCGCCGCTGTGCAGCCAGCCGTCCGCGTCCACCCGGAAGAGCTGGTCGGCGCGGGCGTGGATCTCGCCGATCCCGTCCGGACCGGGGTCGTGAACTCTGAGCTCGACGCCGGGAGCGGCACGTCCCACGGACCGCAGCAGCTCGGTGCGCCCGGCGACCGCCTCACGATGGTCCTCGGGCGTGAGCACGCTGATGGGTGAACCTTCCGTCTGCCCGAACATGTTGAGCATCCGGACGCCGGGCATGGCCTCGTACGTCCGCCGCAGCGTGCCGGGTCGGATGGGGGCGCCGCCGTACTGGAGGACCCGCAGTGCCTTGTGGCGTGCCTGTCCGGCCGCGAACAGCGTCTCCAGCATCGCGGGGACCATGCTGGTGTGCGTGGTGCCGAGGTCCCGCAGCAAGGCCCAGCCCTCGACAGTGAAGCGGGGCAGTCCGGTGATCAGCGCGCCGGCGGCGAGGGCGACGGCGATGTTGCCGAGGCCCGCGATGTGGTGGAAGGGTGCGCTGCCGCCGTAGAAGCTCTCGGGGTCGAGCCCGCACAGCTCGCCGTTGACGCGGGCGCGGGCAGCCAGTCGCCGCTGCGTCATGGGGACGGGTTTGGGCAGGCCCGTGGTCCCGGAGGTGTGCAGAACGGATGCGAAATCATCCGGCGCGGCCGCCAACGCCCTTCCGTTAGGCCTGAGTTCGGGTACGAGCACCGCGCGGCGTCCCGACAGCCGGGCCACTTGGTCAGCCAGGTCGGCGAACTCCGGCTGTGCCAGGAGGACTTGGGAGTCCGTCGCCTGGACCACCGTGGCGATCTCGTACGGGGTCATCCGGACGCCGAGCGGGGCCAGCGGGTGGCCGGATCCGGCGCCGCCGATCACCAGCGCGAGCGCGTCGGCGGAGGTGGCGACCAGCGCGGGCACCGGTGCGCCGGGGGCGAGGCCGAGCGAGTCCAGCCAGTCGGCCGCGCCGCCCGCCCGGTCGAGGAGTTCGCGACCGGTCCAGGTGAGGTCGCCGAACCGGACGGCGGGGCGGGCATGGTCGTAGGCACGGCTCACCATGGCGGTCCAGGTGGGTACCGTCACGGAGTCTTGCGCGACGGTGGGTGCCGTCACGGACTCCTGAGCGACGGTGGGTGCCGTCACGGAGTCTTGCGCGCCGCCCACCGGCTCAGGACTCCAGGCGGGCCGCCGCGGTGCCGGTGACCACCTCGACGCCGTCCTGGTTGACAGTGCGCAGGGAGAAGTGGGCGACCGGGCCCGCCGGTGTGTCCTCGACCGACTCGACGGTGGCCGTGGCGGTCAGGGTGTCGCCGGGCCAGACCTGGGCCTTGAAGCGCACACCGAAGCGCAGCAACGCCTCGGGGCCGACCCAGTCGGTGAGGACCCGCCCGGTCATGCCCATCGTCAGCATGCCGTGCGCGAACACGCCTGGGTAACCGGCCGCCTCGACGGCGAACTTCGCGTCGGTGTGCAGGGGGTTGTAGTCGCCGGAGGCGCCCGCGTACTGCACGATCCGGGTGCGCTTGAGGTCGTCGACCAGCACGCTCTCGCGGGTCTCGCCGACCTTGACGTCGTCGACGCTCAGGCTGCTGGGGCTGCTCGGGCTGCTCATCGAGCGTCCTCCTTGCGGGTTGCGGGGCCCTCGGGCACAACCGCGACGGTCTTGGCGCTGACGACCGGTTCGCCGTCGGCGTCCCGGTACTCGGTGATGCGTTCGCTGAACAGCAGGCGGCCGGTGCGGCCCTGCTTCTCCCAGCTGCGTCCGGGGACGGAGTGCGCGTACAGCGTCTCGCCGGCGCGCACCGGGCGGTGGTACTCGAAGTGCTGCTCGGCGTGCAGTCCTCCGGCGCCCTCGAGCATCACCCCGGGGCCGCGTCCGGACCCGAACCACTCCTCGTCCGGCTTGGGCCGCAGGTGGTAGTCGGGGTCGTACTGGGCGCCGGCCATGGTGAAGGTGGGCGGCGCGAGCGCGCTCTCACCGTGGTACGCCGGGTTCTCGTCGCCGATGGCGCGGGCGAACATCATGATGTGCCCGGCCTCGACGGGGAACGGCTGCCCTGTCATCTTCGTGAGCTCCTCGGTCGGTACGGCAGGTCAGTACGGCAGGAACGCGTCGCGGGTGGCCTCGTCGGGGTCGAAGTCGGGCGGCAGGCCCTCGAACTTCGGCTCCCGCTTCTCCGTGAAGCTCGCCACCCCTTCACGGAAGTCCGGCGAGCCCGCGAAGAACTCCATGGCGGAGTAGGAGCGGGCGAGGGCATCGGTGAAGGTCCGGTCGAGGTCGCCGTACACCTGGTGGCGTACGACGGCCATGGCACGCGGGGAGCAGTTGCGGGCGATGTCCCGGGCGTAGGCGCGTGCGGCGTCGAGCAGGTCCTCCGGTTCGACGACGCGGCTGACGAGGCCGAGGTCCTTCGCCTCGTCGGCGTCGAAGACCCGGCCGGACAGCAGCAGGTCGAGGGCGTTCTCCAGACCGATGACGCGCGGCAGCACGTACGGCATGTTGTACTCGCCGGCCAGGCCGCGGCGGGTGAAGGCCGTGGTGAAGCGCGCCCCGCGGGCGGCGAAGCGGACGTCGCAGATAAGAGCCTGGACCAGGCCGATGCCCGCGCAGGCGCCGTTGATGGCGGCGATCATGGGCTTCGGCATGTTCCGCTTGCTGTACATGGGGACGCGGGCCTGGAGGTTGAGGGACTCGCCCGGCTGTGAGTTCTGTTCAAGGCGCTGCATGTCCATCCCGGGGCAGAAGGCCTTGCCGGCCCCGGTGATGACCACGACACGGACGGCCGGGTCGCTCGCGGCCTCGTCCAGGAGGGCGAAGAAGCGGCGTTCCATGGGGAGGCTCCAGGCGTTCTTGCGCTCGGGCCGGTTGAGGGTGACGGTGGCGACGCCGTCCTCGTCGACCTCGTACAGCACCAGGTCCTGGGCCGCCTCCTGGGACTCCTCGGTCATCACGTCACTCCTCGGTCAGCGGTTGGATCGGGTCGGTGGGGTCGATCGGGTCGATGGGGTCGCCGACGCCGGGCCGCTCCCCGGAGATGGTCACGACCACCTGCCCGCGGGCGCAGATACGCCCGTCGGCCATCACGTCGACGTCGGCGAAGTGCACCCTGCGGCCCCGCCTGACGCAGCGTGCGTAGGCGACGGCCTCCCGGCCCCGGGCGGGCGCGAGGTACTGCACCGACATCGACACAGTGCTGAGCAGACTCCCCTTCGCGAAGTCGTGCCCGGCGATCACCGCTCCCGCGCCCGCGGTGTCGATGAGCGCCGAGACCACTCCGCCGTGGAAGACGCCTTCGTGGGCGGAGAGGGCCTCGGCGTACGGAAGCACCATTTCGACGCCGTCCGGGTCCCAGCGGACCACCCGCATACCGCTGCTGCGGTTGAACTTGACCCCGCGCTCCCAGCGGGCCCGGAACCACTCGCGGCGTTCGCGCTGCTCCTGGTCGGTGAGGGTCCTCGCCGCGACGGTCATCCGCACGCCCTCCGCCTCTCGGCCTGTCGGCCGATCGATATAGTTACATGATTTGCCTGCTTCGGGCAATCATACGGGAGACCGCGAAACTCGTATGTATTATTTATCTAACTCATTCACCCAACTTTACTTGCGAAGAGGGAGGGCCTCAGATGCCGTCGACCGTCCTGGCCGGGATCCGCGTCCTCGACCTGTCCCGCATCCTCGCGGCACCCCTGGCCACCCAGATGCTGGCCGATCTGGGCGCCGAGGTGATCAAGATCGAGCGGCCCGGCACGGGCGACGACTCACGGACGTACGGCCCGCCCTTCGCCGACGGCCCAGAGGGCGCGAGGACCGACACCGCCGCCTTCTACCTCTCCTGCAACCGCAACAAGCAGTCGGTCACCGTCAACCACGCCACGACTGAGGGCCAGGAGTTGATCCGCGCACTCGCCGCCCGGTCGGACGTCCTGGTCGAGAACTTCCGCGCGGGGACGCTGGCGAAGTACGGGCTCGACCACGAGAGCCTGCGGGAGCTCAACCCTCGGCTGGTCTACCTCTCCGTGACGGGCTTCGGACAGTCCGGGCCCTACGCGCAGCGCCCCGGATACGACGGCATCTTCCAGGCCATGTCCGGGATGATGAGCGTCTCCGGACACCCCGACGAGCCGATGAAGGTCGGGGTCAGCATGGTCGACATCCTCACGGGTCTGTACGCCTCCACGGCCGTCCTTGCGGCCCTGCGGCACCGGGACGCCACCGGCGAGGGCCAGTTCATCGACCTGTCCCTGCTGGACTGCGGGCTGGCCTCGCTGTCGCACTTCGCGATGAACTACCTGATCTCCGGGGAGGTTCCGCAGCGGCGGGGCAACGGCGGTTACGGCGGGATCCCCTCGCAGGCCTTCATGTGCAGCGACAAGCCGCTCTTCCTCGTGGCGGGCAACGACAAGCAGTTCGCCGCGTTCTGTGCGGCGGCCGGCCGCACCGAACTGCTCCAGGACCCGCGGTTCGCCACGACCTCGGCCCGGATCACCCACCGCGAGGAGATCCTGCCGGTGCTGGCGGCGATCCTGCGCACCCGCACCAGGGACGAATGGCTGGCTGTGCTCGACGCGTACGACGTCCCTGCCGGACCGTTCAACGAGATGCCCGAGGTCTTCGCCGACCCCCAGATCCAGCACCGCGAGATGCTGGTCGAGGTCGAGGACCCGGTGTCGGGCCGGCTGCCGTTGCTCGCCAATCCGATCCGGTTCGCGGCGACGCCGGTCGAGGGGTACGCCGCGCCGCCTGCGCTGGGCGAGCATACGGCCGAAGTTCTGGGCAGGCTGGCCGGGGTGACGGAGGATCAGCTTTCGGAGCTGCGGGGGCGGGGCGTTGTGTGAGGTGGGTGGGGGTGCGCGTTGCGGGTTTTCGCCCCCGCCGCCCCTACCCGTTCCCATCCTTCTGGGGCTCCGCCCCAGGCCCCGCTGGGGGGGGCTGCGCCCGCAGCCCCCCCCAGCGGCCTGAACGGCCTCGTCCTCAAACGCCGGACGGGCTGATTGGGCTTAGGTCTGCTTTTCAGCCAACCGCGTCGGGTGGTGGGTGGGCATAGGTTGGGGATCCAGGGGGCGGAGCCCCTGGAGATGGGACGGGTAGGGCGGCGGGGGCGAAAACCCCTGCCTCACCCGATCACGGTCCGCCCACCCTCCAGCATCAGCGTCGCCCCGGTCAGATAGACCATGTCGTCGCTGACCAGCGCGGCCACCGCCCGGCCGATGTCAGACTCCGGGTCCCCCATCCGCCCCAGCGGAATCCCGGCCAGCACGTGCTCGGCCTTCTCCGGATGGGCGGCGAAGTACGCCTCCGCGGCCGGGCTCAGTGCGGCCGGGCAGACGACGTTCACGCGAATTCCGTACGTGCCCCACTCCCGTGCGGCGACCCGTGTCAGCCCGCGGATGGCCTCCTTGGCCATCGCGTATGCCGCGAAGGTCGCCTCGCCCTGCACCGCGGCCGAGGAGCCGAGGTTCACGACGCTGCCGCGGCTCGCCTTCAGATGGGGCAGGGCGGCCTGCATCGCGTGGAACGTCGCCAACGGGCCGCTGCGGTAGGTGAGTTCGACGTCGTCGTACGACGTCTCCTCAAACCGGCGCTGCACCGAGCTCTGCGCGTTGTTGACGAGGACGTCAAGGCTGCCGAACTCCCGTACCGTCTCGGCCACCATGCAGTCGACGTCGCCGCGCTCGCCCACGTCCCCGACCACGGTGTGCACCCGCCCGCCGCGCCCGGCGATCATGTCGGCGGTGTCCTTCAGCTTGTTCTCGGTACGGCCGGTGATCACCACGGCCGCTCCCTCCGCAGTCAGCGCGAGCGCGATACCGCGGCCCACGCCCTGACCGCCGCCGGTGACGAGAGCCGTCTTCCCGGCCAGCCGTGTGCCTCGCTCCATCACGTCTCCATCTCGTTCTTCCAGAAGGCCGCCCAGGTGGGGAAGGCGTCGGGCAGTGCCGGTTGTCCGGCTCCCTCCCAGCCTTCGAATCCAACCGCCTGGGGGCGCTCGGTCACATCGGCCGCGTACCAGTGCTGCTCGCGGCGCCGGGAGAAGTACCACTCGCCGTCCACGCGCGCGTAGTCGTCGAGGTAGCGGATGGCCATGACGATCCACCGCTCCCCCACCTCGTGCTCCGCACGGCAGTAGACGGAGCCGGTTGCGGTGTCGCGGCCGGTGAACTCGATCCGGTGACCGCAGATCTGATGGATGGACCGGTGGAATCCGCGGACGAGGGGTTCGATGTACGACCGCAGCGCGTCCCGCCCCCGGCCGCGGCGTCCCATGTCCACATCGGGCCGGAAGCAGCCGGCCCAGGCGTCGAGGTCGCGGGCGTCCACGGCCAGCGCGTACCGGATGGGGAGTTGCTGGATCGCCAGGTGCGACTCGATGCGGTCGAGGCGATCCTCCAGTGACGTCAGCGGCGTCAGCTTCGTCACGGTCGCGGCTCCCTGGGGAGACCGAGGACCTGCTCCCCGATGATGTTCCGCTGGATCTCGCTCGACCCGCCGTAGATCGTCTCCGCCAGGGAAAGCAGGAAGGAGCGCTGGCGGGTGTCCAGGCCGTAGTCCTCGCCCACGATCTGGCCGGCGGGTCCGGCCAGTTCCATGGCCAGGTGCCCGACTTGCTGGTGACGTGTCGAGGCGTACAGCTTCGCGGTGGTGGCCTGCGCGCCGGGCGTGCGGCCCGCGGTCAGTTCGGCGATGGTGCGCAGGTTGGTGGTGCGCATGATGCGTACGGAGATCCAGGCGTCCACGATCCGGCGGCGCAGCATGGGGTCGTCGAGCGCGCCCCGTTCCCGGGCCAGGTCGATCAGCGACTCCGCCTCCCGTTCGAAGGTGAGCTGCTGCGGCAGCAGCGTGGTGCCGCGCTCGATGCCGAGCGTGGCCATCGCCGTGCGCCAGCCCTGGCCGGCCTCGCCCACGACCATGTCCGCGCCCGTGCGCGCGTCGGTGAAGAAGACCTCGGCGAACTCGTCCTGGCCGGCGAGGTTGCGGATGGGCCGGATCTCCACGCCCGGTTGGTCGGCGGGCACGAGCAGCATCGTCAGTCCCTTGTGCCGCCGGGAGTCCGGGTCGGTGCGCGTGAGGACGTACAGCCAGTCGGCGTACATGCCGAAGGAGGTCCACACTTTCTGCCCGTTGACCACCCATTCGTCGCCATCGCGCTCCGCTCTGGTGCGTACGGACGCCAGGTCGGAGCCGGCGCCGGGTTCGCTGAAGCCCTGGCCCCACAGTTCCTCGACGGTCAGGATCGGCGGCAGGAAGCGCTTCTTCTGATCCTCGCTGCCCATCTTGAGGATCATCGGTCCGAGCAGGTCGAGGGCGTTGGTGGTGGCCCGGTAGGGCGCGTTGGCACGCGCGTACTCGTACTCGAAGACGATCTCCTCGATGAGTCCGAGCCCCCTGCCCCCGTACTCCTTCGGCCAGCCGACGCCCAGCCAGTTCCCGGCCGACAGCTCACGGTCCCAGGCGAGACGCACCTCCCAGGCCGTCCCGTCGGTGGGGCCGCCCACGCCCCGGTGCTCGGCGAACTCCCCCACGAGGTGGTCCGCCAGCCAGTCCCGCAGCTCGTCGCGGAAGTCGCGCACCGCGGGCCCGAAGTCCAGCTCCATTCCAGCTCCTTTGCCGATGGTCAGATGCCGGTGATCAGATGCCGGTGATCAGATGCCGAGCCGGGTGGCGAGCAGCTCCCGGTGGTACGACGGCGTGCCGAGCAGCACCTCGGAGCTCTTGGCCCGCTTCAGGTAGAGGTGGGCAGGGTGCTCCCAGGTGAAGCCGATTCCGCCGTGGACCTGGATGTTGTCCCCGGCGACCCTGGTGAACGCCTCCGAGCAGAAGGCCTGGGCCAGGGCCGCCGAGACGGCTATCTCCGTCTCGTCGCCTGCGTCCAGCGCCCACAGTCCGCCGTACGCGGCCGAGCGGGCGGACTCGATCTCGACCAGCATGTCGGCGCACTTGTGCTTGATGCCCTGGAACGAGCCGATGGGCCGCCCGTACTGCTCGCGAATCCCGGCGTACTCCACCGCTGCGTCCAGGGCTGCCGCGGCTCCGCCGACCTGTTCGGCGGCCAGGAGGACGGAGGCCGTGGCGAGGGTGCGTTCGAGGACCGGCCACGCCGCGCCCTCGGTGCCGAGCAGGCGGGCGGGGGTGTCCGTGAACTCCACGCGGGCCTGCTTGCGGGTCTCGTCGAGCGTGGGAAGGGGGGTGCGGGTGAGACCCGGTGCGCCGGCGTCGACCGCGAAGAGACTGATGCCGGAGGGGGTGCGGGCGGCGACCAGGAGCAGGTCGGCGACGTGCCCGTCGGGGACGTAGGTCTTCGCGCCGGTCAGCTGCCACTCGGCCCCGCCTGCCCTCCCGCCTGTCGTCTGGCCTGCCGTCCCGCCTGTCGTCTCGCCCGCCGTCTCGCGTGCGGCGAGCCGGATGCCCTGCTCGTCCCAGCGGCCGCTGTCCTCGGTGAGCGCCAGCGTGGCCACGCTCTCTCCGGACGCGATGCCCGGCAGCAGCTCGCTTCGGGCCTGCTCGTCGTCACAGCGCAGCAGCGCCTCGGCGGCCAGGGCGACGGTGGCGAAGTACGGCGCGCACAGCAGCGCGCGGCCCGCCTCCTCGAAGACGACGCCGAGGTCGACGTAGCCGAAACCGGAACCGCCGTACTCCTCCGGTACTGCGAGTCCCTGCAGGCCGAGTTCCGTGCCCATCCGCCGCCACACGGCGCGGTCGTAGCCGCGCGGGTCGGCGGCGAGGCGGCGTACGTCCGCCTCGCCGGAGTATTTGGTGAGGAAGGACCGTACGACCTTGCGCAGTTCGTCCTGTTCCTCGCTGAAGGTGAGATCCATGTTGCCCGTCCTCCCGCGATACAGTTAGATAATTATAGTATCCGCACTGAATACACCAGGAGCGCGGCGTGACGGATCTCTACGACCAGTTCACGAGCCTGACCTTCGAGCGGCCGGCGCCCGGCGTGCTCCGTATCGTGCTCGACGCCCCGAACCTCAATGCCGTGGATCCTCGGATGCACGGCGAGCTGGCCGACATCTGGCCGGTCGTCGACCGGGACGAGCAGACCCGTGCCGTGCTGATCCAGGGGGCGGGCAAGGCGTTCTCGGCCGGCGGGACCTTCGACTCCATCGAGGGCCTGATCGAGGACCACGGGGTGCGTGCCCGGGTGATGCGCGAGGCACGGGACATGGTGTACGGGGTGATCAACTGCTCCAAGCCGGTGGTCTCCGCGATCCACGGCCCGGCCGTCGGCGCGGGGCTGGTCATCGGCATGCTGGCGGACATCTCCATCGCCGCCCGCACCGCGAAGATCGTCGACGGCCACACCCGCCTCGGCGTCGCGGCCGGTGACCACGCCGCCATCTGCTGGCCCCTGCTGTGCGGCATGGCCAAGGCCAAGTACTACCTGCTGACCTGTGAGGTGCTCACCGGCGAGGAGGCGGAGCGGATCGGCCTTGTGTCGAAGTGCGTGGACGACGAGGACGTGCACGCCGAGGGTCTGCGGGTGGCGACCGCGCTGGCCGCCGGGCCCGCAAGTGCCATCAGCTGGACCAAGCGGTCCCTCAACCACTGGTACCGCACCGCCCAGCCGATCTTCGAGGCCTCGCTGGGCCTTGAGTTCTTCGGGTTCGCGGGACACGAGGTCGTGGAAGGGCTGGCCGCCCACCGCGAGAAGCGTGCCCCGGACTTCGAGGGCGTGGGCGACAAGCACCCGCTCGATCTCTGACAGCAGGTCCCTGGTTCCGCTGATTCCGTACGGAGAGGATTCCACCATGGCGTCGGAGCACACCACCACCGCCGAAGTCGCCCCGCTGGTACAGGGGTTGACGTACGAGGACATGCCCGTGGGGCTGGTCTTCCGGACCGCCCGCCGCACCGTCACCGAGACCGATCTGGTCAACTTCATCACCTGGGGCGGCTTCACCGAGCCGCTGTTCTGGGACGCCTCGCACGCCGCGGAGGGCGGCTACACCGGCCGGCTGGTCCCGGGCGGGCTGACGTACTGCCTCGCCGAAGGACTCGTCCTGCAGACGAACGTGCTGCACGGCACCGGCCTCGCCTTCCTGCACATGGACCTGACCGTGCGGGGACCGGTGTACGTAGGCGACACGCTCTATGCCGTTGTCGAGACCACGGGCTCCCGCCCGTCGAGCAAGCCCGGCCGGGGCGTGGTGACCAGCCGGATCACCGTCCGTAACCAGCGGGACGAGGACGTGCTCGTCTACAACCCGGTGCGGCTGATCCGGGGCAAGGACTACGGCAAGGACGACAGCAAGGAGTAGGGCAGGGAGTGGGGCCAGGACCAGGGCGAGGACTACGGGGCTCCGAGCCGCTGAGCCCTGGGAACGGCCGGCACCAGGGTCAGCCCGGGACCTCCTCCGGATGCGGCGGCATCGGCGAAGGCTCCGCCGTGCACCCAGTCGGACGGCATCGGGGGGCGCGGCGGGGGCTCGTGGTCCGGGACGGCCATCGAGTACAGGCGGGTGTAGCGGAACTTCGCCTCCAGGTTGTCGAGCACCGACCAGTACTCGTAGCCGCACACGTCCACCCCGGCCGCAACGAGTCCCGCCAGCCAGGACAGCCTGGCGCGCAGCAGAGCCCGGCGCCGCGCGTCGTCACAGCGTCCCGTCTCGTCGACCAGGTCCAGATCGCCCATGCCGTTGTCGACGATGGACAGCGGCGGCAGCAGGTCCCCGTACAGGTCGTGGAGGCCGGCGACGGCATCGGCGAGCCCCTCGGGGAGGATGGGCCAGCCGTACGCCGTCGTCTCCACGTCGTCGAAGGGGACGATCGCGAAACCGAGGCCCACCAGCAGGCGATTCACCTCGTTGAGGGCGCTCAGGCACTTCGTGGTCGGAAGCACGCGGGGCAGGTTCTCGGGTGCCGTGACCCGGAAGGGCGTGTGCCAGGACAGGCCCAGCAGGTCCTGTGCGGTGGCGATGATGTCCAGGTCTCCGGGCCGGACGCAGCCGGTGGCCTCGACCGGTGAGATGTCCTCCTCGGTCACCATGTGCTCGCCGAGCAGCATCGGGTCGAGGAAGAGGCGGTTGGTCCAGCTCTCCAAGCGTTCCAGGGCGAGGCGGTCGAAGGGGTCGTCGGTGGCCGGGTAACCGCCGACGAGCGTGATCGTGGTGCCGATCCGGCCGCTCGCGCCGGCGGCCCTGAGGGCCTGGGCCGCGAGACCGTTGGCGAGCAGGATGTGGTGGACCGTGGGCAGTCCCGCGCGGCCGATACCCCGGCCCGGGCCGTACATGCCGGCCACGTGGTCCGCGAGCGTGGGCCCGGCGAGATCGGTGGAGGTGATCCAGCGCTCCACCCGGTCGCCGAAGCGGCGGCCCAGCTCGGCGGCGTACGCGGCGAAGTGCTCGGCGGTGTCGCGGGCGAGCCAGCCGCCGGCGGCGTCCAGCCAGGGCGGCAGTGACCGGTGGAGCAGGGTGAGGCCGGGCCGCAGGCCGCGCGCGATCAGGGAGTCGAGTGCGCGGTCGCAGCGGTCCAGGGCGTCCCGGTCCCAGGTGCCGGGGCCGTCGGGCTGGAGCTGCGGCCATCCGGCGACCATCCGGTGTGCGTCCACGGGGGCGCCGACCAGCTGCCGGATGTCCTCGGTCCACTGCCGGAAGTGCCCGCCCTGCTCCGGCGGGGGTGGCGGTGGGGCCGCGATGGTGTCAGCGGTGGCGACTCCCCAGTCGACACCGCGGAAGGATTCGTGCAGGGAACCATCGCTCATGGTTACCGTCCAGGCGATGAATGGTTAAGCGCATTCAGCTGAATGCACGCCGACGGACGCTAACACTTCGAGCAAACTACGACAATGTTTCGGCCAGATCTCTCTGGTTCGGCCGGATCATGTCGGTCCGAGGTCCGGGTCATGCCGGTCCGAGGCATGGGTCATGCCGGTCCGAGGTCCGGATCAGGCCTGTCCGAGGTCCGGATCAGGCCTGTCCGAGGATGAGGTCGGATGCCCGCCAGGCCATGGCCATGATCGGCGCGTTCAGGTTGCCGGACACCATCGTGGGCATGACCGAGCAGTCCACGACCCGCAGGCCTTCGACTCCGCGTACGCGCAGCTCAGGATCGACGACGTCCTCGTCGGCCGGCCCCATGGCGCAGGTGCCGACGGCGTGGTAGCCGCAGCGCCCGTGGTCCAGGCCCGCGTCGATGATCTCCTGGTCGGCCTGCACGGCGGGGCCCGGCAGCGTCTCGGCGGTGATCCGGCCGGCGATCGGCTCGGTCTCGAAGAGCTCCCGCATCCTGCGGAAGAGGGCGGTTCCCACGGTGCGGTCGTGGCCGGACCCGTAGTAGTTCGCCGTGATGGTCAAGGGCGCCTCGGGATCGGCCGAGGTGATGTGCAGGCCTCCCTCAGCGGTGGGGCGCAGGATGTAGCCGAGGCCCATCACGCCGGGCTCGCGCTCCACGCCCGTCTCCTTGCCCGGGACGTCCGGCAGCAGGGAGACCGGTGCGATCAGCAACTGCGCGTCCGGGCGGGGGAGTTCGGGGCGGGTCTTGAAGAAGGCGATGACGTCGAAGGCGGGGGCGGCCAGCGGTCCGCTGCGTGTCGCCATGTATCGCATCCCCGACAGGGCCTGCCGCAGCGGGGTGCTCAGTGCCTTGTTGTAGCCGAGGTTGTCCTTCAGCCGGTACTGGACGACGAAACAGCGGTGCTCGCGCATCCTGCCGCCGACGTGCGGGCTGTCGACCAGGACGTCGACGCCCGCCGACTTCAGTGTCTCGGCCGGTCCGATGCCCGACAGCTGAAGGATCTTCGGCGTGGCGATGCTGCCTGCGGAGAGGATCACCTCGCGACCGGACAGGACGTCGCTCTCCTGGCCCTTGCTGCGGGTGCGGACGCCCACCGCCCTGCCGTTCTCCGTCAGGACCTTTGTCACGACGGTGTCGACCGTCACGGTCAGGTTCGGCCGGTGCGCGACCGGGTGCAGGAAGGCGCGGGCGGCGCTGAACCGCTGCCCGTCCTTGATGGTGGCCATGGCGTAGCCGATGCGTTCGTCGTCGCTCGCGTTGAGGTCGTCGGCGCGGCTCCAGCCGAGTCCGGTACCGGCGGCGATGGCCTCTTCGCACAGCGGCTCGGGCTTCGGCGCGGTGGAGACGTGCAGCGGGCCGCCCGCGCCCCGGACCTCCGAGGCACCCAGCGCGTTGTCCTCCATCTGCTGGAAGACCGGCAGCATCGTGTCCCAGCCCCAGCCGGGGTTGCCGAGCCGCTCCAGCTCGTCGTAGTCGGCGCGGTCGCCGCGGTTGTAGACCATGCCGTTGACGGAGCTCGATCCGCCGAGCGTGCGGCCCCGGACCCAGTGTTCGACCTTCCCGGTCGGACTCACCGGTTCCACCGGGTAGTGCCAGGCGAACCGGGGATCCCCGAGCAGCTTGCCGAAGCCCTTGGGCATCTTGATCAGCGGAGTCGTGTCCCGACCGCCCGCCTCGATCAGCAGCACGGTCGTGCCGGGGTCCTCGGAGAGGCGGCCCGCGAGCACGCACCCCGCCGAACCGGCGCCCACCACGATGTAGTCGAACGTCGTCATGCGATCTCCCTCACCCGTGTGCCTGACTCACCCGTGCCTGACTCACCCGTGCCTGACTCACCCGTGCCTGACTCACCTCTGCCTGAGTCACCGGTGCTCACTCGCCCGTACTCACTCGCCGAAGGGGCGGAACTCCTCGTCCTGCCACCAGGGGTAGACGGGGGGCATGTCCTTGCTGACCCGGCCCGGGAACTCCGGGGGTCGCTTGGCGAGGAACGACTCGACGCCCTCCGTCGGGTCCGGGCCACCGCCGATCTGGCTCATGATCCGCGAGTCGAGCCGGTGCGCCGTCATCGGGTGGGGCTCACCGAGCATCCGCCACATCATCTGCCGCGACAGCGCGACCGAGATGGCCGAGGTGTTGTCGGCGATCTCCCGGGCGAGTTCGTACGCCGCCGGCAGCAGCTCCTCCGGCGGGTGAACGGAGCGGACAAGACCGGCCGCCAGCGCCTCGTCGGGGCCGAAGACGCGACCGGTCGCCACCCATTCCATGGCCCGCTGCATCCCTACGGCCCGCGGCAGGAACCAGCTCGCGGCGGACTCCGGCACGATGCCTCGGCGGGCGAAGACGAAGCCGAACTTCGCCGAGGTCGACGCCAGCCGGATGTCCATGGGCAGGGTCATGCTGGCCCCGACGCCCGCCGCCGGGCCGTTGATCGCGGCGATGACCGGCTTGGTGCAGGAGAAGATCCGCAGCGCGACCCGGCCGCCGGTGTCCCGGTGCCAGGCACCGGCCGTACGGTGGTCGAAGGTCGAGCGTCCGCTGCTGACGTCGGCGCCCGCGCAGAAGCCGCGCCCGGCACCGGTCACCACGACCACACGTATACCGTCGTCGGCGTCGGCCGCGTCCAGGACGTCGAGCAGGTCGTGCATCATCTGCGGGCTGAAGGCGTTCAGCTTCTCGGGCCGGTTGAGGGTGACGGTGAGGATCCCGTCCGCCGCCTCGGCCCGCACGGTCTCGTACTTCCGCTCATACTTCTGCCCGTACTCGCGCTCGTAGTCCTGCTCCGGCATCCGCGTCCTTCCTCCGTCACCCCGCGAGCTGGTTCTCAGAAAGCTAAATTAGTTATACCATTCAACTCTACCGACTCACCCATGCCTACGGCGGTGGAGATGAAGGATCTGATGACGGATCTGGTGGTGACGGCCGTCGGGCCGGTCCGGCTGGTCGAGCTGAACCGGCCGGAGCAGCTCAACGCGATGAGCGAGGAGCTGCATTCGGGCCTCGCGTCGGTGTGGGACGACCTCGCCGCCGACCCGGAGGCACGGGTGGTCGTGCTCACCGGGCGCGGCCGGGCGTTCAGCGCCGGCGGCAACCTCGACACCATGACCCGAGTCCAGCGCGACGCCGACTTCCGGGAGCAGCAGGTCGACGAGGCCCGCCGGATCATCACCGGCATGGTCCGCTGCCCGCTGCCCGTGATCGCGGCGGTCAACGGTCCCGCCGTGGGCCTCGGCTGCAGCCTGGCCCTGCTGAGCGACCTGGTGCTGATCGCCGACGATGCCTATGTCGCCGATCCGCACGTCCAGGTCGGGCTCGTCGCGGGCGACGGCGGCGCCTACATCCTGCCGCTGCTCGTCGGCCTGACCCGGGCGAAGGAGCTGCTGTTCCTGGGTGACCGGGTGAGCGCCGAGGACGCGGTCCGGCTGGGCATCGCCAACCGTGCCGTGCCCAAGGACAAGCTCATGGACGAGGCCATGGACCTGGCCGGACGGCTGGCAGCCCAGCCCGCGCAGGCGCTGCGCGAGACCAAGCGGGCGGTGAACCGGCACCTGGAGCAGGCCCTCGACACCGTGATGGAACCGGCCCTGCTCGCCGAGCGGGACACCATGCACGGACCGGACCACATCGCCGCCGTGGAGCGGATCATCGCCTCGCGCGGCCGTCGCTGAGCGGGAGAGCCCGAGAGGAGTTCGGGAGAGGAGCACAGGGGAATGGACTTCGCGTTCAGCGACGAGCAGGAGGAACTGCGGCGCACGGTACGGGCGTTCCTCGCCGACACCTCGCCGGAGACCGAGGTACGGCGCCTGATGGAGACCCCGGAGGGCTTCGACCGGGCGCTGTGGCGCCGGATGGGCACGGAACTCGGTCTGCAGGGGCTGGCCGTCCCCGAGGAGTACGGCGGCGCCGGGTGCGGACCGGTCGAAGTGGGCGCGGTCATGGAGGAGATGGGCCGCGCGCTGCTGTGCGCACCGTTCCTCTCCTCGGCGGTACTGGCGACGACCACGCTGCTGCGCAGCGACGACGAGGAAGCCCGTAAGAAGCTCCTCCCGGGGCTGGCCTCCGGCGAGCTCGTCGCGACGCTGGCCCTGACCGAGGACTCCGCCCGCTGGGACGCCGAGGGCGTGCAGCTCACCGCCCGTGAATCCGCGGGAAGTTGGCTGCTGAACGGGCACAAGACGTTCGTACTCGACGGCGCCTGTGCCGACGTCGTCCTGACGGTTGCCCGTACCGGCGACGACGGCATCGGCGTCTTCTGGGTGGACGGCGACGCGAGCGGGCTGACCCGTGAGCCGTTGCCCACGATGGACCCGACCCGCCGGCAGGCGCGCCTCGACTACGACGACGTACCGGCGACCCGGATGCGCACCCACGGCGACGGCTGGGACCTGGTGGCTCAGGTGCTCGACCATGCCGCGGTGGCGCTGGCCGCCGAGCAGGTGGGGGTGGCCTCGCGAGCGCTGGAGACGGCGGTGGAGTACGCCAAGGTACGGCACCAGTTCGGGCGGCCCATCGGATCCTTCCAGGCCGTCAAGCACCTGCTGGCCGACGTCCTCCTCGAGGTGGAGTCGGCGCGTGCCGCCGCGCACTACGGGCTGCTCGCGGCCCAGAACGACGACCCGGAGCTGCCCGCGGCGGCAAGCCTGGCCAAGGCGTTCTGCTCCGACGCCTGTCTGCAGGCGACGGAGCAGAACATCCAGGTGCACGGAGGCATCGGCTTCACCTGGGAACACCCGGCCCACCTCTACCTGAAGCGGGCGAAGACCTCACAACTGCTGTTCGGCGATCCGGCATACCACCGGGAACTGCTCGCACAGCGCATCGGTATGGAGTCGGAGGAACGGCATGAAGGTCGACGGCAAGCTCAATGTGTGGGGCACCGCAGCGGTGGTCGAGGAGGCCCGGCACCACGAGAAGGCGGGCTACGACGGCCTGTGGGCCTCGGAGTCCAAGCATGATCCCTTCCTGCCGCTGCTGCTCGCGGCCGAGCACACCGACCGCCTCGAGGTCGGTACGGCCATCGCGGTGGCCTTCGCCCGCTCCCCCATGCAGCTCGCGTACACCGCGCACGACCTGCAGGCGTACTCCGGCGGGCGGTTCTCGCTCGGTCTCGGCAGCCAGATCAAACCGCACATCGAGCGGCGGTTCGCCATGCCGTGGAGCAGGCCCGCGGCCCGTATGCGGGAGTACGTGAGCGCGCTGCGCGCCATCTGGGCCGCCTGGAACGAGGGCGAGAAGCTCGACTTCCGCGGCGACTTCTACACGCACACGCTCATGTCCCCCTTCTTCTCTCCCCCGCCTGCCCCCGGCGGCGCGCCGAAGGTCTTCGTGGCCGCCGTCGGGGAGGCGATGACCCGGGTGGCGGGCGAGGTGGCGGACGGGCTGCTCGCGCACGGCTTCACCACCGAGCGGTATCTGCGGGAGGTCACCCTGCCGACCGTCGAGGCCGGGCTCGCGGGCTCCGGCCGCACGCGCGCCGACTTCTCCGTGTCCCATCTGCTGCTGACCGCGACCGGCCGGACCGAGGAGGAGATGGCCCGCGCGGTGGACGGCACCCGGCGCCAGATCGCTTTCTACGGCAGCACTCCCGCCTACCGCGGCGTCCTGGAGCTGCACGGCTGGGGCGAACTCGGCGACGAGCTCAACGCGTTGTCGAAGTCCGCCCGCGAGGACAAGTGGGAGGCGATGGGCCGGCTCGTCGACGACGACGTGCTGAACGCGTTCGCAGTGGTGGCGGAGCCGGAGCGGGTGGCGGCGGAGATCAGCCGCCGGTACGGGTCGCTGGTCGACCGGGTGTCCTTCTACACCGCGTACGAGATCGACGCCGAGGTGTGGGAGCCCGTCGTCCAGGAGCTGCACAGCAGCTGACGACGGCGCTTGGTGACGGCAGTTGGTGACGGTCAGCCGAGCAGGTCCAGGACGGTCGTCATGGACCTGTTCTGCAGCAGATAGTCCTCGGCCTCCTGGAGGTGGAGCCGCCACAGCTCCTCGGCGGCCTCACCCCGGCGGGCGGCCACCAGGTCGACCAGCGCGACATGGGCGCGGAAGCCCCTGCGGTTGGCCCGCACGTTCTCGGGGCTGCCCGCGTCGAGGTCGACGTGGGACCAGTTCGCCTGGTCGATGATGTGCCGGACCATGCCGTTGAGAACGGTGAGCGTCTGGTTGCCCGCCAGTTCGACGACGAGGGCGTGGAACTCCATGTGGGCGCGGATGAAGGCCGACGGGTCGTCCATGAGCCGCTCGGCCTCGGCGACGGCGGCCCGCAGCCGCTCCAGGTCCTCGTCCGTGCGCCGCTCGGCCAGCAGGCCCGCGCACGGCGCCTCGATGACGGTACGCGCGTCGTAGACGTCCTTGAGGGTCGTGCCCCGGTACTCGAGGACCACCCCGGCGTAACGGGCGGCCACCGTGCCTTCCGGGACCTGCACCCGCGCTCCGCCGCGGGCGCCCCGGCGCACGCTGATCAGCGACTCCGACTCCAGCACCCGAAACGCCTCGCGCAGGGTCGGCCGGGATACGGCGAACTCCTCCATGAGCGCCGTCTCGGACGGCAGCGCCTCGCCCTCCGTCAGTTCGCCGCGCACGATCATCCGGCGCAACCGTGCCGCCACCAGCTCGGCCATCTTGGGCACGCGTACCTGGGCGCCGCCGAGCCCGCCACCGCCCCTTCTCCCTGTCGCACTTGTCACAGGGCCCACCTCCGTCCGACCCGCGGGCGCGGAACACAGCCGAACCCCTGGGTGGACTCACTGTACAACTAGATAACTCTTTTAACTAGGTCATCGAGTTTGTCACAATGAGGTGCTCGGCCAGGGACACCAGCAGGGCGCGGCCGACCGACCGCTCGCGCATGTCCCCCATCAACAGGGGGACTTCGGGGTCGAGGTCCAGCGCCTCGCGGACCTCCTGCTCGGTGCGGTCCCTGTGGCCGAAGAAGCAGTTGACGCCGACCACGAAGGGGATGCGGCGGCTCTCGAAGAAGTCGATGGACGCGAAGCTGGTCTCCAGTCGTCGGGTGTCGGCGAGGACGACCGCGCCGAGGGCGCCGTGCACGAGGTCGTTCCACATGAACCAGAAGCGCTCCTGGCCTGGCGTCCCGAAGAGGTAGATCACCAGCTGGGGGTTCACCATGATGCGGCCGAAGTCCATGGCCACCGTGGTGGTGGACTTCCGCTCGACGCCTTCGACGTCGTCGACGCCCACGCTCGCGACCGTGAGGTACTCCTCGGTACGCAGGGGCGCCACCTCGCTCACTGCCCCGACGAGGGTCGTCTTGCCCACGCCGAAGCCGCCGGCCACGAGGATCTTGACCGCTGCGGGAGCGGTGCCGGCAGCGGTGCGTTGGATGAGGTCAAAGTCTGCGGAGGCCATCCCTCACCGCCCGAAGTAGGTTCATGTCCATCGTGCTTCCTGCCGCGACAGCGAGCGGCGGACGGGTGGTCGCCCTGCCCAGGGCGACCAGGTCGTCGATCAGGATTTTCGCGACCGAAATGGGCAGGTCCAGCCCAGCGGCGATCTCGGCCACCGCCGCGGGCGCGCGGCACTGCCGGAGGATTGCGCGGTGCTCGGGTTGCAGGCCGCGGGAGGCGGCTCGCCCTGGGGGCTCCGGTTCGACGGTCGTGACGAGGGTGATCAGGGTGAGGTCGTCACGTGCCGGCGCGGTCCGGCCCTGGGTGATCGTATAAGGCCGTACGGACTGCGCGTCCGCGTCGTCCGGCTCCATGCTGTCCGCCCAGTGGCTCACTCACGTACACCGCCCTCGACGGCGGGCGCCGCGATGCGGGCCTCGCTTCCCAGGCGCTGGCCCACCTGCTGCATGAGCGTGTGCATGGCCACGGCCATCAGTTCGGCGTCCACTTCCTGGGACGCCACGACGGCCAGATGCGTGCCCCGGCCCGCGGCGGTGATGAACAACCACAGGTCGGCCAACTCGACGATCACCTGGTGCACGGGACCGCCGTTGAACAGCGTGCCGACGCCGCGGGCCAGACTCTGCTGGCCCGTGGCCACGGCGGCGAGGCGCTCGGCGTCGCCGCGGGCGATGGTGCTGGACTGGCTCACCACCAGACCGTCGTCGGACAACACGATGGCGTGCCGGGTGCCCGGGACCTGTTCGACCAGACCGTCCAGCAGCCAGTCGAGATCCTGATGAGTGGCGGTCGTTCGCAGTGTCATGGTCAGTCTTCCGTCGGGATGCTTCTACGGGGCGGCACGACGCCGGCGGAGCCGTGGTCTGCCGTGGTGCTCGTACTCCTGACCAGCCGGGACTGGCGTTGGAAGGCGCCGATCGTGGCGCCGGAGCGTGCCGGGGTGGGCCGGGGTGGCGTCGTTCGCTCGTCGTCCGGGCGTGCGTGCACGGCCGCGTCCGGGTTGCGCAGCTCGTCGACGAGGCTCGCCTGCCGTACCCGCTTGGGCAGCGGCTTCACCACGACCGGCGCGGCGCTCGTGGGCAGTGCCGCGACGCGGCCCGACCCGAGGTTCCCAGGCGGCGGGCCGAGCGTCTCGCGCCCGGCTTTCGCGTAAGGTGCGTCGGCCGTCTCCGGCGAGGCGCCCGTGTACGGTGCGCCGACCGTCTCCGGCCCGGCGTCCGCGCGTCGCCCGCCGACCACCTGCGGCACGCCGTAGGGGCGCGGCCCGAACCACTCCGCGCCCAGCGGGTCGTCGGTCCCGGGCGGGCCGCCGACAGGGACCGGGTGGCCGGCGCCCGGGTCGGCCTCGTGCCCGGTGTCGGGTCCGGCGTGCGTGACGGCGTCCGGCGCCGGCGGCCAGGAAGCGACGGCCTCCTCCGGCCCCGTCTCCGAATGTTCGGAGGCTGCGACGACTTGTTCGGCGGCCGCGACGACGACAAGCTCGTTGGGGATGAGCACGACCACGCGGGTCCCGCCGAACGCGGAGGGGCGCAACTCCACATGGAGGCCGAGTCCCTGTGCCAGCCGGGCGACGACGTACAGCCCGAGCCGGACATCGTCGGCCCGTGACATCACGTCCATGCGGGGCGGATCGGCCATCAGCCGGTTGATCGCCTCGTACTGATCGTCGTCCATGCCCACACCGCGGTCCTCGATCTCCACCGCGAGCCCGCGCCCCACCCGGGCTGCGTACACCTCCACCGGTGTGGGCGGCCTGGAGAACCCCACCGCGTTCTCCATGAGTTCTGCCAGGATGTGGATCACCAGGCCGACCGCGCGCTCGGACAGCCAGAGGCGGCCCTCCACTTCGATCTGGATCCGCCGGTAGTCCTGCACCTCGCTCTGGGCGGAGCGGAGCACGTCCAGCAACAGCACCGGCTTGCGCCAGCGGCGCTGGGGCTGGCCGCCGCCCAGGATCACCAGGTTCTCCTCGTAGCGGCGCAGCCGGGCGGTCAGATGGTCGAGGTCGAACAGGTCCTCCAGGACCTCCGGGTCCTCGTGCTTGCGCTCCAGTTCGCTGAGCTTCTTCATCTGCAGGCCGATGAGGAGCTGGGTGCGCCGGGCGATGCGCTGGAGCAGTTTCTCGAAGCCGTGGAACTGGCCGACCTGGGCCACCGTGGTGTCGAGGGCGGTGTGGCGCGCAAGGTTGAGCGCTTGGCCGAGCTGGCCGAGTTCGTCGCCGCCGTGCCGGATCGCCGGGAGTTCGGCGTCCGGGTCGACGGACTCTCCCCTGCGCATGCGCTCCACCACGTCCGGCAGCCGGGTCTGCAGGTCCAGGGCGGCCGTGCGCAGCGCGCGGATCCGGCGGCGCAGCATGCGGGTGAACAGCATGGTGACCCACGCGACGAGGACCACGGCCACCGCGTTCGTCACGCTGGTGACGATCAGCCGGTTCTCCATCGCCTGAAGCTTGTCGTCGGTGGCGGCCGTCAGGGTCTTGGAGTAGGCGGCGTTGCGCTCCTGGAGTCCGGCGGTGACCTGTTGAACGCTGGAACGCCAGGTCTTGCCGAGTGCGGTGGAGAACTTGTCGGTGCCGGTACCGCCGAGCACGGCCTGTTCGACGCCGGTCTTCTCCTTCCACGCGCTTCCCGCCATCAGCTTGCGGAAGGCCGCCGCCTCGTCGTCCGGGAGCAGCGGCACGACCTTGTTGTCGTAGATGAGCCGCTGGGAGCCGATCCAGCCGGCCAGCTGCGCGCGTTCGCCGGCGGAGAGCCGGCCGGTGACCGAGGCGCGGGTGAGGAGCGCGTCCTCACGCGAGATCATCTCCACGCCCCAGTTCTCGTCGATGGCCGGCCGTGCGAGATGGTCGATGCCGGGCAGACCCACGTTGCTCAGCGTGTTGAACACTTCCAGGTGCCGCGCGATCAGGCCCGTATAGCGGTCGAACGTCTGCTGCTGCGAGGCGCCCCGGGCGTCCACCGCTGTTCGGTAGCCGTCCAGTTTCAGCAGCTCGCTGCCCAATGCGGCGACGTCGCGGCGGATGTCGTCCGGAGCGTTCCACCCGCTGCCAGGCAGTGCCTCGACGCCCTTGACTGCCGCGTCGGTTCGGGCGCGCTGTTCGCGCAGCCGCTTCTGGTACGCGGCGGGGTCGGCCAACGCCGCACCGCTGAGCCGGCGTTCCTCCTGAAGACTGAAGAAGGCGCCCATGACCGGGCGAGCGGCCTGAGTGGACACATCGTTGCGTTCCACCTGCCGCCGCCAGTCCACGTAGAGCTGCGTGGAGCTGGTCGCCCACAGGGCTGTGAGGGTGACGATGGGCACCAGCGCCAGGATGAGCAGGACCGTGCGCAGCGACAGCTGCCGGCCGCCTTCCGGCTCCGGTTGGCCCTGTTTCTTCGACGCACGCGCATGCACTGCCACTTGAGGTCCCCAGCGATGCTCCATGGGCGAGCCGCTCCGACAGGGCCCGCGCGATGCGGAGATGCTAGCGGCTAGTACAGCTAACTAAATACACTCAGAGCAATTGGTGCTTTACATTTAGCGAGCTGTTATCTCGCCGGGTTCTCCGGCACGAAGTAGGGCAGCGTGATCCGGTCCGTGAAGGGCCGGAAGTCCACGCGCACACGCATGCCGATGACGACGTCGCCCGGATCGGCCGCGTCGACGTGGGTCAGCAACGTGCCCCCGTCGTCGAGGTCGACGACTGCCAGTGCGAAGGGTGCGTCGAAGCCGGGGCCGGGTGCGCGGTGCACCACGGTCACCGAGTAGACGGCCCCCCGGCCCGCACTCGCCTCGTACCGCCAGTCGCCGGACATGCAGCCCGGGCACGCCGGTTCGGGGACGAAGAAGCGCAGGCCGCAGGCGGGGCAGTGCGGGATGACCAGTTCACCGCGCCGGGCCGCTTCCCAGAACGGCTCCGACAGCGGGGTGGGTTGGGGCACAGGCCTGCCGGTCATCGGATCCTCCCCAGCACGCTCATCTCGTAGTGCTGCGCACCCGACCCGGCGTTGCCGACGACCGCGAGTTCGGCGTCCGCGATCTGGTGCACTGCGGTGCCGCGCAACTGCCGTACGGCCTCGACGACTTTGAGCGTCATCTGCTGCGTTCCGTTCCAGGCGTACGACAGACAGCCGCCGTCCGGGTTGACCGGATGCTTGCCGCCCACGGCGATGGAGCCGCTGGCGGCCAGCGGTCCGCCCTCTCCCTCGCCGCACAGCCCGAGGATCTCCAACTGCCGGATTATCTCGAAGGAGTTGGGGTCGTAGAGGGAGAAGACGTCCACGTCGTGCGCGCCGATCCCCGCCATCGCGTACGCACGTGCCGCGGCGTCCCGCCCGAGCTGACCGACCTCGCGGTGGAGCGCCGGATTGGCGTACGCGGCCTGGTGGTACTCCATCGCGCCGCCGAGCACCGCGATGGGCGGGTGGGGCAGGTCCCGGGCACGTTCGGCGGTCGTCACCACGAGCGCGGCGCCGCCCTCGCCGACGATGCAGCAGTCGAGGAGATGGAAGGGGGTGGCGACCATGCGGGAGGCGAGCACGTCGTCCGCGGTGTACGGGCCGCGCCCGTACATCATCGCCTCCGGGTTGGTGGTGCCGTTGTTGCGGATGGTGGCGGCGACCTCCGCGAGCTGGCGGGAGGTCGTGCCGTACTCGTGCATGTGCCGTGCCGCCACGAGCGCGAACTGGGCGACGACATAGCTGCCCCAGACGTCGGCGAACTCCAACGGCACCCCGGCCCCGACGGGACCCGCACCGCGCGAGACCAGTTTGCAGCCGCCGACCACGACGGTGTCCGCGTATCCCGCCTGTACCGCGGCGGCGGCCTTCAACAGCCCCCGGGAGCCCGCGTTGTCCAGCATCGAGTCGCTGGTCCAGCGCAGGTCGCGGCCGAGTGCCCGCGCCCAGGAGCTGCCCTCGCCGGGCACGCCGCCGGGCCCCGGCCAGTCGACCTGGGCGCCGTCGATGTCGGCGGGCGTGAGCCCGGCGTCCGCGATCGCGCCGCTCACCGCTTCGAGGGCGAGGTCCATGGCGTCGCGGTGCGGAAGGGACAGCGCCTGCTCGGTGGCGTGCACACCGACGACGACGGGCCGGCGGCCGTTCACGGGCTCACCGTTCACGGCCTCACCGTCCCGCGCCGAGCTGGTCGCCGCCGGGGTAGCCGCCACCGTCGAAACGCTCGTCGAGCGCCTCGTAGTCCTTGGCGAAGTCCTTGGTGCGCGGCAGCGCGTCGACGAACTCCACCGTTTTCGGCTTCTTGTACGAGGCGATACGCGCCCGGCAGTGCTCGATGACGTCCTCGGCCGTGACCGACTCGGCGTTCGCCTGGAGCACGACGACGGCCTTGACGTCCTGTGCCCAGCGCTCGTTGGGGACGCCGATCACGGCGGCCTCCTTGACGGCCGGGTGCGACTCGATGCAGTTCTCCACCTCGGCGGGGAAGATGTTCTCGGCCGCCGACTTGAGCATGCGGGTCGTCGTCCCGAGGAAGCTGATCGTGCCGTCCGCCTCACGCCGCCCCAGGTCGGTGGTGTGCCACCAGCCGAAGCGGAAGCGCTGCTCGTTGATCTCCGGGCGGTTCCAGTAGCCGAGGTGGACAAGGTCGCCGCGGACGCAGATCTCACCGGCCTCGCCCACCTCGCACTCCTTGCCGGTGCCGTCGAGGATGCGTACGGCGGTGGAGGCGCCGGGCCGTCCCGCGTTGCCGGCGCCCGAGCCGCCGTAGGCGCCGGTCACGGCGAAGCCGGTCACCTCGGTCTGCCCGTAGCCGCGGCCCTCGCCGCCGCCGTTGCGCGTGAACCGGCTCTGGTCGGTGGGCACGGTGCCCTGCCACAGGGGGGCCGCGACGCTCGCCCGCAGGTGGGAAAGGTCGTGGCCCGCCTCTTGGTTCAGCGCGACCAGTTGGGCGATGGTCGGCGGCATCAGATACGCGTGGGTGCACTGCTCCGCCGCCAGCAACGGCAGCAGTTCCTCGGCGACCACACGGCGGACGACGACGTTCTTGCCGCCGTGAACGAAGGCCGGGACGCCCCAGAACTGGTAGTTGCCGATGTGGAACATGGGTCCGGCGCCGAGGAAGGCGGTCTCCTGCCCGATGTCCCCCATCCAGGCGGTGCTCGCGCCCATCGCGAGCAGGTTGCGGTGCGAGAGCATCGAGCCGGACTGCCGTCCGCTGATCGCCGCGGTGTAGATGACCAGGAGCGCGGAGTCGGGGTCGACGTCGGCGGCGGGGTCGTCGGGTGAGCCGGAGGCCAGGAAGGACTCGTACGACTCCGGGCCCGCAGCGCCTTCCAGGTCATGCCGCAGCCACAACGCCTGGTGGTCGCTGCCGAGTTCGGCGCGCGCCTTCCTGACCGTGTCGCCGATCTCCTCGTCCTGCCAGACGACGACACGGGGGTCGAAGTCCTCGACGGCGAACGCCATTTCGGGGGCGGCCCAGCGCCAGTAGCCGGGGCAGACCATGGCGCCGATCTTCGCGGCGGCGCCGAGCAGCTCCCAGATGCGGAAGGAGTTCTGCCCCAGCCACAGGATCCGGTCGCCCGGCCCGACGCCGGCGTCCGCCAGGGCGTGGGCGAGCCGGTTGGTGCGCTCGTCCAGCTGCGGCCAGGTCAGCCGGACGTCGCCGTCGACGAGGGCGACGCCGTCGGGGTAGGACCGTCGGTGCTCACGGATGATGTCGCCGAACGTCAGGCGGCGGGCTGGATTCATGCTCTTCGGCTCCAGGAGGTGAGAGGTCGAGGTCGTCAGGCGCGGCTGATGCCGACGCCCTTGACGTTGATGAACTCGTCGAGCCCCGCCTTTCCGCCCTCCCGGCCGAAGCCGCTGATGCCGACACCGCCGAACGGTGTGGCGGGCGAAGTGATCGGGTTCGGGCCGGGGTTGACGTACACCGTCCCGGCCTTCAGGCGCGGCACCAGCCGGTTGACGCGCCCGATGTCACGGGACTGGATGTAGGCGGACAGGCCGTACTCGGTGTCATTGGCCAGGGCGACCGCCTCGTCCTCGGTGTCGAAGGGCGTGATGGCCAGGACGGGGCCGAAGATCTCCTGCTGGGCGAGGTCGCTGCGGTTGTCGACGTCGGCGAAGACGGTCGGGGTGACGAAGTATCCGTCGGACACGATGCGTTCACCGCCGTGCACGAGCCGGCCGGCGCCGCCCTCGACGGCCTTGTCGATCACGCCCTGGACACGGTCGCGGGCGGCGGCGTTGACGAGCGGTCCGATGTACGTCGTCGGGTCGAGCGGGTCGCCGATGGGCAGATGCGCCACGACCCCGGCCACCCGCTGGACGACCTCCTCGTAGATCGCCCGCTCCACGAGCAGCCGCGTCGGCAGCGCGCAGCCCTGGCCCGTGTTGCTCATCGCGAAGGCCGCGCAGTACGGCACGACGGTGTCGAGGTCGGTGTCGGCGAAGAGCAGGTTGGCGGACTTGCCGCCCAGCTCGAACACGACGGGCTTGAGGCTCTGGGCGGCGGTCGCCATGATGCGGCGCGCGGTGACGGGCCCGCCGGTGAAGGAGATCTTGTCGACTCCGGGGTGGGAGACCAGTGCCTCGCCCGCCTCACCGAGTCCGGTGACGACGTTGATGACGCCCTCGGGTATCCCCGCCTCGCGGGCCAGGTCGGCGAAGAGCAGTGCGGAGAACGGCGTGGACTCGGCCGGCTTGATGACCACGGTGTTCCCGGCGGCGAGCGACGGCGGGACCTTCATCGCCAGGGACAGCGCGGGCGAGTTCCAGGTGATGATGTGGCCGATGACGCCGTACGGCTCGGCGATGGTGTACTCGACGTTCTCGTGCGGGCTGTAGGCGGCGCCGACCATGCCCTCGATCTTGTCGGCCCAGCCGGCGTAGTACTCGGTCCACTCGGCGACGTGCGGCCCGACGTTCTCCGCCCAGCCGCCGATGCAGACGCCGTTCTCCAACGGGCAGATCGCCGCGAAGTCGGGGATGTGGTCGCGGAGCAGCTGGGCGAAGCGGGTGAGCAGCCGGCGGCGCTCGGCGGGGCGCATGGTGCCCCACACCTCGAATGCCTGCCGCGCGGCGGCCACGGCCCGGTCCACCTCGGTGGGGCCCGCGAGCGGGATCTGCGCCTGGACCAGACCGGTCGCCGGGTTCCGGTGCTCGTAAAGTCCGCCGCTCGCGTCGGTGACGTCCTTGCCGCCGATGACCAGCCGGGGTTGCGGCAGGTCGTGCTCGGCTCTGTCCTGGTGCAGCTGAACATCAACGGTGACCACGGATGCCTCCTCGAACCCGGCCCCACATATCGATTAAATAGCTAACCTATTTATCGAAGACAGTCAATGAATCGGGCGCACTCGGCACACCACGGCGTGCTCGCCGCACAGCCACGGCTACAGCCCCAGCGACCGCCCGACGATCTCCTGCATGATCTCCGAGGTCCCGCCGAAGACCCGCTGCACCCGGCTGTCCCGCCAGATGCGCGCGATCTCGTACTCGTTGACATAGCCGTAGCCGCCGTAAAGCTGCATGCAGCGGTCGATGGCCTCCCAGCAGGTCTCCGTGGTCCAGTACTTGGCGGCGGCGGCCTCCTCGGCCGTCAGCTCGCCCTGGAAGAGGGCCATGATGCAGCCGTCGAGGTAGACCCGGGCAACACTGAGCCTGGCCTTGATGTCGGCCAGGGCGAACCGGTTGGCCTGGAACTGGCCGATCGGCCGGCCGAAGGCGGTGCGGTCCTTGGCGTAGTCCAGCGCGAGCGCGAAGGCCCGCTCGGCCGACGCCAGCGAGGAGACGGCGATGGCGATCCGTTCGGTCGGGAGGTTGCCCATCATGTGGTAGAAGCCGCGCCCCTCCTGCCCGATCAGATTCTCGGCGGGGACGCGGACCTCGCGGAAGAAGAGTTCGGCGGTGTCCTGGGCCTTCATCCCGACCTTGTCGAGCTTGCGCCCCCGCTCGAAGCCCTCGGCGCCGCGCTCGACGACGATCAGGCTGATGCCCTTGTGCCCGGCATCGGGGTCGGTCTTGCAGGCGACGATGACCAGGTCGGCGAGGATGCCGTTGGTGATGAAGGTCTTGGATCCGTCGATCACCCACTCGTCGCCGTCCCTGCGGGCGGTGGTGCGGATGCCCTTGAGGTCGGATCCGGCGGCCGGCTCCGACAGCGCGAGCGCGCAGATGATCTCGCCGCTGATCACTCCGGGGAGCCAGCGGGCCTTCTGTTCCGGGGTGGTCAGGTGCATCAGGTAGGGCGGGATGACGTCGTTCTGCAGCCCGAGTCCGATGCCGACCGAGCTGGTGGCGGCCATCTCCTCCGCCATGATGGCGTTGTAGCGGAAGTCCCAGATGCCCTGGCCGCCGTACTCCTCCGGGAACTGCCAGCCGATGAGCCCAGCCTTGCCCGCGGCCGCCCACGCAGCCCGGCTCACCTGGCCGTCGCGCTCCCACTGCTCGGCGTACGGGGCGCATTCGCGCAGGTAGAACGTGCGGGCGGTGTCCCGGAACAGCTCGTGTTCCGCGGTGAAGATCGTACGGCGCATGCTCGTCCCCAGTCCGTCGGCGGCTGTCGTTTCGTCGTTCAGCGATCTCGCTCATTCAGCTGAAGTAGTTATATGATAGAGCTGAAATCCCGGACGGTCGACGGGGCGGTCTCGAGAACGGGAGGGCACGTGAGCGTACGGGACAGGGTGGCACTCGTCACCGGAGCGGGCCGCGGCATCGGCGAGGCGATCGCGGATGCACTGGCCGCGGCCGGAGCCTCGGTCGCCGTCTGCGACATGGACGCGGAGGCCGCCGGGAAGGTCGCGGCCCGGCTCGCGGAACGGCATGCGGTGCGTGCGATGGGAGTCGGTGCGGACATCTCCGACAGCGCGGCCGTGCGCGCCGCCGTGGAGCAGGTGACCGCCGAGCTCGGCCCGGTGGACGTCCTGGTCAACAACGCGGCCGTCGACGTCATCGGCCGCTTCGTCGACAGCACCGAGGAGACCTGGGACCGGATCATTGCCGTCAATCTGCGCGGCACCATCACGATGACCCGGGCCGTCCTCGACTCGATGATCGAGCGCGGCGGCGGCCGCATCGTCCACATCGCCTCGGACGCCGGCCGGGTCGGCTCCTCCGGCGAGGCGGTGTACTCCGCGACGAAGGGCGGCGTCATCGCCTTCGGCAAGGCGCTGGCCCGCGAGGTCGCCCGGCACGGCATCACCGTCAACAGCGTGTGCCCGGGGCCGACCGACACCGCACTGCTCGGCCAGGTCGCCGAGTACAGCCAGAAGATGTACGACGCGACCGTGCGGGCGATCCCGCTGCGCCGCGTCGCCCAGCCGGCGGAGATCGCCGGCGTGGTGGCCTTCCTCGCGTCCGACGACGCCGCCTACATGACCGGGCAGACGCTCTCGGTCAGCGGCGGCCTCACGATGGTCTGAGGGGATCGGACATGGGAAGCGTGCTGCGCGTCGAACTCCGCGACAGGATCGCCGTGTTGACCCTGGACCGGCCGGAGCGGCTGAATGCCGTCGGCACGGACACCGTCGAGCAACTGAAACAGACACTGGAGGACGTGCGCGGCGACGACGACGTACGGGCCCTGGTGCTGGCCGGAGCGGGCCGGGCCTTCTCGGCCGGTGCCGATCTCGGGGAGATCGAGTCGTTCACGAGGCCCGGTCAGTTCCGGGACTTCGTGGGGCGGCTGACTCAGGCGTACGCACTCCTGGAGGACTTCCCCAAGCCCTCGGTGGCGGCCGTCCACGGCTTCGCCTTCGGCGGGGGCCTGGAGCTCGCACTTGCCTGCGATCTGCGGGTGGCTGAGCGCGGCGCCCGGCTCGGCCTGCCCGAGATGAAGCTCGGCGTCCTGCCGGGCGCGGGCGGTACGCAACGGCTGCCACGTCTGCTGCCGCCGGCGATCGCCAAGCAGATGATCCTCACCGGCGAACCGATCGACGCGGAACGGGCCTGGCAGCTCGGGCTCGTCAACGAGCTCGCCGAGCCCGGCGACGCGCTCGCCGCCGCCGAGGCGCTGGCCGCCCGGTTGGCGGCCGGTGCCCCGCTGGCGCTCGCCGCGGGCAAGCGGCTGATCGACTACGGGCTCGGCATGGACCTGGAGGCGGCGATCGCGTACGAGCGTGAAACCGTCGCCGTGCTGTTCTGCACCGAGGACCGGGCCGAGGGGCTGAAGGCCTTCCGTGAGCGCCGCCCGGGAGAGTTCCGCGGCAGGTAGCGAGCGTCCCGAGCATCCCGTGATCCCGGGCGACCTTGCGACAGACGTACAGCGAGCGTCCCGGACAGATTCCGAACCCGAACGAACCGGCGTGGAGGTGGGCCGTGCGGCCACTTGAGGGCTATTCCGTCGTCGAGCTGGGCATGTGGGTGGCGGCACCGGCCGCGGCCACCATGCTCGCCGACTGGGGCGCGGACGTGGTGAAGGTGGAGGCGCCGACCGGCGACCCCAACCGGTACACGCTCAAGCACGTCGGCCAGGACATCGACAGCGAGCCGCCGTTCGAGTCCGACAACCGCGGCAAGCGCGGCATCGTCCTCGACCTGCGCTCCGAGGAGGGCAAGGACGTACTGGAGCGGCTGCTGGAGCGCGCCGACGTGTTCGTCACCAATCTCCGTCCCGGCGCACTGGAGCGGCTGGGGCTGGCCCCGGACGAGCTGCGGGCCCGCCACCCGCGCCTGGTCGTCGGCACGCTGACGGGTTACGGCTGGGCGGGCGCCGAGCGCGACCGGGCCGGATACGACGTCTCCGCCTTCTGGGCCCGGCCCGGCATCGCCGCCATGCTCAACCCGGCGGGGGAGCCGCCGCCCGGAATCCGCCCCGGCCTCGGCGACCGCATGGCCGCGTCCAACCTGGTGGCGGGCGTACTGGCCGCGTTGCTGCTGCGGGAACGCACCGGCGAGGGCGGCGTGGTCGACGTATCGCTGCTGCGTTCCGGGACGTACGCCAACGGAACCGACCTCGCCCTGCAGAACTTCTTCGGCAAGCGCGGGCGTACCCGCCCGCGCACCGAGCACGAGTCCCCGCTCTACAACTCCTACCGGACCGCCGACGACCGCTGGTTCTGGCTGGTCGGTCTGGAGGGCAATCGGCACTGGCCCGGGATCCTCAAGGCGCTCGGCCGCGAGGACCTCGCGCAGGACGAGCGGTTCGCGACGGGCAAGGCCCGGCGCGGCCATGTACGCGAGCTGATCGCCGCCTTCGACGAGGAGTTCGCGAAGCTGCCGCTGGCCGAGTGGGCGCAGCGCTTCGACGCCGAAGGTGTGTGGTGGGCGCCCGTGCAGACCCTCGCGGAGGTGGCGGCCGATCCGCAGGCGGAGGCCGTGGGGGCCTTCGTCGAGCAGCCCGGCATGGGCGACGCTCCGCCGCTGCGGACGGTGGCGACGCCGGTCAACTTCTGGGGTGTCGACGACAAGCCGCGCAGCGGCGCGCCGGCGCTCGGCGAGCACACCGACGACGTACTCCGCGAACTCGGCTGACCCGGCGCACAGAACTCAACTGACCCGACACACAAACCCCAACAACGATCAGGAGGCAGGGCGTGGGCATCCTCGACGACAAGGTCGCCATCGTCACCGGTGGCGGCAGAGGGCTGGGCCGGGCGCACTGCCTGGCGCTCGCCGAAGCCGGAGCGACCGTGGTGGTGAACGATCTCGGCTCGGGCATACACGGCGAGCGGACGGGCGACTCCCCCGCCGACGACGTCGTCACCGAGATCACCAAACTCGGCGGCCGGGCGGTCGCCAATCATGCGTCGGTCACCGACTGGGCGGCCACCGAGGCGATGGTCGCGGACACGGTCACGGAGTTCGGACGGCTCGACATCGTCGTGAACAACGCGGGGATCGTGCGCGACCGCATGCTCTTCTCGATGAGCGAGGCCGAGTTCGACGCCGTGATCGCGGTACATCTGAAAGGGACCTTCGCTCTCACCCGGCACGCGTGCGCGTACTGGCGGGAGGCGTCGAAGCGGGGGGAGCGCGTCGCCGGCCGCGTGATCAACACGACGTCCGGGACGGGCCTGTTCGGCAACCAGGGCCAGTCCAACTACGGCGCCGCGAAGGCCGGGACAGCGGGGCTCACCGTACTGACCGCACTTGAAATGCGCCGATATGGCGTCACCGCGAACGCCATCTCGCCGATCGCGGCGACACGGATGACGGAGGGACTGGCGGTCGGTGCCTCACTGCAGGCCGCCGACGACTTCGACCCGCGCGATCCCGCCAACGCCTCCCCTGTCGTCGTCTACCTGGCCTCCGACGCCTCGGCATGGCTGACCGGCCAGGTGCTGCGCGTCGAGGGCAACCGGCTGAACCGGCTGCAGGGCTGGACCGTCACCGGTGTCCACCCCAGCGCGTCCGGCAAGGCCCTCACGTACGAGGAACTCGTCGAAGCGGTACCGCAGTTGTACGGTGTCGCCCCCGCGGGCCGGGCCACAGGGGTGGGCCAGTGACGGCGCACGGCCTCGACATCGCGGCGCTGCTGCTGCGCGCGACGCTCGGCCCGATGCTCTTCGTCCATGGCTGGAACAAGGTCGCAGGGCCGGGCGGGCTGCAGGGCACCACGGGCTGGTTCGAGGCGCTCGGGCTCAGACCCGCCGCGGTGCACGCCCGGATGGCGGCGGGCACCGAGCTGGCCGCGGGCGTAGGCCTCGCGCTGGGCGTCGCGGGCCCGCTCCCCGCGGCCGCGACCGTCGGCCTGATGGCCGTGGCGGCCCTGACCGACCATCGCGGCAAGGGCTTCTTCGTCTTCAAGGGCGGCTGGGAGTACGTCGGTGTCGTGGGCGGTGCGGCGGTGGCGCTGGCCGCGCTGGGCAATGGCAGGTACTCGGTCGACGGGCTGCTGGGCTGGGAATGGACGGGCGGCGGACCCGCGCTGCTGGCAGCCGGGCTGGGTGCGGGGAGCGCCGTCGCGTTGCTGGCGGCGTGCTACCGGCCGACGGAGAAGCCGGACGAGATCCCGGACGAGATCAATGACTGACAGAGACATGCCCATACGAGGGAGGCGACATGGACGCGACTGACTTCGCAGCGGTGCTGTCCGAGGCCCGGCGCTTCGTCCGGGAACGCGTCGTGCCGCTGGAAGCGGATATCGACGAGAAGGACGAGATGCCGGCGGACATCCGCGAGGCGGCGAAGAAGATGGGGCTGTACGGCTTCGCGCTGCCGGAGGAATACGGCGGGCTCGGGCTGTCGATGTACGAAGAGGCCCAGCTGATGTTCGAGCTCGGCTACACGACCCCGTCCCTGCGCTCGATGTTCGGGACGAACAACGGCATCGCCGGGCACGTCCTGATGGTCGGCGGCACCGAGGAACAGAAGGCGGAATGGCTGCCGAAGATCGCCTCCGGTGACGTACTGGCGTCGTTCGCGCTCACCGAACCCGAGGCCGGCTCGGACCCGTCGACGCTGACGACCCGCGCCCACCTGGAGGGCGACGAGTGGGTCATCAACGGGGCCAAGCGGTACATCACCAACGCCCCGCTCGCCGACATGTTCATGGTCTTCGCCCGCACCGACCCCGACGCCCGGCGCACCCGCGGCATCTCCACCTTCCTGGTGCCCGCCGGCACCCCGGGCCTCACCGTGGCTCCCAAGGACCACAAGATGGGCCAGTTCGGCGCCTGGACGGCGGACGTGTACTTCGACGACGTACGCGTGCCGGCCGCCGCGCTCGTCGGCGGCGAGGACGGCCTGAACCGGGGCTTCTCCACGGCGATGGGCTGCATCGCGCACGGGCGGGTGCACATCTCGGCCCTGATGGTCGGCATGGCCGAGCGCCTGGTCGACGAGTCGGTCGCGTACGCGAGCACCCGCAAGCAGTCCGGAAAGCTCATCGGATCCTTCCAGCTCGTCCAGGGCCTGATAGCCGACTCGATGACCGACTACTACGCGGGACGCGCCACCGTCCTGGAGGCCGCCCGGCGCTTCGACTCGGGCGAGGACACGAAGATCGGCCCGTCCTGCACGAAGTACTTCGCCAGCGAGATGGTGTGGCGGGTAGCGGACCGCGCGGTACAGGTCCACGGCGGCGCGGGCTATATGCGCGGGGTCGCCGTCGAGCGCTTCTACCGCGACGCCCGGTTGTTCCGCATCTACGAGGGCACCAGCCAGATCCAGCAGGTCATCATCGCGAAGGCGCTGCTGGGTGAGGTGGCGCGCGGCTGAGGGCACAAAGGCCAGGGCCCCGGGGTATCCCCGGGGCCCTGGCCTTTGCTCGGTCGTCAGATGTCGTCAGATGTCATCAGATACCGAGCCGGTCCAGCAGCCGCTCGTGATACACCGCCGGGCCGCCGAACAGCAGTTGCGAGGACTTGGCGCGGCGGAAGTACAGGTGGGCGGGGTGCTCCCAGGTGAAGCCGATGCCGCCGTGGACCTGGATGTTCTCCATGGCCGCGGCCATGTACGCCCGTGAGCAGCACGCGTGCGCCACCGCCGAGGCGACCGCGAAGTCCGCGGAGCCCTCGGCGGCCAGCCGCGCCGCTTCCCGGGCGGAGGCCTCGGCCAGTTCCACCTGGACGAGCATGTCCGCGCACTTGTGCTTGACCGCCTGGAAGGAGCCGATGGGCCGGCCGAACTGGTGACGTACCTTCGCGTACTCCGTGCTCATCTCCAGGCACCGGCGCGCTCCGCCCGCCTGCTCGGCGGCCAGCCCGACCGAGGCGACGTCCAGGACCTCGGCCATGATGCGCCCGCCCGCCCCGTTCGCGCCGACGAGCGTCGCGGGCACGGCGTCGAACGTCAGCCGGGCCATCGCCCGGGTGGCGTCCAGGGTCTCCATCGGGGCGGCCGCAAGTCCGGTCGCCTGCCGGTCGACGGCGAAGAGCGACGGACCGGCGACGGTACGGGCGACGACCAGGAGCAGATCCGCCGTCGTACCGTCGATGACGAAGCACTTGCGGCCGGTCAGCTTCCAGCCGCCGTCCCCGTCGGGTTTGGCGCGTGCGGAGATCAGCGCGGGGTCCCAGAAGCCGCTGTCCTCGGCGACGGCGAGGGTGGCCGTGGTCCGCCCTGCCGCGATGCCGGGCAGGTGGCGTGCGCAGGCCTCCTTGTCGCCCGAGGCGAGCAGGGTCTGGGCGGCCAGGACGACGGTGGCGAAGTACGGCGCGCACAGCAGGGCGCGGCCCATCTCCTCCAGCACGACGCCGAGTTCGACAAGACCGAAGCCGTCGCCGCCGTACTCCTCGGGGATGGCCAGGCCCGGAAGCCGCAGCTGGTCGGCCGCCTGCGCCCACACCTCCGCGTCGAAGCGCGGATCGCTGTCCATCAGCTTCCGTACGGCTTCCTCGGGTGACTTGGCCTCCAGGAACTCGCGTACAGAAGCACGGAGTTCCCGCAGTTCGCTCTCGTCGGCGGTCACGGACGCACCTCCTTGGCAGCGGTGGCCACCGGTTCCTTGGGCAGGCCGAGGACGCGTTCCGCGAGGATGTTCTTCATGATCTCCTCGGTGCCGCCGAGGATGCGCAGGGCCGGGGTGGCCAGGAGCAGTTCGGACCAGGCGTACGTGCCCCACTGGCCTGTGTCGGCGATGAGCCGGGGGCCGAGCACATCGGACACGAAGTGCGCGGCGCGGGTGAGATTCTGACCGTACATCAGCTTCGAGACGGACATCTCGGGGCCTGGTGCGGTCCCGGCGCGGAGCTTGCGCAGGGCGCGGGCGTTGAGGTGTTCGGTGGCCATGGCGTCGACCAGGAGTTCGGCGAGGCGGGCGCGCAAGGCGCGGTCGTCCCAGGTCCAGGTGGCGCGCATCAGCGCCGAGAGCCGGTCCGGGGACAGGGCGGCGGCCACCGGTCCCGCGCCCTCGCTGCCGACGGTGGCGCGCTCGTTCATCAGGGTGGTCAGGGCGACGGTCCAGCCGCCGTCGACCTCGCCGAGACGGTGGTCGTCGGGGATGCGTACGTCGGTGAGGAAGACCTCGTTGAAGTCGGCGCCGCCGGTCATCTGCCGGAGCGGTCTGACCTCCACGCCAGGTGTGTCCATGGGGATCAGGAAGGCCGTGATGCCGCGGTGCTTGGGCGCGTCCGGGTTCGTACGGGTGAGCGCGAGGCCGATCTGGCTGTGCTGGGCGACCGAGGTCCACACCTTCTGCCCGTCGATCACCCACTCGTCGCCCTCGCGGACGGCCCGGGTCGCGACGCTCGCCAGGTCGGACCCGGCGCCGGGCTCGCTGAACAGCTGGCAGGCGATGGCGTCCCCGCGGTACATCGCGGGCAACCAGCGGTCCTTGATGTGCTGCTGGGCGTGGGCCAGGATCGTCGGGCCGATCATGCCGAGACCGACCACGCCGAGCACCCCGGTGTCGGCGACTTCGTACTCGGACTCGATGGAGTCGTAGAGCAGGTCGTGGACGGGGGTCAGGCCGCGGCCGCCGTACTCGGGCGGGCCGGTGATCCAGCCGAAGCCGTTCTCGTGACGGGTCTGCTGCCACTCCCGCGCCCGCTGCACATGCTCCTGCTCCTCCTCGGGCGGGAGGCTGCTGAAGTACGCCATCGTGTCGTCGCCCTCGCCCCAGGTGAGGGCGGTGCGGTCGGGGGCCTTCGCCACGTGCGCGTCGAGGAAACGGCGCGCCTCGGCGGCGAAGTCCTGCATGTCGTCGGGTTCCATCGCGTTCGCTCCGCTGTCAGGTCGAGAGGATCGTCACCGCCGACGCGCCCGGCGCGCCGTACAGGTGGGTGAGGCCGACGCGGGGCGTGCCGGGGACCTGCCGGTCCCCCGCCGTGCCGCGCAGCTGGAGCACGATCTCGTGGATCTGGCGCAGTCCGGACGCGCCGATCGGCTCGCCGTTGCCGAGCAGTCCGCCGTCGGTGTTGACCGGGAGCCGGCCGCCGATCCTGGTGGCGCCCTCGGCGACGAGGCGTTCCTGCTCGCCGTCCTTGCACAGGCCGGTCTCGGCCATGTGGATGATCTCCGACCCTGCGTCGGTGTCCTGGAGCTGGGCGACGTCGACGTCCTCGGGGCCGATGCCCGCCAGTTCGTACGCCGCCCGGGAGGCGTCCACCGTCGGGCTCTCCACCGGCTCGCCCACCGGGAACGACGGGCTCTGCACCTCGAAGGCGCCGAGCCTGCGGCTGCGCAGAGCGGTGGCCCGTACGCGTACGGGGGTGGAGGTGTACTTGTGGGCCTGGTCGGCGCGGCACATCACGACGGCCGCGGCCCCCTCGTTCGGGCCGCAGTACATGAACTGGCGCAGGGGGTAGTTGAGGACCGGTGAGGCCAGGATCTCCTCGGGTGTGAGCGGGGTGCGGCGCCAGGCCTTGTCGTTGCCGGCGGCGTTGCCGAAGTTCTTCGACGCCACGCGCGCGAGCGTCTCGTGGGAGATGCCGTGGTCGTGCATATAGCGGTTGATCTTCATGCCGAAGAAGTGGGTGGTCAGGAAGAGCCCGGTCTGCCCGTACCAGGAGGGGATGCCGGCCACGGACGGGTCGGCGGCGAACGCGCCGCGCGGGTGCTTGTCCAGGCCGATCGCGATGGTCAGGTCGTGCTCGCCGGTCTCGATCGCGCGGGCGGCGAGCGCCACCGCCGTACCGGCCGTGGCGCAGCCGTTGAACACCCCGCGCAGCGGCACGCCGGTGAGGCCGAGCTGTCCGACGATCGCGTCGGGGTTGGCGACCTCGTAGCTGCCGATGTAGCCGCCCTGGACCTGCGGCCAGGTCACGCCCGCGTCGGCGAGCGCCAGCCGTACCGCGTCCGCGCCCATGTCCATCGCCGGCTTCCCGGGAAACCTGCCGAACGGGTGGAGCCCCACCCCGATGATGACGGCCTCGGTCACTGTGCCTCCTCCTCGGCCGCGTCGTCCTCCGCCGGGGCGAACGCGAACGTCATGACTTCGGTGCCGTCGTCCTGCACGGTGTAGGGCACGAGCGTGAGCCGCATGGGCTGCCCGATCCTGAGCTTCTCCGGGTCGGGTTCGGTGAGGCGGCCCTCGACCAGCAGCTCGCCGGGGAGTTCGACGTATCCGACCGTGTACTCCTCGAAGGCCTCGGGGCCGTCGTACGGCGGGGACGGCGGGCGGAAGTTCTGCGTGGTGTACGTCCACAGCGTTCCGCGGTCCGACAGGAGCCGTTCCTTCGACTCCGTGCCCGCGCACTGTACGCAGTGCGTGGCGGTGGGGAAGCTCACCAGTCCGCAGGCCGTGCACTCGGATCCGATGAGCCGCGGTGGTGCGTCCGCCGAGGGCGGCCAGGTGAACAGGCCCTCTGCGACCGGCCTTTGCGTCGTCGTCATGTGCTGCTGCCCCCTTCAGGCCGTCGTGCTGCGGTTGCCCATGGCGTCGGCGTTCGGAGCCGCCTTGGCCACCAGGTTCGGGACGACGGAGGACAGCTCTTCCGGTGTCCATCGGGACTCGGCGCCCGTCGCCGGGCCGTTGACCCAGCCCTCCAGGACCGTGATCCGGTTGCCGACGACGCCGAACACCCGGCCGGTGACCTCGCGGGAGGCGGCCGAGCCGAGCCACACCACGAGCGGCGAGATGGCCTCGGGGGTCAGGTCCTGGCTCTCGGCGGCCTGCTTCATCATCTCGATGTCCTCGGTCAGCCGGGTCAGCGCGGTCGGCGCGATGGCGTTCACCGTCACGCCGTAGCGGGCGAGTTCGGCGGCGGCGATCAGCGTGAGGCTGGCGATGCCCGCCTTGGCCGAGCCGTAGTTCGACTGGCCGGGGTTGCCGAAGATGCCGGACGGAGAGGTCGTGTTGATCACCCGGGCGTCGTTGCTCTGACCGGCCTTGGCGCGCTCGCGCCAGTACGCGGCGGCGTGGTGCAGGGTGGCGAAGCTGCCCTTGAGGTGGACGGCGATCACACCGTCCCAGTCCCGCTCGGTCATCGACACGATCATCCGGTCCCGCAGGATGCCGGCGTTGTTGACCAGGACGTCCAGGCCGCCGTAGGTGTCCACGGCCTGCCGTACGAGGCTGCCGGCGCCGTCCCAAGTGGAGATGTCGTCCGTGTTGGCCACCGCCTGGCCGCCGGCCGCGACGATCTCGTCCACCACGGCCTGGGCGGGCCCGGCCGAGGCACCGCCTCCGTCGCGCGCACCGCCCAGGTCGTTGACCACGACTTTCGCCCCGTGCGCGGCGAACGCCAGGGCGTGCGCCCTGCCGATGCCGTTACCGGCGCCGGTGACGACCACGACTCGGCCGTCGACCACTCCTTCGGACATCTTCAACTCCTTGATGCGATGGCTAGTTGGCCTCGGCGAGCAGAACGCGCGGGTCCTCGCTGCCGCAGCCGCACCGGCCGGTGACGACGCGGCCCGCAATGCCGAGCGGCGTCTCGGGCAGCGCCGATGTTCGCTGCTCCCCCGCCGCCAGGAACAGCTGCCCGTCCCGCTCGTCGACCCGCCATTCGGCGGCGTTGACGTGCGCGCCGGTTCGCTCGGGGCACTCCAGAGCGAGGGCCGGTCCCACGGCCGAGATCAGGCACGCGGACACACCCACACCGCGCAGCACCGGTATGGCGGCCGGCCGGGCCATTACGACGGACACCGGGCGGAACATCTCGCCGATGTCGGCGCTGCCGGCGAGTCCCTCCAGGGTCTCCGCCGACAGGCCGATCACCACCTGTGGGTCAAGCTCCCGGTGGAAGACCGCGGTACGGCGGTGGTCCCAGCCCATCGCCTCGGCGATGCCGTACGTCACCTTCAGCGTGCGCAGGGCTCCGATCACCGCCTGGCCCCAGAAACCCTCGAATCCGGAGGTGGTCAGCACCGCACGCTGCCCGGCGGCCAGGCCGTGCCCGCGCAGCCCTTCGGTGGCCCAGGCGGTGTCGCGGGCGAGTTCCGCCCAGGTCAGCTCCATGTCCTTGACGCCGTCGGCGGTGGGAAAGCGCATGAGATAAGCGAGTTCGGGCCGGTCGAGTTCCCGGGCCCGGGCAAGGGTGTCGGCGCGTGCCATCAGCTCTTCACCACCCGGGGGAACTTGGCGACGCTGGTCATGGTCTTCAACAGGTCCTCCTCGGTGCGCATATCGAGCACCGGCTTGACGCCGGTCCGCTCCCGTACGGCCTCGCTCAGCCGCCCGGCCAGGGAGCCGACGTCGCCGGTGAGCGCGGGGTCGTAGCCGACGCGCAACCGCAGTTCGTCGACCTCGCGGGACTCCCGGACGATCTGGAACACTCCGGCCACCGTCTCCGGCTGGTCCTCCACGGCCTGCCAGACGTCCCGCAGTACGACGGAGCGCCCCTGAACCACGGTCTCGTCGCCGCGCCGTCCGGCCACCCACATACGGGCGTGGGTGCGCCCGCAGCCGCAGGTGTCGCCCGACAGGCGGACCAGGTCCTCGCTGCGGTAACGGATGAGTGGTGCGGCGCGGTTGTCCAGGTCGGTGGCGACCAGTTCGCCGAGGTCCGCCTCCGGAACGTCGCGCCATCCGCCCTGCTCGTCGACCTCGACGCACTCGGCGAAGACGGTGTCCTCCCACAGGTGGAAGCCGTCGTGTTCGCGGCACTCCCAGGCGGTGCCGGTGTCGGCGGCGCTGGTGTACTCGTAGACGTCGATGCCCCAGTCGTCGCGGATCCGCTCGCGCATCTTCCGGCTGAGGGGCTGCCCGGCGCAGGAGGCGCCCTTCAGGGAGGAGAACGCCTCCTTCAGGTCCACCTTCTCGGCCAGGTGCTCAAGCTCCACCATCTGCGGATACATCATCTGCAGGTAGGCCGGGCGGTAGGTGCGCATGGCCTCGACGACCTCGTGCATCTTGCCCAGCCAGGTGTCGACCTCGATCACGACCGCGCCCAGCGCCTGGTAGCCGGGGTCCATGAGGTTGCGGAAGGTGCCGGGCGGGCTGAGCACCCGGTCCCCCGGCCTCAGGCCGAGCTCCCACAGGTCACGTACCTGCGCGGTCACCAGGGGCGGTGCGTCCTGCCATATCTCGGCGAAGAACTCCGGGTCGCCGGTGGTGCCCGAGCTGGAGGAGACTGAGGTCAGCTCTTCCATCGGGACGCACAGCAGACCGCCGAAGGCATCGCCGGTGCGGGCCCGGTAGGCGCGCACCATGTCCTTGGTGATGAACGGGACGCGGGCCCGGAAGTCGTCCAGGGTGCGGATGTCGCGTGGGTGCACCCCGTGCTCGTCCCAGAGCTCGCGGTAGAAGGCGGAGTTGCCGTAGGCGTGCTCGACGAGTTCAAGGACCCGTTCCTCCTGCAGCGCCCGCAGCTGTTCGCGAGCCATGGTCTCCACCTGTGGCTCGAAGTACCTGTCCTCGTCGGACCTGTCACCGACCATGGCGCCTCCTTGCGCGATGAAGCTGCCCAGATCTTCCAGCTATCAGCGCAATCAGTCAACCAATTCGACGGATTCAAGGCCAGACCTCGCGCCGCACCGATCGATATAGTTAACTATTAACACTCATTAGACCTACGGGAGAGCCTCGGGAGAACGCTGTGAAGATCGTTGTCTGTGTGAAGCACGTGCCCGATGCCACGGGGGACCGCACCTTCACCGAGGAGGGCGTCACCGACCGGGCGTCGGTCGACTCCCTGCTGTCCGAGCTCGACGAGTACGCGGTCGAGCAGGCGCTGCGGATCGCCGAGTCCGGCGTCGACACCGAGATCAGCTACCTCACCGTCGGACCCGACGACGCCAAGGACGCGCTGCGCAAGGCGCTGGCCATGGGCGGCGACTCGGCGATCCACGTGAGCGACGACGACATCGAGGGCAGCGACGCGTTCGCCACCTCGCTGGTCCTGGCCAGGGCGATCGAACGGCACGGCTTCGACCTCGTCCTGTGCGGGATGGCCTCGACGGACGGCACCATGGGCGTCGTACCGGCGATGCTGGCCGAACGGCTCGGCGTCCCGGCCGTCACCCACGTCGACGAGCTGGCGGTCCAGGCCGAGGACGGCACGGTGACCGGCCGCCGCGAGGGCGACGGTGCGAGCGTACGCATCCAGGGCACCCTGCCGGCCGTCGTGTCGGTGACCGACCGCTCCGGTGACGCCCGCTACCCCTCCTTCAAGGGGATCATGGCCGCGAAGAAGAAGCCGGTGGAGACCCTCGACCTCGGCGACCTCGGGATCGAACCCGAGCAGGTCGGGCGGAGCGGCGCGCGGTCGGCCGTGGACACCGCGGCCAGGCGCCCGCCGCGCAGCAAGGGAGAGATCGTCAGCGACGAGGGTGCGGGCGGCGTGGGGCTGGCCGAGTTCCTCACCATCAGAAAGTTCGCCTGACCGGACCGGTCACCCGACACCGACCACACCCACACCCACACCCACACGACTCAAGGAGCGCATCACCGTGGCCGAGATCCTCATACTCGTCGACCACGCCGACGGCGTCGTCCGCAAGCCGACACTCGAACTCCTCACCCTGGCACGCCGCCTCGGCGAACCGTCGGCCGTCTTCCTGGGACTGGGCGGCGCAGACACCGCGACCGAGGTCCTCGGCCGCTACGGTGCCCACAAGGTCTACGTCGTGGACGCCCCCGAGGTGGAGGAGTACCTCGTCACCCCGGCCGTCGACGCCCTGACGCAGATCGCCGAGCGCACCGGCCCGGCTGCGATCCTGCTGCCGGCCGGCTCGGACGGCAAGGAGACCGCCGCGCGGGTGGCGCTCCGCCTGGACTCGGGGCTCATCACGGACGCCGTCGAAGTCACCGCAGGGGAGGACGGCCCGGTCACCGAGCAGTCCGTGTTCGCGGCGACGCACCAGGTGACGGCCCACGTCACCCGGGGCGTGCCGATCATCACCGTCAAGCCCAACGCCACCGCCCCCGAACCGGCCCCTGTCGCACCCGCCGTCGAGAAGTGGGACGTCACCTTCGGCCCGGCTTCCGCCGCCGTCAAGGTCCTGTCCCGCACACCGCGGGAGCGCGGCGACCGTCCCGAGCTGACCGAGGCCGACATCGTGGTCTCCGGTGGCCGCGGCGTGAACGGTGCCGAGAACTTCACGGTCATCGAGCGCGTCGCCGACACCCTGGGGGCGGCCGTCGGGGCGTCCCGCGCCGCGGTGGACGCGGGCTGGTACCCGCACAGCCACCAGGTCGGCCAGACCGGAACCCAGGTCTCCCCGCAGCTCTACCTCGCCGCCGGCATCTCCGGCGCGATCCAGCACCGGGCGGGCATGCAGACGTCCAAGACCATCGTCGCCGTCAACAAGGACGCGGACGCGCCCATCTTCGAACTCGCCGACTACGGCGTCGTAGGGGATCTCTTCCAGGTGCTGCCGCAGCTGGTGGAGGAGATCGAACGGCGTCGGAGCTGATCTTCCGCCCTTCCATCCAGCCCCTCAAACTCCTAAAGTGTTTAACTGATTGCATCTATTGCCCCGAAGGAGCGCCATGACGAAGATCTGGGTCAACTCTGGGGATTCCCACGTGATGGAACCGGACGACCTGTGGACCGAGGCCCTGCCGCCGCGCCTGGCCGACCGGGCGCCGCGCAGTGAGCGCGGCGAGAAGTACGAGGTGCTCTACATCGACGGCGAGCGCATCGACCGCCAGCTCAACGACTTCATGGACGCCATGCGCCCGCCGGGCTCCCGGGACCTCGACGTCCGGCTGAAGGACCTGGACCAGGAGGGTGTCTGGGGCCAACTGGCCTTCCCCTCCATGGGGTTCTGGCTGGTGTCGATCACCGAGCGGGAGCTCGCCCGGGAGACGGTGAAGGCCTGGAACGACTGGGCGCACACCGACATCCTGAGCAAGAACAAGCGGGTCATCACCCCCGCGTGCGTCTCGACGGCGAACATCGAGGATGCGGTCGCCGAGGTCGAGCGCGTGGCCGAGCTGGGCTTCCAGTCGGTCTTCCTGCCCTGCTCGACACGGCCCGGCGAGGAGTACGCCCTCGACCGCTGGGAGCCGCTGTGGACCGCCGCCGAGCGGGCCGGTCTCGTGCTCGGCTTCCATATCGGAACCGGCGGCGAGAACGTCGTCTTCCGCGGGCCCGGCGGCGCCATCGTCAACTACATGGAGACGACCTACCCGGGCATGCGCGTGATCTCCCACATGGTCGCGGGCGGTGCCCTGGACCGCCACCCCAACCTGAAGATCCTCATCGCCGAGGGCGGCGCGGGCTGGGTCCCGGCCATCGGCGACCGCATGGACGAGGCATACCGTCAGCACGGCATGTTCGTCCGGCCGAAGCTGAGCCGGCTGCCCAGCGAGATCATCAGGCAGCAGGTGTACGCCTCCTTCCAGCACGACAAGAGCTCGGTGGAGATCGTCGAGTCGACCGGCTACCGCAACGTGATGTGGGGCGACGACTACCCCCACCTGGAAGGCACCTACGGCCACACCCAGTCCACGCTCCGCGAGCTGTTCGACGGCGTGCCGGACGACATCCGCGAGCGCGTCACGCGCGGCACCTTCAACGAGCTCTTCCGCCTGCCGGAGCAGACTCCCCAGGAGGCGGCCGTCTGAGCGGCACCGGCCCGGCACAGGCGGAGAAACACCCGTGACCACTCCCCCGTATCCCGAGGGCCGGGAACGGCCGTACCCCGAGGGCCGGGAACGGCCGTACGCCGAGAGCCCGGAACGGTCGTACCCCGAGGACCTCGAACGGCCCGGACTCGTCAGGACCGGGCGGTCGACCTTCGTCCGGCCCATCCGGCCGGAGGACGCCGACCGCCTGGTCGCGTTCGTCGGCACTCTGTCGCGGGCGACCTTGGCCTACCGGTCCCTCGGCCCGGTGGTCCGCGTGCGCGACGACCTCATCCGGCGCGGCGCACACGTCGACTACCTCAACGAGCTGGCGCTGATCGCCCTGGCCGGCGAGGAGATCGCGGGCCTGGTGCGCTACGTCCGCGACCCCGAAGAACCCGAGCACGCCGAGGTCACGTTCACCATCCGGGACGACCACCAGAGCGAGGGGTTCGGCAGGCTGCTCCTCGAACACATCGCCGCCGCCGCCCGCGCCCGGGGCATCCGGGTCCTCGAGGCCGACGTCCTGGCGGACAACACCCGCATGATCAATGTGTTCCTCGGCTCCGGCTACCGGGTCGAGACCGGGCCACCCGGCCAGATCATCCACTTCGAGATCGCCATCGACCCGCAGGCCCAGGCCGTCGCCCGGGCCGAGCGCCGCGAGCACACGGCCGTACGGCGCTCGCTGCGACCGCTGCTCGAACCCCGGTCGGTCGCGGTGATCGGCGCCAACCGCAGCCCGCTGACGATCGGCAACGAGATCGTGGCGAACCTGCTGCGGGGTGGTTTCAGCGGCAGCGTCTTCCCGGTCAATCCGCAGGCCGAGCAGATCGCCGGAGTGCGGGCGTACCCGAGTGTCCGGGAGCTTCCCGAGCCGCCGGATCTGGCGCTGGTGGCCGTGCGGGCGGAGGCGGTGCCCGAGGTCGTACGGGAGTGCGCGGAAGCCGGCGTCAAGGCGGTGGTCGTGGTCTCGACCGGCTTCGGGGAGACCGGCGCGGCCGGACGGGCCACCGAGCTGGAACTGGCCCGCTTCGCCCGCACCTCCGGGATGCGGCTGGTGGGGCCCAACTGCATGGGCGTGGTCAACACGACGCCCGCGGCACGGCTGGCCGCGACCTTCTCACCCGCCCTGCCGACCCCCGGCCGGGTGGCGATGTCCAGCCAGTCCGGACCGCTGGGGCTCGCGGTGCTCGACTTCGCGCGGCGGCTGCGGCTCGGCTTCTCCGGTTTCGTGTCGGTGGGCCACGCGGTGGACGTGTCCACCAACGACCTGCTCCAGTGGTGGGAGGAGGACCCTGAGACCTCCGTGATCCTTCTGCACGTCGAACACTTCGGCAATCCGCGCCGGTTCGCCCGTATCGCCCGCCGGGTCGCGCCGCGCAAGCCGATCATCGCGGTGCACCCGGGGCACGCTGATTCGGCGGTGAGTTCGCTCTTCGCCCAGTCCGGGGTGATCCGTACCCGCAGCCTCCAGGAGCTGTTCGACGTCGCCCTGCTGCTCGCCCACCAGCCTCCCCCGCCCGGCAACCGGGTCGCCGTGATCACCAATGCGGGTGGGCCCGCGTCACTGACCGTCGGAGCCTGCGCGGCGAGCGGGCTGCGCGTGCCCGCCCTCGGGGAGCCCACCCAGCAAGCCCTGCGTACGGCCCTCTCGCCCAGTGCCGACATCGCGAACCCGATCGACCTCACCCCCACAGCGACCGCCGCGCACTACCGGCACGCGTTGGACACCGTCCTGGCCGACGACGACATCGACGCCGCCATCGTCCTGTTCATGCCGCCGCTGGCGGACAAGCCCGACGAGGTGGCGTCGGCGATCCTCGACGCGGCAGCGGCCGCGCCCGAAAAGCCGGTGGTGACCAGTTTCCTCGGCGGCGCGGGCGTCGCCGATCTGCTGCACCGGGGCGACCTGGTCGTACCCACGTACACGTTCCCCGAGGCGGCGGCGGCCTCACTCGGCCACGCGGCGGCCTACGAGGCTTGGCGCAGCATGCCCGCAGGCGTCGTACCGGATCTCGCGGGAGTCGACGTGGAGCGCGCCCGCTCGCTGGTCGCCGGATCGGCCCGCGGCCTGGTCCCTGCGTCCATCGCGGCCGAGCTTCTCGACTCGTACGGAATCGCCGTACGGGACACCGAACCGGGCTCCGGGCCGGACCCCGGCCCGGACGCGTTCCTCTCCGTCAGCGCCGACCCGGTCTTCGGCCCGGTGGTCGCCTTCGGCCTCACCGGGGACTACGCCGATCTGATGGCGGACGTCGTCCACCGGGTCACTCCGCTCAGCGACCGCGACGCCCGGGAGATGGTCCGCTCGCTGCGGGCGGCTCCGCTGCTGGACGGGCGGGTGGGCGGCCGGGGTGTGGATCTGGCGGCGCTCGAGGAGACCGTCCTGCGGATCTCGGCGATGGTCGAGGACCTGCCCGAGATAGAGGCGCTGGAGCTGCGTCCCGTACGGCTGCTGCCGCCCGGGGACGGGGTCGCCGTCGCCCACGCGACGATCCGGCTGGCGGACAACGCCACGGGAGACACGACTGGACACCCGATGAAAGGCGGCCCCTCATGAAGGTGGGCATCTACTTCGACCTGCGCAACCCGCCGCCATGGCGGCAGAGTTGGTCGCGGGTGTACGGCTTCGCCCTGGAGATGTGCGAGGAGGCGGACCGCCTGGGTCTCGACTCGGTCTGGTTCTCCGAGCACCACGGCTTCGAGGACGGCTACCTGCCGCAGCCGCTCACCATGGCGGCCGCGGCCGCCGCCCGTACCCGCCGCGTGCGCCTGGGCACCGCGGTCATCCCCGCCCCGCTGCATGCGGCACCCGAGATCGCCGAACAGGCGGCGATCGTGGACATCATCAGCGACGGCCGCCTGGACCTCGGGCTCGGCACCGGCTACCGCGTACCCGAGTACCGGCTGTACGGAGGCGACCTCGGCAAGCGCTACTCCACCACCGACCAGCGGGTCCGGGAGATCCGCGGCCTGTGGGCCGAGTCCCTGGTCACCCCCGGGCCGGTCCAGGATCCGCTGCCGATCTGGCTCGGCTACCAGGGTCCGCAGGGCGCCCGCCGGGCCGGCCGCCTCGGCACCGGGCTGCTGTCGCTGAACCCGGCGCTGCTGACGCCGTACCGGGACGGGCTCGCCGAGAGCGGCTACGACATTTCGACGGCACGGATGCAGGGCTCCTTCACCACGTTCGTCACCGAGGACCCGGACGGCGACTGGCCCGTGGTGCGCACACACCTGGCGTACCAGTGGGACAGCTACCGCCGGTACATGGTGGAGGGGACGGACCAGCCCGTCCCCCGCCCCATCGATCCCGAGAAGTGGCGGGAGACGGGGCTGCGCGCGACCGGTGTCGGTCAGTTCCTCTACGGCACACCGCAGGACGTCGCCGATGCCGTCAAGGCGTACGTGGCAGGGTTGCCGGTCGAAGGGGTGTTTCTGTGGGCCTCCCTGGCCGGGATGCCCGAGGACATGGTCGCCCGCCAGGTCCAGCTGATCTCCGGGAAGCTGCGCCCGCTGCTTGCCGATGTCTGACGAGGAGTTGAGCATGACGACGGAAGCCGGCGAAACCGGGGCGACGACGCCGACCGGTCACTGGGCCGGGGCGGACTTCCAGGAGCCGCCCCGCACCCCGGGCGGGGTGGCACTGTGCGGTGCGTGCCGCGTCGCCGGTTCCTGCCGGCTGGGCGTGGAGCGGGAGCGGCTCGACGAGGACGGCGTGGCCTGGTTCGAGCTCGCCTGCCCGCGAGACCAGGAAGGCGGGCCAAATGTCGCGCACGGCGGCTGGACGGCGGCCGTGCTGGACGACTGCCTCGGTCATCTCCCGCTGCTGCACCGGGTGTTGAGTGTGACGGCCGAACTCACCGTGAGCTTCGTGAAGCCGGTGCCTGTTCAGCGGCCTCTGGAGGTCCGGGCCTGGGTCGAGCGGCGCGCGGGCTCACGCTGGTACATCGCGGGCGAGATGGTGCTGCTGCCGACCCGCGCCGTGCTGGCCCGGGCCTCGGGGATATGGGTCACCCGCGACCGGGGCCACTTCGCACGGCACGAGGAGTGGCTGGCTCAGCAGAAGACGGACCAGGACACGGACGGGGAAGGTCAGTAGCCGTCTGTCGTCAGTACGACCGCAGCCCCATGCTGCGGGCGATGCCGTTGCGCTGGATCTGACTGGTCCCCCCGGAGATCGTGGCCACGATGGACTCCCGGTAGCGGAAGCTCATGACGCTCTCCGTCGAGAAGCCGTGCCCCGCGCAGACCTGCATGCCGAGACGGGCAGCCGCCACGTATGTCTCAGAGCCCTTCAGCTTCGCCATAGAGCCCTCCCGTGTGCACGGTTTGCCCTGGGCGAGCAGCCAGGCGGCGCGGTACGCGAGCAGCCGGGCGGAGTCGATCTCGGTCTGGAGGTCCGCCATGGCGTGGGCGAGCGCCTGGAAGTTGCCGATGGGACGGCCGAAGGCGTGCCGGGTGCGCGCGTACTCCAGCATCTCGTCCAGGGTGGCCTGGGCGGCGCCCAGATAACCGCCGGTGATGATCACCTTCTCCAGTTCGATGTTGGACAGCATCACCTTCCAGCCCTCGTCACGCGGGCCGACGAGGTTCTCCTTCGGCACCAGTGCGTCGTTGAAGAAGACCTCGTTGGTGCCCAGGATGTGCCGGGCCAATGTGGGTGTCCGGCGCACCTCGACCCCCTTGGTCGAGGGGTCGACGAGCAGCAGACTGATGCCACCGTGCTTGGGCTCGCGGGGTCCGGTGCGCACGTAGGTCGCGATGGTCGTGTCGGGCAGCCCACCGCCCGTGCACCACGCCTTCTGGCCGCGGAGGAGGAAGTGGTCGCCGTGGTCCTCGGCGGTGGTGCCCAGTGCCGCGGCGTCGGACCCGCTGTCCGGCTCGCTGAGGCCGACGGCGAGCCGGTGTCGTCCGGTCATGACCTGCTCGCGGATGAAGTCACGTTGCGCCTCGCTGCCCCACCGGAAGACGGTTATCCCGGGTATGAGGACCCCGATGTAGCACATGGCGACGTCGAAGCTGGCCCGCCCGAGTTCCTCGGCGATCAGGATGAGCTCGAGCGGCCCGCCGCCGTCGCCGCCCTCGTCCTCACGGAACGGAAGCGAGAACCAGCCGAGATCGGCCATGCCGCGGAACAGCTCGGGCGGTACGACGCCCTCCTCGTCCCACTGCTTGGCCTTCTCGGCCGGGCACACGTCGGCGACGAACTGCCGTGCCGTCATGCGCAACAGGTCCTGCTCGTCGGTCAGCCCGAAGTCCACGGCCACTCCTCGCCACCACTCAGCTATTCATCTATCTAATTATTCTATGTTAGCGGATAGAGCGCCAGTGGGCGTACGGTCGCACCCCCGCAGCTACAGCCGCAACGTCCAGGCCGACCCGCGCACCCCGATCACCCTCGACGACCAGGCCGGACGACCGGTGGAGCCGGACGGACAGACCGGGCGCGGCCTGGAGACTCGGGGCCAGGTCAGGTCGAGGACATGCCGCCGAACACCGACACGATCGAGTCGTGCGCCTCGTCGTCCGGGTCGATCGTCCCGCCCACCTCGGGCACCCACAGCGACACCCCGTAGTGCACGAACAGCGGGAAGGTGTTGCCGAACCGGGCGCCGCAGAAGGCCCGCTGCAGCTCGCCGATCACTACCGCGCAGAAGCCGCGCCTGGGGGCCGGGCGCGCTGCCCGAGCGCACGGTGGCGTGAAGGCACCGGTAGGCGGTCACCGATCGGTGGATCAAGTCCCAAAGCTCGAACACAAATTACACACATTCCCTCTCCAAAACCGGCACTCATGGTCTAGATTGACCGTGCTTCAGCTGATCGGACACGAGGCGATCAACAAGGATCTATACGTCCGGCACTACGGAAAGCCAGCAGTCGCGTCCCCGGATCCAGAGGTGGGGGTAAGCCCGAGAGGGGGCTTTGGGTGCGGGGAGCACCCGAGGTTTCGACGGGCTCCCGCGCACCTCGAGAGTCTGGCAGGACATGCGAGTCCAGTGCCACCAGGGTGGGTTGTTCAAGTAGCGCTGAGGTAGCCGGGACGTCATGCGCGGGGGGTGGGGGCCTCCCGAGGGAGGAACAGCGCGGCGCGGGAGGCGGGGGCCTCCCGAAGGGAGGGACTGTGCGGGGGGGCGGGGGCCTCCCGGGGGGAGGAACCGTGTTAGGCGATCACGTCGTACCACTGGGGACCGGGGGGGTTCTGTGCGGCAGGGGGGAATAGTCGACCCTTTTTCGTCAGCGCGCGGGAGTCTGGCGAACGGGGCAATCAGCCGGCCCGCGATCGACTGGGAGCAGCGGTACCGCCGTACCGTGATCACCAGCGATACCGTGGCCACCGCCTTGGTGGTGGCGGCGATCGGCAACTTCTTCGGGGTCCGGGACGCGGCCAACTGGCACGAGAAGTGGGTGATTCTCGCATTCGGCACCGAGCTGCTGGTGCTGGGGGCGCTTGCGGTGAGCCGGTCGTGGTCTTCGGCCGTGCTCGGCCAGGGCGCCGAGGAATTCCGCCGGCTCGGACGCTCACTGTTCACGGCGACCGTCGTACTGGCGCTCGGCGGAATCGCCCTCACCTCGCGCAACATCAAGCTCTGGATCTTCGTGGCGATCCCCGCGATCGCGCTCGTCACCATGACCGTGCGGTATCTGCTCCGCCTCCGGCTGCACAAGCAGCGGAAGGAAGGACGGTGCCTGAGACCGGTACTCGCTGCCGGGAGCCCGGCCACCGTGCGCGACCTGATCAGCCGAACCCGCAAGTTCCCGCACCTCGGCTGGCGGGTGGACGGGGTGTGCACGACGGACGGGCTCGGGCTCGACGGTGACCACCTGGACGGAGTGCCGGTCGTCGGCCGACTGGCGGACGTGGCCAACCACGTCCGCCGCGACGGCTACCGTGTCGTCGCGGTCACACCGGACCCGCACTGGTCACCGGACCGGCTGCAGCGGCTGGCCTGGAACCTCGAAGGCAGCGACGCCGAGATGGTCGTGGCCCCCGTGCTGATGGAAGTGGCCGGCCCGCGGCTGCACGTCGACGCGGTGCTCGGGATCCCGCTGCTGCGGGTCAGCATGCCGACCTTCACCGGGGGCCGCCGGGCGATCAAAGGCGTCGTCGACCGGATGGGCGCAGCGATCCTGCTGATGCTGTTCGCGCCGCTGATGCTGTTCGTCGCGCTGCTCGTGATCGTGGACAGTCGTGGTGGGGCGTTCTACCGCCAGCGCAGGGTCGGCAAGGACGGCCGCGAGTTCACCATTCTCAAGTTCCGCACCATGGTCGCCGGGGCTCACGGGGTACGTGCCGAGCTGGCCGACCTCAACGAGGGCGCAGGCCTGCTGTTCAAGCTCCGCCGGGATCCGCGGGTGACCCGGGTGGGAGCAGTGCTGCGCCGGTACTCGATCGACGAGCTCCCGCAGCTTTTCAACGTGCTCAACGGATCGATGTCGCTCGTCGGTCCGCGGCCTCCGCTACCGGAGGAGACCGCTGCGTACGGCCCGGACATCCGGCGGCGGCTGCTGGTCAAGCCCGGGCTCACCGGCCTGTGGCAGATCAGCGGACGCAGCGACCTGCCGTGGGAGGAGGCGGTCCGCCTTGACCTGCGGTACGTGGAGGACTGGTCGCTCGCCCTGGACGCAGTGATCTTGTGGAAGACGCTGCGTGCGGTGCTCCACGGGCAGGGGGCCTACTGATATGCGCGGGGGTCGTCGTCCGGACGGACGACGTGCGGACCGCAGGCCGCAAGGGCCTGCCAGGGGGAGGAACGGGTCATGAGAGTCAGCGTTTTCGGGCTCGGCTACGTGGGCTGTGTGTCGGCCGCATGCCTGGCCAGCATGGGTCACGAGGTCATCGGGGTGGACGTGAACCAGGTGAAGGTCGACCTGGTCAACGACGGCAAGGCCCCGGTGGTCGAGGAGAGGATCGGCGAGCTCATCGCCGAGGTCGTGCGGACCGGAGCGCTGCGCGCTACCGACGACGTCCGCGAGGCGATCATGAACAGCGAGGTGTCGCTGGTCTGCGTGGGCACGCCGTCGGAGCCCAACGGCAGCCTGTGCACCACGTACTTGGAGCGGGTCACCGAGCAGATCGGCGCCGCGCTGGCCGAGGGGGCCAAGCAGGGGGGCCGGCACACCGTCGTGTTCCGCAGCACCATGCTCCCGGGCACCTGCCTGAACCTGCTGGTACCGATCCTGGAGAAGTACGTCGGCGGCACGGCCGGAGTGGACATCGGGGTCGCGGTCAACCCGGAGTTCCTGCGCGAGGGCACGAGCGTGCGGGACTTCTTCGACCCGCCCAAGACCGTCATCGGCGAACTCGACCCGGCAAGCGGCGAGGTGGTGGCGGCGCTGTACGACGGACTGCCCGGCGAGGTGTTCCGGGTGCCGGTCCCGACGGCCGAAGCGATCAAATACGCGGACAACGCGTTCCACGGCCTCAAGATCGGCTTCGCGAACGAGCTGGGCGCGGTGTGCCAGGCACTCGGGGTGGACTCGCACCAGGTGATGGACGTGTTCCTGGCCGACCGCAAGCTGAACATCAGCCCCGCCTACCTGCGGCCCGGCTTCGCCTTCGGTGGCTCCTGCCTGCCCAAGGACCTGCGCAGCCTGGTCCACGCGGCGCAGCGGGCCGACGTCTCGGTGCCCATCCTCGCCCACGTGCTGCCCTCCAACTCCGACCATCTGCAGCGCGCGGTGGAGCTGGTCGAGCGCACCGGCAAGCGCCGGGTGGGCCTGTTCGGGTTGTCCTTCAAACCCGGCACCGACGACCTCCGCGAGAGCCCGCTCGTCGAGCTGGCGGAGAGGCTCTTCGGCAAGGGGTACGACCTGCGGATCTACGACCCGAACGTGAACCTCTCCCGGCTGCTCGGCGCGAACCGCGAGTACATCGAGACCCGGCTGCCGCACCTCGCGCAGCTGCTCGCGGAGTCCGTCGGCGAGGTGCTCGAGCATGCCGAGGTGTGCCTGGTCGGAACCAGGGATCCGGCTGTGCTGTCGGCGCTGCCCCATGGCGACGGCCCGGTGATCGTCGACCTCATCCACCTTCCCGACGCCGAAGCGCGCCGGGCCGAACCAGGGTACGTGGGCCTTGCTTGGTGACACATCGTTTGATGAAACAGCCGGCGGCGACCAGCCGGCCCGGCGCGCGCTGGTCCTCGTGGAGAACCTGTCGGTGCCGTTCGACCGGCGAGTGTGGCAGGAGTGCACGACGCTGCGCGACGCGGGCTGGAAGGTGCACGTCATCTGTCCCCGGGGGGAAAAGCGGGACACGGAGCCGGAGGCGGAGATCGACGGGGTGCGGATCCACCGCTACCCGTTGCGCGCGGCCACCGGAGGACCGGCCGGCTACCTGCGGGAGTACGGATCGGCGTTGTGGCACACGGTCCGGCTGGCCCGCAAGGTCGGCCCGGTCGACGTGGTCCACGCCTGCAACCCGCCCGACCTGCTGTTCCTGCCGGCACTGTGGCTGAAGCGGCGCGGCGCGCGGTTCGTCTTCGACCAGCACGACCTGGTACCCGAGCTGTACCTCTCCCGGTTCGACCGCGGCAAGGATCTGCTCTACCGCGCCGTGTGCGCGCTGGAGCGGCGGACCTACCGGGCCGCGGACGTCGTCCTCGCCACGAACGAGAGCTACCGGAACGTCGCGATGCGCCGTGGCGGCCGGCGGCCGGAGGACGTATTCGTGGTGCGCAGCGCGCCCCAGATCGACCGGTTCCAACCAGTGCCTCCCGAGCCGGAGTTGAAGCGCGGCAAGCCTCATCTGCTGTGCTACCTCGGCGTCATGGGCCCGCAGGACGGCGTCGACTACGCCTTGCGCGCCCTCGCGAAGCTGCGCGACGAGTTCGGGCGGACCGACTGGCACGCGGTGTTCGTCGGCTCCGGCGACGCCTTCGACGCGATGGTGGAGCTGTCCCGACGGCTCGGGCTCTCCGAGCAGGTGCAGTTCACCGGGCGCATACCGGACGCCGACCTGGTGCGCTACCTGTCCACTGCGGACGTGTGCCTTTCCCCCGACCCGCGCAATCCGCTCAACGACGTGTCGACCATGAACAAGGTCCTCGAGTACATGGCGATGGGCCGACCGATCGTCTCGTTCGACCTCCGGGAGGCACGAGTCTCCGCCGGTGACGCCGCTGTCTACGCGCCCGCCAACGACGAGGCCGAATTCGCGGGGCTCATCGCGCTGCTCCTTGGCGATCCGGACAAGCGGGCCCGGATGGGCAAGATCGGCCAGGAGCGGATCAGCGGGGAGCTTTCCTGGCGGAACTCGCAAGCGTCGCTGCTCGCCGCGTACGCCGCTGCCTGCCGTGACCACACTCCGGTGTCGGCGAGCGACCAGGTCCGCACAGGGAAGAGGCAGCACCGTTGAACGAAGACACGATCCGCCTGGCCACGATCGGGCGGATTCTCCGTCGACGGTGGCGGCTTCTCGCCACCCTCGCCGTGGTGGGCGCACTCGTCGGCTACGGCGCCTCGGTGGTTTTCCCGCCGCGGTACACGACGTCGGCATCGGTTCTGCTGCCGGGGCAGTGGGAAGAGCGCGCGCTGCTGACTCAGGTGGATATCGCGACCAGTTCGACGGTGGTCGACCGCGCGGCCGCCAAGCTCGGCTGGCCGGGCGTCAGCGGCGCCGAACTGCGGGATCAAGTCAGCGCCAAGGCCGCCGACGGGAACATCGTCAAGATCTCGGGTACGGCCGACACCCCGGAGCGCGCGCAGCAGCTCTCCGACCAGCTGGCCCAGCAGTTCGTCGGATTCGCCGCGCGGATCGCAGGCGGCAGCACCGACTCCGAAGTGGTCACAGGGCCCGAGGCGCTGCGGCAGCAGGTGGAGGAGACCAACCGCCGCATCACCGACCTGGCCAAGGCGGCCGATCCGGGGCGGAGCGTGGAGAGCGTGCAGGCCCGCACCTCGCTCGAGAAGCTGCGCACCGCGCTGGAGGAGGCCATGACGCAGCTGGACCAGGCCGACCCGACGACCAACATGGCCGGCATGGTCGTCATGGGTCCGGCGGCCCGGCCGACCGGCGAGGCGCCGCCGACGAGGATGCAGCTCATCGGCGCCGGGGCACTGCTGTTCTTCCTGCTCGCGGTCATCGGCCATCTCACTGCCGCACGGGTGAATCGCCGACTGCGCACCGACCCGGAGATCGCGGCGGCGCTGGGCTCGGCGCTTCTTGGCACCGTCGACGTGCCTGATGAACAACGCGCGCACCAGCCGGAACACCGTGGCCCACGGGCCTCGATCCGCCGACTCCTCGGCATCGACACCCGCTGGGACATACCGACCCCGCAGAGGTCCGGCGACGAGGCCGGCATGCGGATCCGCTACCGGCGGGTGTGCACTCGCCTCCGGGACCAACTAACGGCCCCCCGGCGGCTGCTGGCTGTCGTGCCGGAAGGCGACGAGATCGCCCGCCTGGCCGCCCAGCAGCTCGTCGCCGAGGCCAAGGGCGATCCGCTGCTGCGGGTGGTGGAGGTTTCGGTGGACCGGCCGATGGTGCCGGACCGCGGCACCGAGTCCGGTGCCCTGGTCGTCCTCAGCGCGGGCAGCTGGACCACGGAGGAGCTCGCCGGCATCGCCGAGGCGTGTGCGGACGGCGGGCATGACGTCGTCGGCATCGTCGTCGCCGGCCCGGTCCGGGCCCGTCCCACGCGGTCTGCCGATGATCCTCCGGACGACGCCACCCCGGCGCTCGCGGTTCGCGGCCACGCGACGGGAGGTTCAAAGTGACGACGAGCACGGCTTCGGAGTCGTCGGCAGCCACTCCACTCTTCGACCTGCAGGCGCTGATGGTGTCGGTGCGCAGGCGCCGCCGCCTCTGGAGCTCCATGGCGCTCCTGGGACTGCTGGTCGGCGTGGCGGTGGCGGTCCTGCTGCCGCCGCGGCCGACCGCGGTGACCAAAGTGCTGGTCGCACATAAGGAGGACCAGCCGAACGACACCGGAACGCTGATCCGCACCGACGTCGCGCTGCTGGGGACCACGCGGATCGCCGGCAAGGCCCTGGAGTCCCTCAAGTCCCCGGAAAAACCCGAGGACTTCATGGAGGACTACCGGGGCACCGGCTTGACCAACAATCTGCTGCAGATCGAAGTGACAGGTGACAGCGACGCGGAAGCGGTGGCCCGGGCCAAGGCACTGGCCGATGCGTTCGTCGCGGACCATGTGAAGCGGATGCGGGAAACCGCGAAGGCCGAAGCCAAGGCCCTGCTCGACCAGCGTGACCGCATGCGAAACGAGCTCGCCCAGGTCAACAAGGAGATCGGAGACCGATCGCCGGAGAGCGACCCGAAAACGTCGGCGAGCATCGAGTCGCTCTTCGCCCGCCGGGCCGAGCTCAACTCGCGAATCGCCGACTTCGACCAGCGCGCAGCGGAGGCGCGCACCGGCACGCCCAAGATCATCACCGGCACGCAGATCGTGGACGACCCCCGCGCGGTGCGGCACTCCCTGCCCAAGGCCGCTGTCACCAACGCCGCGATCGGGCTCGTCCTGGGGCTGGTCCTCGGGCTCGCGCTGGCCGCGGTCGGCGCGGTGGTGGCGGACCGCCCCGTGCTGCGCCGGGACATCGCGGCGAACCTGGGCGCCTCGGTCATCGCCGAGCTGCCCCGCCGGTCGGGCAAGCTGTGGCAGCGCCGACGGACCAGGGCGGCACGCGAACGGCTCACCGTGACCCTGGCCCGCACCGTGCGCGGCTCCGCGGAACCGGTGTCGCTGCTGGAACTGGGCTGTGCGCGCAGCACGAGCGTGATCGCCCTGAACCTCGCCGGGGCACTGGCGGCGGAGGGGCCAGTGGTGATCATCGATGGTCTGCCCGGCCCGCAGCTCGCGCGCCGCCGCCAGAAACCAGGAGGCCCGGCCGTGGTCAGCGGCGAGCATGCCGCGGCCGTGTCGCAACAGGAGCGCCGGATCGGTGTCGGCTCGGTCGCGCCCGGCACTGCGTGGACCGACCTCCAGTACCTCGGCACCCAGACCGTGCTCGTCGTGCGTGCCGGGCACGGCAGCGCCGCATGGCTGCACACCGTGGCGCGGCAGCTCGCGGACCAGCGCATTCCGGTGATCGGTGTGGTGCTGATCGACCCCGATCCGCGGGACCGGACCGACGGCACGCTGTGGGACGGGCTGAACACCGCGCTGCGCGGCCGGAACGAGGTACCGGCCCGGCAGAACGGCACGGGCGGGCGGCGGACGGAGCGGCTGGCGGTGCGGGCCGCACTGGGCCCGGACAACGACGAGGAGGCGCGGTAGGACATGTGTGGCATCGCAGGCACTTACCGATGGCCGGACGGGAAGGTCGTGACCGACCGGCTCACCGATACCCTCGCCCACCGCGGTCCGGACGGGGCGGGCCGGTACGGCCACCGCGTCGGTGACGGCGAAGTACAGCTCGGGCACCGCCGGCTGGCCATCATCGACCTGTCCGAGACCGGCGCCCAGCCGATGGTCTCGGGCGGCCTGGCGCTTACGTACAACGGCGAGCTGTACAACGCGCCCGAGCTGCGTGCCGAGCTGGCAGCCGCCGGGGTGCGCTTCCGCGGTACCTCCGACACCGAGGTGCTCCTTGAGGCCTGGCGGCGCTGGGGCACGGACTGCCTGCCCCGGCTGCGCGGCATGTTCGCGTTCGGGATCTTCGACGAGCGAACCGGTGACCTGGTACTCGCCCGCGACCAGCTCGGCATCAAGCCGCTGTTCCTGCTCCGGCGCGGTGCCGGCCTGGTGTTCGCCTCCGAGCTCAAGGCTCTCGCCGCCGCGACCGGCGGGTCGCTGCAGGTGGACCATGCGGCGTTGGTGGCCTCGCTGCTGTACTACTGGGTGCCGGACTCACGCTGCGCGTTCCGCGAAGCGGAGAAGCTGCCGCCGGGGAGCTGGCTGCGGTGCCGGCCCGACGGCCGGGTGGAGCGCGGCCGGTTCTGGAACCTCCGGGATGTCGCCGCCGAGGGCCGGGACCGGGCCCGGGGCGGCGAGCAGCCGGATGTCGCTGCCGTCGTCGAGGAGTCGACTCGGCGCCACCTGCTCTCCGACGTACCCGTGGCGACCTTCCTCTCCGGCGGTCTTGACTCCAGCTACCTGACCGCGCTGGCGGCCCGCGACCGACCCGGGATCTCCGCTTACACGATCGGGTTCCGCGCCGAGGACGCCAAGTTCGAGGCGATGCCGGACGACCTGCGCTACGCCCGGCAGGTGGCCGAGCGGTTCGGCGTCGACCTGCACGAGATCGAGATCGCTCCGAATGTGCTCGACCTGCTGCCGCAGATGACCTACCACCTGGACGAGCCGATCGGCGACCCCGCCGCGATCAACACGTTCCTGATCTGCTCGGCCGCCCGGGAGGCCGGGGTCAAGGTGATGCTCTCGGGGATGGGCGCCGACGAACTGTTCGCCGGTTACCGCAAGCACCTGGCCAACCTGCTTGCGCTGCGCTACCAGCGCGTCCCGCGGCCCCTGCGGCGGGGCCTGTCCAGGGCCGTGGACCGGCTGCCGGTCGCCACGGCCCGCCGGGGGTACCGGTCGGTGCGCTTCGCGAAGCGGTTCCTCTCCTTCGCCGATCTGCCGGAGGAGACCGCGTTCCGGCGCAGCTACACCATGTACGACCAGGACGAGCTGCTCGCCCTGGTCGATCCGGACCTGGCCGGGACGGTCGAGGACGTGCTGACCGAGCATGCGGACATCTACCAGGACAACGACCTCGACGACTTCGTCAACCGCATGTGCCTGGGCGACGCCCGGATGTTCCTGCCGGGCCTGAACCTCGCCTACACGGACCGGTCGAGCATGGCCGCGTCGACCGAGGTGCGAGTGCCGTATGTGGACGTCGAGGTGGTCAAGGCGGCGTTCGCCGTGCCCGGCGATCGCAAGATCGTCGGACGGCAGGGCAAGGCCGTCCTCAAGGAGGCGGCCACCTCGATCCTGCCCCGGGAGATCGTGTACCGGCCCAAGGGCCTGTTCAGCGCCCCGCTGCGCGCCTGGATGAGCCGGGATCTGGCACCGCTGGTGCGCGAGGTGGTGCACGACGGCGTGCTCGTCAATTCCGGGATCCTGCGCCGCGACGCGCTGGCGCGGATGGTCGCCGAGGACGCCGCCGGGCAGCGGGACTTCTCCAAGCATCTGTGGCATGTGCTGACCCTCGAGTACTGGTATCGCGGCGCGACCTCTGGCTCCGGCCAGAGCCGGGCGGCTTGACGGCGTGGAAACAAGAGGAGCTCGGGTGAAACAGGTTGTACAGAACTACAAGAGTGGCGAGCTGGCGCTGCTCGACGTGCCGGCGCCGGGGTGCAAGCCGGGCGGTGTGCTGGTCCGGAGCGCCTACTCGCTGATATCCACCGGGACCGAGCTCATGAAGGTGTCCGAGGCCGGCATGTCGATGGTGGGCAAGGCCCGCTCCCGGCCGGACCAGGTGGCCAAGGTCATGCAGAGCGTGGCCACCAACGGGGTGCCCGCCACCTACCGCAAGGTGATGGGCAAGCTGGACTCCTACACGCCGCTGGGCTACTCGCTGTGCGGGGTGGTCGAGCAGGTCGGCGCCGGCATCGAGGACGTGAAGGTCGGCGACCTCGTGGCCTGCGCCGGCAACGAGCACGCGTTGCACGCCGAGCTGAACTGGGTTCCGAAGAACCTCTACGCCCCGGTGCCGGACGGCCTCGCGCCGCGGCACGCGGCCTTCGGCACCGTCGGATCGATCGCGATGCAGGGCGTCCGCCAAGGCGAGTCACAGCTCGGCGAAGTGGCACTGGTCATCGGCCTCGGGCTGATCGGGCAGCTGGTGGTGCAGCTCCTTGCCGCCTCGGGAGTCCGCGTCGTCGGCGTCGACCCCGACCCGGTGCGCTGCGAACTGGCCGAGCGTCTGGGCGCCGCGGCCTGCGGCGATCCCGCGTCCGCGGCCGTCGAAGCCACCGTCGCCGAGCTCACCGGCGGTCACGGCGTGGACCAGGTGTACCTGGCCGCCGGCGGCGGCAGCAACCAGCCCGTCGAGCTGGCCGCCCGGCTGAGCCGGGACCGCGGCCGGGTCGTCGACATCGGCAAGTGCCGCCTGGACCTGCCGTGGAACGCGTACTACGAGAAGGAGCTCGACGTCCGGTTCTCCCGCAGTTACGGCCCCGGGCGCTACGACCCGGAGTACGAACTGGAGGGCCGGGACTACCCGATCGGCTACGTGCGCTGGACCGAGCGCCGCAACCTGGCGTGCTTCCTCGATCTCCTCGCCCGCGGCAGCGTCGACGTGGAGCCCTTGATCTCCCACATAGCCGACTTCGATGACGCCGTGGGGACGTACCAGAGCCTGAAGGACGGCGACCTGAAGGCCGTGGCTGTGCTGTTCCGGTACCCCGGCCCCGTTGAACACACAGCGGAAGCGGGAGAAGCGGGGGCCTCGGCGGTGGCCGTGCCCGCGGTGAAGCGACCCAGCGGCTCAGCGTCCACGCCGGCCCGAGCCGCCAAGGCGCCGGTGCGCCTTGCGTTCGTCGGCGCGGGAAACTACGCGACGTCGATGCTGCTGCCGCACCTGGCACAGCGCGACGGCGTCGAGTTGTCGACCGTCGTCACCACGACGGCGCTGTCCGCGGCCAACGCGCAGCGGAAGTTCGGCTTCGCCGAGGCGACCACCGATCTCGACGCCGTGCTCGGCGACAAGTCCATCGACGCGGTGTTCGTGGTCACCCGGCACAGCTCGCACGCCGAACTGACCCGCAGAGCGCTCCTTGCCGGCAAGACGGTGTTCGTGGAGAAGCCCCTGGCCCTCACCGAGGACGAGCTGGCCGGCGTGCTCGCGGCGGTGGAGGAGTCCGGCAACGACCGGCTGCAGGTGGGCTTCAACCGCCGGTTCGCGCCCATGCTGCGGGAGGCCCGGCAGCGCTTCGGCACCCGGACCGGTCCGGCGAACCTCCGCTACCTGGTCAACGCGGGCCGGCTGCAGCACGGCAGCTGGTATCTCCAACAGGGCACCGAGGGCTCGCGGTTCGCGGGAGAGGGCGGACACTTCATCGACACGGCGAGCTGGCTGCTCGAGGCCGACCCGGTCTCGGTGTACGCGGTCGCCACGTCCGGCAACGAGGACCTGCAGGTGGTGCTGCGCTACCCGGACGGGTCCACCGCCACCATCAGCTACGTCACCACCGGTGCGCCCAGCTTCCCCAAGGAGACGCTGGACCTTGTCGCGGACGGCAGGGTGCTGCGGCTCGACGACTTCGTCCGGGCCAGTGTGTACGGCCGCAAGCGGTGGGTCAGCTCACGGCTGCCCAAGGCCCGGGACAAGGGCCAGAACGCCGAACTGGCGGCGTTCATCAAGGCCGTGCGGACCGGCGGGCCGATGCCGGTGCCGCTCGAGTCGCTGGTCGCCACCACGGCGGCCACCCTCGCCGTGCAGGCCGGCCTGGCGGGCGGCGCGCCGGTGACGCTGGCGAGGGCGCAGTGACGATGAGCGCGGGCTGGTACCTGCGGCGGCTCTCCCGGATGGGACCGCGGGAGGTCGGCGGCCGGGTCGGGGACGCGGTGCGCAGGCGGCGGTGGCGGTCGGCGCGGCCGAACTGCCCGAGCGTGACCGACGCCCGGTTCACCGCGGTACTGCCCGCCGGGACGATCGCCGCGATACCCCCGGACGCCGCGAAACGTCTCATCGCCGAGGCGGACCGGCTGATGTACGGGCACGACGAGTACTTCGGGGTGGTCCGCGACGACCTGACCGACCCGGACTGGTGGTGCGACCCGAAGACCGGGCGCCGGGCTCCGTGGGGCTATGCCTTCGACGTGCCGTACCGGAACGAGGACGCGGTCGGGGACATCAAGCAGATCTGGGAGCTGTCCCGGCATCAGTACCTCACCCAGCTCGCCGCCGCCTACGCGATCACCGGGGACGACCGGTACGCCGAGCGAGTGGCCGAGCACCTGCGGTCGTGGTGGACGGCCAACCCACCGCTGCGCGGCGTGCACTGGATCAGCGGCATCGAGCTGGGCATCCGGCTGCTGTCCTGGGTGTGGATCCGCCGGCTGCTCGACGGCTGGCCGGGCGTGGCCGGTCTTTTCGAGGGCAACCCGGTGGCGCTGAACCAGATCTGGCACCACCAGCGCTGGCTGGCCGCCTTCCCCAGCCGGGGGTCTTCGGCGAACAACCACGTCATCGCCGAGGCCGCCGGACAGTTCGCAGCGGCCTGCGCGTTCGGGTGGTTCCCCTCCTCGGCGCGCTGGCGGGCCGGCGCGCTGCGGTCGCTGGAGCGGCACCTGCGAAGCAACACCTTCCCTTCCGGCCTCAACCGCGAGCTGGCCACCGAGTATCACGGACTTGTGCTGGAACTCGGCCTGGCCGCGGTGGCCGAGGCGGATGCCGCAGGCAGGCCGGTCCCCGCGTCCATCCGGCTGGTGCTGCTGCGGATGACCGACGCGCTCGCGGCAGTCGTGGACAGCCGGCTACGGCCGCCGCGCCAGGGGGACGCGGACGACGGGCACGGTCTGGTCCTGGACGGCGCGGGCACCGACCGCTGGGCCTCTCTGCTGGCCACCGGGGACGCCGTGTTCGGCCGGCTCGCCTGGTGGCCGGCGGTGACCGGCACCGATGTGCGCACCCCGCTGCTGGCCGCGCTCATCCGGCCGTACGCGAAAAATGGAACCGCGCCGGCCGTGACCCGCCCGGCTAGCCGACCGGCCCACTTCGCCGACGCGGGCATGACCATCCTGCGCGGTCCGGAGGAGATCTGGTGCCGCTGCGACGGTGGCCCGCACGGCTTCCTGTCCATCGCCGCGCATGCCCACGCGGACGCGCTGTCCGTGGAGGTCCGGCACGACGGGGTCGACGTGCTCGCCGACCCGGGGACGTTCTGCTACCACGGGCAGCCCGAGTGGCGGCAGTACTTCCGCTCGACCCTCGGCCACAACACCCTGCAGCTGGACGGCGGTGACCAGTCCGTCTCCGGCGGTCCGTTCCTGTGGACCCGGCATGCCCGCAGCCGCGTCCTGGCCGTGGACACATCCGGCACCTCCGACGGGGGGACGGTCCGCTGGTGTGCCGAGCATGACGGTTACCAGCCCTCCGTGCACCGCCGCCGGGTGGAACTGACGGCCGCGCGCCAGGAGTTGAGGGTCGTCGACGAGGTCCGGGGCCAACAGGGCCCGCGCCGGGCCGTGCAGCTGGCGTTCCACCTCGGCCCCGCGATCGCCGCGGACCTGGCGGACAACCGGGCCGTGCTCACTTGGACCCGGGACGGCGAGGACCGCTCCGCAGTGCTCGACCTGCCCGGGCAGCTGAGCTGGCGGGCCCATCGCGGCGAGTGTGACCCGCCGCTGGGCTGGTACTCCCCCGGCTTCGGGCGCAAGGAACCCGCCACGACGCTGGTCGGCACCGGCTTCGCCGACGGCGCGGAGGGGTTCGTCACCGTACTCAGGTTCCAAGGCTAGGGGGACGCGTGGGGATCAAGTGGCGGCACTGGGCGTTGCCGGTGGTACCGCTGGCGATGGCCCTGCTGGCGGCGACCGGCTGCGAGAGCACGCCGGACGCGCGGCCAAAGCCGACCGCTGCGCCGTCCACGTCCGTGGCCCGGGTGTGCGCCAAGCCCGCGGCCGGGCCGGCGAAGGCGCCGGCGGGCGCGGTGACGGTGGACCCCGCGGTGGTCGGTGACCTGGCTGCGAAGACCAAGAGCAGCCCCCCGAAGACCACGTTCTGGCTTCGACCGGGCAAGCACAGGCTCGACCCGGACCGCTACGCCCAGGTCATTCCCAAGGAGGGGAACCGCTACATCGGCGCGCCGGGCGCGGTACTCGATGGCGGGAAGAAGAACCAGTACGCGTTCGGCGGCAGTTCCCGCAACGTCACGATCCGCTATCTGACCGTGCAGCGTTTCGTCGCGCCGCACGACGAGGGCGTGGTCAACCATGACTCGGCCGACGGGTGGGTGATCGAGCACGCGACGATCCAGTACAACTCCGCCGCCGGGCTGATGGCCGGTGCCCGCCAGCAGGTCCGCGCCAGCTGCCTGCGCGACAACGGTCAGTACGGCATGAACGCGTACAAGGCCGGCGACTCCATCCGCGGCCTGGTGGTCGAGGGCAACGAGATCGTGGGCAACAACACCGGCGACTGGGAGCGGCGGCGGGAGGGCTGCGGCTGCACCGGAGGCATCAAGTTCTGGGCCGTCAACGGGGCCGACGTGCGCGGCAACTGGGTGCACGACAACCGCGGAACAGGGTTGTGGGCGGACACGAACAACAACGACTTCCGCATCGAGAACAACGTGATCGAGGCCAACGACGGTGCCGCGCTGATCTACGAGACCAGCTACAACGCGGTCGTCCGGAACAACAAGATCCGGCGGAACAACTGGGTCGAGGGCCGCAGGGAAGCGGCCCGCGGCGACGACTTCCCGTTCGCGACCGTCTACCTGTCCGAGTCCGGCGGCGAACCACGGATCAAGGCCCGCACCGACAAGGTCGAGGTCTACCGGAACGTGCTGGAGAACAACTGGTCCGGGATCACCCTGTGGGAGAACGCCGACCGGTTCTGCAACAGCCCGGCCAACACCTCGTCCGGTGACTGCACCTTGCTGGTGCGGGACTCCGACCGCTGCGCGCAGCCGGCGATCGCCAAGCCACCGCTCTACGCCGACTGCCGGTGGAAGACCCAGCGGGTGGACATCCACGACAACCGCTTCGTGCTGGACAAGTCCGTCGTCAAGTGCACGGCGAAGTGCGACCGAATGGCGGTGCTGTCCAACTACGGCACCTATCCGGACTGGTCGCCGTACAAGGGCGAGCGGGTGGCCGACGCGATCACCCGCAAGCAGGACAACCGCTGGCACGACAACGTCTACCTCGGTTCATGGAAATTCGTCGCCCACGACCCGAGCCGGGTGCTCGGCTTCAGGCAGTGGCAGGGCAAGACCTACCAGCAAGACACGGGCAGCACCCTCGGCCCGCGGACCGGTGGTTGAGATGGGCGCAGACCTGCGGAGCGGCGGGCTGCCGGGCGGACCGGACACGGCGGGCACGCGGCCCGACGCCGAACCGCGTCCTGCCGGCACCCCGAAGATCGTCGGGATCGTCTGGGGGTTGCTGATCCTCAACACGCTCGGCTCCACCGGGGCGAAGACCATCATCCCGCTGCCCCGCTCCCTCATCCAGATGGCCACCATGGGCGCGCTGGTCGCCGCGTTCGCGCTGGCGCTCGCAGTCAATCTCCGGCTGCGCATCCGAGCGAGCGCCTACCTGTTCCTGCTCACCCTGCTGCTGGTGCCGAGCGTGATCTCCAGCGCGAACCTGGAGTCCGGGTACGGCGCGCTGTTCCGCTGCACCCGGCTGGCTCTGTTCGTCGGCACGCTGTGGCTGCTCAGCCGCTGGTGGGACGGCGGCCTGACGTTCGTCCGGCACCACATCCGGATGTACTTCGCGGTGCTCGGGTCGGTGGCCGCCGGCCTGGTCATCTCGCCGGGCGCGGCCCTGCCCGAGATCTACGGCGGACGCCTTGTCGGCGCGTTGTGGCCCCTCACCCCGCCGCAGATCGGACAGTACGCCGCGGTGATCATCGGGCTCACCGTGCTGCTCGTACTGGGCCGCCGGACCGACGGGGTCAGCGCGGCGGTGGTCATCGTGCCGTCACTCGTCCTGCTCGCGTTGACCCATACCCGGACGGCCACACTGGGCCTGATCATCGGACTTGCGTTGGCGATCGGCTCGCTCATCCTGACCAGCGCCGCGGCCCGCCGGTTCTTCACCTGGACGGTGCTGTGCGCCACGGTGGCCGCGGTGGGGTTCAGCTCCGCGCTCCAGGCGTGGTTCCTGCGCGGACAGAGCCAGGAGAACTTCTCCAACCTCACCGGTCGGGCCAAGGTCTGGGAGGCCCTGCTGGCAGCGCCCAGGACGACCGCGGACAAGTTGTTCGGCATGGGCCTGGGCGACAAGTCGTTCGGCGGGCTGCCGATCGACAACAGCTGGCTGGCCGTTTACCAGGAACAGGGTCTGATCGGCGTCGCCTTGGTGGGGGCGATCATCATCGTCCTCGCCGGCGTCGCGTTGCTGCGGCCACCGTCGCTGTCGAGGGCCTGCGCGATCTTCCTGATCAGCTACTGCGCGATCGCGTCGTACACCGAGGCCGGGCTCGGCGACGCCTCGCCGTATCTGCTGCATCTGGCCCTGGCTGCCTCGCTCCTTGCGGCACCTGCCACGGCCACGCCCCTCTCGACGCCCGATGTCCCTCGACCACGCATCCCGCGCTGGGCCCTGAGATCGGAGGTGACCTGAGCATGCACGTCCTCGTGGTGCACAACCGCTACGCCTCGGCGCAGCCGAGCGGGGAGAACAAGGTCGTCGACCAGGAGGTCGCGCTGCTGCGCGCCGCCGGCCACCGGGTCGAGGTGTTCGAGCGGCGCAGCGACGACATCGCCGCCCGGTCCCTCCTTGCCAAGGCCGCGGTGCCGCTCCTTGTGCCGTGGAACCCGGCGGTCCGCGCGGAGATCACCGCCCGGCTTCGCGCCGAGCGACCGGACGTGGTGCACGTCCACAACGTCTTCCCGCTTCTGTCGCCCGCGGTGCTGGCCGCCTGCGCCGACGCCGACGTGCCCGCCGTCGCCACGCTGCACAACTACACCCAGGTCTGCCCACCCGGCACGCTGCAGCGGGACGGCCGGCCGTGCACCGAGTGCGTCGGATCGGCGCCGCTGCCCGCCGTCCGGCACGGCTGCTACCGGAGCTCCCGGCTGGCGACGGTGCCGCTCGCGGTCAGCCTGTCGGTCAACCGGCGGCGGTGGTGGTCCGGCGTGGAGCGGTTCTTCTGCCTCTCCGCGGCGCAGCGCGACGTCCTGGTGCGGGCCGGCATGCCGGCCGAGCGGCTGACGGTGAAGCACAACTTCGTGCCGGAGCCGGGCACCTCCCGAGCGGGCGACGGCGAGCATCTGCTCTATCTCGGCCGACTCGCGGAGGCCAAGGGCGTGCGGCTGCTCATGGCCGCGTGGGACGAGATCGCAGCGAGCGGCGGTGTGGGCGTGCCGCTCGTGATCGCCGGCGCGGGGCCGCTGGCGCAAGAGGTGACCGCCTGGGCGGCGGGCCGGGACGACGTGCGCTACGTCGGCCTGTATGACACGGCGGAGACCCGGAAGGCCGTCGCACGGTCGGTCGCCGTGGTGGCTCCCTCGACGTGGCTGGAGGCGTTCGGCCTGGTGGTCGTGGAGGCGATGGCGGCGGGGGTCCCGACCGTCGCCGCTGGTCACGGCGCCTTCGTCGAACTCGTCGAGGACGGGGTGACCGGGCTGCTGCACCGGCCGGGCGAGCCCGCCTCGCTCGCGTCCTGCATACGCCGGATCGCGGCCGAGCCGGCCCGCAACCGGGAGATGGGCCAGGCGGCCAGGCGCCGTTACGAGCAGGGTTTCAGCCCGGCCGTCGGCCTTGAGCGCCTGGTGGATGAGTACCGCACCGCGATCGCGGGTCGGTCCGGCGGCGGGGACAGCCCACCGCCGGTGGGGGACAAAAGCACTGGCTCGCGGCGGGGACACCCGCCCGAGCAGGGGGGATGGGGACAGTAGATGACACGATGCCGACTCTGCGGCTCGGAAGCGATGACGAGCGTCGTCGATCTTGGGGCGACGCCACCATGTGAGAGCTTTCTCGCCGCGGACCAACTGGACAAGGCGGAGCCGACCTACCCGCTGCACCTGCGGGTCTGCACCGACTGCTGGCTCGCGCAGATTCCTCCGCTGATCACGCCGGAGGAGACGTTCACGCAGTACGCGTACTTCTCCTCCTACTCGACCTCCTGGGTGGAGCACGCGCGCACGTACGTCGCCGACGCCGTACAACGCCTTGCTCTCGGCCCCGACGCCTTCGTGGTCGAGGTCGCGAGCAACGACGGGTACCTGCTGAGGCACATGGTGGACCGCGGGATCCGCTGCCTCGGCATCGAGCCGTCGGTGAACGTCGGCGCCGCGGCGCGGGACGCGGGTGTGCCCACGCTCACGGAGTTCCTCGACCCGGCCACCGGCGCCGACGTCCGCGCCGAGCACGGCCCGGCGGACCTGGTCGTGGCCAACAACGTGTACGCGCACATCCCCGACGTCGTCGGGTTCACCCAGGGGCTGCGTGCCCTGGTCGCCGACGACGGCTGGGTCTCCATCGAGGTGCAGCACCTGCTGACCCTGATCGAGGAGAACCAGTACGACACGATCTACCACGAGCACTTCCAGTACTACACGGTCGCGTCCGCGATCCGGGCGCTTGCGAGCGGCGGGCTCGCGCTCGTGGACGTCGAGCTGCTGCCCACGCACGGCGGCTCCATCCGGCTGTGGGCCCGGCCGGCCGAAGTGGCCGGCGAGCCGACCCGGCGGGTGGCCGACGTGCTGGACCGGGAGAAGGCCGCCGGGCTGCAGGAGATGTCCGGGTACACCGAGTTCTCCGACCGGGTGGCCAAGGTGCGCCGGGACCTCCTGCGGTTCCTCATCGAGGCGGCCGAGCGCGGCGAGACGGTCGTCGGCTACGGCGCCCCGGGCAAGGGCAACACCCTGCTCAACCACTGCGGCATCCGGCCCGACCTGCTCCCGTACACGGTCGACCGCAACCCCTACAAGCACGGCAGGTTCACTCCGGGCACCCGCATCCCGATCCTGCCGCCCGACCAGATAGCCGCCGACAAACCGGACTACGTCCTCGTCCTCCCGTGGAACCTGCGGGCCGAGCTGGTCGAGCAGCTGTCCTTCGTGCACGACTGGGGCGGCCGGCTCGTCTTTCCCATCCCGGAACTGAGCATTGTCGAGGTCGCGTCTGGAAAGGGCACAGCATGAAGGTCGTTCTGTTCTGCGGCGGTTACGGGATGCGGATGCGCAGCGGAGCCGCCGACGACACGCCCAAGCCGATGGCGATGGTCGGCCCGCGACCGCTGATCTGGCACGTCATGCGCTACTACGCGCACTTCGGGCACACGGAGTTCATCCTGTGTCTCGGGTACGGGGCCCACCACATCAAGGACTTCTTCCTCAACTACGAGGAGACGGTGTCCAACGACTTCGTGCTGCGCGGCGGGCGGACCGAGCTGCTGTCCACCGACATCGCGGACTGGACGATCACGTTCGCGCAGACCGGCATCGAGTCACCGATCGGGGAGCGGCTGCGCCGGGTGCGGCACCACCTGGACGGCGACGAGATGTTCCTCGCCAACTACGCCGACGTGCTCACCGACGCCCCGCTGCCGGAGATGGTCGACCGGTTCGCGCGGCGTGACGCCGGTGCGTCGATGATGGTGGTGCCGCCGCAGTCCTCGTTCCACTGCGTGGAGCTGGGCGAGGACGGACTGGTGGGGGGCATCACCGCGGTGAGCGACCTGCCGCTGTGGGAGAACGGCGGCTACTTCGTGCTCCGCCAGGAGATCTTCGACCACATACCGGAGAACGGGGACCTGGTCGCCGACGGATGCGCCCAACTCGCCAAGCGCGGCCGGTTGGTGGCGCACCAGCACCGCGGCTTCTGGAAGCCGACCGACACCGTGAAGGAGCGGGCCGCGCTCGACGACGCCTACGCCCGGGGCGACCGCCCGTGGGCCGTGTGGGAACGGGACGGCGCGGGAGCCGGCGCGGGAACGAACCCCGGGGTGAGGACCGCGTGATCCAGCTCAGCGCCGGGCGTTTGGACCGGATCGTCGCGGTAGGCGCGCACTGCGACGACATCGCCATCGGCGCCGGCGGCACGCTGCTGACCCTGTGCCTCGCGCGGCCGGGTATGCGTGTCGACGCGCTGGTGCTCTCCGGCGGTGGCAGCGAGCGGGAGCAGGAGGAGCAGGCCGCGCTCGCCGCCTTCTGCCCGGGCGCCGACCTGCGGCTGACCGTGCTCAAGCTGCCGGACGGCCGACTGCCGACGCGGTGGGAAGAGGCCAAGGCCGCCATCGAGGAGCTGCGCGAGCGGACCGAGCCGGACCTCGTGCTGGCTCCGCGTACCGATGACGCGCACCAGGATCACCGCGGCTTGGCGAAGCTGGTACCCACCGCATTCCGCGACCACCTGGTCCTCGGCTACGAGATCGTCAAGTGGGACGGCGATCTCGGCCGTATGGCGGCGTACCAGCCGCTGTCGCCCGAGATCGCCGAACTGAAGGTGCGGCTGCTGCAGGAGCACTACCCCTCGCAGCGGCACCGGCCCTGGTACGACCGGGAGGCCTTCCTCGGCCTTGCGCGGATCCGCGGCATCGAAAGCCACGCGCGCTACGCCGAGGCGTTCGCCGTCACCAAACTCACTCTCAACCTGGGGGAATGAACCTTGCGCGTACTGCTGACCGGACATCAGGGCTACCTGGGCACCGTGATGGCCCCGGTCCTCGCGGCCGCCGGACATGAGGTCGTCGGCCTTGACGCCGGCCTGTTCGCCGACTGCGTCCTCGGCCCGCCGCCCGCGGACCCGCAGGGGCATCGGGTGGACCTGCGCGACGTCACGGCCGACCACATGGCCGGGGTGGACGCCGTGATCCACCTGGCCGCGCTGTCCAACGACCCGCTGGGATCGCTGGCGCCGGACCTCACCTACGACATCAACCACCACGCGTCCGTACGCCTTGCCCGGCTGGCCCGCGACGCCGGAGTGCGGCGCTTCCTGTACGCGTCGACCTGCTCGGTGTACGGCGCCGCCGGCGGCGAAGACCTGGTGAGCGAGGAGGCCCCGCTGCGCCCGGTGACGCCGTACGCGGAGTCCAAGGTGCGGGTGGAGGACGACCTGCACGCCCTGGCCGACGGCGACTTCACCCCGGTGTTCATGCGCAACGCCACCGCCTTCGGCTACTCGCCCCGGCTCCGCGCCGACATCGTGCTGAACAACCTGGTGGGCCACGCGCTCCTGTCCGGCGAGGTCCTCGTGCTCTCCGACGGCACCCCCTGGCGCCCGCTGGTGCACGCCGCCGACATCGCACGGGCCTTCGCGGCCGCGCTGACCGCGCCGCGGGAAGCGGTGCACGACCGGGCGTTCAACATCGGCAGCGAGATCAACAACGTCACGGTCGCCGAGATCGCCGAGCAGGTCGCCGAGGCGGTGTCCGGCGCGAAGGTGGTGATCACCGGGGAGAACGGTGCCGATCCGCGGTCGTACCGGGTGGACTTCTCCCGGTTCCGCGCCGCGATACCCGGCTTCGACTGCGAGTGGACGGTGAAGCAGGGCGCGCTCGAACTCGCCGACGCCTACCGGAAACACGGGCTGACCCGGGAGGACTTCGAGCAGCGCTTCACCCGCCTTGCCGTGCTGCGCGCGGCGTCCGACGCCGGCACCGTCGACGACACCCTGCGGTGGCGCCGATGACGGCGGCCGGCGAGCAGCCGATGACCGCGGCCGGCGACGAGATGTACGCGCTGGTGGAGCGGCTGTACCCGCTGTGCCGGAGCATCACCGGCGACGGTGTGCGCGCCACCCTGGACATCGTCGGCGAGTACGTCCCGCTGCAGGTGCACGAGGTGCCGACCGGGACTCAGGTGCTCGACTGGACAGTGCCGCAGGAGTGGAACATCCGGGACGCGTACATCGCCGACACCGCCGGCCACCGGGTCGTCGACTTCGCCGCGTCCAGCCTGCACGTGCTCGGCTACAGCGTGCCGGTGTCGGCGACCATGCCGCTGGCCGAGCTGCGCGAACACTTGCACACCCTTCCGGAGCACCCGAACTGGGTGCCGTACCGCACCAGTTACTACAAGCCGGAATGGGGGTTCTGCCTGGCCCAGGAGACCTTGGACGCGATGCAGGACGGCGAGTACGAGGTGCGCATCGACTCCACCCTCGCCGACGGACACCTCACCTACGCCGAGCACGTGGTGCCCGGGCAGGTCCCCGACGAGGTGATCGTCTCCTGCCACGTCTGCCACCCGTCGCTGGCCAACGACAACCTGGCCGGCATCGCGGTGGCGACGTTCCTGGCCCGGGTGCTGGCGGAGCAGACGCCGTACTACACCTACCGGTTCATCTTCGCGCCCGGCACCATCGGGGCGATCACCTGGCTGGCCCGCAACAAGGAGCGGGTGGAGCGGGTCAAGCACGGCCTCGTGCTGGCCTGCGCCGGCGACTCGGGCCAATTGACGTACAAGCAGAGCAGGCGCGGCGACGCGGAGATCGACCGGGTGATGCGGCACGTGCTGGCCGCCTCCGAACGCCCGCACCACGTCACCGAGTTCACTCCGTACGGCTACGACGAGCGGCAGTTCTGCTCGCCCGGATTCAATCTCGGCGTGGGCTCGCTCACCCGGACCCCGTACGCCGGCTACCCCGAATACCACACCTCGGCGGACAACCTGGACTTCGTCTCCCCGAAGGCGATGGCGGACACCCTCTCCGTCTGCCGCGAGGCATTCGCCGTCCTTGACCGCAACCGGCGGTACCTCAACCTCAGCCCCTACGGCGAACCCCAGCTGGGCCGGCGCGGGTTGTACGACGCGCTCGGCGGCCGCAGCGACACCAAGCAGGCCCAGATGGCCATGCTCTGGGTGCTCAATCTCTCCGACGGTGACCACAGTCTGCTGGACGTCGCCGAGCGGTCCGGGCTGCCGTTCGACACCGTCGCCGCCGCGGCCGGAGCCCTGCACGGCGCCGGGCTGATCAAGGCATGACGCCGATGACCACCGAGGGGGATAAGACGACGAGACCGGCCGGATCCGCCCGGCGGGCCCTCGTCGGCCGGCTGTCCTGGGGGCTGGCCGACCAGGCGGCCTCCAGCATGTCCAACTTCGCGGTGGGGATCTACGTGGCACGCTCGCTCGGGCTGGCCGCGTTCGGCGTGTTCAGCCTGGCCTGGGTGACCTACGGCGTGGTGCTCAACGTCTCCCGCGGGCTGGCAACCGATCCGCTCGTGGTGCGCTTCAGCGGTGTGTCGGACGCGTCCTGGCGCGGTGCGGTGGCCCGGTCGTCCGGTACCGCGCTCGGCGTCGGTGCCGCCCTCGGCGCGGCGTGTCTGGTGGTCGGGCTGGCCCTGGGTGGCCGTGTGGGGCCCGCGTTCGCCGCCCTTGGCGTCATGCTGCCGGGGCTGCTGCTGCAGGACGCCTGGCGGTTCTCGTTCTTCGCCGCCGGTACCGGGCGGAAGGCGTTCGTCAACGACCTCGTGTGGGGCGTCGCGCTCATCCCGGCCATGGTCGTGGCGGCCCGCGTGGGCACCGTGGCCGCTTTCGTACTCGCGTGGGGCGTGTCCGCCACGGCGGCGGCGGCGTACGGCTACGTCCAGTCCGGTATCCGGCCCCGGGTGACCGGGGCGCGCGGGTGGCTTCGCGAGCAGCGCGATCTCGGCTACCGGTACCTGGTCGAGAACGTCAGCCTCAGCGGCGCGGCCCAGCTGCGGGCGTACGGGCTCGGCGCGATCGTCGGGGTCGGCGCGGTGGGTGCGGTCCGGGGCGCCGAGCTCCTGCTCGGCCCCTTCCTCGCCGTGCTGATGGGTCTTTCGCTGGTCACCGTCGCGGAGGCGGCACGAGTGCTGCGGCAGGCCCCGCACCGGCTGGCCAAGTTCTGCCTCCTGCTCGGTGCCGGGCAGGCCGCCGCCGCGCTGCTCTGGGGCGCGGCGGTGCTGCTGATACCGGACCGGCTCGGCGAGTTCGTGCTCGGCGACGTCTGGCACTCCGCCGCACAGCTCATCGTGCCGGTCACCCTCGGCGTCGCGGGCGCCGGCCTCGGTACCGGCGCGGCGGCCGGGCTGCGCGCGCTCGGCGCGGCCCGGCGCAGCCTGCGCTCCCAACTGTTCGCCTCCGCCTGCTATGTCGGCGGCGGGCTCGGCGGGGCGGCCGTGGCCGGCACGGCCGGCTCGGCCTGGGGCGTCGCCGCCGCGACCGTCGGCAGCTCAGCCGTGTGGTGGCTGCAGCTGCGGACCGCCCTGCGCGAGCGCCACCACAACCCCATCCCCGAAGTGAGGACCTCATGACCGCCCGACCCAGGCTGAGCATCGGCCTGCCCGTGTACAACGGCGAGGAGTACCTCGCCGAGGCACTCGACGCGCTGCTCGGCCAGACCTACGAGGACTTCGAGCTGGTCATCTCCGACAACGCCTCGACCGACGGAACACAGGACATCTGCCGACGGTACGCCGCGAAGGACTCACGCATCCGGTACCTCCGGCTGCCCCGGAACATCGGCGCCGCACCGAACCACAACTACGTGTTCACCGAGTGCCGAGGCGAGCTGTTCAAGTGGGCCTCGCACGACGACCTGTACGCCCGGGACCTGCTGCGGCGCTGCGTGGAGGCGCTGGACGAGCGGCCGGAGGTGATCCTCGCGCACAGCGGCCAGGCGGTCATCGACGGCGACGGCCAGGTGAAGGTCCCGTACGAGTACGGGCTCGCCACCGACTCGCCGCACGCGCCGGAGCGCTTCCGCAGCCTGCTGTTCGAGCCCGGTGGCGACGACTTCTACGGAGTGATGCGGGCCGACGTGCTGCGCCGGGTGAAGCCGCACGACAGCTACCACCACGCGGACCGCACGTTCGTCGCCGAGATCACCCTGCACGGGCCCTTCCACCAGGTTCCGGAGCTGCTGTACTTCCGCCGCGACCACCCCACCCGCGCCGAGCGGGCGAACCCTTCCAAGCGCTCCCGGTGCGTCAACCTGGACCCGCGCCGGGCCAGCCCGCTGCACCCGACGCCCCGGCTGCTCGCCGAGTACGTCTGGGGCTTCGCCTCGGCGATCCGACGGGCGCCGTTGTCCACGGCCGACCGGCGCGCGTGCTACCGCCACCTGGCCGCGTGGATGACCAGCCGGGTCCGGCCGGGCGCCGGCGAGCGGGTCGAGGACCGCGCCCCGGTCGACCCGGGCGGGCTCACTGTCTCCGTCGACGCCCTCGTCGCCGGCCGTGAGGGGAGGCAGGCATGACGTCCGGGCAAGAAACTCCGGTGCGCGTCGGGGTGTTCGGCCTGCTCGGCTCCGGCAACCTCGGCAACGACGGGTCGCTCGAGGCCGTACTCGGTTATCTCCGCGCCGAACACCCGAAGGCGGTCGTGGACGCGCTGTGCGGCGGACCCGAGGTCGTCGCGACCCGGTACCGGATCCCCGCGACGCGGCTGCACTGGTACCGCGGGGAGTACCGGACCGCGTCGCGCGCGGGCGCGATCGCGGGCAAGGGGCTGGGCAAACTCGTCGACGCCGTCCGCACCGCCGCCTGGGTGCGCCGGCACGACGTGGTGATCGTGCCGGGCATGGGCGTACTGGAGGCCACGCTGCCGCTGCGGCCGTGGGGCTTCCCGTACTCGCTGTTCCTGCTCTGCGCGAGTGGCCGGCTGTTCGGCACCCGGGTCGCGCTGGTCGGCGTCGGCGCCGCCGCGATCGGCCAACGGCCGACCCGGGCCCTGGTGCGCTGGTCGGCGCGGCTGGCCACGTACCGCTCGTACCGGGACGCCCTGTCCCGCGACGCGATCCGGGCGATGGGCGTGGACACCGCGCGCGACGAGGTCTACCCGGACCTCGCATTCGCCCTTCCGACGCCGCCGGCGAACGCGCCGTCCGGTCCGCCGGGCCCGGTCTGCGTCGGCGTCATGGACTTCCACGGCGGTAACGACGACCGCGCACGGGCCGAGGAGATCCACCGGCGCTACCTCGACGGGACGACCCGGTTCGTCCGCGCGCTGGTCGAGGACGGCAGGCCGGTCCGGCTGCTCACCGGCGACGAGTGCGATGCGCCGGTGGTCGCCGCGATCCTCGACGCGGTGGACTCGCCGCTGGTCACCGCTGCCGAGGCGGCCTCGCTGGCCGACCTGATGAAGGAGATGGCGGCTGCCGACACCGTGGTGGCGACCCGGTACCACAACCTGATCTGCGCGCTGAAGGTCGGCACGCCGACGCTCGCGCTCAGCTATGCGGCGAAGAGCGACGCGCTCATGGATCGGATGGGCCTTGCCGCGTACTGCCACCCGGCTCGCGCGGTCGACGCCGACCGGCTGCTCGAGCAGTTCCAGGCGCTGGAGAAGCGATCGGTGGAGCTGCGGCGGACCCTGGCCGAGCGAAACCTGGTGGCCGCCCGGCAACTCGAGGACCAGTTCACCGCCTTGACCGCGGCCCTGTTCCCGGCGACCGACCACGCCCACACCTTGCGGAAGGCTCCATGAAAGCGACCGAAGTCCCGGCGATCGCCGGGGCGTACCTGTTCGAGCCGACGCCGTACGCCGACGAGCGCGGCTTCTTCTGCCGCACCTTCGACGCCGACGTGGTCCGCTCGGTGGGCCTCGACCCGGACGCCTTCGTCCAGGACAGCCTGTCCCGCTCGGTTCAGGGCGTGCTGCGCGGCCTGCACCTGCGCTCCGGCGCCGGCGAGGCCAAGCTGGTGCGGTGCTCGTACGGGAGGATCTTCGACGTCGTCGTGGACCTGCGGACGGACTCGCCGACCTACCGCAACCGGGCCTTCTTCGAGCTGTCCGACGAGACGCAGGTGACCCTGTACATCCCCGCGGGCTGCGCGCACGGCTTCCAGGCGCTGACCGAAACCGCTGACACCTCGTACCGGATCGACCGCCCGCACGATCCGGCCGAGGACGTGACGATCGCCTTCGACGACCCGGAGCTCGCCATTCCCTGGCCGCTGCCGGTCACATCGATGTCCCAGCGGGACCGGGAGGCGCCGAGCCTCGCCGAGGTCCTGAAGCAAAGAGAGAAGTGAGGGTCGGCGTGGACACCGAACACACCGAAGAGACGGAGGAGTTCGTCCTGCCCCGGTCGCGGCAGGCGAACGAGCGGCTGCACGCCATGATCCCCGGTGGCGCGCACACCTACGCCAAGGGCGACGACCAGTACCCCGAGAACCTGGCCCCGGTCATCAGCCACGGCCGCGGTGCCCACGTTTGGGACATCGACGGGAACCGCTACATCGAGTACGGCTCCGGCCTGCGGTCGGTCAGCCTCGGCCACGCCCACCCGCGCGTGATCGAGGCGGTGCGGCAGGAACTCGACCGCGGCAGCAACTTCGTCCGGCCGTCCATCGTGGAGGTCGAGGCCGCGGAACGATTCCTGGCCACGGTGCCGACCGCCGAGATGGTGAAGTTCGCGAAGAACGGCTCCGACGTCACCACCGCCGCGGTCCGCCTCGCCCGCGCCGTCACCGGGCGCCCGCGGGTGGCCGTCTGCGGCGATCATCCGTTCTTCTCCGTGGACGACTGGTTCATCGGTACCACGCCGATGTCCGCCGGCATTCCGGCGGCGACCACCGAACTCACCCTGGCGTTCCCTTACGGGGACCTGGCCGCCACGGAGGAGCTGCTCACCCGGTACCAGGACGAGGTCGCCTGCCTGATCCTCGAACCCGCCGGCCACACCGAGCCGCCGCCCGGGTACCTCGTCGGCCTGCGCGAGCTGGCCGACCGGCACGGCTGCGTACTGATCTTCGATGAGATGATCACCGGCTTCCGCTGGTCCGAGGCGGGCGCCCAGGGCCTGTACGGCGTCGTCCCCGACCTCTCCACGTTCGGCAAGGCGCTGGGCAACGGGTTCGCCGTCGCCGCGCTGGCCGGGCGCCGCGAGCTGATGGAGCGGGGCGGGCTGCGTCACTCCGGCGAGCGGGTGTTCCTGCTGTCCACCACGCACGGTGCGGAAACGCACTCGCTTGCCGCCGCGATGGCCGTGCAAACCACCTACGTCGAGGAGGGCGTCACCGCGCGGCTGCACGCCCTCGGCGAGCGGTTGGCCGCCGGTGTCCGCGACGCGGCGGACAGCATGGGCGTCGGCGACCACGTCGTCGTCCGGGGCCGGGCCAGCAACCTGGTCTTCGCCACCCTCGACGAGAACCGGCAGCCGTCGCAGGAGTACCGCACTCTGTTCCTGCGCCGGCTCCTCGCGGGCGGGGTGCTCGCCCCGTCGTTCGTGGTGAGCAGCGCGCTCGACGACGCCGACATCGACCGCACCGTCGATGTGGTGGCCCAGGCATGTGCGGTGTACCGGAAGGCACTGGACGCCGCTGACCCCACCCCCTGGCTGGCAGGGCGACCGGTGAAGCCCGTATTCCGCCGCTTGGCGTGACGTGACGTGGCCTCAGCGGCGCTCCCGCCGGCCGGCGTCGGCCGTCCGATCGACCAGCTGGTCGGCCATCCGGTCGACCAGCCACGCGGTCGCCGGTATCACCGCCAGCGCGGTGCACCAGCCGCCGAGGACGTCGGTCGGGTAGTGCGCGCCCAGAGCGACCTGCGCCCAGCCCATGGCGGCGCCGGCAACCAGCGCCGCGGCGAGCACGAGTAACGTGCCGGCCGTTCTGCCGAGGCCGAGCCGGCCGGTCGCGAGCAGCGCCACCACGAGGGCGAGCGCGGTGACGAAGGCGGTGTGCCCGCTCGGATAGGCCAGGTTGCCGTCGCCGTGGATGGTGCGTCCCACCAGGGGCTTGAGCAACGTCGTCGTCGCCACGGTCGTGCCGGCACCGGCAACGATGAGCACCGCCGCGCGAGGCCGCCGAAGCAGCAGGCAGCCCGTCACGGTGGCCACGACCAGCATCGCCGCTCCGGCGGGCTCCCCCAGGAAGTCCGTGGCCAGAGCGACGTACCGCCACGGCGGCCGCACACTGTCCGCCGTCGGCTGGACGATCCACCTGTCCATCCTGCCGGGCTCGCTGTGGCCGGCGTACAGGGCCCCGAGCACGAGGACCACCAACGCGGCGAGGGCCGCGATCAGCCCGAGCCACGCGCGCAGCGACGGCGGCAGCACCGCGGGCGCCGACCGGCCGGTCACACGCCCACCGCGTCCGGTCGACCTCGATGGCGGTCGAGCCGAACACCCCGCTCATGACCGAGACGGGGAAAAGCCCGCACACCGTCGCAGACCATCCGACAGATGTGATGCACCTCTCCCCTCCCGTCGGGGCCTACGCCATGTCACCCGCCGCTACCGCGATGCCGCGCCCCGAGAACTGCCCGCTGCCGCCCGCCGGCATGGCCGGGACCGTCAGATGTACGGGCTGCGCGCGGCTGGACCGAGCAAGATTGCAAACACGTCAAGCGCGAACTGGGCTGGGCCGACTTGCATGCCAGCTCGGCCAGCTCGGCCAAGCGATCCAACGCCACTGACGCTGGTCGACGTGGCCTGCGGCTTCTGCCGGCCCCAACTCCCCACCAACGAGCCCCCCGTCGTGTCTGACTTTGTCACCCTAACCAACAATGCGGTCGCGGCAATGCGGTCGCGGCAAACCGCCGTCGGAAAGTCCGAATGTCAACACTCCGCGAATTTTTGGTTCCGGAAATCGCTTTTCCGTGCCGGAGCCACGGAGTGCCACCGAAACCGCGATCGTGATGCGTCCATCGGGCATGAGACCCCGGCGCCGTAACCGGCCCTCGACTGCCGCGTAGCGAAGTTCGCCGTCCCACTGCGCGTCCGCGTCTGCGGTCCTATGCTTCGGGTACCGAGGGTGGCGACAAGCGGGGGGGTCATGCCTGGTGAGCGCAGCAGCGCGGGGAACGTCAGTATTGAAGTCGGGGGTCAAGCGGCTCTTGGGGCGTGCGGGATTCGACATCGTGCGCACCAACAACAACCGGGGTGGAGTGGACGACTTCATTCCGTTCGAGGCAACGGTGCGGGCTGCACGGGCGGCCGGTCTGTCGGTCGGTGACTACATCGACGAGGTCATGAACGGGACGCCTGGCGCCACCCAGTTCACCATCGATGAACTAAGCGCTCTCGGCGTCTTCGCTGCCAACCCGGACACGGTGCTGGAGATCGGCCCCGGGTCCGGACGGTACCTGGAGAAGACACTGAAGGAGTGTTCACCAGGCCGCTACGAGATCTACGAGACGGCAGCGCCCTGGTCCAACTACCTGGTGGACACATTCGGCGTGGTCGCCCAACCGACCGCAGGATGCAGTCTCGCCTCGACACCCGACGGCAGCATCGACCTCGTTCAGGCCCATAAGGTCTTCAACACCGTGACCTTCCTCTGCGCCTCCCGCTACTTCTTCGAGATGGCACGTGTGACGCGACCCGGTGGTCGGATCGTCTTTGACGTAATGACAGAGACCTGCCTGGACCCGGCCACGGTGCGTGCCTGGGCGACAAAGGGCGGCGCGGGGCACGGTTCCTATCCAGCCGCCATGCCTCGCCAGACATGCGTGGACCTCTTCGCGACCTTCGGCTGCAGCCTGGAGGCCAGCTTCCTGGCACCCATGGGCGTTGCCTCCACTGAAGTGCTTGTCTTCGGAAAGCGGGCTTAACCCAGGCTTATCCAGAGCCGAGGCGAGCAGGCTCGTCCGCGCCCGGCCGCGGCGCGCGGTCACCATGGTGGAGGTTCAGGGCTCTTCGTCGTCCACGAGCGCGAGCAGCGGCCCCTGCTCGTTCTCCGGGACGTAGCCGACGTAGTAGTCGTAAAGGTCGCGTCGCGAGATGCGTGCTGCCGCCGGGCCGTCCTGTGCGCGGATCGCCTCGAGCACCTCCCTGTGGTGGTGGAGCGACTCCCGCATGAGCGCTGTGCTGTGGGCTGCGTGGGCGAGCTTGTCCGAGATCAGCGAGAGGACAGCACCCCGGACCACCAGGTTGCAGACCTCGATGAGGGAGTTGCGGCTGGCCTGGGCCACGACCTCATGGAATGCGACGTCCGCCTTGCTGAACTCCTCGTACCCTTCCTCGATCGCGTCCGACATGACGGCAAGCGTCCGTTCCATGGCAGACAGCTCCTCCTCGGACCGCAGCCGAGCCGCCAGCAAGCTCGCCGACCCGTCGAGGATCATGCGGAACGAGATCAACTCGGCCATCGACACGTTGTCGAACTGGACGAGCCGGGTCATCTCCTTGGTCAGGCCGGCCGACGAGAACGCCAGGATCTCCGGGCCGTTCGGGTCACCCTGACGCGAGCGGACGAGGCCGTTGCTCTCCAGCACACGCAGGGCCTCCCGCACTGTGGGCCGGCTCGCCCCGAACTGCGTCACCAACTCCCGCTCGCTCGGCAGCCGTTGACCTGGTTTCAGGTCGCCTCGCGCGATCGCCTCCTCGATCTGCTCGACGATGCGCTGGTAGAGCCGTACCGGCGGCGATACCTGCCGGAACTGTGCCCCGTCACTCACGGCTTCTCCCCTTCGAGCGTGGTCCATGTCGTCTTCTCCCCGGGGGCGCTGTCCGGCCAGCGCGGGACCGCCTCGGCAGGCCGGCTCCGTTCGTACCACGCCGCCGCCCTCAAGACGCCGAGGTCGTCGAAGCGGCGGCCCGCGATCTGCACCCCGATGGGCCGACGGTCCGCCGTAAAGCCGCAGTTGACGGTCGCCGCAGGCTGCCCCGACATGTTGTACGGCGCGGTGAAGCCGATGTGGTACATGGTCTTCCCGTCCCCCATGTACGGCATCGGCTGCTCAGCGGGAAACGCCGCCACCGGGGCCACCGGCGAGAGCACCAGATCGTACGGGACCGTCGCCGCCACGGTCTGCGCCTGGATGCGCATGATCTGCTGGTAGCACTGGAGAACTTTCGTGCCCGGCACGTCCGCGCCCCCCTGACACCATTGGATGATGTGGGGGTGGACCCGCAGCCGGGCCTCGGGCGCCAGTTCGCGGAAGTCGTTCCAGGACCGCACCCGCCAGAAGAGATCCAGGTCGTCCAGGAGCTCTTGGCTCATGAACGGCTCGACCGGTTCCACGACGGCTCCCGCCGCCTCGAAGACCGCGGCGGCGCGGTTCACGGCGGCGAGGACCTCGGCGTCGCACGGCTCCCCGCAGCCGGCGTCCAGGTGCACCCCCACCCGCAGTCCTCGTACATCGCCGTCCAGCGCCGACCAGTCGATGTCCTGCGGCGGCAGGCTTGACCAGTCCCGGGGATCCGGTCGGCTCAGGACACGCATGAACAGGGCCGCGTCCGCCACGGTGCGCGTCATCGGGCCGGCGGCGCGCCCCTGGTACGGGGTGTCCAGCGGGATCCTCCCGTAGCTGGGCTTGAGCGTGGCCAGGCCCAGCCAGGTGCCCGGCAGCCGGATCGATCCCCCGATGTCCGTGCCGACGTGGAGCGGACCGTATCCCCCGGCGGCCGCGGCCCCCGCACCGGAGCTGGAACCGCCCGTGGTCCAGGCGGCGTTCCAGGGGCTGCGTGAGATGCCGTGCCGGCTGGAGACCCCCGAGGAGAGCATGCCCCAGTCCGGCATCACGGTCGACCCGAGTACCACCCCACCGGATTCGAGGACGCGCGCGGTGATGGGCGCGTCCGCCTCGGGGACGACCGGCTCGGTCCCCGCGTTGCCCGAGGGCATGGGGACGCCCCTGCGGGCGACGTTCTCCTTCAGCGTCACGGGCACGCCGTCGATGAGCCCGAGCGGTTCCCCCGCCGCCCATCGGGCCTCGCTGGCCAGGGCTGCCTTGCGGGACTCGTCCGGGTCCCGCACCCAGAACGCGTTGAGCACACTCTCGCGCGCCTCGATCACCGACTGGACGGCGTCGTGGACCTGGACCGGCGACAACGTGCGGTCAGCGAATCCGGCCACCATATCGACGGCCGGCATGGCGGCCAGGCCCTGTTCCGTGAGCACCCGCGCCCTCCCTTCGTTCGCGACTTCTGGGGCATGCGAACCCTTGACAAGAACAGTTTCAGTCGTCCACGGTACCTGACAAGTGAGCTTACTGGTCAGGCCAGTTGCAAGCGAAAGGTGGCGTCCAGGATGCGGGACACCAAGGTCGTGCGGCTCGCCGTCATTCCGGGTGACGGAATCGGTCCTGAGGTCGTCGCGGCGACCGTTCCCGCACTTCGCGCCGCGCTGGAGGCCGACGGCCACCGGCTCGACGTGACCTCGTTCGACTGGGGAGGCGAGCGGTTCCTCCAGCAGGGCGCGGCGATGCCGGCCGATGCGGCCGACCTCGTCAGGAAGACGGACGCCGTGTTATTCGGTGCCGTGGGGCGTCCCGATGTTCCGGAACATGAGCTGGTCTGGGGCCTGATCATCGGCCTGCGACAGCAACTCGACCTCGCCGTGAACCTCCGCCCGGTGCGCGCGTTCCCCGGCGTTCCCACCAAGGTGCGCGACACCGATGGCGTGGACCTGGTGATCGTTCGCGAGAACACCGAGGGCGAGTACGTCGGCGCCGGCGGGGTGGCGCACGCCGGCAGCGGACACGATCTCGGCATCGAGGTCGCCGTGCACTCCCGTCGCGTCATCGAGCGGGCGGCGCACCAGGCCTTCACCCTGGCCGGCCGGCGGTCGGGGCACCTGTGCCTGGTGACCAAGTCCAACGCGATGCGATACGGCTATCCGCTGTGGGACCGGGTGGTGCGCGAGGTCGGCGAGAACTACCCGGAGGTTCGGCTGGAAACCGTGCTGGTCGACGCCATGGCCGCCCGCATGATCCAGGCTCCGCGATCCCTTGACGTCCTGCTCACCGGCAACCTGTTCGGCGACATCCTGTCCGATCTCGCCGCGGTACTCGCCGGCGGTATGGGCATGGCGCCCAGCGCCAACGTCCTTCCGGGCGCGGCCGTTCCGGGTATCTACGAACCCGTCCACGGCTCCGCACCCGACATCGCCGGAAAGGGCGTAGCGAATCCGGTGGCATGCATGCTCTCCGGTGCGCTCCTGCTCGACGACCTCGGACACACCGGCGCGGCGCGCCGCATCCGCGACGCGGTGGCGGGCACTTTGCGAGATACCAGGCACCACACGGCCGACCTCGGCGGCAACGCCACCACAGCGGAGGTGGCATCCGCCGTCCTGCACGCGATGGAAAGCCAGGGGTAGAACAGATGAGACACGACAGGCGGCTGACGCGGCACATCAGGACGGTCGCAGCCACGCTCGCATGCCTGCTGCTGGCAGCCTGCTCGGCCGGGTCCTTGGCAACCGGCGGCGCCGCGAATTCCGGCAACACCCTGACGATCGGCCTCGCCGCCGAGCCGGCCAACCTCGACTTCACCAAAACCGAAGGTGCCGCCATTCCGCAGGCACTGCTCTACAACGTCTACGAGAACCTGGTGAAGCTGGACCAGTCCGCGAAGATACGGCCCGGTCTGGCCAGGTCGTGGAGCATGTCCAAGGACCGTAAGACGTACACGTTCCAGCTGGTGAAGGACGCCAGATTCAGCAATGGCGCACCGTTCACGGCCGAGGACGCCAAGTTCTCCATCGAACGCGTCACGTCCGACTGGACGCTGATGCAGAAGTCCCAGATGGACGTCGTCGACAAGGTGCAGGCGGTGTCGCCCACCGAACTGAAGGTCACTTTGAAAAGGCCGAGCAACGACTGGCTGTACCGGATGACCACCCGCGTTGGCGCGATGTTCAGCCGGACCGGCGTGAGCAAGCTGGCCACCGAGCCGGTGGGCACCGGCCCGTATGTGGTGAAGAAGTGGAACCGCGGCGACTCGATCACGCTGGCCCGTCGTGATGGCTACTGGGGGCGCGAACCGCACTTCGCGTCGGTCGTGCTCAAGTACTTCAAGGATCCGACGGCCATGAACAACGCGCTGCTCACGGGCACCATCAACGTGATCGGCACGATGCAGACCCCGGATGCCCTGTACCGGTTCGAGAACAACCCGAAGTACAAGGTCATCGAGGGCACCACCAACGGCGAGGTGGTCCTGTCCCTCAACAACGGTTCGGGACCGCTGCGGAATCCGAAGGCCCGCCAGGCAGTTCGCTACGCCATCGATCACAAAGCCCTTGTGGACACCTGCTGGGGAGGCCGCGGCAAGCTCATCGGCAGCATGGTCCCTCCGACCGACCCGTGGTCCCAGAACCTCACGAACGAGTATCCGTACGACCGCGACAAGGCCAGGAAGCTCCTCGATGAGTCCGGCCAAGCCGGCCGTACGCTGCGGCTGCGGCTCCCGACGCTGCCGTATGCCACCGCATGCGGCACCGTGGTCAAGAGCCAGCTGGAACAGGCCGGGTTCAAGGTGAAGCTCGATCAGTTGGAGTTCCCCGCCGCCTGGCTGACCACCGTGTTCAAGAACGCCGACTACGACATGTCCATCATCGGCCATGTGGAACCCCGCGACATGCAGACGGTGTTCGGGAACAAGACCTCCTACATCCGATATGACAACCCTGAGTTCCGCGGGTTGTTGCAGAAAGCGGACCAGGGCACCCAGGAGGAGCAGATCACCTCCATGCGGGCGGCTGCCCGGCTGCTCTCCAAGGACGCCGCGGCCGACTGGCTGTTCCTGCTGCCGAACCTCATGGTGGCGGACAAGGACATCACCGGCCTGCCCGTGAACAACGTCTCCGAGTCACTGGATCTCACCGGCCTGGGCCGGTCATGAAAGGCGGCATCGTCCCATGATCGTCCGTCTGATACAGCGGATCGCGATCCTCCTGGCCAGCCTTGCCGTGAGCTCCGTGCTGGTGTTCGCCTTCATGGCGGTGCTGCCAGGGGATCCCGCCCGCGTCGTCCTCGGCACCAGCGCGTCGGACACGGCGGTTGCGCAACTGCGCGGGGAATTCGGGCTCGACCGGCCGCTCGTGACCCAGTACCTCAGCTGGGTACACGGACTGGTGACCTTCGACCCGGGGAACTCCTACATCTCACAGGCGCCGATCGGCCCGCAGATCGCCGACCGTCTCCAGGTCACCCTGTGGCTCGTCGGCACCGGGATGGTGGTCGCCTGCATCCTGGCGATCCCCTTGGGCATCCTCATGGCTGTGCGGCACCGCAGGCCGTCCGGGCTCATTCTGTCGGCCCTGTCCCAAGTCGGCGTGGCGGTCCCGGCCTTCCTCGCGGGCATCCTCATGATCACCGTGTTCGCGGTGGAGTTCGGGTGGCTGCCGGCGAACGGCTGGACACCCCCGGTGGAGGATCCGGTCCTGTTCCTCAAACAGCTGGTGCTGCCCGCACTGTCCCTCGGAGTGGTGCAGGGTGCCGTGCTCACCCGCTATGTCCGCAGCGCCGTCCTCGACGTCCTCCGGGAGGACTACTTGCGCACCGCTCGCGCCAAAGGCCTTCGCCCGACTCAGGCGCTGCTGCGGCACGGCCTGCGGAACGCGGCGGTGCCCGTGGTCACCATCCTGGCGTTGCAGCTCGCCACGCTGCTGGTGGGTTCCGTCGTCATCGAACGGGTCTTCGTCATTCCCGGGCTCGGCAGCCTGCTGCTGGACAGCGTCTCCAACCGGGACCTCGTCGTGGTACAGGACGTGGTCATGATCATCGCAATGGCGGTACTGCTCGTGAACTTCCTGGTGGACATCGTCTATCTGCTGATCGACCCCCGGCTGAGGGTGGGTGCGTCATGACTGTTCTGGACACGGAAGTCGCTGCCGCGTCGGCGGTGCCCGAGGGCCGTCGGCGGCGCCGCCCGATGCCGGGCAGCCTCCTGGTGGGCGGTCTCATCGTCTCGCTCGTCTTCGGCATGGCGCTGCTGTCCTTCGTGTGGACTCCGCACGACCCGACCCTGGTGGACCCCTCGGTGCGGCTGCAGAAGCCGTCGCTGGAGTACTGGTTCGGCACGGACAAGTTCGGCCGCGACGTGTTCAGCCAGATTCTGATGGGCTCGCGCACCACGCTTTTCGTCGGCTTCGTGGCGGTGGGGGTCGCCGCCCTGGTCGGAGTGCCCCTCGGCATCGTCGCCGGCATGGCACCCCGCTGGTTCGGCGAGTTGGTGATGCGCGGCAACGACCTCGTTCTCGCCTTCCCGGCTCTCCTGTTGACCATCATGTTCTCCGCCGTGTACGGCGCGAGCACGCTGGTCGCCATGGTCGCCATCGGCATCGCGTCCATCCCCGGTTTCGCCCGGCTGATCCGCGGCGGCACGCTGCAGGTCATGAAGACCGAGTACGTCCTCGCCGCGCGCGCGGCGGGTCGCGGGCCGTTCTCGATCGGTCTGCGGCATGTCCTGCCCAACGTCAGCAGTCTCGTCATCGTGCAGGCGTCGGTCGGTTTCGCCATCGCCGTACTCGCCGAAGCCGCGCTGTCGTTCCTGGGCTTCGGAACCCCGCCCCCCACACCGTCCTGGGGCCGGATGCTGCAGGAGAGCCAGGAGATGCTGTCGATCGCCCCCCGGCTCGCGATGTTTCCGGGCATCGCGATCGCGGTGGTGGTGCTCGGTTTCAACCTGCTCGGAGATGGCCTGCGCGACCGTTTCGACCCCAAGCTGGAGGACCGCCGATGACCGCGGCACCTGACACGGCACCGGCCTCCGGGTCGCGCTCCCCCGACTCCCCCGACGACGTATTGGCCGTTCGGAAACTGGACGTAACGGTGGGCGGCCGCAAGCTCGTCGAAGATGTCGACTTCACCATCCGGGCCGGCGAGCGGGTCGGCCTGATCGGTGAGTCGGGGTCGGGCAAGTCGCTGACCGCGCTGAGCATCATGGGCCTGCTCCCGGAGGGGCTCCGGGCCACCGGATCGGTGCGGCTCGCCGGAGTCGACCACGACCTGGTGGGTGCCGACGAAACGCGGATGTCCCGGGTGCGGGGCAAGGAGATCGCCATGGTCTTCCAGGAGCCCATGACCGCTCTGAACCCCACGATGAGGGTCGGGCGGCAGATCGCCGAGGTGCTGCTGGTCCACCGGGCCAGGCCCGACCGCGCGTCCGCCCGAGCCGCTGCCGTGGAACTGCTCGCCCAGGTGGGGCTTCCCGATCCCGCGGCCGCCGCGGACGCCTACCCGCACCAGTTCTCCGGAGGCCAGCGGCAGCGGGTGGTGCTGGCCATCGCCCTCGCGAACGACCCCGCGCTCCTGGTCTGCGACGAACCCACCACCGCGCTCGACGTGACGGTGCAGGCGCGGGTGCTCGACCTGATCGTGCGAGGCGTCCAGGACCGCAGGTCGGCCATGCTCTTCATCACCCACGACCTGGCCGTGGTCGCCACCGCCTGCGAGCGGGTCATGGTCATGTACGGCGGGCGGGTGGTCGAGTCCGGCCCGGTCCGGGAGGTGTTCACGCGTCCCCGGCACCGCTACACCCAGGGCCTGATCGGCGCGTCGGACCTGACCGTGGTCGACGACCGCGGTCGGCTGGTCACGATCGGCGGGTCGGTTCCGCCGGCGGGCCAGTTCCCTGGCGGATGCGTCTTCAGAAACAGATGCGCTCAGGCTACCGAGGTGTGCGCCACCAGGCCGGAATGGGTCCCGACCGGGCCGGACTCCGGCTACGCCTGCTTCCACCCGGTATCCGAGAGCGGTGCACGCGGGACCGGCACACCCACGAACCAGGAGGCCGGCCGTGGCTGAGCAGCCGACCAACGCCACCCTCGGACCCAGGTCACCGACCGCCCACGTGGACGCCATCAGCGTCCGCGACGTCACCCGCGACTACCGACGGCCTCGTACCTCGCTGCTCCGCCCCAGCCCGCCGGTGCACGCCCTGCGCGGCGTCAGTTTCGCCATCCCTCAGGGGCAACGCTTCGGCATCGTGGGCGAGTCAGGGTGCGGCAAGTCGACGCTGCTGCGGATTCTGGCCGGGCTCGACCGCCCCACCAGCGGCAGCGTCGCGATCGACGGCCGGGACATCACCGGGCTCCGGGAGAGACAGCTCCGGTTCGTCCGCGAGCGACTCCAACTCGTGTTCCAGGACCCGATGAGTTCGCTGGACCCGCGCATGCGCGTCGGCGACATCGTGGCCGAGCCGCTCGTCGCGCAGGGGCACCCGAACCGCCGGGAGCGGGTGGCCGAGTTGCTCGAGGCCGTCGGCCTGCGAGCCGACGCGGCGGACCGGTATCCGCACCAGTTCTCCGGCGGCCAGCGGCAGCGCATCTCGATCGCGCGCGCTCTCGCCCCCCGCCCGAAGATCATCGTGGCCGATGAGCCGGTGAGCGCCCTGGACGTGTCCGTACGGGCCCAAGTGCTCAACCTCATCGCCGACCTCGTCGACGAGTTGTCCCTCACCCTGGTCTTCGTCTCCCACGACCTGTCCGTGGTCCGTCATGTGTGCGACCGGGTCGCGGTCATGCACGACGGGCAGATCGTGGAGACCGGGCCCACGGAGCAGGTGTACGAGGAACCGCAACATTCCTACACACGCAGTCTGATCGCCGCCGTTCCGACTCTGAGCAAGGCACTGTCCGGAGTGTCGGCGGCCGACCTCAACCGGGAGTACCGACCTTGACCACCCATGTCGAACACGCCGGCGGCGACAGCCCCGTGGGGAGGGAGTTTCCGGAGGATCTTCCCATCGGCGACACCTGGGTGGAGGCACCCAACACCGAGGACGTCCGCTTCCCCTACGACGGGACGCTCGTCGCGCGGGCACCCGTCGGGGACACCGGCCTCGCACGCCACGCGGTGGACGCGGCCGTCGCGGTCCGCGGGCGGGTCGGCCGACTCCCCTCGCACACACGCAGGGCGGCGCTGCTCGCGACGCACGAGGCGATCGCCTCCCGACGCGCGGACTTCGAGCGGCTCCTGGTCCTGGAGACCGGCAAGCCGCTGGTCGACTGCCGTGTCGAGGTGGATCGCACCCTGCTGACCCTGCTGACGTCGGCCGAGGAAGTGGCCCGGCTGCACGGGGAGACGGTGCCGCTGGACCTGCTGCCATCGGGTGAGGGTCTGCTCGGCTTCTGGACCCGCAAGCCGATCGGCGTGGTGGTGGGCATCTCGGGCTTCAACTACCCGCTGCTGCTCGCCGCGCACAAGATCGCGCCGGCGCTGGCCGCCGGCTGCCCGGTCATCGCCAAGCCCGCCCCGCAGACGCCGCTGGCCACCCTGTGGCTGGTGCACCTCCTCCGCGAGGCCCTTCGCGCCGGCGGCGCGCCGCAGGCCGCGGTGCAGCTGGTGACCGGGGGCCCCGAGGTGGGCGCCGCGCTGACCACCGACCGCCGGATCGGGGCGGTGTCCTTCACCGGTTCCGCCGCCGTGGGCCACCAGATCGCCCGGGACGCGGCACCCACCAAGGTGCTGCTCGAACTCGGCTCCAACGCCGCCTTGGTGGTGGCCGCCGACGCCGACCTCGACGCCGCCGCCGACGCGGTGGTGCGCGGCGGGTACTACGCATCGGGCCAGGCGTGCATCAGCGTGCAGCGGGTCATCGTGGTGGACGCCGTGCGCAAGGAGTTCGTGGCCCGCCTGACGGAGCGAGTGGCCCAGGTGGTCGTGGGCGACCCCCGCGATCCGGCGACGAGAGTCTCGGCACTCATCGACAAGCGGTCGACCGAGCGGGTGTGCGCGTGGCTGGACGAGGCGGTGGAGACGGGGGCGTCGCTGGCGGCCGGAGGCAAGGTCACCGACGGAGTGATCGAGCCGACCGTGCTGCTCGACGTTGACCGCGCCCTCGACGTCTGGGGCGAGGAGGTCTTCGGCCCTGTGGTCGCGGTACGGTCCGTCCCCGATCTGGAAACGGCCTTCGACCTGGTCAACGACTCGCGCTACGGACTGCACGCGAGCGTCTACACCAGCGCCCTTGACGCGGCGTTCGCCGCTCTCGACCGCCTGGAGGTGGGCGGAGTGGTCGTCAATGAGGTTCCCGGGTTCCGTTCCGACGTCATGCCGTACGGCGGCGTGAAGGACTCCGGGGCCGGAAGGGAGGGCCCGAGGTTCGCCATCGAAGAACTCACCGTAACCCGTATGGCAGTGATCCGTCCGACGACAATGAAGCCGTGAGGACCATGCAAACAAAGGACCGCACCGATGCGGTGGAAGCGTACTCCCGCCTGTTCAGGCTCGACGGCCGCAGGGCTGTCGTGGTGGGCGCGGGCAGCGGAATCGGCCGCGAGAGCGCCCTGGCCCTCGCCGCGCACGGCGCCACGGTGGTGTGCGCCGACCTCGACCTGACGGCGGCCAAGGCGTCGGCGTCGATGGGGCCGGGCCTTTCGGCGTACGCCCTCGACGTGCTCGACGGCGAGGCGGTCGCGCATGCAGCTGAGGAGCTCGGACCCGTCGACGTGCTCGTCTTCACCGCCGCGACGAACGTGCGCAAGCGCCTGCTCGACTACACGGCGGAGGAATTCGAGCGGGTCGTGGCGCTCAATCTGCGCGCATCCTTCGACCTGGTGCGCGCATTCGGCCGTGGCATGGCCGAACGCGGCAGGGGAAGCATCATCGGCTTCAGCTCGATTCGCGCGGTGGCCGTCGAGCCGGGACAGGGTGTGTACGCGGCCACGAAGGCCGGCCTCGTCCAGCTGCTGCGGACCGCGGCGGCCGAGCTGGGCCCGTCGGGCGTGCGGGTGAACGCCGTCGCCCCGGGCATGGTGGACACCCCGCTGACCGCGCAGATCAGAGCTGTGCCGGAATGGTCGGAGGCCTATGCGGCCAAGAGCGCCCTGGGCCGCTGGTCCCGGGCCGACGAGCTGGCCGGCGCCGTCGTCTACCTCGCATCGGACGCGTCATCCTTCGTCACGGGGAGCCAGCTTTTCGTGGACGGAGGCTGGACAGCGATCGACGGACGCTATACGCCGCCCAACTGACTGGACGTCGGGCAGGCCCTGCCCACCGATCCGGGGTGGTTCACCCCGGAAGGGAGCCAGGAGCCGTAACAGTCAAGGCCGCCTCCGCTCATCGGCGGAGGCGGCCTTCGACGCGCGCGAGTCAGTCGATTCGCTCGAAGGGTTCCTCGTCTTCTTCGTCCGGCGCGACCGTGAAGACGACCTTCTCGAACTCTCCAGTGAACGCGAACTCGCCGTCATAGCTGGGTGAGGAGGGCGACAGGGTGTCCCGGCCGATGTCGAGGCCCTGCCACCCCAGGAAGTGCGGGAGGACCCGGGGAATGGCCCCGTTGCCGACCGGCTTTCCTGACACGTACAGGTTCCCAACGCCCCGCATGTCACCGGTTTTGACGAATTCGAAGGTCAACTCCGCCGGGCCGATGGGGAGTTCTTCCTCCGAGGTCACCTCGTATCGGGTGCCGAGGAAGTTGTACTCGTAGACCAGCCGGTTGTCCTTGACGTACAGGACGTATCCGCTGCTGATGTTGCCCAGGGACACCAGGACACCCTCGTCCGACGCGGCGGCCCGGTCGACGAACGCGGTGATGCGGTGCGCGCGGTTCATCACCGGTGGCACCGCGGCGCCGGGCAGATGCGCCATGCCGGGGTAGTAGGTGAAGGTGGTGCGCTTGCGCGGAGAGCCGGGACGCGGAATCTTCGCCCGGTAGGCGAATCCTTGGTCGTCCAGCGGCAGCACATCGTACTTTCCTGCTTCCACCCAGAAGCGGGAGACCATCTTCTGCAGTTGCTCGGGCCGCTCCTGCGCCAGGTCGTTGCACTCCGAGAAGTCGGTGTCGTGGTGGTAGAGCTCCCACTGGTCCGCGTCGAAGGACGTTCCGCGTTGGTGGTAGGCGACGGCCTTCCAGCCGTCGTGCCAGATCGCGCGGTGCCCGAACATCTCGAAGTACTGGGCTTCTTTGCGCGTCGGCGCGGTCGGCGAGCCGAAGGTGTAGGCCATGCTCACACCGTGGATCGGCAGTTGCGGGATGCCGTTGTAGACCGCGGGAGCCTCTAGGCCGAGCAGTTCGAAAAGGGTCGGGGCGATGTCGTTGACATGGTGGAACTGCTGCCTGATCTCGCCGGTGCGCGGCAGCCCCCGCGGCCAGTTCACGATGAGCGGGCAGCGGACGCCGCCTTCGTGGGTGTTCTGCTTGTAGCGCTTGAACGGCGTGTTGCCCGCCTGTGCCCAGCCCCATGGGTAGTTGGAATGAGCGCGTGTGGTGCCGATGTCATCGATCCGCGCGACCATCTCCTCGAAGTCCTCGGGTACGCCGTTCTGAAACGCGGTGGGGTTGAGTGAACCCTTCTGCCCGCCTTCCTGGCTGGCCCCGTTGTCCGAGAGCAGGATGGTGATGGTGTTCTCCATCTGGCCTACCTGCTCCAGGAACTCCATGAGTCTGCCGATGTGGTGGTCGGTGTGGTCGACCATCGCCGCATAGGCCTCCTGGAGGCGTGCGGACAGTTTCTCCTCGTCGTCCGACAGATCGTCCCAGGGAACGACGCCGGGGTTGTGCGGCGCCAGTTCGGTGCCGGGCGGCAGGATGCCCCGTTCGATCTGGCGGGCGTGCCGGGTGGCGCGCTCGGCGTCCCAGCCGTGGTCGAACTGGCCCCGGTACTTCTCCAGGTACTCCTTGGGAGCCTGGTGCGGGGCGTGGGCCGCGCCGAACGCCAGGTACATGAAGAAGGGCTTGTCCGGAGTGACCGACGTCTGGTCCCTGACGAATTCGATCGCCCGGTCGACCAGGTCCTCACTGAGGTGATAGCCCTCTTCCGGGCTCTTGGGCGGATCCACGGCGTGGTTGTCGTAGAACAGCTCCGGATAGAAGCTGTCCGTCTCGGCTTCCAGGAATCCGTAGTAGCGCTCGAACCCGCGGCCCAGCGGCCACTGGGTGTACGGCCCGGACGCGGTGGTCTCCTCCATCGGCGCCAGGTGCCACTTGCCCACGGCCATGGTGTTGAAGCCGCTGTCACGCAGCACCTCAGGCAGTGTCGCGGCGGCCTTGGTGATCCGTCCACGACCGCTGGGGAAGCCGGTGTCGAAGTTGGACAGCATGCGCATGCCGACGGAGTGGTGGTTCCGGCCGGTCAGCAGGGAGGCGCGGGTCGGCGAGCACAGCGTTGTGGTGTGGAAGTTCGCGTAGCGAAGGCCGTCGGCGGCGAGGGCGTCCATGGCCGGGGTGTCGATGTCCGAGCCGAAGCAGCCGAGGTCGGAGAAACCGACGTCGTCGAGCACGATGACCACGACATTGGGCGTGTCCTCGGGAAGCGCCTGCTGATCGGGCCACCACGGAGTCGACTCCTCGTAGGTCGTGCCGATCTTGCCTTGGAAAGTACCGCTCGCGGACGGCGGATGCGGAGAGGCGTTGGTCATCCAGGACGCTCCTTTTGCATGGACTTTCGAACGTGCGCTGTGCCGACGGTGGCCTCCGCACTCAAGACGTCTGCTGGGCGGCGCAGCGGTCGGGCGGGCAGGCGGAATCCGAAGGCTTGGCGCGACCGGCAGACCCCTGGAGCTTCCGAGGAAGGCTCCCAGCCAACTGGTCGTTAACTGGTCTTACCAGTAGCCTGAGTTAAAGTCTGACCGGCCGTCATTCCCGTGTCAACCACAGCTGCCCCACGCCCGTACGTCCATCGTCAGGCGGCGGTTGGCCTGCCGACCGGCCCCCACCAGGGACCATCACCCCCAATCCACCGCAGCCGCGACCCCCGAGGCGAGGGCGGAGGCGGTCGCCCGAGCGGTGCGTCAGCGTGACCGGGGCAGGTCCGCCGCGCAGCGGAACCCCATGTGCCCGGTGCTGCTGTCGGGTGTGTTGGAGGTGCGCGCGGCGACGCGGTAGCGGTTGCAGTACGACGCATGGCACAGGTAGGAGCCGCCGCGGATCACCTTTGCCTCCCCCGTGGGAGGTCCGGCCGGGTCCTCGCGGGTCTCCGGGCGGTCGGCCGCGTGCCATGTGGTGCTCCACCAGTCGGAGCACCATTCCCACACATTGCCCGATGTGTTGTACAGCCCGAAGTTGTTGGGCCTGTAGGTCTTGACCGGCGCGGTTCCCAGATACCCGTCCTCGCCAGTGTTGACCTGCGGGAACTTCCCCTGCCAGATGTTGCAGCGGTGCTGCCCCCGGGGCTGGAGCTCGTCCCCCCAGGGGAAGCGGGAGCGTTCCAGACCGCCACGCGCCGCCATCTCCCACTCCGCCTCCGTGGGCAATCGCTTGCCCGCCCATGCCGCGTAGGCGGACGCGTCGCGCCAGGAGACATGGACGACAGGGTGGTTCGACAGATCGGTCCATGACGACCCTGGCCCGTAAGGGGCCCGCCAGCACGCCCCATCGACCGCGAGCCACCAGGGCGCCTGCGCCACCGTGCCGTCGCGCACCAGATGCCGGGCGTCAGGGTGGACGAGTGCGTAGAACACAAAGGACCAGCCGTAGCGCTCGGCATCGGTCCGGTAACCGCTGCGGCGCACGAACGTCGCGAACTGCCTGTTGGTGACGGTGGTCGCGTCGATGAGGAACGGCGACAGCCGCACCGCCCGGACCGGGCCTTCACCGTCCTCGGGAAACGCGTCGGCGTCGTCACCTCCCATCAAGAACGTCCCTCCGGGGATGCGCAGCATGGCGCGCATCCCCTGCACCCGGTCCCGCTCCGAGGCCTGGAGCCGCACGGCGGACGGCTCGGGGATCTCCTGGTCGCCCCCTGACGCGGGGGCGCAACATGCGCCTGACATCGCTCCTCCGACCGCGGCGGCTGTTCCTCACCCGACACCGCACATTCGCCCGCGGGTCCGAGAGTACGGCCCGCCGCGCGTTCCCCGACCGGCGGCCGGGACGGGCGCCCGTTTTGGGCCGTGCCCGGCCTCGGGCCAAGGCGTCGAGAGCCAGGCAGGAACGGCCTCACAGGGACGGCAAGTTCGGTCCGTCGCAGTGGTCGTCCCACCCGGAGAGCAGCGGGTCGCCCATCATGCGTACCACCGCTGGCCGCGGCCGCGTCTACCGACGGTGCGGCTGCCGAGACGCCCACCGCCGCCAGCGCGGAGCGCACTCCCCCAAGAATGCGCTCGGCACTACGTCGAAGACCTGAACAACCACACTGCGCCGTACAGCGCAGTCAAAGCTGTACGCCGCCCGCTGCACCACTGCCGGGGCCACCAAGGGGGCCCGATGCGGAGGTACTCGCCTCGTGCGCGCTCGGTGGCGCGCCGAGCATGGCTTTCTGGCCGCTCGGGCGGACGTACACTCGGCACATGAGTCGCACACGTGCCGTGAGGGATAGCCTGCAGCAGGCTACCTGTCGGCTGTGCCCGGCTGCCGTGGGACCGGCTGCCGTGGGCCCGGCGACCGCAGCTGACGATGAGGCGCCCGAGAGTGGCCGTATCGCGCTGCACGGCCACGGCTAGCGATTCTCCGCGCCCTCACCAGGGCGGGGCCTGGCCTCGCTCGGCTCGCTGTTCTTGTAAACACACCGCAGGCAACACGGCAGGACTTCTGCTGCCGGCCTGAGCCGCCGCATCCGGTTCTGATCGGACGCGTCCGCGACACCTGCGCACCCGCTCAACGGCACCACCGCAGCTTCCGGCGCGCCGCCGGGGCTGCCTCCTGGCGACGGCCGCACGACGGCCCGAGCCACCTTCGAAGGGATCACTGTGAAGCTGAGCGAGTTGCTGGCCGGGCAGGAGCACCACGTTCTGCAGGGCGACCCGGCGAGGACGTGGATCACCGCCGGAACCACCTTCGACGCCGGCCGGGTAACGCCCGGTTCGCTGTTCATCGCCGTGCCCGGCCACCGTGAAGGCGGCCCCGACTCGGTGGCACCTGCCCTCGCATGCGGCGCGGCGGCGGTACTCGTCGACGCCGCGACGCCGGCACCTGAGGCGTCGGTGTGGGCGTCGGCACCGGACGTGTGCGTCGTACGGGTGCCGGACACCCGGACAGCGGCCGCAGTCGTCACCTCCCGCTATTTCGGTGAGCCGGGGCGGCACATGGACATGGTGGCGATCACCGGCACCAACGGCAAGACGTCGGTGTCGTACATGGTCGAGTCGGTCCTGCGGATTTCCGAGGGCGCGAAGGTGGGAGTCATCGGGACCGCTGGCAGCCGGATCGGCGACGAGCTGATCCCGATGCCGAGGTCGGTGCTGACCACGCCGGAGTCGCCGGACCTGCAGTACCTGCTGGGGTGCATGCGCGACCGCGGAGTCGGCAGCGCGGTACTGGAAGCCACGTCCATGGCGCTGCTGACACACCGGGTCGACCGTACGTTCATCGACGTCGGCGTGTTCACCAACCTGACGCAGGATCACCTGGACGATCACGGAACGATGGCAAACTACCGGGACGCCAAGCTGCGTCTGTTCCAGGGCTTGTGCAGTCGCGCTGTGGTCAACGCCGACGACCCGGTGGGCGCCAGGATCCAGGCGATGATGCCGGGCACGGTGACCACGTACGCCCTGGACGCCGAGGCGGACTACCGGGCCACCGACCTCTCCGTGGACGCCTCCGGCACGCGTTTCATCCTGCACCACGACGGCCGCAAGTATCCGGCGGCGATCCCCATTCCGGGCCGCTTCTCGGTGGCCAACGCGCTGGCCACCGTGGCAGCCTGCCACCTTCTGGGCCACGATCTGGGCAGGCTGGTCGCCGCCCTCGACCGGATGCCTGCGATCCCGGGTCGGTTCGAGCGCTTCCAGACGCCGCGCGGCACGTCGGTGATCGTGGACTACGCCCACTCACCGGACTCCCTGGACAAGGTCCTCACCACCATCCGGGACTTCGCACGCGGCCAGGTCATCACCGTCTTCGGCTGCGGCGGGGACCGCGACACCACCAAGCGGACGGACATGGGCAGGATCGCCGGAACCCACTCCGACCTGTGCGTCCTCACCTCGGACAACCCCCGCAACGAAGACCCCCAGGCCATCCTGGACCAGATCGCCCCCGGCATCGCGGCGACCGGCACACCGTTCGAACGGTTCACCGACCGCCGTCAGGCTGTCGCTTTCGCTCTCTCCGCCGCGGGCCCGGACGACATCGTCCTGATCGCCGGCAAGGGCAGCGAGCCCCATCAGATCATCGGCGACAAACTGCTCCCCTTCAGCGACATGGCAACCGTGCTCGAACTCGCCCGGGCATAGCGGGCCCTGCCGCCTCAAACACGGACCGCCCGCGCCATACTCGGCCCGAAAGCGCACTCGCCGGTCCTTACTGCCCTACCGCGGAAGTGCACCAATTCGGTGGTCAGATCGCTGTCCTCCAGCATCAGCTTGCCGAAGACAGACACGCCCCCTGTATTGCAGTACAGCCGGATGATCGCCTGCGTGCCACAGCTGCAACCGGCGGCCGACAGGCACGACGAGTGGCAATCAAGCGCGCCACTACCTGTCCGAAGGGTCTATGGCCCAACCTGCGGTGCTGGCGATATGGCCGCGATCGACAGCGGCGAGTGGACACCGACGATCAACCTCAAAGCACCGACCGCAAGCACCACAGCCAGACCTGCCCGGCATCAGAAACCCGCGCGGCCTGAGACCGGACGCCGGGAATCCACGGGTTTGCCATCACGCCGCCATCACGTGCCGCACGAAAGCAACCAGCGGGCCTGCCGTTTCCGGCAGACCCGCTGATGAACACCGTCGGGACGACAGGATTTGAACCTGCGACCCCTTGACCCCCAGTCAGGTGGGGTCTGAGCGGCGTGCGACGGGTCGTTCTTCGAGGTCAGTGTCCAGCGTACTCGGCCGAGTAAAGGAGTCCGTGTGTTCAGGCCTCCGCCGGTCAGCCTCGTCGACTCACGCACCGCCTTCCTCTCGTCGAGGGAACCGCAGCGAACTCTGCTTTTCCACCCTCTCGCTTCGGCCAAGAGCCAGCAAGTCGGAGCATGCATGCGGTCCTTGCGCTCTGAGCGTGACTCTGGCCAACGTGGCGTCGAGACCCACCTGCCGGTGCGAATCGTTCAAGGGAACGTCTTCGTCGAGCGCCCTGACCTCCCAGCGCCGAGTGCCCTCGACACCCCTCCGAGGTGAAGCGTTCCCGGATTGGTAAACGCTCTACGCGTTGACTCCAGCTCCGAGTTTGGGCTGCTCCGGGCTCGCCTGCCCTGCACAGCGTGGTGCGTACCTGCCTCGCCCGCGATCCCCACCTCCGCTACCAGAAGCCGCAGGACTTCCTCGCAGAGCTTGAGGCGACACCGGAGTTCCGGGCAGAGTCGGTGCCACGGGTGGTGCCGGACGCAGGGTGATGTGCGGCCGCGTGCAATGGCGCCATCACAGTCGGCGCGGCTCAGCGCCGCCCGCTGAGGCCTCGGTCCGCTCCTGGCCGTGGGGTTGATGCGGCAGGGCGCGGGCGCTCTTGCCTCGAGTGGCGTGCACACTCCGCCACGGCACTCTCAGGTCGACCTGCTCCAGCACCATGTAGCCGCGGGGCCGGACGTCGGCCCTGTCGTTCGGATCAGCCCGGGCGTGAGGTGCGGCGCCTCTCGACCGCCCTGACCCTGCGACGCCGGGATGATCCAGCCGAGAGGGCCTAGCCCAGATACCGGGCCACCGCCTCTTCGATCCCCGCCGCGTCCGCACCCTCCGCCGCCCAGGCCACGTATCCGTCGGGCCGTACCAGGACGGTCGTCCGGCGGTCGCCCGCCCAGCGCTCCACGGTCAGCCACCCCTCACGGACACCGGGGCCTTCGTACGTCCCGGGCGTGATCAGCACGAACCGGCCGCCGCGCAGCGCCTCGTAGAGCCGGCCGTCCTTCAGAGCGACGTCGGGGACGCGGGTGCCGGTGAGGCGGTGGGCGCCGCGGGGGGTGGGGTAGGCGTAGCCGATCCCGGTGATCTGACCCAGGGCCTTGCGCTGGACGGGCGGGGCCATGTCGACGAACGCGGAGAAAAGGGCGCGGGCGGCACGCAGCAGCGGATTCCGCGCGCGGGCCAGCCGGACCAGTCCGCCACTGCTGCGCAGCACCGCCCTGCCGACCGGGTGGCGCTCGGCCTCGTAGCTGTCGAGCAGCCCTTCGGGCGCCCGGCCCTGGACGGCCGCGGCGAGCTTCCAGCTCAGGTTTGCGGCGTCCTGGAGGCCGGTGTTCATGCCCTGCCCGCCGGCCGGGGAGTGGGTGTGCGCGGCGTCCCCGGCGAGGAAGACCCGCCCGACCCGGTAGTGCGGTGCCTGGCGCTCGTCACTGTGGAAACGGGAGAGCCAGCGGGCGTCGTGCATGCCGTAGTCGGCGCCCAGGGCACGGCGGGTGATCTCCTTGACCTCGTCGAGGTCGAGCGGGGCGTCGTCGGAGACCTCGTTGCGGCGGTTCCAGCCCATGACCCGGTACCAGCCGTCGCCGAAGGAGGCGATCATCGCGAAGGCGTCGCCGCGGCCGTTGACGGTGAGGACGCCTTCGGGCTTCTCGGCCAGCCGGACATCGGCCAGGATCAGCGACTTGATGACGGAGACACCGGGGAAGTCCAGGCCGATCGCCTCCCGCACGGCGCTCCGGTGACCGTCGGCGCCGACGACATAGGCCGCCCGGTGGGTGACGACCGCCCCGTCCGCGCCGCGCACGTCGAGGTCGACCCCTTCGTCGTCCTGCCGCAGCCCCACGACCTCGCTCTCGTACGCGAACTCGACCCCAGCGTCCCGGGCCCGCCGCTCCAGGAGCCGCTCGACCTCGTACTGCGGGGTGATGAGCAGGAACGGGAAACGTGAGGGCAGCGTGCTCAGATCGAGGGAGAGGCGGCGGAAGAGCCGCAGGCCGGTGATGGTGTCGCCGGTGGTGAGGAGTTCGTCGGCGAGGCCGCGGGCGTCGAGCTGCTCCAGGGTGCGGGCGTGCACCCCGAAGGCGCGGGAGAAGTTGCTGATCTTGCGCGGCCGCTTCTCGACGAGGGTCACGGTGACGCCGGCTGTGGCGAGGTCACCGGCGAGGAGGAGGCCGGTGGGGCCGGAGCCGACGACGATCACGGTGCGGTGGGTGGCGGTGCCGTTCATGGTGGCCTCCTGTTGCCAACGCTTGCTTGCCATCGCCTATTGCCAACGAATGTTGGCCAACGCTCGTTGACGAAGATAGCGAGGCGCCAAGGAGGGTGTCAACAGTCGTTTGCAAACAACTGTTGGCGAACGCTTGTTGACCTACGCCCGTTGGCCTACGCTTGTTGGCATGAACGGCAGCGACAGCACCTCCACGGTTCCCGGCTCCGGCGCCCCCCGCCGCTCCGACGCCACTCGCGGCGCGATCCTCGCGGCGGCCCGCGAGCGCTTCGCGACCGACGGCTACGAGCGAGCCACCATCCGCGCCATCGCCAAGGACGCGAACATCGATCCGTCGATGGTGATGCGGTACTACCGCAACAAGGAGGGCCTCTTCGCGGCGGCCGTCGCCATCGACCTGCGGCTGCCGGACGTGAGCGGGGCGGACCGCCGGCAGGACGCGGGGCGGATCCTCGTCGAGCACTTCCTCGACATGTGGGAGAACAACGAGGTCCTCACCGCCCTGCTGCGGGTCGGCGTGACCAACCAGGCCGGGGCGGAGCGCATGCAGGGCATCCTGCGGGACCAGCTGCTGCCGGTCGCCCGTCAGGTGTGCCCCGACCCCGAGCAGGTCCCCGCACGGGCGGCACTCATGGCGTCGCAGCTGCTGGGGCTGGCGCTCACGCGGTACGTGCTGCGGATGCCGCCGGCGGTGGGGCTGGCGCGGGCGGAGATCGTGGCATGGCTGGCACCGACGATCCAGCGGTACCTGACCGCGCCGAGTCCCTGAGGCTTGCCGAGCACTCGTATCCGCAGGGCCACGGGACCGGTAGGGCGCTGGAAGGCCGCCCCGTACATGAGACCCGCCGGGCGCCGAGAAACCCGGGCCCAGGAGGCCGGCCGAGCGCCGAGAACCCGCCGAGCCCCTGACACGCCTAGGCGGTCTCGTTGGATCATCGGCCAGACCAGAGGAAGATGCCTGCGATGTGGAGTCCGGCCAGGTAGATGGTGGCGGTCTTCTCGTAGCGTGTGGCGATGCCTCGCCACTGCTTCAGGCGGTTGATGCACCGCTCGACGGTGTTGCGCTGCTTGTATGCCTCCCGGTCGAAGGCCGGTGGCCGGCCGCCTTGGCTGCCCCGTCGCAGCCGGTGTCCGCGCTGGTCAGCGGGGACGGGGATCACTGCCCGGATGCCGCGCTTGCGCAGGTGCTCGCGGATCGCGCGGGAAGAGTACGCCTTATCCGCCAGAACCACGTCCGGTCTGGTGCGTGGCCGTCCTCGGCGGCGGGGAACCCGCAGGCGGGCCATGACGTCCGTGAAGGCAGGTGCGTCGCCGACCTGGCCTGCGGTCAGGACTAACGCGAGAGGCCGGCAGCGGTCGTCGGCAGCAAGATCCACATCCTCACTGGTCAGAGCAATGCCGGTTACTTAGCGTGTTACCGCAGGTGGCGGGGGTTGGGGAGCGAGTCTGTAAGGGCTCTAGCTCTGTGAACTCTGCCCCGTTTTGGGTGGTTGTCCGGCGAAAGCCCCACGCGGCAACGGAGTTCCCCATAGACAGGAGATCGACCAAGATCCTTCTGTCGCACGAGGAACTCCGTTGGATGCTCAGTGTCGCACCCTGCCCGCAACAACCAGGCAGCATGACCGGATACGGCGACGGACCGGCCGTAAGCGGTATCTGTCGGCTTCGAGGCGACGGGCCAGGGCGCCGGTGTCGGTGCTGTCCCGAGCTGTCCTCCCGGCGGTGGTGGGAGGGACGGTCGTGTCAGCGCCGCTGGAAGGCGCGGTTCAGGACGTCGAGGGTGACCGCCACCCCGAGCCGGCGTCCGTGCTCGGAGGCGAAGCGGTAATGCACGCCGGCCCAGATTCGCGCCTCCAGGAGTTCGGCTGTCGCCGCCTGAAGGCTGTCGTAGTGGCGGGTCGTGCCGGAGGCGGGGCTGTACGCGGCGAACGTGAGGTCGTCACGGCCGAAGAACGACCCCAGGGCCGTCATGACCGCCGTGGTGAAGCAGGCGTGGCCCGACGGGTACTCCGGCGACGGGGCGGTGACCCGCAGCGGCGTCCAGTCCGGGTCGGGATCGGTGGCCGCGTTGCCGTCGGTGCCGGCGAGCTGAATGGCCGTCACTGGGCGCCAGAAGTTCCAGTGCGCCTTGGCCTTGTAGCAGGCGATCAGGGTGTCGGCGGAGGCCACGTACACCATGGCGAGCAGCCGGGCCGTCCGGAGGCTGCTGAGGCGGTGCGCGTCGGCGAGTTGCCGGGTGATCGACCATTCGACCATCCGGGGGTCGTCCCACCAGATCGCCGCCTCGGTCTGGTCCTCGGTGCGGACGGTGCTGGTGGCCGCGCCGAGGCTCTTGGCCTCGTTCAGGTCGCGGGCCCAGGCGGCGCCGGTCAGGGCCGGCGGGGGCTTGACCCGGTAGGCGCCGGCGTCGGGGACGACGAACGGCTTCAGGTTCGGCACCCAGGCGCCGACGTTGACGTAGCCGGGCGGGGTGAGCCGGTATTCGCCCGGCTCGGTGCCGACGGTCCACGGCGCGGTGGGGTCGAAGCCGTCGTCACGGCGGCTCTCGGTCATCGCCGCGGCGGCGGCCCTGCCGACGGCCACCCCGCCGTCCTCGGCGCGGCCGTCGGGGATCGCGGCCAGCGCCTCGTCGTACCGGGCGTTCAGCGACTCGGCCTGCCCGGGGAAGAGCCACAGCAGCGTGTCGTGGGCGGCCGCGGCCACCGCCGCGGCGGTGGAGTCCCCGGGGCGGCTGCGGGGCGCGCTGACCAGGGGCTCGTACGGACGGCCGGCGACGGCGTTGACCGCGTCGTACACGGCGCCCTGCACGATGGCGAAGCTGCGGGTGCTGGTGGTGGGCGACTGCTTGGCGGTGTCGTAAATGGCGGTCTGGGCGTGGATGTTCCAGGCGATGACGGGATTGCCCGGGGCGGCCTCCACGCCGCTGTGCGCCTCGGCGGTGGTGGCCGTCAGTGGGACGGTCAGGGCGAGTACGGTGAGGACCGCGATACGGCGTAACCCTCTGAATGATCCGGCGAGCGGGCGTTGTGTCACGAGACCCCCCATGGGCTTGTCGGTGACAGATTGTCCGAGCCTATAGGCGGGGGTCAGTTTTGTCGTTACATCGACAATCATCGACAATCCGACGGGGTTCACACCCGGATGTCCGTCGCCTCGGCGACGAATGCGCGGGCTCCGGCCGGGAGCACTCGGCCGGAGCGCCCTCCGGGCGGGCCGGTCGGCCGTGGTGGCGAGGTCGGTCGCCGGGACGGAGGGCACGGGCAGGAAGTCCGGGCGCCTCTGGGCGCGGTCGGCGCGAAGCGAAGGCGGAGAGCAGGGGGGCGATGCGCAGACGCAGAACGGCTGACTCGGCGCCTGCCACGACGACGGACAGCACGTCGCTGCCGGCAGCATGCGCCAGGAAGGGGGCCAGGTTCCACCGATCCATCCAGCCGTCTCGTACGCCGCCCGGTCGGCGGTGTCGCAGCCGTTCGGCAGTTCGACCGCCGGCAAGGAGTCGGCGGCTGGGTGCCGGAGGTGGTGGCCGCGTTGGCCGTGAGGCCGGCCGAGCGGCCCGACCTCCGGCACGCGCGCATTTCCTTCTGGCTGTACTCCGGCGTCGACCCGGCGGAGTGTGCTCGCCGGGCGGGACAGAGCGTCGAGGTGCTCTTCCGGCACCATGCGAAGTTCCTGGGCGGTGTGAGGTAACACGCCAACCGGCTGTGTCGGTGTGAGGTCTCAGGACTTCCTTGACGGTTTGTCGTCAGGAGATCCTTGACGGTCCTTCTGGGTGCCCATGCCTTTGACGTAGAGCCTGGTGATCGGTCCGGGGTTCTTGCGGGGGCGGACAGCGAGTTCGTCCTCTGCGTGCAGGATCCGGTAGTGGGTGTCCTCGATGACGACGGTGACGATCTTTCCCGCATGGCGCGGGCCGAGCTTGATGAACTGGCCGTTGATCATGAAGCGTCCGCTTGCATGCACCTTGCGCTGGGCCCGGATGGCACCGGTCGGCAGGGGCGGAGGCGGCAGCGGTGACGTCGCCGTCCGTGCCCCGTGGACCTGCCCCAGGCGGTTGGCGCTCCCTCTCCATACCCGCGATGAAGGCCATCCGACGAGCTGCGCTGAGCGAAGACGAACGCCTGGACGCCCTCGGCCGACTGCTGACCGACCCGGACATACCGAAGAACCTCCCCGTCGCCGGCGTCATCGTGCTCCTCTACGCACAACCCCTCACCCGGATCGTCCGGCTCACCGTCGACGATGTGGTGCACGACGGAGAAGCAATACTGCTCCGGCTCGGGGAACCAGCCTCGCCCATCCCCGAGCTGGCCGCTTCCCTGCTGCTGGACTACATCGCCGACCGCGACCACATGAACACCGCCACCAATCAGGCATCCCTCTGGCTGTTCCCCGGACGCCGGGCCAGCCAGCCCTTCCGCCCCGACCACCTGTCCGCACTCCTCAACAAGATCGGCGTCCCGGTGGCTGCCGCTGGCGGCGCCGCCATCCGACAACAACTCCTTGAGATGCCCGCTCCCGTCGTCGCGGACGCGCTCGGCTACCACGACAAGACCACCACCCGGCTGCTCAACGAGACCGGTGGGACATGGAGCCGATACGCCCCTGGAGATCACGGAAAGTCACTGCCACGATCAACAGCACTGACAGCACACGACAGTTGAGCACGACTGCCCTCTGTCATCTGCCAGTCGCGGCTCCCACGCTCCGGCTCGGACTCACTTGATGAAAACCGCCCGCGCAATCTCATCGGGGGCGGCGCTCGCCTCCGCGACCAGTTCCCCGTCGGCGGACCAGATGCCCGAACGGCCGGACGTGCGGTCGAAGCCGCCACCGGTCGGACCCGCGAAGGCCGCCGTGGCGACCCACACACCGTGGTCGGCGGCGACCCGGCGGGCGCGCTCGCCGTGGACCTCGGCCTCGTGATCGGCGTGGACGACCCCAGCCACATACCCGTCGATGCCCAGCGCGGCCGTCTTCGCGGCGTGCTCGGGGACACCCGTGTCGCGGCAGACGGCGAGCCCCAGCCGCCACCCGTCCACTTCGATCACCGCGGGCTCCCCGGGCACAAAGTGAGCGGCCTCGCTGCCGTGCAGGTACACCTTCCCATAGGCCACCCGTGCGCCGTCTCCGTCCACAGCCAGGATGCCGATGCGCGGACCCGGCACAGGCGCGCCGACCAGGGCAAGCGTCCCGGTCTCGGCGCACGCGGCGACGATCGGAGCCAGCCGTTCATCGTCCGGGGAGACCGGCTCCGCGTCCAGCTCGTATCCCGTCAGCGACATCTCGGGGAAGACCACCACCCGCGCCTCCGCCGCCCGAACGGCCTGCGCGTGGGCCACCGCGTTGGACGTCACGTCGAAAGCGATGCACCTTGGCTGCGCCACCGCGATGCTCAACGGCTGCTCCACCCCGACTCCCCTCACCGAATCGCGCGATCACCCTACAGAGCGGCCACACAGCGAGCCGTTGCGCACCTGCCGCACAAGCCTGCCGTCTTCCACCAGCACATCACCGCTTACCCGGACGCAACACTCCTCGACCTCGTCACCCAAAGCCACTCCGCCGACCTCATGACGCACGACCCACGTTGCATCTCAGCGGTCAGGAGCTAGTCGCGCTGCCTCGCGCCGTGAAATCTGCGGTGCAGGTCGCGGACCTCCGTCACCAGTTCCGGGACCGGCCCCTCAACGACCACCCCGGGAGCGACCTCGTTGACTGGCAGGGGGCGCACTGGAGGCGCGGGAACCCCCAACTCGCCAAGCCATGTGGCGAGCTGCTCGGAAGAGGCCACGTACACGATGCGGCCGAGACCAACCCAGGCGTGCGCAGCCGCGCACATCGGGCAGTGCTCGCCGGAGGTGTAGACAGTCGCGGCCGTCCGCTGCTCGGGCGTCAGGTGTGCGGCGGACCAGCGGGCCAGCTCGAACTCAGGGTGCCGGGTGTGGTCTCCGGAGGCCACCTCGTTGTGCCCCTCAGCGAGCACCGAGCCATCCGCGCCCACCAGCACCGAACCGAACGGCTCGTCCCCTTTCGCCAGTGCCTCGGCTGCCAGCTCCACACAGCGGCGCAGGTACGGCAGTTGGGCGTCCGTCGCCATGGCGTACGGTCCTCCTCACATCACGATCTTCGGGCGCAGCATATGTCCGGCTGCGGTGACCGGGAAGGTGCACCGGCGTGGGCATCACCGGCGCTTAGGGAGCGAACTAGGCTCGGAGTGACCCCGAAGGCCGCTGGATCCGGGGCGGTCTCCCATGATGACCAGCGCAACGTCTGTGTGCACTCGATGACTCGCGCATGCGCGACGAGTGCTGAGGGACTCTGCAACGGCACGCTGGGCGACCACTGGCGTGCTCATGCCCTCGATATGCAGGAGTTAAGCCCCGCGGGTTCAGTCGGCCAACGGCGTTCCTGCTCCCGGCAACGCCTCGCTGAACTGGACACGCACGAGGCGAGCCCGCACCCTACGGTGCGCGTCGTTGTGTTCCTCTTCGCCCTTCAGCAGCGGTCGTCCGAGGCGTCAGGTGCTGGATCAACCGCTAATTGCTGTCGGCAAATTGGCAGGTCAGGACCTACTAAAGAACTGCTAAGCAGCTACTGACCTCGCAGGAACCGTCCAGTTCGGCATGACGCCCGTTCCCTCGTATGCCTCAGAGGCGGGATGGCCCGGAACACTCGACCGCCGGTGGCACCGTGCACCGTCTCCGGTCACCACGCGACCGGCCATACTCCTAGCGCGCTACAGCCCGGATCCCGCTCTCGACCTCCGGCACGCTTCCTGCGCGCAGGACGGCGACCAGTGCGCGGGATCGTGCGGCGCCGATATGCAGGCGCTTGCGAAGTGTCTCCGCAGAGATCGGCCGCCGGCGGGTCTGCCAGTGCCGGGCGTCTTCCGCCCGAGCTCGCTCGAGAAGATCACCGCCGCCGTCTCCCAAGATGCCCGGTTCGACTGGTTGGACGCTGCGCGGTCGCCCTCCGGTGGGACCGGAGCTGCCACGCGGCAATGTCGGCGCGTCGTCAGCGACGGCACGCAAACCGTTGATGGCCTGCAGTAGACCGGGGCCGATCTCGGCCCAACCGATCAGCAGCAGCGGCCCCACGGCGTCGAAGGCCGCCCGCCCGTACGCGCCCACGAGCAGCGGCTCGGTGACGTTGAGGGCCAGGGTGAGCAGACTGGCCAGGAGCAGCAGTCTGAGGGCCGGGCGCAGCGTCTTCGGAGTAGCCCCATAGAGGGTGAGGTAGCGGATCGCCAGCAGCAGCGCCAGGACGGACAGGTCCACGGCGGGTGCGACGAGTGGGGCCACCCAGGCGGATACACCCAGCCGCAGGGCCAGCGTCCATACGTTGCCGAAGCCGAAGAGGAAGGCCAGGCCCACCACTGCTCCCGCGATCACGGTGACAGCACGGAAGGCAAGTTGCTGCTCGCGCACGGTGCCCGGCCGCCCAGGCGTTACTCGGGGCTCAGACATGGTCGCCGACCCCGATCCGCTGGTGGGTTTCCTGGGCGCGTTCGGCGGCGGCGCTGGCGCCATAGCGGCGCGGCATCTCCTGCGACGTCCAGCCGAGCAGCAGCATCAGGTCGCCGGTGTCGGCGTCGGCGCGCTTCCATTCATGGGCGAAGGTGTGCCGCCACCGGTGGGCGTGCAGTTTGACCAGGCCGGCCGCGAGGCCCCGCCGCTTGAGCATGATCTTGATGCCGTTGGGGGCCAGCGGTCGGACCCCTCGCTCGGCCAGCCACAGCTCCGGCAGGTCGGCCGCCTTGTGCTTGGCGCGGGCCCGCAGGTAGCGGCTGGCGGCCCGCGCGGTCTTCGGCCCGAACCGCACACGGCGGTCTTTGCTGCCCTTGCCGTGATAGTGCACGGATTCCGTGGTCAGATCGATGTCGTCGAGCATCAGGTTGCCGACCTCGGACAAGCGCGCTCCGGTGTTGCAGTACAGGCGGATGATCGCCTCGTCCCGCAGCTGGACGAACTGCTTGCCCCGGCAGGTGCCGAGGACCTTCGTGGTCTCGTCGTCACGGATGACCGGGACCAGCTTCTACGGCGTCTTCGGCTGCCGGACGCGCTCCATCGGCGACCGGTCGATCCCGCCCTCATCCAGCATCAGCCACTTGAAGAACTGCTGCAGCCCCTTGTGCTTGTTGAGCGCCGTGGATGCCGACCGCGTCTCGATCATCCACGCCTGGAACGCCTCCACGTGCGCCCGCGTGACCTCGACCGGATCCTCGGCCGCCGCGTCGGCGTCCGGATCCGGCGAGTACTCCCCCAGATAGCGGCCCAACTGGGCGGCCGCCAGCAGATAGTTGTACCGGGTGGTCTCCGGATAGTTCCCCGACCGCAGTGAGCGGTCCCAGTCCCGCCGGAACCCCGACCAGGTCGTCGACAGCCCCGCAGTGATCTTGTCCAGGTTCAGCAGCGGCATCCTCGCAAACCTCCGAGTAAAGGCGCCGATGAGCGGCGTGCTCAACCTCGAAGATCGGAAACGACCCATACGAAAAGGGCCCTCACAGGCTCTCGCCTGCGAAGACCCTTCGCACTGTCGGGACGACAGGATTTGAACCTGCGACCCCTTGACCCCCAGTCAAGTGCGCTACCAAGCTGCGCCACGTCCCGATGCCCGCTGACCTGGGATTTCCCTGATCGAACGTGCATGGAAACAATACCGCACTCGGACCGGTGGTCGCGCACTCCTTTTGCGCCGGGCGACACCACTTGACCTCAATCTTGCTTGAGGTTGCACGATCGTCGGCATGACCAAGACAGCGGAACGGCAACATACGTACGAGGACCTCTCCGAGCTGCTGAGCCTGATGAGCGGGGATGAGAAGCACGGGCCCGCAGCCACGTCCACCCTTGACGCGCTCTGGGTGCTCTACGACCGAGTCCTGCGGGTCACGCCGGAGCGGATGGACGATCCGGAACGCGACCGGTTCCTGCTCTCCAAGGGGCATGGCCCGATGGCGTACTACGCGGTGCTCGCCGCCAAGGGTTTCGTACCGGTGGAGTGGCTGCCGGGGTTCGGCTCGTACGCCTCGCCCCTCGGCCACCATCCGGACCGAGTGCTGGTGCCGGGAGCCGAGATCGGCAGCGGTTCGCTCGGGCACGGACTGCCGATCGCGGTCGGGACGGCGCTGGGGCTGCGGGCCCAGGGGCTGCACGAGCCCGCCGTGTGGGTACTGGTCGGGGACGCCGAACTGGACGAGGGCAGCAACCACGAGGCGATCGCGTACGCCGGGCCTGCCGGGCTCGACCGGCTGCACACCGTGGTGATCGACAACTCCTCCGCCAGCCATGCCCTGCCGGGCGGGATCGCCGCGCGGTTCGAGGCCGCGGGCTGGTCCGTCGAGGGCGTCGACGGCCGGGACCACGAGGCGCTGTACGAAGCGTTCACCGCGCCGCATCCCGGTCGGCCCCGGGTGATCATCGCCCAGGTCGAACCCAAGTCCGCCTGAGATCCAGACCCTCAACCAGTACCACTGGATCCCTCAACCACCACCCTCAGATCCCTCAACCAACTTCGGAAGGGCAATTCCGACATGGACACCATGCGTGACCGCTTCGCCCCCGTAGTCTCGCGGCTGCTCGACGAGGACCCGCGCGTCGCGGTGGTCCTCGCCGAGATCGGTATGGCCGATTTCAACGAGACCCGGAGCCGGCATCCGGACCGAGTGATCAACGTCGGTATCCGTGAGCAGCTGCTGGTCGGAGCGGGTGCCGGCCTGGCGCTGACCGGGCTGCGGCCCGTAGTGCACACCTTCGCGAGCTTCCTGGTCGAGCGGCCCTTCGAGCAGGTCAAGCTGGATCTCGGGCATCAGGGCGTGGGCGCCGTGCTGGTCAGCGCCGCCGCGTCCTTCGACTGGCCCGCGGGCGGGTACACCCATATGGCACCCGGCGATGTGGCGCTGCTCGACACACTCGACGGCTGGACCGTACATGTCCCTGGTCACCCGGACGAGGCGGAGAGGCTGCTGCGGCACGCGGTCGCGGCGGGCGACGACAAGGTCTACGTACGGCTGTCGGTGCAGTCCAATGCGGAGGCCCTGCCGGTCGACGGATCGCGGTTTCTGACCGTTCGCGAGGGGCGCGCCGGTGTCGTCCTCGCCGTCGGGCCGACGCTGGACGCGGTGCTCTCGGCCACCGAGGGGCTCGATGTCACCGTGTTGTACGCGACGACCGTACGGCCCTTCGACGCGGCCACGCTGCGCCGAGCCGCCGAGACGGCCGGCACCGATGTCGTCCTCGTCGAGCCATACCTGGCCGGTACTTCGACGTCCGCCGCGAACGACGCCCTCGCGGACCTTCCGCACCGGGTCCTCGGCCTCGGCGTCGGCCGCCGTGAGCTGCGCCGATACGGGCAGATCGACGAGCACGTGGCCGCACACGGGCTGGACGCGGCTTCCCTGCGGGAGCGGATCGGACAGTTCCTGAGGGCCGGAGCGGGCGCCCAGTCGTGATCGGTCCCGACAACACCCTCAGTCGGCCGCCGGAAGGCCCAACTCCGGGTAGGAGTCAAGAAGTCGGGACGGCGCGGCCTGGCGCCAGGAGTCCGCGAGGATGTCCCGCAGCTCGTCGTCGTCCTCGAGGGCGGCGAGCCGGACGCGCACCCAGGCGAAGCCCGCCTCATGGTCGGCGATCCAGAACTTCCCCGGCTCCGCCAGGACGAGTTCGTCGCGCTCCTCCTTCGGGCAGCGCACGGCGATGGACGTCTCCTCCTCGGGCAGTGTGGCGAACATCTTCCCCGCGACCCGGAAGGTGGGCATGCTCCACGCGATCTTCTCCGTCGTGTCCGGCAGGGAGAGGGCAATACGGCGTACATCTTCTGCTTCCGGCATGACTCGCACCGTAGCCAATCCCACTGACATTCACCTGCTCAGCCGAGTTCAAGCCAAGGCCAACGCCTCTGCCCGCTCAATTGATCTATCCGCGGCATCCAGCCGTATCCCTCCTCGGAACCCTCAAAACGACCGGCGACCCAAGGAGTCAGGACTCTTACATGCCCGCACCGCATCTGGCCCTGCCACCCACCGACCGCGTCCTGTCGCCGCTCACCGGCTGGACGCGGGCGCACTGGGAGGCGCTCGCCGACCGGCAGTTGGAGGCGCTGGTTCCCTATGCGACGCCGGGACTGGCGCAGTACCGGCTGCCCGGCAGAACCTCCTGGTCGGGTGTGGTGTCGGACGGGCTTGAAGGGTTCGCACGGTCATTTCTGCTGGCCTCTTTCCGGATCGCGGGAGCGCGCGGCGAGGTGGATCCCCGTCTCATAGAACGGTACGCGCGGGGTCTGACAACGGGCACGGACCGCGACAGCGGCGAAGCCTGGCCCGAACTCACCGACTGCTCCCAGCAGATGGCCGAGGCCGCCCTGATCGCCGTGGGACTGCACGAGACCCGCCCCTGGATCTGGGACCGCCTGGACGGCGAGGTGCGGGAGCGGGTCGTCGACTGGCTGTGGGGGTTCGTGGGCCGTCGTACCTGGAACAACCACTGGCGGCTGTACCAGGTGGTGGCCGAGCAGTTCCTGGCCTCGGTCGGCGCACCGTACCGGCAGGACGACATCGACGCCGGGCTCGACCGTATCGAGGACTGGTATGTCGGCGACGGCTGGTACAGCGACGGCGAGGGGCGCGCCTTCGACTACTACAACGGCTGGGCCATGCACCTGTACCCGCTGCTGTGGTCCCGGATGACGGGCGGCGAGGGCGGTGGCCGCGGCCGGGTCTACCGGGACCGGCTCGCCCAATTCCTCGCCGTCTACCCGCAGTTCTTCGGTGCGGATGGCGCACCGGTGATCCATGGGCGCTCCCTGACGTACCGTTTCGCCACCACGGCCCCGGTGTGGCTGGGCGCCCTCGCAGGCTGCACCCCGCTGGCGCCGGGGCTCACCCGCCGGCTGGCCTCCGGCGCGGTCAGCCACTTCGTCGAGCGCGGGGTGCCCGACGAGCGAGGACTGCTTCCGCTCGGCTGGTACGGCACGTTCCTGCCGATGACGCAGCCGTACTCGGGGCCCGCGTCACCGTACTGGGCGAGCAAAGGTTTCCTCGGGCTGCTGCTGCCCGCGGACCACCCGGTGTGGACGGAGCGTGAACTGCCGCTCCCCGTCGAGGAGTCGGACCAGTACACCGCGCTCCCGGCGCCGGGCTGGCTGCTGCACGGCACGAAGCACGACGGCATCGTCCGCCTGGTCAACCACGGCAGCGACCACAACTCCCCCGACCGGCCTCCCGAGGACGATCCGCACTACGCGAAGTTCGGGTACTCCTCGGCCACCGCTCCCGAGTCGGGAGCGCACGCCTGGGAGCGCACCATGGACGGACACATCGCGCTCCTCGCCCCGGACGGCACCGCCTCCCGTCGGCGCCTGATCCTTCCGCTGCACTGCTCCGGACGTACGGCGGCGTCCCGCTACCTCGCTCAACTGCCGGGCAACGACACCGAGTTCCCGATCGAGACGACGAGTGTGCTGCGCGGTCCGTGGGAGATCCGCGTACACCGGGTGCGGGCTCCGGCCGGTGTGGCGGTGCGGGAGGGCGGTTACGCGGTCGCCGCCGAGGCCCGGCCCACGGCGGAGCGGGGCTCCGGATGGGCGCTGGCGCGGACCGCGGACGGGCTGACCAGTGTGGTCGTCGCGCTGCACGGCTGGGACGAGGACGCGGGCATCGCGCGCGAGGTGGAGGCCAACGCCCTGGGCCCGCATTCGGCGACACCGTACGTGCGGTGTGCGGCCGGTCGCCCGGGAGGCAGCGGTGTGTACGTCACGCTGCTTGTGCTGACCCGGGACGCCGTGCATCCCCAGGCGCTGCGGGAGTCGGTGTCCTGCGCGGTGGAGGAGCACGAAGTCCGGATCACCTTCCCCGAAGGGGACACCGTTTCCGTTTCCGTATGAAGGCCCCTCCTGCTGACAGCCCCTCCTACTGATGGCCCCCCGAGGCCTGAACGCATCACCACCGCGTACGCCCGCCCCCTCAGAACCCGCCACTCTCCCGAAGCTCGATCCGCTCGACGAGTTCCGCCGCCATCGCCTTGATGGTGTCCAGGCCCGCCCTCCCCCAGGGCCTCGGCTCGATGTCCTCGACGCACACCGTGCCGAGCACGATGCCCGTGCGGTCGATGAGCGGGGCGCCCAGATAGGAGCAGATACCGATCTCGTCGACGACCGGATTCCCGGCGAACCGCGGATAGTCGCGGACGTCCTCCAGGGCCAGCGCCTTCCCCCGGACCACCACATGAGGGCAGAAGCCGTGGTCGCGGGCCATGTGGCGACCGAACCGGTACTCCGTACCGTCCGCGGCGACGATCACGGCCGGCCGCCCACCCGAGCCCGCCCCCATGCCCATGCCGTCCGGAGTATGCAGCCCCGCGAAGAACTGCCCGTTCTCGTCAATGAAGTTGACCATCGCGTACGGCACCGCGGCGAGCTCCGCGAGTCGGTCCGCGAAGGCGTCGAAGGCCGGCTCGGCCCGCTCCCCCAGACCGAGACGGCGCAGCCGCCGCGTCCGGGCGGGGGCCTCCTTGTCCTCGGGGGTGAGCAGCAGCCGACCGGCCAGGCGCGGCGGGTCGTACCTCATGTGCGGGCTCCGTAACTGGGGGCGCGGGTGGGTGCGTGGGCGAGCAGATGGCGGACGAGGGTCAACAGGGTCTGCACCCCTGAGCTGGAGATCCGTGCGTCGCAGCGCACGATGGGGATCTCCGGGTCGAGGTCGATGGCCGCCCGCACCTCTTCCGGGTCATAGCGGTAGGCACCGTCGAACTCGTTGACGGCGACGATGAACCCCAGGCCGCGCTGCTCGAAGAAGTCGACGGCGGCAAAGCATTCCTCCAGGCGGCGGGTGTCGGCGAGGATGACCGCGCCGAGCGCGCCCTCGCAGAGCTCGTCCCACATGAACCAGAACCGCTCCTGTCCCGGCGTACCGAACAGATACAGCACATGTTCCGGATCGAGCGTGATACGCCCGAAGTCCATCGCGACGGTCGTCTCGACCTTGTTCTCGATGCCGTCGAGGTTGTCGGTCGAGGCGCTGACCGTGGTGAGCAACTCCTCCGTACTCAGCGGCGCGATCTCGCTCACCGCGCCGACAAAGGTGGTCTTGCCTACCCCGAACCCTCCCGCCACCAGGATCTTCAGTGCGGTGGGGAAGGGGTCAGAGCTGTCGTCGTAGTCCATCGAGCACTGCCTCCAGAAGAGACCTGTCAGTCGGGATGTGGTGGAAGGCCGGGGGCTTCGTCGTCAGCGCCCCGCAGTCGACGAGGTCGGCCAGCAGCACCTTCGTGACCGCCGCCGGCAGCTTCAGATGTGCGGCCACCTCGGCGACCGAGACGGGCACCCGGCACAGTTCGAGCGCCTGGTTGTGCTCGGGGCCGAGGTAACCGAGCGGGGTTGCTCCGGTGGCCCGCATCTGCGACAGAAGATCGAGCGCGGTACTGGGCCGGGTCCGGCCGTTGCTGACCGTGTAGGGGCGTACGAGGCGTCCGGCCGCGTCATCGAGCCAGGGCCCGTCCCCGGCCGCGGTCACGCTCAAGGCCTCATCGCCGAGGGCTCGACGGCGGACTGCCTGGGCGCGGTCATCAGATACGGGCGGACGCTCTTGACCAGCATGGCCATCTCGTATCCGAGCACGGCCGCGTCGGCCTCGCGTCCGGCGAGCACGGCGAGACAGGTGCCGGAGCCCGCGGTGGACACGAACAGCAGGGTGGAGTCGAGTTCGACGACGACCTGGCGCACGTCACCACCGTCCCCGAAGCGGACGCCCGCGCTGCGTCCCAGGGAGTACAGCCCGGAGGCGAGGGCCGCCATGTGGTCGGCACTGTCGGGGTCGAGGCCATGGACCGACTTCACCAACCCGTCGCAGGAGAGCAGCACCGCGCTTCTGGTGTGCGGGACGCGCTGCACCAGGCCGCTCATCAGCCAGTCGAGATCGGATACATGGGCGGTCGGCACATCGCTCGCCATGGGGGATCGACTCCTTGAAGTACGTACGTCTGTGGGAGCGGAGGTGTGAGTGGACGTGGAAGTGGGGGTGGCGTTGATCATCCGGCTGATGTGCTCCCGTCGTGCCGGGCGGTGAAGTCGGTGAAGTCATGAGAAGACGCGGGCGCCGGCTCGCGCGCGGCGTGCGCCTCGGGTGATTCGTGCGTGTCCCTGCGCGCCGTCTCCCTGCGCGCCGCGTCCCGCTGCTGGGCCTCGGCGAGCCCGATGCCCCGCTGAAAGGCGGCCATCAGGCCGGGGTCGTGACCGACGAGGAACTCGGAATCCGGGCGGGGCAGGGGCCCCTCGCGCAGCTCGGGCACGATGTGCTCCTGGGCGCGCCGTCTGGGCAGTTGGGGCTTGCCCATGGTGCCGCGCACCGCGCCGCCCCGCGCCGTCGGCGAGGTGATCGCCTTCGCGACGTTCTCGATCACGACCCGCCGGTCGTCGGAGCGGATGCCGGGCAGTGCCTCCGCCGGATTGGGCCGCGCCTCGGCGCCACGCACGGGAAGCGGCACCGAACGGCTGCCGCTCACCACCGTCGCCCCGGCCGACGCGTCATCCCGCGGCTGCTGTGACGCCGCGGCGCTCTCGCCGAAGTGCCCGTGTGGTGTCGTCTCCTGACGAGCAGTCGTTTCCTGACGTACCGTCGTTTTCTGACGCTGCGCATGCGATACGTCTACGGGGGCGCCCGGCACGACCCCCTCCACCGGAACGGGCGTGCCCGGAACCGGGACCTCCGCCCCACGAGCCGCAACGTCATGAGGAGCCGCCGTCCCGTGCCCGGGCTTCCCCCGGACCGAAACACCGTGAACCGGAGTGCTGTACACCGGAACCCCATCGGCCGGCGTACCTGCTTCCGACACCGCCGTCCTCGGCCGCCCCGCCCCCGACTGCTCGGGTTCCGCGCCGAGGAGCGCCTGCGGCATGACGAGCACGGCCTGGATGCCGCCGTAGATGTTGGTCTGCAGCCGGACCGCGATGCCGTGCCGGCGCGCGAGCTGCGAGACCACGAACAGCCCGATGCGTCCGTCCTGCAGCAGGCTCGCCACGTTCACCTGGTCCGGGTCGGCGAGCAGGGCGTTCATCTTGTGCTGTTCGTCCGGCGGCATGCCGAGCCCGCGGTCCTCGACCTCGACGGCGAGTCCCGAGGTGACGAGGTTGGCGCGCAGCAGGACCTGCGTCTGCGGGGCCGAGAACACCGTGGCGTTCTCGACGAGTTCGGCCAGCAGATGGATCACGTCGGCGACGGCATGACCGCGCACGGTGCCTTCGACCGGCGGCACGAGCTTGACCCGCGAGTACTGCTCGACCTCGGCGGTGGCGGAGCGCAGCACCTCGGTCATGGAGACCGGGTTGCTCCACTGACGGCGGGAGACGGCGCCGCCGAGTACGGCGAGGTTCTCGGCGTGGCGGCGGATGCGGGTGGCGAGGTGGTCGACGTGGAAGAGGCCCTTGAGCAGGTCCGGATCCTCGATCTCGTTCTCCAGCTCGTCCAGGATCGAGATCTCGCGCTGCACGAGGGACTGAAGCCGCCGGGCCAGATTGACGAAGACCTCGAGCTTTTGCTCGCTGCCCGCCTGGCTGGACAGCCGTGAGGCCTGGACAACCGCGTTGACGGCGCCGTCGTGGGCGCGCGCGAGGTCGTCGGCGAGCAGGTCGAACTCGTCGGCGTCCGGGGCGAGTTCGCGGCGCTTGCGACGCGCCGGCGGCCCGTCGCCGCGTCGCAAGGCCTCGACCAGGCCGCGCACTTCGGCCTGGTCACGGGCACTGGCGCCGCGCAGCGAACCGACTCGCTCGCGTACGGACCTGGCGGCGCGGTCGGCGGCCACGGCGGCGATCACGATGCCCGCGAGGGTGACCGCGACGGCTCCGCCGAGGACGATCCACAGGGTGAGGCTGGGCCTGGCCATGGTCGAGCGGACGGTGAACAGCACGGCGGCGCTGGCGCTGAGGGCCACCGCGATGGGTGGCAGGACCGCGAGGCGCAGGAGCTGGGGCCGTATATGGGTCTCGGGCAGCGAGGGGGCGGTACGGGCGACCGGTCGCCCGTGGCGCCCGCCCTCGCGGCGGTCAGCGCGTGCGGCCGGTGCGCGAAGGTGAGACATCGACGTCCTCGTACTGGATATGTCGGGGCCGTGGCGGCTCCCGCGGATCTGCGAGTCGGGCATGCGCCATCGCGGTGCCGTGTTCGCGCATGCCGAAAGTCCGGCCCTGCGTCGCACGGCGGCCACTCACAGTAGTTGCCAGCGCATCACACTCGGTGGGCAGTTGACAAAGTCCGGCGGGCATCGTCCCGCTCTGGTATGAGCGTTCGTACGACAGACCGATAAGCCTCTCGCACACGCGTTCCCGTGCGCGATCGGATCGATCAGACCTGGTCAGAACCGGTCAGCGAAAAAGAGTGAGGGCCGAGGAGCAGTGCGCCCCTCGGCCCTCGCCGAACGTCTTCGCTTACGTCCCGATCACCCGGCCGGGACCGTTTCCGGCTCTCCGGTGTCCTCCGCGGCGTCACCCGGTGTATCAGCGAGCGACTTTTCCAGGACGGGCCAGCCACCGGCCGGCGTGAGCGCCACGCCGCGCCACCAGGGCTCGGACGGCACGGTCTCGGCAGTGGGCTCGAAGGGCTCGCCGGGCCGGGGCAGCGCGATCCGCGTACCGGCCGCGTGGGCAGCCGTGATCGTCCCCTCGCCGGGCTCGGCCCAGGGGTGCGTCGCCAGGTTGAACGTAGCCCAGTGGATCGGCAGCATCACGCCGCTGGGCTTGTCGCCCTGGAGGTCCAGGTGGGCGCGCATGCCCTCCTCGGGCGTCATGTGGATGTCGGGCCAGAAATCGGAATAGGCGCCGATCTGGATCATCGTGGCGTCGAAGGGGCCGTGCTCGGCGCCGATGTCCTTGAATCCGGTGAAGTACCCGGTGTCACCGCTGTGATAGATCCGGTGCTCATCACCCGCGACGGCCCACGAGGCCCAGAGGGTGTGCTGGGTGTTGCGCAGGCCGCGCCCGCAGAAGTGGCGGGCGGGCGTGGCGGTCAGGGAGATACCGCCGACCTTCGCCGTCTCGTTCCAGTCCAGCTCGCGCAGCCGGTCCGCCGAGACGCCCCAGTGCTCCAGGTGGGCGCCGACGCCGAGGGGCACCGCGAACACCGTGTCCGTGTCGGCCAGGGCCTTGATGGTGGGCAGGTCGAGGTGGTCGTAGTGATCGTGCGAGATGACGACCACGTCGACCGGGCCGAGCGCCGCCAGCGGCAGGGGCACGGGGTGCAGCCGCTTGGGCCCGGCGAAGGCGAACGGGGAGCAGCGCTCGCCCCAGACGGGGTCGAAGAGCACCCGGTGGCCGTCGATCTCGGCGAGCACGCTGGAGTGGCCCATCCACGTCAGGCGCAGTCCGTGGGCCGGGGGCCTGGCGAGGTCGGCGAGGGTCGTGGCGTGCACCGGCACCGTCCCCGCCGGGGCGCGGCGAACCCGCTCTTCCTTGCGGAAGAAGGCCTGCGCGAACTCGCGCATGGCACCGTCGGGCCGAGGGGCACCCTCCGGATTCCGGAAGACGCCGTCCGCGAAGTTCGGCGATCTGCGGATGCGCTCCATGCGCTCACCGCTCGGATCCGCGCCGAAGGCGGCGGGCCGCAGAGCACGGAGCCCGGAGCTCAGGGGACGGAAACCGGTCACGGCACCTCCAGGTGGAGTCGGTCTGACATTCCATTATGGTCGCCGCCTCTGACAGCGCCGGGTCGGGCGTATGACAGGGCGGTGTCCGCGCCGGGCGCGGCGAAAGCCGCCACGTACGACGTCGGCCCCGTACTGAAGATCCATTCAGCACGTTGACAGAACCGTTCAACCATTTCGATACTGACTGGTTATTCAGCAATGACAGGCCCCGACCGGCACCGGGCCCACTCTGGGGCACCCGGTCCCACGCTGCTCAAACGCTCCGACTCCGCTGCCTGTTCCCGGCTCCCGATCCCCGTTCCCGAGGAGACCCCCATGACCGCCCCGGACAGCAGTCCCCTGATGACGCTCACCTGGACCGACCACGTCACCGGCCGCCAGGGGCACCTGGTCGTGGACCGGCTGGTGCGCGGAGTCTCCAGCGGCGGGCTGCGGATGCGGGCGGGCTGCACGCTGGACGAGGTCGCCGGCCTCGCGCGTGGCATGACCATGAAGGAGGCACTGCACTACAACCCCGACGGCCGCTACGTCCCGCTGGGCGGCGCGAAGGGCGGCATCGACTGCGATCCCCAGGCCCCCGAGGCGTACGGGGTGCTCGTGCGCTATCTGCGCGCCATGCGCCCGTACATCGAGAGCTTCTGGACCACTGGCGAGGACCTCGGCCTCACCCAGGACCTCGTCGACCGGGCCGCGGCGCAGGCGGGGCTCGTGTCGTCGATTCAGGCCGTGTATCCACTGCTCGACGACGAGGCTGCAGCCCGACGGCGGCTGGCGGACGCGTTCGCGGTCGACGTGGACGGCATCGGGCTCGACGAACTGGTCGGCGGCTGCGGAGTCGCCGAGTCGGTGTTCGCGGCCCTGGACCGGGCCGGGGTGGCGTACCCGGGCACACGCGTCGCCGTGCAGGGCCTGGGCACCATGGGCGGGGCCACGGCCCGGTTCCTCACGCGCGCGGGGCTCAGCGTCGTGGCCGTTGCCGACGTGAAGGGCACGATCGCCAATCCGGCGGGACTCGACGTCGAGGCGCTGCTCGCCGCCCGGGACACGTACGGCACCGTCGACCGCTCGGTGCTGCGCCCGGCCGACCTCGAACTGCCGGGCGACGCCTGGCTGTCCGCCGAGGCGGAGGTGCTGGTGCCGGCGGCGGTCTCGTACGCGATCGGCACCGCCAACCAGGCGCGGATCAAGGCCCGTTGGATCGTCGAGGCCGCGAACATGCCCGTTCTGCCCGAGGCGGAGGAACTGCTCGCTGCGCGCGGTGTCACCGTCCTGCCGGACGTTGTCGTCAACTCCGGGACCAACGCCTGGTGGTGGTGGACCCTGTTCGGCGACATAGGGGCCGACGCGGAGGAGGCGTTCGCGTACACGCGACGCTCCATGCGGGCCCTGATCGACCAGATGCTCACGCGCGCGGAGGCCGACGGCATGACACCGCGGGCGGCTGCCCACGCGATCGTCGCGGACCGGCTGCCGCTGATTTCCGAACGGTTCGGATGGTATCGGTGACGCCGACCGCCTTGTCCGACCTCGTGTGTAGGGTTGCGGGCGTGGCCAGGGTTCGGTTGAGCGTTCAGGAGCGGCGGGAGGAACTGCTGCGGGCCGCGGTTGAGCAGATCGAGGCGCGGGGCGTCGCGGCGATACGGATTGGCGACGTGGCCGCCGCGCTGGGGGTGAGCAACGCGCTGGTGCTGTATCACTTCTCGACGAAGGAGAAGCTGGTCGCCGCCGCGTTCACCTACGCGGCCGAGGGCGACCTGGCGCATCTGCGCAAGCTCCTCGCTCGCCGCACCACGGCGCTGCGCCGACTGCGGGCCGCCGTCCGCTGGTACGCCCCGACTGGCCAGGCCAAGGGGTGGCGGCTGTGGATCGAGGGCTGGTCGGCGTCCCTGCGCGAGCCCGCGCTACGGGACGTCGCGCGAGACCTCGACCGCCAGTGGAAGGCCGCGCTGACCGAGGTCATCGCGGAGGGCGTGGCTGCCGGTGAGTTCGAGTGCCCGTCTCCCATGGATACGGCTCTGCGCCTCACCGCGCTTCTGGACGGTCTGGCTGTCCAGATGACGGCGTATGAGGGCGCGGTGTCTCGAGCCCGTACGCAGCAGTGGGCGGATGAGGCTCTGGCACGCGAACTGCCTCCGGCGGTTGAGCAGGGGCGCCCACGGGGGTAGTGGGTTCGGTTTGTTGGCGACTGCGGGTTTGTGGGTGGCTGGTCGCGCCCCGCGGCGGAGCCGCTAATGTCACAGCCCCGCGCCCCTGAGGTGCGTGGGTGGGTCGGGGCCGTGGGCCGGTGCGTCAGCCCGTCGCCAACAGGGCATACGGCCCTTTGCTGATACAGGCGCGGGTGGGCCGAGACAGAACCTACGCGACGGGCATACGACGCACCGGCCCACGTCCCCTCCCGCCGGTGGGAGGCTGCGGGAAGTTGGGGGTGCGGGCTTTTTCTGGGCGCGGATCCTCTTGGGGCGCCGGGAGTCGCAGGCTTTCGCTTTTCAGGGGCGCGGGGAACTGCGCGACCAGCCACGACGGACTGGCAGCCGCGACACGACGTGTCACCCCATCCCCTGGCGGGGGGCCTGGGGCGCAGCCCCGGTTTCGGGAAGGGGCGGGCTTGGGGAACTTCGCGACCAGCCACGACAGGTCCGCACCCGACAACGAACCCCAGCGCACCACCCCCGGACATCAACCCTCAAACCGCAGACCGCATCCGCAACTTGATGTCATCCGGCGACAGACTCCCCTTGGCCACCACCCGATCCCCCGACGACTCGCCCCGAAGCCGCCGCCCAATCCACGGCACCAAATACTCCCGAGCCCAGTGAATGTCGTCCCGCCGCACCTCAAGCGTGCCGCGCGGCGGCAACGGCGGCCACGGCTGCTCCGGATCCGCGGGCACCGACAGCCCAAGAACCTGCCCGGCGCGGAGCGCAACCCGGGTGTGCCCCTCCGGCGAGAGATGCAGCCGATCACCGTCCCAGGCCCGCCGATCCTGAATGGTCTTCAACGACCACAGGTCGAGCACAGGACACCCGTACCGATCGGCAATAGCCCGCACATGCCCGTTGTACGTGGCGATCTTGCCGCGCAAGTGCTTGAGCACAGGCACACCACGGGTGTCGAAGCCGGTTGTCACAAGCACCGTGCCGACAGCCGAAGTGAGTTCGGCAACGGCACGCTCAAAACGAGAAGCGACCTCGTCGGGATCGGTCCCGGGCCGAAGAATGTCGTTACCGCCCGCGGAAAAGGAAACCAGGTCCGGCGCCAGCTCCTTCGCGCGCGAAAGCTGGTCCTCGACGATCTGGTCGAGCAGTTTCCCCCGGACGGCGAGGTTGGTGTAGCCGAAGTCGCCCTCAGGCCGCCGGTCGGCGAGCAGCACCGCGAACCGGTCGGCCCAGCCGACGAACGCCCCGTCGGGGCCGGGGTCGCCGACGCCCTCGGTGAAGCTGTCCCCCACCGCCACGTACGACCCGATCACTGATCTGCTGAGTTCCTTCGAATCGTCTGCCACGTCGACCCATGATTCACCTTGAGATGTGAGCTACGCGACCGTAGGAAAGGGTTGACGGACGGTGAGATAAGCCACGCGTAAAGTCCCGGTCAACTCGGAATACGCAGCTCCCACACCCGGAAGTCCGCGATCCGGAAATGGCTCCACACGGTCCGGAACGCGAAGTGCCCGCTCGTGTACGGCTCCGGGTCGGCGTAGTCGAAGACGAGCCGCCCGTTGTTCCACCACTGGACGGTCGAGCCGTGCGAGACGATCCGGACGCGGTGGGGGCGGTTCGCCACGAGCAGGGGCTCGGTGTAGTCGTAGATCAGCGGCCGGACGCCGGCCTGACCCACGTAACGTCGCAGCCGCGTGGTCGTGTTGTAGTTCGCGCCGTAGCCCGAGTAGTACGTCTTGAGGTAGTCGTACTCGTCGAGGGCGCCGCCGCGTTCGGTGGCGAAGAGGTCGTCCGGGGAGCGGACGTCGACGGCGTTCCAGAAGTTGTTGAGGTCCGACACCCGGTCGTTGACACCTCCCGCGGAGACCGGTGTGGCCGTGTACTCGACGACGTACGGTCCCACGAGCTTCCGCTTGAACCAGACCGTGGCGCCGCCCGGCACATCGATCTCCATGACCCCACGGGACGCGGTGACACTGCCACCGTCCTGCAACTCCGTTGCCCACTGCCCCAGTCCGTGCCGGAAGCCGTCACGAGCGATGAGCCGTCCTCGGCGAAGGTGCGCCGACCCGCTCGCGGCGTGCGCGCTCGCAGTGTGCGCAGGGCCGAGGGCGGCACCGGCGGCCAGGGCTTCGAAGGCTCTACGGGTCGTCATGAAGCGTCTCCTTGGCTGGCGTACGACGGGTCGTGCCGATCTCACGTCGTGCTGATCTGACACCTGTGCTGATCCCACAAGCAGACAGAAAGCGCTTACCCGCAGATCTTGACCGTCAGCCGCCATCCCTGTCGACCCCCGGAACAAGCCGAAGGCCGGAACCCGGGGATCAGGGGTCCGGCCTTCGGCGCGAGAGGGAGACGCGCTCCGCTCGCGGCACTGCGCTGGTGACGTCAGACGGAGACGCCTTGCGAGCGCAGGAACGCCAGCGGGTCCACGTCCGAGCCGTAGTCCGGCGTGGTGCGGATCTCGAAGTGCAGATGCGGACCGGTGACGTTGCCGGTCGCACCGGAGAGGCCGACCTGCTGACCCGCGGTCACAGACTGCCCCTGCGAGACAGAAAGGGACGAAAGGTGTGCGTACTGGGCATAGTGGCCGTCGCTGAGCTCGATGACGACCTGGTTGCCGTAAGCACCGCCCCAGCCGGCGGAGACGACCGTGCCCGCACCCACGGCCTTGAGCGAAGTGCCGGTCGCGGCGGCGAAGTCGACACCGGTGTGGTAGCCGCTGGACCACATGCCGCCCGACATTCTGTACGGGGTGCTGACGGTCGCGCCCTCGACCGGCATGGTGAAGCCGCTCGAACTGCTGGGCGCCTCGGCGGCCTTGGCGGGCGTCGCCTTCTTCGCGGACGCCTGGGGGGCCTCGGCCACCTTGGGAGCCTTGGCCGCCTTGGGAGCCTTGGCCTCGTTGGCGCCGGAGGGCGCGGCGGCCTTCTTGCCGATCGTCAGCTTCTGGCCCGGGTGAATGAGCCCCGGGTCACTTCCGACCACCTGGCGGTTGTCCTGGTAGAGCTTTTTCCAGCCACCTCTGAAATTCTGTTCGCCGGCGATCTTCGAGAGAGAATCGCCCGCCTTCACTTCGTACGTCCTGGTCGCGGCCTTCTTCTGCGCGGCGACCGGAGCGGACTCAACAGCCTTCTGGGAAACGGATTCGGCCTTATTGGAAACAGACGCGGGCGAGCTCTGCGGAGTAGCGGCCTGGGCTCCGGCTGCTCCCAGCAAAGGCAGTGCGAGAGCGGCGCCACCGGTCGAGGCAACGGCGATCGAGCGGGTGAAACGCGCGGACTTCGGGCGGCGGTGCTTACCCTTCGCGGGCATGGCGAATTCCTCTCCGGCGCCTACGAGGTGAGCTGTCGGGTGCGAGCTGGAGATGCCCGGCCACACTTTCGCGCGGCTTTACCCCAAGCCTGTTCCGGAGACCGGAGCAGGCGTTGTACCTGTGGGTCCCCCGCTCCTGCCGTGTACGGATCGGTGTGCGGATTACGGGCGGCGGCAGGATTAGGCGTCCGCCCGGATTGGTGGTGAACGTAAGCGACTAAGACGCACAGGGACAAGCTTTGGGTTTCCTATGTGCCCCATTCTCTTGATCCTTGGTCGAAATCGCCGTCACCCTCCGTGAATCACCCGTCTCCCGCCTTCCCGAAATCCCCTGTAAACACGCTTGAATTACGTGAACATGACGACAGCACAACGTCACGAATATGACGCTGCTCACGCATCACTGATTCAGGAGTCCCTATTGAAGAGCGAGTTGGAATGAACGCACTCCAATACGGACACAACCCTCAGATGCGACGCAGCCGGAAAACTGCCGCATCGAGGTCGCCGCGCAAGCCGGTCCGCAGTCCGTGATGCAACAACACCGCACCTCTGTGCACTTCGCCCGTTTCGAGGCATTCGTACGTCGCAGCCGGGTCGAGTCCCCGCAGCCGTACGGGCGCCACGGGCTCGCCGTAGTGCTGAGCCTGGAGCCAGGCAAGCACGACGGCCTGGCCCTCATGGACGTACTGCACGGCACTCAGCCCGCCCTGCGGGGCCCGCAGCCGGTAGAGGTCGCCACGCTGCACGAGGGGCCGGATCTCCTTGTAGAGCGCCACCCAGTCCCGCGCCTCGGCGAGCTCCTCGTCACTCCACTCGGTCAGGTCGCCACCGACCCCGAGCACTCCGGCCATGGAGCTCACAAAGCGGAAGCGCAGCGAACTCACGCGTCCGTTGAGCTGATTGTTCGGGCTGTCGGTGACCCAGGCGGCCATGGCCCGCGCCGGATGGATCTGGCTGAAGCCGTGCTGGATGGCGAGCCGGTCGAGCGGATCGGTGTTGTCCGAGGTCCACACCTGGTCCGTACGCGCCATGACGCCGAGGTCGATCCGGCCGCCACCGCCGGAGCAGGACTCGAAGGCGACACCGGGGTGCGCGGCCCGCAGCCGGTCCAACAGGGCGTACAGGGCGTGCACATGGTCGACCCAGAGCCGCTGCGGATACGCCTCGCCGGGCCAGCCGGCGTCCGTGAAGCAGCGGTTGAAGTCCCACTTCACATAGTCGATCGGGGCGCTGGAGAGCAGCCCGTGAAGCTGCTCCCACAGATACTCCTGGACGTCTTCGCGCGCGAGGTTCAGTACGAGCTGATTGCGGAGTTCTGTCTTCTTTCGTCCTGGTTGATACTGAATCCAGTCGGGATGCGCCCGATACAACTCGCTGTCCGCATTGACCATTTCCGGCTCGACCCAGATCCCGAACTGCATCCCGAGGGCGTGCACGTCGTCCGCCAGCGGCTTGAGCCCGGCCGGGAAGCGGTCGGGGTTGGGCGTCCAGTCCCCGAGCCCGGCCCGGTCGCTGGTCCGTTTCCCGAACCAGCCGTCGTCGACCACGAAGAGCTCCACGCCCATCGCCGCGGCCCGCCGGGCGAGCGCGCGCTGCTGCTCCTCGGAGATGTCGAACTCCGTGGCCTCCCAGGAGTTGTAGAGCACGGGCCGGTCCTGGTCCGCGTCCGGGATCACATACGTCCGCTGGTACGCGTGCCAGGCCCGGCTCGCCCCGCCGAAGCCGCCATCACTCCACAGGCCCGCGAAGACCGGCGTGACAAAGCTCTCCCCCGGCTCCAGCACCACCAGGCCGGAGTCGTCGTATCCGGCGCCGCCGGTGATCTGTACGCGCGCGTCCGGGAGTTGGGCCACGGCGATCCGCCATGAACCGGACCAGGCGAGCGCGCACCCGTACACCTCACCGTGCTCCTCGGTCGCCGCGCCCTCGACGTCCAGCGCGACCCACGGCAGATGCTGGTGCCCGGTGTGCCCGCGCCGGCTGCCGATGACCTGCTCACCGTAGGTGAGGTCCGTTCGTACGAGCTGGGACTCGGCCGCCCAGCGCCCGTGCGTCTGCGACAGCCGCCAGCCCTCGCGCTCCGGCAGCGTCCAGGTCGCGGAGTCGGCGCGCAGGACCTCCAGGGTGGGCCCTTCGTTGGCGAGGGTCACCCAGCGCTCGACGACGTCGGAGGCGGGGCGCATCCGGTAGTGCAGCGTGATGCCGAGTCCGGAGTCGGAGAACCGCAGCCGCAGTTCAACCCCGTCCGATTCGTTAGATTCGTCGGATTCATCTACTTCGTACGCTTCGAAGCGCCACTCCGTGCCGCGCCGCTCGTCCGTACGCACGGACAGCGCCGGCCGTACGAAACGGGGGCCGCCCTCGACCGGGTACTCCTCGTGCCCGTCGAGCGGGGACTCGAAGCCCCGGTACTCCGGCCCGGGACGGGCGGCCAGTGCCTCGGCGTCCGCGAGCGCGATGCGTGGCCCCCAGTGCAGATGCAGCAGCTCGTCCTGGTCCGTGAGCCGCAGGGCATAACTGCTCGTGGGCCCCGAAAGCAGCCACGTACGACCGTCTTTGCCGATCTCCACCATCAAGTCCTCACAGATCCGAACAAGCTCGCTCAAGCACAACATCATCGCAGGCGCCCGCGCCTCGCCCGCATCGCCTGTGGACGACGCACCCGCACCGCCTGTGGACAACTGATTGGCCCACGAATGCATGTCGTATCGTCGAGTGGCGCCCCGCCGACAACAGCGTCGGCCGCCGACTGGGAGGAGCCCCCGTGACGCAGCAGGTCCCGTCGACCGAGCCCGAGCTGACCGGAGTGCGCAACTTCCGCGATGTGGGCGGCCTGCCGACCGAGGACGGCCGACGCGTGGCGCCAGGACTGCTGTTCCGCAGCGGCCATCTCGCGCACGCGACCGAGGAGGACGCCGCGTTCCTCGCCTCGCTGGGCCTGCACACGATCTTCGACTTCCGCAACGAGGCGGACAAGAAGCTGGAAGGGCCGGACATCGAGCTGCCGGGCGTGCGGAATGTGAATCTGCCGCTGACCGATCCGGCACACGGCGCCGAGTTCTGGACAATGGTTCGCGACGGCGACCTGGACCAGCTGCGCATGATCCTCGCGGACGGCAAGGCGGCAAACCGGATGATCAGGTCCTACCGTTCGATCATGAAGGAGCGCACTCCCGAGCACTCGCGGGTGCTGCACGCGATGGCCGAGGACAGCGTGCCCACGCTGATGCACTGCGCGGCGGGCAAGGACCGCGCGGGCCTTTCCGTAGCCATCACGCTCCTCGCCCTAGGCGTCGAGCGCGAGGCCATCGTGGCGGACTACCTGAAGTCGAACGCCCCCCACCGCCGCTACAAGGTGCGCCGCAGCGGCTCCGCGTCCTCGGCGTACTCCCCCGAGGTGATGGAGCTGCTCAGCCCGCTCTTCGACGCACGCGCCGATTACCTCGCGGCGGCGTTCGAAACGATCGAGGAGACCTGGGGCGGCGTCGACACCTACCTGGAAGAAGGCCTTCACGTGACCCCGAAGACGCGGGAGCGGCTCCGGGAACGCTTCCTCGACTGACCGCCCGACAAACTGACCACGCGTCTGCCGGCCCGTTGCCTACTGGTTCTGCGCGCCGAGCGTGAACAGCAGGTAGATGAAGGCCGCGAAGAGGTGCCCGACGGCCACGTAGATGATGAGCCGCACCCACAGAGCACGCGGGAACTTCTCTTCCATGTCCCTCATGAAGTCGCTCCGGGGGTCGTCGGGCCGAGGCACAGCGCGGCCGCGGGGCTCTGCAGCAGGGTGTGTACGAAGAGCAGTTCGGCACCGTCCCGGTCCGCGGCGGCGATCCGGTGCGGCGTCAGCGAGTCGAAGTGCGCGCTGTCTCCGGGCGCGAGCGCATGCGCGGTGTCTCCCAGCCGCAGACCCAGCCGTCCCTTGAGGACGTACAGCCACTCCTCGCCGGGGTGGACGCGCACGATGTCGCCCTGCGCTCCGTACGGGACGTGTACGCGCAGGGACTGCATGCCGCGCCCTGCCGCGCCGGCCTGCCAGTACGTCCAGCCGCCCGCCTGTGTGGGCTCCATGTCGGCGGCGCGGACGACCGCGTCCCGTTCGGGGACCGTCTCGCCGAGCAACTCCGAGACCGTCGTACCGTAGGGGCGGGCGAGCGCGAGCAGCATCGGCAGCGAGGGCTGGCGCCGCCCGGTCTCCAGACGGGAGAGATGGGCGGGCGACAGTCCGGCGGCGCGGGCCGCGGCCTCCAAGGTGAGTGAGGCGCGGCGCCGCAGCTCACGCAGTTGCGGCGCGACGGCGGACAGCTCGGCGGACGGCTCTTCGGCCGCCCCCGGCTCGGTGGGGCTCATGCCTCCATTCAGCCCGAGCTTTGCCTCATCGGCAAACTTCTTGCCTCAAAGGCAAAGACTCGGAATGCACCGGAGGCGGCGCGACACCCCTACCTGTTTGCCACCGCCTGCTTCACGAGTGTCTTGCCGAAGTCCCACATCAGCCCGCCGCCGTTGTGCGCGTCGTCCATCACGTCAGTGAAGGCGTTCACGAAGCGGTCCACGTCCCGCTCGCCGATGATCAGTGGCGGAATCAGCTTTATCACCTCCAGGTGATCGCCCGAGACCTGCGTGAGGATCCGATGCCGCTGGAGCAGCGGTACGACCACCATCTGCGCGAACAGACCCTTGCGTGCCGCCTGCAGCATGGTCCAACGGCTGCGCAGCTTCAGCGACTTGGGCCTGCCGAACTCGATGCCGATCATCAGCCCCCGGCCGCGTACCTCACTGAGCAGCTCATACTTGTCCACGAGCGCCGCGAGGCGGGACTTCAACTCCTCTCCCATGGCACGGGCGTTCGCGACGGTCTCCTCGTTCTCCATCACGGAGAGCACGGCGAGGCCGGCCGCCATGGCCTGTGCGTTGGCGCCGAAGCTCGCGGAGTGCACGAGGACTCGGTCCATCGACGAGTAGACCTTCTTGAAGATCCAGTCCCTGCCGAGGGTCGCGCCCACGGGCACATAGCCGCCGGACAGGGCCTTCGCCACACACACCAGATCAGGCTCGACTCCGGTTTCATGCTGGTAGGCGTAGAAGTCCCCGGTCCGTCCGAGCCCCGTCTGCACCTCGTCCGCGATGAGCAGCGCCTTGTGCCGGTGCAGCAAGTCCTGGGCGGCGCGCATATATCCGGGCGGCGACTCATGCACGCCCTTGCCCTGGATCGGCTCGACGATCAGCCCGGCGACGTCGCCCTTCCTCAACTCCCTTTCCAGTACGTCCAGATCGCCGAGCGGCACCGCGGTGTCGGGAAGCAGCGGTGCGAAGCCGTCGCGGAACCCGGACTCGCCGTTCACGGACAGCGAGCCGGTGGTCAGCCCGTGGAAGGCGTGCGGGCAGTAGAGAACGCGCGGTTTCCCGGTCGCGTAGCGGGCGAACTTCAGCGCCGTCTCGACCGCTTCCGTACCGCTGTTGCCGAAGAACACCCGGTCCAAGTGCGGGCTGTGGGTGAGGAGTTGCTCGGCCAGTAGGCCGGGGAGCGGCTGGCAGTCGAAGCGGGTGAGGTCGGCGAGCGAGGCGTCGAGGACGTCGTGCAGTGCCTTACGGACGACGGGGTGATGACGTCCCAGGCCCATCACCCCGAACCCGGCGAGCATGTCCAGGTAGTCGTTGCCCTCCGCGTCCCAGAAGTACGCGCCCTCGGCCCGCTCGTAGTACTTGTCGAAGCCGATGGTGTGCAGCATGCGCGGAAGCTGGTGGTTGAGGTGCCGGGCGTGCAGTTCGTAGCGTTCGGCCGCACGCCCGGCGAGTAGTTTGCCGAGGTCGAAGTCCCCGGACTGCGAAGAGGTTTCCGCCGTCATCCCTGTTTCTCCTTGGACACGTGCACCTTGACGGCGGTGAGTTCGGCCGCCGTGCCGACCGGGCTCGCCTCCTGGGTCGCCAGACCCGCGCTGATCCGTCCCGCGATCTCGACGGGTGTGAGACCGATGTCGGCCAGCACCTCCCCGCGCTTGGCGTGCGTGAGGAACTGCTCGGGAATCCCGAACCGCCGTACAGGTACGTCGACTTCGGCATCGCCCAACGCGAGGGCGACTGCCGCGCCCACGCCGGCGGCCCGGCTGTTGTCCTCGACGACGGCGACCAGGCGATGCTCGGCGGCGAGCGGGGGCAGCGCGGGATCGACGGGCTTGACCCAACGCGGGTCGACGACCGTGCAGTCGACACCCCGCGCCTCCAACAGCTCGGCCGCCTGGAGACACACCGGCGCCATCACACCGACAGCGACCAGGAGCACTTCGGGCCTCTCGCCCCGGTGCAGGACGTCCAGACCGCCCACCCGGTCGATCGCCTCGATCGACGGTCCCACCGACTCCTTGGGGAAGCGCAGCAGCGTCGGTGCGTCGTCCACGGCCACCGCCTCCCGCAGCTGGGCCCGCAGTTGGTCGGCGTCACGCGGCGCGGCGATCCTCAGCCCCGGCACGACCTGCAGGATGGACATGTCCCACATGCCGTTGTGCGACGGCCCGTCAACTCCGGTGACTCCGGCCCGGTCGAGCACGAAGGTCACGCCGCAGCGATGCAGCGCGACATCCATCAGCAGCTGGTCGAAGGCGCGGTTCAGGAAGGTCGCGTACACCGCGACGACCGGATGAAGTCCGCCCGTCGCGAGCCCGGCCGCGGACACGGCGGCGTGCTGCTCGGCGATGCCGACGTCCCACACCCGGTCGGGGAACCGCTCCGCGAACTTCGCCAGGCCCACCGGGTGCAGCATGGCCGCCGTGATCGCCACGACGTCCTCGCGCTCCTCCCCGATCCGTACGATCTCGTCGCCGAACACCGAGGTCCAGGCAGGTCCGTTGGAGGGCGACAGCGGCTCGCAGGTGAGCGGGTCCATCACGCCGACCGTGTGGAAGTGGTCCTCCTCGTGGGCGAGCGCGGGTTCGTAACCGCGCCCCTTCTCGGTGAGGCAGTGGATGAGGACGGGCCCGTGGAACCGCTTCGCGCGCCGCAGCGCCGACTCGACGGCCCCGACGTCATGCCCGTCGATGGGCCCCACGTACTTCAGCCCCAGGTCCTCGAACATGCCCTGTGGCGCGAACGCGTCCTTGAAGCCCTTCTTCGCGCCGTGCAGCGATTCGTAGATCGTGTTCCCGATGACCGGCGTGTTCAGCAGTACGTCCTTGCCCCAGGCCAGCACCTTCTCGTAGCTGTCGGTGGTCCGCAGCGTCGCGAGATGGTTGGCGAGGCCGCCTATGGTCGGCGAGTACGAGCGCTCGTTGTCGTTGACGACGATGATCAGCGGCCGGTCCTTGGCGGCGGCGATGTTGTTCAGCGCCTCCCACGCCATGCCGCCGGTGAGCGCGCCGTCCCCGATGACCGCGACGACATGGCCCTTCTCCCCTTGCACCTGACGGGCCTTGGCGAGTCCGTCGGCCCACCCGAGCGCGGTGGACGCGTGGCTGTTCTCGATGATGTCGTGCTCGGACTCCTCGCGTGACGGGTAGCCGGAGAGACCGCCCTTGCCGCGCAGCTTGGAGAAGTCCTGACGTCCTGTCAGGAGTTTGTGTACGTAGCTCTGGTGGCCGGTGTCCCACAGGATGCGGTCGACGGGCGACTCGAAGACCCGGTGGAGTGCGATGGAGAGTTCCACCACCCCCAGATTGGGCCCCAGATGACCGCCGGTCCTGGCGACCGCGTGCACCAGGAACTCCCGGATCTCGTCCGCCAGTTGATTGATCTCCGCCTCGGACAGCGCCTTCAGGTCGCGTGGTCCCCGGATACTCTCCAGAATCGTCACGCTAGGGCCCCCTCTCGTTCCGTGCTGTTCAACTCACGGTGACGGCCGGATCCCCCGACGCGACGCCGTCCTTCTGCATCTGCTCCGCGATCTTCATCGCCTCGTCGATCAGGGTCTCCACGATCTTCGACTCGGGCACCGTCTTGATGACCTCGCCCTTCACGAAGATCTGCCCCTTGCCGTTGCCGGAGGCGACGCCCAGGTCCGCCTCCCTCGCCTCGCCCGGCCCGTTCACGACGCAGCCCATGACCGCGACGCGCAGCGGGACCTCCATCCCCTCCAGACCGGCCGTGACCTCGTCGGCCAGCTTGTAGACGTCCACCTGGGCACGGCCACACGACGGGCAGGACACGATCTCCAGGCGTCGCTCCCGCAGTCCCAGCGACTCCAGGATCTGGATGCCGACCTTGCACTCCTCCGCAGGCGGGGCGCTCAACGACACCCGGATGGTGTCGCCGATGCCTTCGGAGAGCAGCGCGCCGAAGGCGACCGCCGACTTGATGGTGCCCTGGAAGGCGGGGCCGGCCTCCGTCACGCCGAGGTGCAGCGGGTAGTCGCACTGGGCGGCCAGCTGCCGGTAGGCGTTGACCATCACCACCGGGTCGTTGTGCTTCACCGAGATCTTGATGTCCCGGAAGTCGTGCTCCTCGAACAGCGACGCCTCCCACAGCGCCGACTCCACCAGCGCCTCGGGCGTCGCCTTGCCGTACTTCTGCAGCAGCCGCCGGTCCAG
>NZ_JBICUR010000021.1:0-187467 GCF_043198355.1 Streptomyces sp. NPDC048825
CGCCCGGTTACATTCCGAACCCGGAAGCTAAGCCTTACAGCGCCGATGGTACTGCAGGGGGGACCCTGTGGGAGAGTAGGACACCGCCGAACAAAAATTGAAAGAGCTGGTCCCCGAACTTCGGTTCGGGGACCAGCTCTTTTTTGTTGCGCGTCACTTGGCGTTCACGTTGCGCGAGAAGCATCCCGGGCATGGGGACTGTAGGAATGCTCAGGGCCGCGGGCGTCGGACTTGGTGACGAGGTCGTCGTGCCGGCGTTCGGGAACGTCGAGGTCGCCGAGGCCGTGAGCCTGACCGGTGCGATGCCGGTGTTCGCTGACATCGACCCGGCCACGTACTGCCTTGATGCCGCCGCCGTCGATGCTGTCGTCGGGCCGCGGACGGTGGCTGTCGTCGCCGTACACCGCTTCGGTCGGTCTGCTGACCTCGCTGGGCTGCGGCGCGCTGGGCAGCGGCATGGTCTCCTCGTGCTGGAGCTGAGCGAGTCGAAGGCGCCGTACGACGAGGTCGAGCAGCGCAGGGCTCATGCCGCGTATCTGGACAGGCGGTTGAGCGGGGTGCGGACGCCGGAGGGTGGCGTGGGGCACACGTACCAGCAGTACGTTGTGCGGGTGCCGGGCAATGGGCGGCCGGACCGGGACGCTTTCGCACGGGCCGTGCGGGCCAGGGGAGTTGAGTGCTGGGTGCCGGTGAAGACGCCTGTGCACCGAATGCCCGGATTCCGGCGGGACGTGTATCTGCCGGAGACCGAGCGCGCCGCCGATGAGACGCTGGCGCTGCCCGTGGACGCTGCTTTGACGAAGCGTGAGATGCATCGAATGGTGTCCGCGTGCAATGCGCTCGGTGGGTTGTTGCAGCCTGCCTTCTAGTCGAGCCCGGCGTCGAAGATGGTGGGAGCACTCTGCTGTTCGGGGTATGATCTATGCCGTTGCCGCGGGGAAAACCCGAGAGCGCGACAGGCCCCTATAGCTCAGTCGGTAGAGCGTCTCCATGGTAAGGAGAAGGTCAACGGTTCGATTCCGTTTGGGGGCTCTGACAGCAAAGGCCTCCGCCCAATCGGGCGGAGGCCTTTTTCGTATGCCTGGGCTTGTTCTGGGATTTCAGTGCGTCAGCTGTTGAGTCAGTCCTTGTGGAGGCCCGGAACGCGCATGGCCAGGATCGCCATGTCGTCTGACGGGGCGTCGGAGGCGAAGCGTTCGACCGCGCGCATGATGCGGGCGGCGACCGCGCCGGCGGTCAAGCCCGTGCAGGTGGTGAGGACGTCCGTGAGGCCGTCGTCGCCCAACATGCGGGTGCCTTCGCGGCGTTCGGTGACACCGTCCGTCACACACAGGAGGACATCGCCCGGATCGAGCGTCACTGTCTGCTCGTACAGCTCGAGGTCGTCCATCACGCCGAGAAGGGGCTGCGGTTCGGCGGCCGGTTCGACCGTGCCGTCCTGGCGCAGGCGCAGCGGGAGGGGATGGCCGGCGCAGACGATCTTCAGGACGGCACTGCCGTCGTCCTGGGGCCACAACTCGCCGTACAGGAGCGTCAGAAAGCGGCTGCGGGCGCCCTCGTCGAGGATCGCGGAGTTGAGGCGCTCCAGGACGGCCGGGCCGCCGAAACCCTCGCGGGCGAGGAGACGGAGGGCGTGACGGGCCAGGCCTGTGACGGCGGCGGCCTCCGGGCCCGTACCGCAGACGTCGCCGATGGCGAAGCCGTACGCGCCGTCGCGGATCGGGAAGACGTCGTAGAAGTCGCCGCCGACCTCATTGCCCTCGCCTGCCGCGCGGTAGATGACCTCGACCTCCACGCCCTCGATGACCGGGAGTTCGGGCGGCAGGAGGCTGCGCTGGAGGGACTGGCTGATGGCCATGCGCTCGGAGTACAGGCGGGCGTTGTCCAGGGCCAGAGCGGCCCGGCGAGAAAGGTCCTCGGCGAGTTCGAGGATCTCCTGACGGAAGTGTTCGTCCGTCGGCTTGCCGAGCGTCAGCATGCCGATAACGCGGTTGCGGGCCACCAGGGGGAGTACGACCGTCTCGCCGCCGACCGCCGAGGCCGTGGCGAGGGTGGTGCCGATGCCGGAGCTGACCGTCGCGGGCTCTCCGCGGCCGAGGCTGCGCATGGAGGTGCGCAGGGCCGCCTCGTGGGCCGCCTCAGCCGGGGCCGACCAGACGCGGGCGCCAGGAGTCGGGACCGGGTCAGGAGGGGCGATCTTGGAGAGGAGCGCCTTGAGGCCGTCGATGCGCTCCTCGTCTTCATGCAGGACGTACGAGAGATACGGGTCCGAGGCCTGGTCGGCAATCGTGTAGACGGCACACCAGGTGGCCAGGGTCGGGACCGTCATCTGTGCCATGAGGGCCAGTGTCTGATCGCGGTCCAGGGTGCCCGCGAGGAGGTCGGAGGCCTCTACGAGGAAGGACAGCGAGCCCCGGCGCAGACGCTCCAGCTCGCCCAGGCGGGCCGATTCGACGGCGAGCGCGATGCGGTCGGCGGCGAACTGGAGGCGCAGGGCCTCTTCGTTCGAATATCGCGCAGGGGACTCGGCCGCGACGCCGAGCGAGCCTGTGAGGCGGCCCTCGACCTTCAGTGGGACCGTGACGACCGACCGCATGCCCGTGCCGCTCAGCAGCGGTACGGCGCCCGGGACGGCCGTGAGGTCGTCGTGGACGGCCGGCATCCGGGCCGAGCCGTACCGGCCGGGACCCGCCTCCACGGGGACGCGAGCGAAGCGCTGGCGGGCGGAGGGGAGCCCGGTGGAGGCCCGTACCTCCAGCTCGGTCTCGTCGTCGGTGGCCAGGAGGAGGAAGGCGGAGTCGCCGTCGAGCATGTCGCGGGCGCGCTCCACGGTGCGCTGGAGGAGGCCGTCGAGGTCGTCCGGGGCCGGGGAGCCGATGAACACCTCGAAGGGGTCGGTGCCCTGGCCGCCTTCGGAGAGTGTCGCCGAGTCCGCGGCGGGTACGCGCAGGGGAGTCTGCAGGACGGCGCGCTCGTGATCCCGTACGAGGAGACAGACGGTGGAGGGCTCGCCGCCGGTGTCGCGGACGCGCAGATGCGAGGCGTACACAGGCGTCACGCGGCCGTTGGCACCGCGGATGCCGTAACTGCCCTCCCAGCGCGAGAGCTGGAGGGCTTCGGCGATGCCGGTGCTGGTGCCGGGGGTGTGCGGCCAGGCCGCGAGGTCGGTCAGCGGCTTGCCGATGACCTGCTCGGCGGCGTACCCGAAGAGCTCCTCCGCGTCCTCGCTCCAGGCGGAGATGGCGCCGGAGCGGTCGATCTGGACGACGGCGACGCGTACGCGGCCGTCGGCGAGGGGCAGGAGGTCCGCGGGCAGCGAGGGGCCGGCCGTACGCGTGCCCACCGGGCGGTCCGGGAGGTTGAGTTGGAACCAGACCTGCTTGTGGGTGGGCGTGTACTCCACACCCCAGCAGGCCGCCAGGGCCGCGCACAGCTGGAGACCTCGGCCACCCTCGCGGTCGGGGCTGCCCATGTTGACGGCCGCCGCCTGGAGTGGAATCTCTCGTTCCGGGTAGCGGTCCGCTACTTCGATGCGTACGCCGTCCTCGGTGCGCAGACACAGGACATCGGCGGACGTGCCTGCATGCACCACGGCGTTGGTGACAAGCTCGCTGGTGAGGACCACGGCGTCGTCGACGATGTCACCGAAACCCCAGCCCTGGAGGGTGTCACGGACGAAGGACCGAGCGGTTGCGACGGACCGTCCGACGGGGTCGAAGCTGGCGGCCGCGCGAGCGGTGATCACAGCACTCCTTGTCCGGGTCTCTGCGGGCAGGGCTTCGTGGCCGACTCGCCCCTGCCGCGGCAGATGGCGGTTGCCTGTTGGTCCGGGATCCTGGGGCTGTCCCCCAGGATGCACTCCGGTGGTCATGGTGAGGCCGCCCCTCCGATGCCTGCCCGCTCGTGCTCGTGCCACCGCCCAGACCGGACGGACCGGTGTGGCTGGACAGCCGCATGCAAGGTTACTTACCTTCGCCGTCCATGCGGATGCCGGTCACCACAGTGTTTCCGTCCGGGAGGGTGTGTGCGGACGATGTGCGAAGCTGCCGAACTGTTATGGCCTGGTTCAGGCACGGTGAAACACTGGGCAAGCTGCAAGAGATGGTCCAAACACGCAGTGCACTACCCGAACACCCCGAGCAGTAATGGTCGACCCTTGCGGGAGGGACACAGTGGAGTCTGGCGCAGCGACGCGGGGCGACAAAGCGCGCGCGAAAGGCGGACAGTCCCTGAGTAACCAGCGTAAACCGCGCAACGGAACCACCGAGGTGGACACCGCTGCGCTGAACAGACTGCTCGTGGCCCTGGAGTCCATGCGGGACGGTAACTTCCGCAAGCGGCTGACCGTGTCCGGCGACGGCGTTATGTCCGAAATCGCGGCGGTTTTCAATGAAGTGGCCGACCGTAATCTGCATCTGACGGGCGAACTGTCGCGCGTACGGCGCATGGTCGGCCGCGAGGGAAAGCTCACGGAGCGCCTGGAGACGGGCGTCTGCGAGGGGTCCTGGGCCGCGGCGATCGACGCGTCCAACGCGCTGGTCGACGACCTCGTGCGCCCGGTGTCCGAGGTCGGGCGGGTGCTGTCCGCGGTGGCCGACGGTGATCTGTCGCCGCGTATGGAACTGCGGGCGCAGGCCCCGGACGGCAGTGGGCATCCGCTCCGCGGGGAGTTCCTGAAGGTCGGTCGTACGGTCAACAACCTGGTCGACCAGCTGTCCACGTTCACCGACGAGGTCACGCGTGTGGCCAGTGAGGTCGGCACGGAGGGCAAGCTGGGCGGGCAGGCCCGTGTGCGCGGGATGTCCGGTTCGTGGAAGGACCTCACGGATTCGGTCAACACGATGGCGTACCGGCTGACGGCTCAGGTTCGCGACATCGCGCTGGTGACGACGGCGGTTGCCAAGGGTGACTTGTCCCGGAAGGTCACGGTTCATGTGGCCGGCGAGATGCTGGAACTCAAGAACACCGTCAACACGATGGTGGACCAGCTTTCCTCGTTCTCCTCCGAGGTGACGCGAGTCGCGCGCGAGGTCGGCACGGAGGGCGAGCTCGGCGGGCAGGCGCAGGTGCCCGGTGTGGCCGGTGTGTGGAAGGACCTCACCGATTCGGTGAATCTTATGGCCGGCAATCTGACGGCCCAGGTCCGCGGGATCGCGCAGGTGACGACGGCGGTCGCCAACGGTGACCTGTCGCAGAAGGTGACGGTTTCGGCGCGCGGTGAGATGGCGCAGCTCGCCGAGACGATCAACCAGATGACCGAGACGCTGCGTACGTTCGCGGACGAGGTCACGCGTGTGGCCAACGAGGTCGGCGGCGAGGGGCGGCTCGGCGGGCAGGCGAACGTGCCGGGTGCGGCGGGCACGTGGAAGGACCTCACCGATTCGGTGAACACGGTCTTCCGGAATCTCACCACTCAGGTTCGGGACATCGCCGCGGTGACGACGGCGGTGGCCAACGGTGACCTTTCGCAGAAGGTCAGCGTCGAGGTCGCCGGCGAGATGCTGGAGCTGAAGAACACCGTCAACACGATGGTCGACCAGCTGTCGTCGTTCGGTGCTGAAGTCACGCGAGTGGCGCGAGAGATCGGCGTCGAGGGTGAACTGGGCGGCCAGGCGGCGGTGCCGGGCGCGGCCGGTACGTGGAAGGACCTGACGGACTCCGTCAACACGGCGTTCCGGAACCTCACCGGACAGGTGAGGAACATCGCGCAGGTGACGACGGCCGTGGCCAACGGCGACCTGTCGCAGAAGGTCACGGTGGACGTCTCCGGCGAGATGCTCCAGCTGAAGAACACCGTGAACACGATGGTGGACCAGCTCTCCGCGTTCGGCGCCGAGGTCACGCGGGTGGCCCGGGACGTGGGCACCGAGGGCCGACTGGGCGGTCAGGCCCGCGTGGACGGCGTCTCCGGCACGTGGAAGGAGCTCACCGACTCCGTCAACTTCATGGCGGGCAACCTCACCTCGCAGGTGCGGCAGATCGCCCAGGTGACGACGGCGGTGGCGCGGGGTGACCTGTCGCAGAAGATCGACGTGGACGCGCGCGGGGAGATCCTGGAGCTGAAGAACACCCTCAACACGATGGTGGACCAGCTCTCCGCGTTCGCCGACCAGGTGACCCGGGTGGCCCGCGAGGTGGGCACGGAGGGCCGGCTTGGCGGTCAGGCCCAGGTGCCCGGTGTCGCCGGTGTGTGGCGGGACCTCACCGACTCCGTGAACGGCATGGCCGGCAACCTCACCGCCCAGGTGCGCAACATCGCGCAGGTCGCGACCGCGGTGGCCCGCGGTGACCTGTCGCAGAAGATCGACGTGGACGCGCGCGGGGAGATCCTGGAGCTGAAGAACACCCTCAACACGATGGTGGACCAGCTCTCGAACTTCGCCGAGCAGGTCACGCGGGTGGCCCGTGAGGTGGGCACGGAAGGCATCCTCGGCGGTCAGGCGGAGGTGCAGGGTGTCTCCGGCACCTGGAAGGACCTCACGCAGTCCGTCAACTTCATGGCGAACAACCTCACCATTCAGGTGCGGAACATCGCCGAGGTCACCACGGCGGTCGCCAATGGCGACCTCTCCAAGAAGATCACCGTCGACGCGAAGGGCGAGATCCTCGCCCTGGTCACCACCGTCAACACGATGGTCGACCAGCTGTCCAACTTCGCCGAGCAGGTCACGCGGGTGGCCCGTGAGGTGGGCACGGACGGCAGCCTCGGCGGTCAGGCGCGGGTGCCCGGTGTCTCCGGCATCTGGAAGGACCTGACCGACAACGTCAACGTGATGGCCAACAACCTCACGGGTCAGGTGCGCAACATCTCCCAGGTCGCGACGGCGGTGGCCAACGGCGACCTCACCAAGAAGGTCACGGTCGAGGCGAGCGGCGAGGTCGCCCAGCTCGCGGACACCGTCAACACGATGGTGCGGACGCTGAGTTCGTTCGCCGACCAGGTGACGCGGGTGGCCCGTGAGGTGGGCACGGACGGCATCCTCGGCGGTCAGGCGCACGTCCCGGGGGTCGCCGGTACGTGGAAGGACCTCACCGAGTCCGTGAACGGCATGGCGTCCAACCTCACCGGCCAGGTGCGCAACATCGCGATGGTCACCACGGCCATCGCCAAGGGCGACCTGACCAAGAAGATCGACATCGACGCGCGTGGCGAGATCCTGGAGCTCAAAACCACCATCAACACGATGGTCGACCAGCTCTCGTCCTTCGCCGAAGAGGTCACCCGCGTCGCCCGCGAGGTGGGCACCGAGGGGCAGTTGGGCGGCCAGGCGCGCGTACGCGACGTCGACGGCACCTGGCGCGACCTCACCGAGTCGGTGAACGAGATGGCAGGGAACCTGACCCGGCAGGTACGCGCCATCGCGCGCGTGGCGACCGCGGTGACCCGCGGCGACCTCAACCTGAAGATCGACGTGGACGCCTCCGGCGAGATCCAGGAACTTCAGGACTACATCAACAAGATGATCGCCAACCTGCGCGACACGACCATCGCCAACGAGGAACAGGACTGGCTGAAGGGCAACCTGGCCCGTATCTCAGGTCTGATGCAGGGCCGCCGCGACCTCGCCGACGTGGCCGCGCTGATCATGAGCGAGCTGACTCCGGTGGTCTCGGCGCAGCACGGTGCGTTCTTCCTGGCGATGCCCCTGGACGACGGCAAGGATGTGGGCGCCGCGGGCGACGACTCGTACGAACTGCGCATGCTCGGGCACTACGGCTACTCCATGGGGTCCATGCCGACGTCGTTCCGGCCCGGAGAGACGTTGATCGGGACGGCCGCCAAGGAGAAGCGGACGATTCTCGTCGACAATGTGCCGCCGGGGTACCTGAAGATCGCCTCCGGGCTCGGTGAGGCGCCTCCGGCGCATGTCATCGTGCTGCCGGTCCTCTTCGAGGCGACCGTTCTTGGAGTGATCGAGCTCGCATCGTTCCAGCCGTTCACGCAGATCCAGAAGGACTTCCTCAACCAGATCGCCGAGATGATCGCGACGAGCGTCAACACGATCGCCGTCAACACCAAGACCGAGGTGCTGCTCAAGCAGTCGCAGGAGCTGACCGAGCAACTGAGGGAGCGGTCAGCCGAGTTGGAGAACCGGCAGAAGGCCCTCCAGGCTTCCAACGCCGAACTGGAGGAGAAGGCCGAGCTGCTGGCCCGGCAGAACCGCGACATCGAGGTCAAGAACACCGAGATCGAGGAGGCGCGGCAGGTCCTGGAGGAGCGCGCCGAGCAACTCGCGGTCTCCATGCGCTACAAGAGCGAGTTCCTCGCCAACATGTCGCACGAGCTGCGTACGCCGCTCAACTCGCTGCTCATCCTCGCCAAACTGCTCGCCGACAACGCGGACTCCAACCTCACCCCGAAGCAGGTCGAGTTCGCCGAGACGATCCATGGAGCCGGCTCCGACCTGCTCCAGCTGATCAACGACATCCTCGACCTGTCCAAGGTCGAGGCGGGGAAGATGGACGTATCGCCGACGCGGATCGCTCTGGTCCAACTCGTCGACTACGTAGAGGCCACTTTCCGTCCGCTGACGGCAGAGAAGGGCCTCGATTTCTCCGTACGCGTCTCTCCCGAACTGCCCGCCACGCTGCACACGGACGAGCAACGGCTCCTCCAGGTGCTGCGTAACCTGCTGTCCAACGCGGTGAAGTTCACCGACTCGGGGGCGGTCGAACTGGTCATCCGGCCCGCCGGCGCGGACGTGCCCGTCGCCATCCGGGAGCAGCTCCTGGAGGCCGGCTCGCTGCGGGATGCGGACGCCGATCTGATCGCGTTCTCCGTGACCGACACCGGAATCGGTATCGCGGCCAGCAAGATGCGGGTGATCTTCGAGGCGTTCAAGCAGGCGGACGGCACGACGAGCAGGAAGTACGGCGGTACGGGACTGGGGCTGTCCATCTCGCGGGAGATCGCGCGGCTGCTGGGCGGCGAGATCCATGCGCAGAGCGAGCCGGGACGCGGCTCCACGTTCACCCTGTATTTGCCACTGCACGCGAGCGAACTGCCGCCGCAGGGCTACCCGCAGCTCGCGGCGCCGGCGATGGACAACGGAGCGCTCGCGCTGCCCGCGGAGGTCGACGACGGGGCCCCTGTGGAGACGCCCGCCGAGGTCAAGTCGTACCAGGAGACCCAGAACGGGGCCGCCGCGCTCTTCAGGCGGCGCCGCAGGTCGCTGCCCTCTGCCGGGCAGCGGCCCGTGCTGTCGGGGCAGCAGGGCCAGGTCCAGGAGCCCTGGGCCGCGCGCGGTGAGGAGGCGTCCGGCCGGCCGAGGGGCGCCTTCCACTTCGAGGGCGAGAAAGTGCTGATCGTCGACGACGACATCCGCAATGTGTTCGCGCTCACCAGCGTCCTGGAGCAGCACGGCCTGTCGGTGCTGTACGCCGAGAACGGCCGCGAGGGCATCGAGGTCCTGGAGCAGCACGACGACCTCACGGTCGTCCTGATGGACATCATGATGCCCGAGATGGACGGGTACGCGACCACGACGGCGATCCGCCGGATGCCCCAGTTCGCCGGCCTGCCGATCATCGCCCTCACCGCGAAGGCGATGAAGGGCGACCGCGAGAAGGCGATCGAGTCGGGGGCTTCCGACTATGTGACGAAGCCGGTCGATCCCGATCATCTGCTCGAGGTGATGGACCGGTGGATGCACGAGCGATGACCGGATCGGGTCCCCCTGTTCAAGTGCACAGTGAGCATGGGGGACCAGAGCGCGCGGTGCTGCTGACTGACTGTGCCCGGCCCCGTGTAGAAACCCGGGATTCGGGGAACCTTCTGGTCTCCTGCCGCGTTTCTGCTACGTGCACAGTGACATCGCGGTGACAGGGTGTGGCGACAGGCGGGGTGCGGCTACCATGACCGGCACAAGGACGGGCGGCGTAAGGGAGTCGTCCCCTGGGGCGGCGCCCGGTGCACTGCCGGGGCGAGGAGGACGGGCCATGGTGCAGAAGGCCAAGATCCTCCTGGTCGATGACCGGCCGGAGAATCTGCTGGCGCTGGAGGCCATCCTCTCTGCGCTCGATCAGACACTGGTTCGGGCATCGTCCGGGGAGGAAGCGCTCAAAGCACTGCTCACGGACGATTTCGCGGTCATTCTGCTGGATGTCCAGATGCCGGGCATGGACGGTTTCGAGACCGCCGCGCACATCAAGCGGCGGGAGAGGACCCGGGACATCCCGATCATCTTCCTCACCGCCATCAACCACGGCCCGCACCACACCTTCCGGGGATATGCGGCGGGCGCGGTGGACTACATCTCCAAGCCGTTCGACCCGTGGGTGCTGCGGGCGAAGGTCTCCGTGTTCGTCGAGCTCTACATGAAGAACTGCCAACTCCGGGAGCAGGCGGCGCTGTTGCGGCTCCAACTGGAGGGCGGTGGCGGCAAGAGCGCGGAGACCAAGGAACCGGCTGGACTGCTCGCCGAACTCTCCGCGCGGCTCGCGGCGGTAGAGGAGCAGGCCGAGGCGCTCTCCAAGCAACTCGACGACGACTCGGCGGATGCGGCGGCGGTGGCGACCGCAGCTCATCTCGAGCGCAAACTCACGGGACTGCGCAGGGCGCTGGACGCGCTGGAACCGGGCTCGGGGAACAGCGCGGCTTCTCTGCCTTCGCAGAACTGAGTTTGCACAACGGCGGAAATGCAGGAGTCCGGTGTCGCCTGGTCCGCGCATGAGCTGATGGCCCGCGTGTGTGTTGCCTGCCTGCGAGCTGAGCTGAACGGCGCTGCTCTCCGGCGTGCTTTGCCCGGCGAGTCCCCTACTGCGGTTGAGGCTCCGTCAACTTGGCGCCTCTATGGAGGCGACACGAACGGGTGAAGCAGAAGGCACACGTGTCCGCAGTGGTCTCCCCCGGTAACCTCACACCCATGGCCCCTCGTCAGCCCGCAGCCAAGAAGTCGACCGCGAAGAAGGCGGCCGCTCCGAAGAAGGCTGCGGCGAAGAAGGCCCCCGCGAAGAAGGCCCCGGCCAAGAAGGCTCCTGCGAAGAAGGCCGCGGCCAGGAAAGCCGCGCCGCCCAAACCGGCGCCCAATCCCACAGGGGGCTTGTTCAAGCTCGTACGCGCCCTCTGGCTCGGTCTCGCGCACGCCGTCGGCGCCGTGTTCCGAGGCATAGGGCAGGGCGCGAAGGGGCTCGACCCGGCGCATCGAAAGGACGGACTCGCCCTGCTGCTGCTCGGCCTCGCCCTGATCGTCGCCGCGGGCACCTGGTCCAACCTCCGGGGCCCTGTCGGCGACCTCGTCGAGCTGCTGGTGACCGGCGCCTTCGGCCGCCTCGACCTGCTTGTGCCGCTCCTGCTCGCGGTGATCGCCGTACGACTCATCCGGCACCCCGAGAAGCCAGAGGCCAACGGACGTATCGTCATCGGCCTGTCCGCGCTCGTCATCGGCGTACTCGGCCAGGTCCACATCGCCTGCGGCGCGCCCGCGCGCAGCGACGGCATGCAGGCCATACGGGACGCCGGCGGGCTCATCGGCTGGGGCGCGGCGACGCCGCTGACGTACATGATGGGCCAGATCCTGGCCGTACCGCTCCTCGTGCTGCTCACCATTTTCGGGCTCCTGGTCGTCACGGCGACCCCCGTGAACGCCATTCCGCAGCGGCTTCGGCTGCTCGGCACCAAGCTTGGCCTCGTACAGCCGAAGACGGCCGAGAGCGACTTCAGCGAGGACGACGAGCGCTACGACGACCAGTGGCGCGAGGCGCTGCCCGCGCGCTCCCGAAAGCGCCGCTCCGCGCCCCGGGCGTCCGAGGAGTACGACCCGGACAGCGCCGAGCAGGAGGCGCTCTCCAAGCGTCGCAGCCGCTCCAGGCGGCCCCCCGCCCAGCAACCCGCCGCGGACCGGCAGAGGGACGCGGTGGACGTGGCCGCGGCGGCCGCAGCGGCGCTCGACGGTGCCGTGATGCACGGGATGCCGCCCTCGGCGCTCGTGGCTGATCTGACGCAGGGCGTCGGGGCGGATCGCGGGGACCGCGAGGACACGGGTGGTGGGCACCAGGAGACGACGCCGGTACCGGCCGCGCGCAGCAAGGGCGGCAAGCCCAAGCAGGAGATGCTGAAGGCCGAGGTCGCCGACCTGACCAAGGCGCCCCCGGAGGAGCCACGCGATCTACCGCCGCGCGCCGAACAGCTCCAGCTCTCCGGCGACATCACGTACTCCCTGCCGTCGCTCGACCTCCTGGAGCGCGGCGGCCCGGGCAAGGCGCGCAGCGCCGCCAACGACGCCATCGTCGAGTCGCTCACCACCGTCTTCACCGAGTTCAAGGTCGACGCCTCCGTCACCGGATTCACGCGCGGCCCGACGGTCACTCGGTACGAGGTCGAGCTCGGCCCCGCCGTGAAGGTCGAGCGCATCACGGCGCTCACCAAGAACATCGCGTATGCCGTCGCCAGCCCGGATGTGCGGATCATCAGCCCGATCCCCGGCAAGTCGGCGGTTGGCATCGAGATCCCCAACACCGATCGCGAGATGGTCAACCTGGGCGACGTACTGCGGCTGGCCGACGCGGCTGAGGACGACCATCCGATGCTGGTCGCGCTCGGCAAGGACGTCGAGGGCGGCTATGTGATGGCCAACCTTGCGAAGATGCCGCACGTGCTGGTGGCCGGAGCGACCGGGTCCGGTAAGTCGTCGTGCATCAACTGTCTGATCACGTCGATCATGGTCAGGGCGACGCCCGAGGACGTCCGCATGGTGCTCGTCGACCCCAAGCGCGTCGAACTCACCGCGTACGAAGGTGTTCCGCACCTCATCACGCCGATCATCACCAACCCGAAGCGGGCCGCCGAGGCGCTGCAGTGGGTCGTACGGGAGATGGATCTGCGTTACGACGACCTCGCGGCGTTCGGATTCCGGCACATCGACGACTTCAACGAGGCCATCAGGAACGGCAAGGTCAAGCTGCCCGAGGGCAGCGAGCGTGAGCTCAGCCCGTACCCGTATCTGCTGGTGATCGTCGACGAGCTCGCGGACCTGATGATGGTCGCCCCCAGGGATGTCGAAGACGCCATCGTGCGCATCACGCAGCTCGCGCGCGCGGCCGGTATCCATCTCGTCCTCGCCACTCAGCGCCCCTCCGTCGATGTCGTCACCGGTCTGATCAAGGCGAACGTGCCGTCCCGGCTCGCCTTCGCCACCTCCTCGCTCGCCGACAGCCGCGTCATCCTCGACCAGCCCGGCGCCGAGAAGCTGATCGGCAAGGGCGACGGGCTCTTCCTGCCGATGGGGGCCAACAAACCGGTCCGTATGCAGGGCGCCTTCGTGACCGAGGACGAGGTCGCGGCGGTCGTACAGCACTGCAAGGACCAGATGGCGCCGGTCTTCAGGGACGACGTCGTGGTCGGCACCAAGCAGAAGAAGGAGATCGACGAGGACATCGGCGACGACCTCGACCTGCTGTGCCAGGCGGCCGAACTGGTCGTCTCCACGCAGTTCGGATCCACCTCGATGCTCCAGCGCAAGCTGCGCGTCGGGTTCGCCAAGGCCGGGCGGCTGATGGACCTCATGGAGTCCCGCAACATCGTCGGGCCGAGCGAGGGTTCCAAGGCTCGTGATGTTCTTGTGAAACCTGACGAGCTGGACGGAGTGCTCGCGGTGATCCGTGGGGAGGCTCAACCGTAAGGAATCACCGTCAGGAATCGGTGCGGGCCGGGTCCCTGCGCGAGTGGGTCGACGATGCGCGAACGTGACTCATCCGTAAAGAGGCGGCGAGCAACCGTTTCCCTTCGGCGCACGTCAAGTTGAGGGGTGGGACAGATACGTGTCCCACCATCAGGACGTCCGGCCATTCTGATGGCGTACAAAGTCATACCGCCCGGTTGCCCCACCCTTTGGCACCCCCCATAGACTGAACCTCCAGCACAGGTGGCTATTCGCTCGAAAGGCGCCCCCGTGTCCATCGGCAACTCCCCTGAGGACAACTTCCCTGAGGACAAGCGTCCCTTCGAAGAAGACGACCGTCCCTCGATCGGCAGTGCGCTGCGGCAGGCACGTATCGATGCAGGGCTGACCGTCGACGACGTCAGTAACGCCACCCGGGTCCGCATCGCCATCGTGCAGGCGATCGAGCAGGACAACTTCGCCGCCTGCGGCGGAGATGTCTACGCGCGCGGTCACATCCGGACCCTGGCACGCGCTGTGCACATCGATCCGGATCCGCTGCTCACGCAGTACGCCGCCGAGCACGGCGGGCGTCCGGCCCCGACGCCGGCGGCCCCGCTGTTCGAGGCGGAGCGGATCCGTCCGGAGCGCCAGCGGCCGAACTGGACGGCAGCCATGGTCGCCGCGATCGTCGCCGTGATCGGTTTCGTCGGGTTCACGCTGTTCAGCGGCGGTGACGACGGTGCCGATGCGAAGACCCAGGTCGCCGAGGGTTCCAAGCCCGCCGCCACCAAGTCCCCCGACCGCAAGCCTGACAAGACCGCCGACCCCACGCCCGACGCATCGGACAGCGCCATCGCGGCGGCGCCGCGGGACAAGGTCACCGTCCGGGTGACCGCCCCCGACGGGCGCAGCTGGATCTCGGCTCACGATCACAGCGGCCGACGGCTGTTCGACGGCTTCCTGGAGCAGGGTGACTCCAAGACCTTCCAGGACAAGGAGAAGATCGACCTCGTCCTCGGTGACGCGGGTTCGCTCCAGCTGTACGTCAACGGCAAGAAGATCGACGACGAGTTCCGGCCCGGAGGGGTCGAGCGCCTGACGTACACGAAGGGCGACCCCGAGGTCGGCTGAGGCGCACGGCATTCAGGGGCAGACGGGCACGGGGTTTTTCGGGCAGGCGGGTACGGGGTTGGCCAAGGACGGCCAACCCCGTCGACGTGGGCTGTCAGTGGGACGAAGTAGTCTTGAGCCCATGCCTGAACGCCGTACCGTCGCACTCGTCACTCTTGGCTGCGCTCGTAACGAGGTGGACTCGGAGGAGCTCGCAGGCCGCTTGGAGGCGGACGGCTGGCATCTCGTGAAGGACGCCGAGGAAGCGGACGTCGCCGTCGTGAACACGTGCGGCTTCGTCGAAGCCGCCAAGAAGGACTCCGTCGACGCCCTCTTGGAGGCCAACGACCTCAAGGGACACGGCAGAACCCAGGCCGTCGTCGCCGTCGGCTGCATGGCCGAGCGGTACGGCAAGGAGCTCGCCGAGGCCCTCCCCGAGGCCGACGGCGTGCTGGGCTTCGACGACTACGCGGACATCTCCGACCGGCTCCAGACGATCCTGAACGGCGGGATCCACGCCGCCCACACCCCGCGGGACCGCCGCAAGCTGCTGCCGATCAGCCCTGCCGAGCGGCAGGAGTCCGCCGTCGAGGTCGCGCTTCCCGGGCACGGACCGGCCGATCTTCCGGAGGGGCTTGCTCCGTCTTCGGGCCCCCGTGCGCCGCTTCGGCGCCGTCTCGACGGTTCTCCGGTCGCCTCGGTGAAGCTGGCCTCGGGATGCGACCGCCGCTGCTCCTTCTGCGCCATCCCGTCCTTCCGCGGCTCGTTCATCTCGCGGCGGCCGTCCGACGTCCTGGGGGAGACACGCTGGCTGGCCGAGCAGGGCGTCAAAGAGATCATGCTGGTCTCCGAGAACAACACCTCGTACGGCAAGGACCTGGGCGACATCCGGCTCCTGGAGACGCTGCTGCCGGAGCTTGCCGAGGTCGACGGGATCGAGCGGGTGCGGGTCAGCTATCTGCAGCCCGCCGAGATGCGGCCCGGGCTCATCGACGTACTGACCTCGACGCCGAAAATCGCGCCTTACTTCGACCTGTCCTTCCAGCACTCGGCTCCCGGTGTGCTGCGCGCGATGCGGCGCTTCGGAGACACCGACCGGTTCCTGGAACTGCTCGACACGATCCGCGCCAGGGCCCCGCAGGCGGGCGTGCGGTCCAACTTCATCGTGGGCTTCCCCGGCGAGAGCGCGGACGACCTGGCCGAGCTGGAGCGCTTCCTGAACGGTGCGCGGCTGGACGCGATCGGCGTCTTCGGATACTCCGACGAGGAGGGCACGGAAGCGGCGACGTACGAGAACAAGCTGGACGAGGACATCGTCGCCGAGCGGCTGGCCCGGGTCTCGCGGCTCGCGGAGGAGCTTGTCTCGCAGCGGGCCGAGGAGCGCGTCGGCGAGACCGTGGAGGTGCTCGTCGAGTCGCTCGACGCCGCCGAGGGCGCGATCGGCCGTGCGGCGCATCAGGCGCCGGAGACTGACGGCCAGGTGCTGTTCACGAGCGGCGAGGGTCTGACGGTCGGCCGTATGGTCGAGGCGAAGGTGGTCGGTACGGAAGGTGTCGACTTGGTGGCCGAGCCGCTCCTGGGCTCGCTCGCAGGTCCTGAGGAGGCTGCCAGATGACGGGAGTCCCGGCATCCGCGGCGGGCGGCCCCGGCGCGCCCGGCACGCGTGGTGCTGCCGCCGGCGCCCCCGGGACGGGCGCTTCCGGTGCTCAGGGCTCGAAGTCGTCGCGCGGCGGGAAGCTGGGCGCCGTGGCCGTGAACCAGGCCAGCCTCTGGAACGTCGCGAACCTCCTGACCATGCTCCGCCTCGTCCTCGTGCCGGGCTTCGTCGCGCTGATGCTGGCCGAGGGCGGGTACGACCCCGTCTGGCGGGCCTGGGCCTGGGCCGCTTTCGCGGTTGCCATGATCACCGACATCTTCGACGGCCACCTTGCGCGTACGTACAACCTCGTCACCGACTTCGGGAAGATCGCCGACCCCATCGCCGACAAGGCGATCATGGGGGCAGCACTGATCTGTCTGTCCTCGCTCGGCGATCTGCCGTGGTGGGTGACGGGTGTCATCCTCGGGCGGGAACTGGGAATTACGCTGCTGCGTTTCCTGGTTATCCGCTACGGCGTCATTCCGGCGAGCCGCGGCGGAAAGTTGAAGACGCTCGCCCAGGGCACGGCGGTCGGGATGTACGTCCTGGCGCTGACGGGGCCATTGGCGACCCTGAGGTTCTGGGTGATGGCTGTGGCGGTCGCCCTGACCGTGGTGACCGGGCTCGACTATGTGAGACAAGCCATTGTGCTGCGACGCCAGGGTCTCGCCGAGCGGAAAGCAGCGGCAAAGGAGGCGGAATGACTGCTTCCCAAGCTGCTGAAGTGCTGAAACTACTGACAGTGAGAGGCGAGACGCTGGCTGTCGCAGAGTCCCTGACGGGTGGTCTGGTGGCAGCGGAGATCACGGCCGTGCCGGGGGCTTCCAAGGCCTTCCGCGGCTCCGTGACCTCGTATGCCACCGATGTGAAGCAGGATCTACTCGGCGTCGACGCCACCCTTCTGGAACAGCGCGGGGCGGTGGATCCGCAGGTCGCAGCCCAGATGGCGGCCGGCGTACGCAAGGTGCTCGGCGCGGATTGGGGCCTCGCGACCACCGGTGTCGCAGGTCCCGAAACCCAGGACGGGCAGCCGGTCGGCACGGTTTTCATTGCCGTCGACGGGCCTTCCGCGGAGGTCGGCGGCGGTTTTGGTGGCGGGAAAGTGGCGGCGCTGCGGTTGAACGGCGGCCGGACGGAAATCCGTATGGAGAGTGTACGGAGCGTGCTCGGGCTTCTCCTGGAGGAGCTCGAGCACGAACAGCTGGGAAATGAGCGGGCACAGGATACGGAACAGAACGGGGGGAATTGATGTTTACAGCCCTGAGTGAACACGACATCGCTCCCCGCACGGCCGCGGCGCAAGGCGGTACGGTGGGGCGAGAAGGATGCGGCTACACGGCCCGAGGAGGGAGCCACCGATGATTCTGCTCCGTCGCCTGCTTGGTGACGTGCTGCGTCGGCAGCGCCAGCGCCAGGGCCGTACTCTGCGCGAAGTCTCCTCGTCCGCCCGAGTTTCACTCGGCTATCTCTCCGAGGTGGAGCGGGGGCAGAAGGAGGCTTCCTCCGAGCTGCTCTCCGCGATCTGCGACGCGCTGGACGTACGGATGTCCGAGCTCATGCGAGAAGTGAGCGACGAACTCGCGCTCGCCGAGCTGGCCCGGTCGGCAGCGGCCACCGAGCCTGTGCCAACGCCAGTACGCCCGATGCTCAATTCCGTGTCAGTGACCGGTGTGCCACCGGAACGAGTGACGATCAAGGCGCCGACCGAGGCGGTCGACGTAGTCGCCGCCTGAACGGCTGCCGGCTTGTGGTGGCTCGTGAGCAAGCTCTCATGAGCTGAGAACCGGCTGAGAACTGTGTGAGGGCCCCGATCGGGACCTCTCCGGGGAGACCTGGAGGGGTGCGGTCGGGGTTTTTGCGTTGCTGGAGGGCGGCTGCTGGGGATTCGTATGCTCCGGAGGAGGGCCGTCGGGGCATTTGTGTTTCGATTTCATCACATTTGCACCGTTTGCCGGTGTGTCCCGGGACGGCGATGGTTGAGGGGCCGGGGGCGCTCGAAGCGGAGCGACAGCGCCTTTCGCGTGTGGGTGCGCTGGGCGCCTCGTGGGGATTGATGCGCCCTGCCGGTGGTTCACGGTCGTGGTCTAGCGTCGGTTGGCGGGTTGGAGGTGGCGCCATGGCGTGGCGAGCGATGCGAATAGGGCGGTGGGGGCTGGCTCTCGGGGGCGGGACGCTGTGGTGCTGCGGAGTGGTGCGATGGGTGTTTGCGTCGGATGTCGGGGCGTGGGAGGGGATGGTCGTGGCCGGGGGGTGGGGGTTGAGTCTGCTTCCGGTGCACTGTGTGCCGAAAGCCCGGGCCAAGGCTGACGCGAGGCTTGGGTCGCGGATCGGGGAGTAGACCGGCACTGGTGCTACCAAGGCATGGCCACGCCGCCGTTCGGGCGGAGGATCTGGCCCGTTGTGAAGGCCGAGGCGTCGCCGGCGAGATACAGGACCGCGTGCGCGATGTCCTCCGGCTCGCCGACCCGGCCCAGCGGTGACATCCGGGCCATGAATGCCTCGGTCCGCGCCTGGGACTCGTCGTCATGGCGGTCTGTCATGGGCGTGCGGATCCAGCCCGGAGCGACCGCGTTGACGCGGATGCCGTGCGCCCCCATCTCGGTCGCCAGGGTCTTCGTCAACTGGACGACGGCCGCCTTCGCCGCCCCGTAGCAGAGCAGCCCGGGCCCTCCGGTGTCGACAGCGCCCGAGGCCATGGTGACGATGCTGCCGCGTGTCCCGGACGCGATCATGGCGCGGGCCGCCTCCTGGCACGCATACAGCACGCCTTTGAAGTTGACGCCGATTACTCGGTCCAGGTCCTCGTCGCGGGTCTCCAGGACCGGACTGCTGTGCATGATCCCGGCGACGGCGGCCATCACGTCGAGACGCTCACAGGCCGCGACCGCCTGGCCGAGCCGGGCGCGGTCGGTGACGTCGAGGGCGTATGTGTGGGCCGCGCCGCCCTTGTCCTTGATCAGGGCCGCCGTCTCGTCGAGGCCCCGGTCATCGCGGTCCGCGCAGTGGACGACAGCCCCTGCCTCCGCGAGCAGCACGGCACAGGCGCGGCCGATGCCGCTCGCGGCGCCGGTGACAAAAGCGGTGCGTCCGGTGAGGTCGTACGCCGTGACGGGCATGAAGGGACCGTACGAGAGTTTCTGACGGATCGTCAATTAGTTGTACGGGATGGGGGCGGAGTGGTACGTGGACGGGTTGTACGTGCCGGGGTGCACCTCATCAGGAAGGCCTCGTCTCGGGGGCTGGGCCCGACTGGCATGTCGGGCACCAATACGTGGGACGTTCTCGGGAGCCGTCGCCCTGGTTCGCCGTACGGATAGAGGTGCGGCAGCGCAGGCAAGGGCGGGGTGTGCGGCCGTACACGTAGAGGTTCTGGTCGCGGCGGCCCGTGGTGCTGCGGGCCGGGCGGTCGCGATTGGCTTCCAGGAGTTTCTTGGCGAGGGCGGGCAGTTGGGCGGCACGTTCGGCGGGGAGGTGGCCGATGGGCAGCCATGGAGTCGCCCGGAGCAGGAAGCAGAGCTCGCTCTTGTAGACGTTGCCGATTCCGGCGAGGTTGCGCTGGTCGAGGAGGGCTTCGCCGAGCGGGCGGGCCGGGTCGCGCAGGAGGTTCTCCAGGGCCTTGTCGGGGTTCCAGTCCGGGCCCAGGAGGTCGGGGCCGAGGTGACCTACGGCCCGATGCTCGTCGGTGCTGCGGAGCAGTTCGAGTACGGGGAGCCGGTAGCCGACGGCTGTGTGCTCCGCGGTGCCGAGGATCACGCGGATCTGGTGGCCGGGACCGCCGCTCCAGCGCTCGCCGGGCGCGTACACCTTCCAGGAACCGTCCATCCGTAGGTGCGTGTGCAGCGTCAGCCCGCCCTCGATACGGGTGAGCAGGTGCTTTCCACGTGGGGTGACGTCCAGGACGGTACGCCCGGTGAGGTCGGCCGTGGCGTACTTGGGCACCCGCAGGTCGGAGCGGGTGAGCACGTGGCCCGCGAGCGCTGTGTGCAGGCGCCGGGCGGTCTGCCAGACGGTGTCTCCTTCGGGCATGGGGTCCAGGGTGGCATGGGGCGGGCGGGGGCGTCTTGGTCGGGAACGCGGGGAGGCTGGTGGCGGGCGGGGTGTGTCGGGTGGTGTGGCTGAGGACGGGACGGACGACTGGTCGCCTGGGACGGCTGGCGGTCGGCTGGGGAGGCGAGCGGGCGGCGGGGACAGGCCGGCGCGGCCTGGTGCTCCGACCTTCGTCAGGTCCGTCGGTGCGTGTTACTGCGCTGGGTGGGCTTATGCGCGCATGCGCAGGCCCCGCGGCGTCGCGTGGAAACCGGCTCCTTCCAGGAGTGTGCCGAAGGGCGACGTCAGGGCCGAGACGCCGTTCACACGCTCCACAGTGACCGTGCCGAGGGAGCCCGCACGGGCGGCTGCGGAGAGGGCCTCGGAGGCTATGCGCAGGCGTGGGTCGTTCAGCGGGGTGTCGTCCGAGGCGGAGGGCCAGGCCAGGAGGGTCTTGCCGCCGCGCTCCATGTAGAGGGTCAGCTCGCCGTCGACCAGCACGACCAGGGAACCCGCCTTGCGGCCGGGCTTGTGACCCGCGTCGGCCGGGGGGTCGGGCCAGGGGAGGGCCGCCCCATAGGCGTTTGCCGGGTCGGCGGCGGCCAGGACGATGGCACGGGTGGCGTTGCTCGGACGGGGGCGCGAGGCGGGGCCGCCGGGGAAGCCGGTGTCGGAGGGGGCGTCGGCGTAGGGGTCCTGGAAGCCGGTGTTGGCGCCCGGGAACGCCGCCTCTGGCAGATTCTCGCCTCGCTCGCGTGCGTTGGCCGCCGCGCGAAGCCGGTCCACCGCGCCGTCCATCGCGAACTGTGCGGCACCGAGCCCCTCCACCACGTAGCCCCGGCGTGCCTGCCCGCTGTCTTCGAAGGCGGACAAGATGCGGTACGTCGCCGAGAAGCCGCCCTCGACCCCTTCCGCGGCGACTGCACCCCGGGTGACCACGCCGTGCCGGTCGAGCAGGGTGCGGGCCAGGGCGTGGGCGCGCACGGTGGGGTCTGCCTCGCGGTCAGGGAGCAGTGACCAGCGGCCCGCGACGGTGGGAGGGCCGGTACGGGAGGCGGGGCGTGCTGCGGCTGTCAGGCTGCCGTACCGTCCGCGCGGCACCGTGCGCTTCGCGCGATGTGCGGTGGAACCGGCGGTGCGACCAGAGCCCAGGAGGGAGCGCATCGGGCTGAGTGTGTCATTCGTCAGCCGGCCCGACCAGGCCAGGTCCCAAAGGGCGTCGGCGAGTTGGGGGTCGGTGGCGTCGGGGTGCGTGGTGGCGCGGATCTGGTCGGCGATCTGGCGGAAGAAGAGCCCATAGCCTCCCGAGAGGGCGTCCAGGACCGACTGATGGAGCGCGGTCAGCTCCAGAGGATGCGGGGCCGGCAGCAGCAGGGGGGCCGCGTCCGCCAGATACAGCGACACCCAGCCGTCCTTGCCGGGCAGTGCGCCGGCTCCGGCCCACACCACCTCGCCCGCGGCTGTCAGCTCGTCGAGCATCGCCGGAGCGTAGTTCGCGACACGGGACGGCAGGACGAGCTTCTCGAGCGCGGAGGCGGGCACCGAGGCGCCCTGCAACTGCTCGACGGCGCGTACGAGCCCGTCGATGCCGCGCAGCCCGTGCCCGCTGCCCAGATGCTGCCACTGCGGCAGGAACTGGGCGAGTGCGGCGGGCGGCACCGGCTCCAGCTCCTGCCGCAGCGCCGCGAGCGAACGGCGCCGCAGCCGCCGCAGCACCGCCGCGTCGCACCATTCCTGGCCGATGCCGGCCGGGTGGAACTCTCCTTGTACGACACGGCCGCCCGCGGCGAGCCGCTGCAGGGCGCCCTCGGTGACCGCCGTACCGAGGCCGAAGCGTGCCGCCGCCGCGGTCGAGGTGAACGGACCGTGGGTGCGTGCGTACCGCGCGAGGAGGTCGCCGAGCGGGTCCTTGACCGGCTCGGTGAAGGCCTCGGGGACGCCGACGGGCAGCGCCGTGCCGAGCGCGTCACGCAGTCGGCCCGCGTCCTCGATCGCCGCCCAGTGGTCAGCCCCGGCGATCCGGACCCGGATGGCGCGGCGGGACGCGGCCAGCTCCGGGGCCCACTCCGGTTCGGCGCCGCGCTCGGTCAGATCCGCGTCCGTGAGGGGGCCGAGCAGGCGCAGCAGGTCCGCGACGCCTTCGGCGTCCTTGACGCGGCGGTCCTCGGTGAGCCACTGGAGTTCGCGCTCCAGCTCGGTCAGGACGTCGGCGTCCAGGAGCTCGCGCAGCTCGGCCTGGCCGAGGAGTTCGGCGAGGAGCCGAGAGTCCAGCGACAGGGCGGCGGCGCGTCGTTCGGCGAGCGGGGAGTCGCCCTCGTACAGGAACTGCGCGACGTATCCGAACAGCAGTGACCGTGCGAACGGTGACGGCTCCGGTGTCGTGACCTCGACGAGCCGCACCTTGCGGGACTCGATGTCACCCATCAGTTCCGTGAGGCCGGGCACGTCGAAGACGTCCTGGAGGCACTCGCGCACCGCCTCCAGGACGATCGGGAAGGAGCCGAACTCGCTGGCCACCTGGAGAAGTTGTGAGGCGCGCTGGCGCTGCTGCCACAGCGGGGTGCGCTTTCCGGGGCTGCGGCGCGGCAGCAGCAGGGCGCGGGCGGCGCACTCGCGGAAGCGGGACGCGAACAGGGCGGATCCGCCGACCTGGTCGGTGACGATCTGGTCGACCTCGCCCTTGTCGAAGGCGACGTCTGCCGCGCCCACAGGGGCCTGGTCCGAGTCGTACTCGGTGCCCATGGTCCTTGGTTCCTGGTCGAGCAGGTCCAAGCCCAGCAGGTCGGCGTCCGGGAGGCGCAGCACGATGCCGTCGTCGGCGTGCATGACCTGCGCCTCCATGCCGTACCGCTCGGAGAGGCGGGCGCCCAGCGCGAGGGCCCACGGGGCGTGGACCTGGGCGCCGAAGGGGGAGTGCACGACGACTCGCCAGTCGCCCAGCTCGTCGCGGAACCGCTCGACGACGATGGTGCGGTCGTCCGGGATGTGGCCGCAGGCCTCGCGCTGTTCGGCCAGGTAGGACAGGACATTGTCGGCGGCCCAGGCGTCGAGGCCGGCGGCGAGGAGCCGGAGCCGGGCGTCGTCCTTCGGCAGGGAGCCGACCTCGCGGAGGAACGCGCCCACCGCGCGGCCCAGTTCCAGCGGGCGGCCCAGCTGGTCGCCCTTCCAGAACGGCAGCCTGCCCGGCACTCCGGGCGCGGGCGAGACGAGGACGCGGTCGCGCGTGATGTCCTCGATGCGCCAGGAGCTGGTGCCGAGCGTGAAGACATCGCCGACGCGGGATTCGTAGACCATCTCCTCGTCGAGCTCGCCGACCCGTCCTCCGCCCTTCTTGGGGTCGGCGCCCGCGAGGAACACCCCGAAGAGGCCGCGGTCCGGAATCGTGCCTCCCGAGGTGACGGCGAGGCGCTGCGCGCCTGGGCGGCCGGTGACCGTCCCGGCAACGCGGTCCCAGACGACGCGTGGCCGCAACTCCGCGAAGGCGTCGGACGGATAGCGGCCCGCGAGCATGTCGAGCACCGCCGTGAACGCGGACTCCGGAAGCGATGCGAAGGGTGCGGCCCGGCGAACCGTCGCGAGCAGGTCGTCGACCTGCCAGGTGTCCAGGGCGGTCATGGCGACCAGCTGCTGGGCCAGCACGTCCAGGGGGTTGGCGGGGATACGGAGGGACTCGATGGAGCCGGTGCGCATCCGCTCGGTGACGACGGCGGCCTGGACGAGGTCCCCTCGGTACTTGGGGAAGACGACACCGGTGGAGACCGCCCCGACCTGGTGCCCCGCGCGGCCGACGCGCTGGAGACCGGAAGCCACCGACGGCGGGGACTCGACCTGCACGACGAGGTCCACCGCGCCCATGTCGATGCCCAGTTCGAGACTGGAGGTGGCGACCACCGCAGGCAGCCGGCCCGCCTTCAGGTCCTCCTCGACCAGCGCGCGCTGCTCCTTGGAAACCGAGCCGTGGTGGGCGCGCGCGATGACCGGCGGGGCGCCCTGGGCCGCGCCCGAACCGCCCATCAGCTGGGCGGGGGCATGGTGCTCCTCCATAGGCTCGCCCGTCGCCCTCTCGTACGCGATCTCGTTGAGCCGGTTGCAGAGCCGCTCCGCGAGCCGCCGGGAGTTCGCGAACACGATCGTCGAGCGGTGTGCCTGGACGAGATCGGCGATCCGCTCCTCGACATGCGGCCAGATCGACGGGCGCTCGGCACCCTCGTCGGAGTCGGCGACCGGGGAGCCCCCCAACTCGGCGAGATCCTCCACCGGAACGACCACCGACAGGTCGAACTCCTTGCCGGACGGCGGCTGGACGATCTCCGCCTTGCGGCGCGGCGAGAGATAGCGCGCCACTTCATCCACCGGACGCACCGTCGCGGACAGGCCGATGCGGCGCGCAGGCTTCGGCAGCAACTCGTCGAGCCGCTCCAGGGTCAGGGCGAGATGGGCGCCGCGCTTGGTGCCCGCGACCGCGTGCACCTCGTCCAGGATCACCGTCTCGATACCGGTCAGCGCCTCGCGTGTGGCCGAGGTGAGCATCAGGAACAGCGACTCCGGCGTCGTGATCAGGATGTCGGGCGGGCGCGTTGACAACGCGCGGCGCTCGGCGGGCGGGGTGTCGCCGGAACGGATGCCGACCTTCACCTCGGGCTCGGGCAGCCCGAGGCGCACTGCTTCCTGCTTGATGCCGGTCAGCGGGCTGCGCAGATTCCGCTCGACGTCGACCGCGAGCGCCTTGAGCGGCGACACGTACAACACCCGGCAGCGCTTCTTGGGGTCGGCCGGCGGCGGCGTCGAGGCCAGCTGGTCGAGCGCGGCGAGGAACGCGGCCAGCGTCTTGCCGGAACCGGTCGGCGCGACCACAAGCACATCCGAGCCCGCCCCGATGGCCCGCCACGCCCCGGCCTGGGCGTCGGTGGGCGCGGAGAAGGCCCCCGCGAACCAGCCGCGGGTCGCGGGCGAGAAGCCGTCGAGGGCACCATGCGCAGACCTGACCATGCCCCCATCCTGCACCCCGCCACTGACAACGGGTTTGACCTGCGAAGACGGCCTCGCGGAGGGGTTCGCGGGAGGCGCCTGGGCAGAGGCACGGGCTGTGGCGGAGGCCGGCGCAGGCCGCGGTGCGGGGCGCTGCGCGCTGCGATGAGGGAGTACGCACCGTCCGGGACCCGTCGTGACCCCGAATCGTCTCGGTTCCCGGCAGCGGGCGGGTCCGGGCCTGGCAGCAGCCACACCCGCCGCCCGAAACCCGCCGAACCCAGCCGGCGACCTGGCGCAGAATGGGGACATGGCAGGTTCGGGCGAGCGAGCACGGCACTGGCAGTACCCGGAACTGCCAGGCGTCGACCTGCTGCGCGCCCGGTACATCCGGAAGACCTTCGTCCGGCACACCCACGAGAACTTCGTCATCGCCGCCATCGCCGACGGCGTCGAGGTCTTCCACCACGGCGGCGCTGACCAGTACGCGGGACCCGGCTCCCTGGCCCTGGTCAACCCCGACACCCCGCACACCGGTCGCGCGGGCGGTCCCGAAGGCTGGCGGTACGGGGCGGTCTACCCGTCCCCCGACCTGGTGGCCGAGATCGCCGCCGAAACCACCGTGATCCGCGGCACCCCCGGATTCACCACCCCGGTGCTCGACGACCCCTACGCCGTACGCCTGGTCCACCAAGTGCTGCGTGCAACCGACGAGGGCAACGCACTCGCCGCCGACACCCTGCTGAGAGTCGCCGTCACACGGCTGCTGCGACTGAACGGCGGGCCGCTCCCGCAGCGCGCTCCGCGCACGGCGGGCGCCCGAATCGCTGCACGCGCGCGTGCCGTCCTCGAGGAACGGATGACCAACCCGCCCACCCTGGAACGGCTCGCCGCCGACCTCGGCACCAGTCCATTCGCGCTGCTGCGCGCCTTCCGGGACACCTACGGCATGCCTCCGCACGCCTGGCTGACCGACGCCCGCATACGCCGCGTACGCCACCTCCTCGACGCCGGCACCGCGCCCGCCGAAGCCGCCCACGCCGTGGGCTTCACCGACCAGCCGCACCTCAACCGCCACTTCACCCGGATCGTGGGCGTGCCGCCAGGGGCATACCAGCGCGAGCGCAAGAACGTACAAGACCCACAGGAGGGGCTCCTTCTACGGTCCAAGGCGTGGCAGAACAGACAGCTCTCGCAGACACACGTGGTGAAGACGGCGGAAAACCCGACGCCGCCGTCGTACGAGACGCCCTCGGAGTCGGGATCGCCGTCGGACTGTCCGGTTTCGCCTTCGGGGTGACCTCGGCAGGAAGCGGCCTCACCCTGCTGCAGACCTGCGCGCTCAGCCTCCTGGTGTTCACCGGCGCCTCGCAGTTCGCCCTCGTGGGAGCGCTCGCGGCCGGAGGCAACCCGTTCACCGCCGCCGCGGGCGCGTTCTTCCTTGGTGTGCGCAACGCCTTCTACGGGCTGCGTCTTTCGCAGTTGCTGGCCCTCCCACGCGCGGTGCGGCCGTTCGCTGCCCAGTGGGTCATCGACGAGACCGCGGCCGTAGCGCTCGCTCAACCCACACGACGCAGTGTGCGGATCGGCTTCACTGTCACTGGACTGACCCTCTACGTGCTGTGGAACCTCACCACGCTGCTCGGCGCATTGGGGGCCGAAGCAATCGGCGACACCAACGCATGGGGCCTGGACGCCGCCGGGCCCGCCGTCTTCCTGGCCCTGCTCGCGCCGATGCTCAAGACGACCCCGGAGCGGGCCGTCGCGGGCCTCGCGGTCGTCCTCGGCCTCGGACTCCTGCCCGTACTGCCCGCCGGTGTGCCCGTCCTGGTGGCCGCGCTCGCCGCCCCGGCTGTCCTGTGGGCGGAGGGCCGCCGCAAGGGGCGTACGACCGCTGTGAAGCCCGCGAACGACGCAGCAGGGGAGGACCGTTGAACATCTGGATCGCGATCGCCGTGACCGCCGTCGGCTGCTATGCCGTGAAGCTCATCGGTCTCCTCGTCCCCGCGGGGGTCCTGGAACGGCCGCTCGTCCAACGGCTGGCCGCCCTGCTGCCCGTCGCCCTGCTGGCCGCCCTCACGGCCCAGCAGACCTTCGCCGACGGCCGGGCCCTGGTCCTGGACGCGAAGGCCGCCGGGCTCGCGGCAGCCGCCGTGGCGCTGCTTCTGCGGGCTCCTTTCTTGCTCGTCGTCGCGGCGGCTGTGGTGGTCACGGCAGGGGTGCGGGCGATGACCGGCTGACGTACAGGGCGGCCACGCGCGCGTGGAGGCCGATTGGCGGCACGCGCGCGTATGAGGGCCGGTTTACGTACGCGCCGCCCTGGAAGCCCCCGGACACGTCAGCCGACAGGGCGCCCGTACGCCCGCAGAGTGCGCAACGCCTCGATCGTGACGATCGGACGCGCCTCCAGGGCCGTGCCCGGCGCCCACTGACGCCAACGGATCGGCCAACCGCCGTCCTCCTCCTGCGCGTCGGCCAGAAAGTCCAGCGAGCGCGCCATCTCCTCGTCGGTGAACCACGCGCGCGCGAGCGAGTCCGGTGTCTTTGCGTAGTCGTGCCCGAAGTGGTGCTCGCCCGGCGCGTAACCGGGCGCCACCGGAAACTCCTCAGACCGCTCCGGGTCCAGCGCCGCGAGCCGGTGCTCGCGCACCAGACGGCCGAGCCGGTCGGCGGCCGCCTCCGCGCGCGAACGATCGGGAGCCGAGTCCAGAAAGGCCACGGCCGCCTCGATCTCGTACGGATGCGACTTCTCCAGAGACTCCACCGCCTGCCAGCAGAAATCGGTGGCCCTGAACAGCCAGGCGTGCCACACCTCATTGCGGTGCAACAGGCCCACCACGGGCCCTGTGGCGAGGAGTTCACTGGGCGGATCGTCCACGACCGGCACGAAGGGGGCCACGGGATAGCCGCGCTGGCTGGGATGGATCGCCGGCAGCGCGCCGTCCTGCGTCGACACGGCGGTCAGATAGCGGCACACACGCTCTACCCGCTGCCCGCCGCACCGCCCGATCGAGTCCAGGACACGCAGCGCGTGCCCGGTGTGCAGGGGCTGGCTGACCGGGCCACGAAGATCGGGCTCGAGCGCGTGGCCGTATCCCTCGTCCTGATTACGGTAGGCGGCCAGCGCGGTCTCCACCGCGTCGGCATCGCCACCGAGGAAGTGGTACGCGAAACGCCGCTGCTCCAGCACGCGCGCGGTGAGCCAGACGAAGTGCTCGGCGCGGGCTAGCTGGGAGTGTGCCGGGCGCTTCGGGGGGAGTGGGGATGCTCCGGTTTCGGCCATGGTCCGACCGTAGGACGGAAAGCGTTCTCGACAAGCGGTCCCGGCTCGGCCCCACTCTCAGGGGCGGGATACTGAAGTCATGCGGTTGACGGTCTTCTGGCAGCGGATGGCGGAACACTTCGGCAAGGGGTACGCCGACACCTTCGCGCGCGATCACGTGATGTCGGAGCTCGGAGGGCGCACCGTTCACCAGGCGCTGGACGCGGGCTGGGAGGCGAAGGACGTGTGGCGTGCGGTGTGCACGGCCATGAACGTTCCGTACGAAAAGCGCTGACCGACCACGAAGATCCGAGGACCGGGACCGATTGTCGGTGGTGTGAGCGAGACTTGCACGGTGGCATCGACAGATGAGACCGCCCAGGTCGGACAGCAGGCATCCCCGCTCGGCACGACGCCGCCCACGCGACCCTCGACCGACGGCCCGACGGCGCGCGCCCGCATGCCACGCTGGCTACCGCGCGCCATGGTGCTCGCCCTCGCCCTCATCGCCTGCTTCCAGCTGGGCAGTTGGGCCTTCCACCAGCTGACCGGGCTGCTGATCAACATCCTGATCGCGTTCTTCCTGGCGCTCGCCATCGAACCCGCGGTGAGCTGGATGGCTGCGTACGGTATGCGCAGAGGACTGGCCACCGCGCTCGTGTTCTTCGCCGTGATGATCGTGAGCGCGGGCTTCGTCACACTGCTCGGCTCGATGCTCGCCGGGCAGATCGTCGACATCGTCGAGGACTTCCCGAAGTACGTCGACTCGGTGATCAGCTGGATCAACACGACCTTCCAGACGGAGCTCAGCCGCGTCGACATCCAGGACAGCCTGCTCCGCTCCGACTGGCTCCGCAGGTACGTGCAGAACAGCGCGGGCGGTGTCCTCGACGTGTCCGCCCAGGTCGTGGGCGGTCTCTTCCAGCTCCTGACGATCACACTGTTCTCGTTCTACTTCGCCGCCGACGGACCGCGACTGCGGCGCGCGCTGTGCTCCGTACTGCCGCCCGCCCGCCAGGCCGAGGTGCTGCGCGCCTGGGAGATCGCCGTCAACAAGACCGGCGGATACATCTACTCACGCGGACTGATGGCGCTGATCTCGGGCGTAGCGCACTACATCCTGCTGGAGTCCCTCGGCGTGGACTACGCGCCCGTGCTCGCCGTCTGGGTGGGTCTGGTCTCGCAGTTCATCCCCACGATCGGCACGTATCTCGCCGGCGCCCTGCCCATGCTGATCGCCTTCACAGTCGATCCCTGGTACGCGCTGTGGGTGATGGTCTTCGTCGTGATCTACCAGCAGTTCGAGAACTACATGCTGCAGCCCAAGCTGACCGCCAGGACCGTGGACGTCCACCCGGCAGTCGCCTTCGGGTCCGTCATCGCGGGCACCGCGCTGCTCGGCGCCGTCGGCGCACTGATCGCCATCCCAGCCGTCGCCACGCTGCAGGCCTTCCTGGGGGCGTATGTCAAGCGGTACGACGTCACGGACGACCCCCGGGTACACGGACACCGCAGGCGGGGCTCAGGCGCTCTCCTCGCGCGCATACGAGGCTTGGTGCGCGGGTCCGGGCAGACGGAGCCCGTGGTGGGAGAGGAAGCGGCGGAGGGAGCGCCCGGGAAAGCCATGCGGGACTCCTCGTAGGGCATCCACGCACGGGTCGCGGTTGAGGCGGGTGGTGCGCTTGACACCAAAATCGAACATCCATTCTTATGGAATCTCCGGCGGGGCTCTCGACGGCGATTTCGCGGGGAAGTGCCCGAGTTATCCACAGGCAGGACGGGCGTCGGGGCGCATTGTCAGTGGCAGGCGTTAGCGTCTTTGACGTGAAGCGATCGACTCAAGCAAATCGGGTGGAACCCATGGCAGGAACCGACCGCGAGAAGGCCCTCGAAGCCGCACTCGCACAGATTGAACGGCAGTTCGGCAAGGGCGCAGTGATGCGCATGGGCGAGCGGCCGAACGAGCCCATCGAGGTCATCCCCACCGGGTCGACCGCACTCGACGTAGCGCTCGGCGTCGGCGGCATCCCGCGCGGCCGAGTGGTGGAGGTGTACGGACCGGAGTCCTCCGGTAAGACGACCCTGACGCTGCACGCGGTGGCGAACGCGCAGAAGGCCGGCGGTCAGGTGGCGTTCGTGGACGCGGAGCACGCCCTCGACCCCGAGTACGCGAAGAAGCTCGGCGTCGACATCGACAACCTGATCCTGTCCCAGCCGGACAACGGCGAGCAGGCCCTGGAAATCGTGGACATGTTGGTCCGCTCCGGCGCCCTCGACCTCATCGTCATCGACTCCGTCGCCGCCCTCGTGCCGCGCGCGGAGATCGAGGGCGAGATGGGTGACTCGCACGTGGGTCTGCAGGCCCGCCTGATGAGCCAGGCCCTCCGGAAGATCACCAGCGCACTCAACCAGTCCAAGACCACCGCGATCTTCATCAACCAGTTGCGCGAGAAGATCGGCGTGATGTTCGGCTCCCCGGAGACCACGACCGGTGGCCGGGCGCTGAAGTTCTACGCCTCGGTGCGCATGGACATCCGCCGCATCGAGACCCTGAAGGACGGTACGGACGCGGTCGGTAACCGCACCCGTGTCAAGGTCGTCAAGAACAAGGTTGCACCGCCCTTCAAGCAGGCCGAGTTCGACATCCTCTACGGACAGGGCATCAGCCGCGAGGGCGGCCTGATCGACATGGGCGTGGAGCACGGCTTCGTCCGCAAGGCCGGCGCCTGGTACACGTACGAGGGCGACCAGCTCGGCCAGGGCAAGGAGAACGCTCGTAACTTCCTGAAGGACAACCCCGACCTCGCCAACGAGATCGAGAAGAAGATCAAGGAGAAGCTGGGCGTCGGCGTGAAGCTGAAGCCGGAGGAGCCGACGGTCGAGCCGGGCGCGGACGCGGCGGTCGCGGCAGTCCCGGGCGAGGCCGCGAAGGCGGTGCCCGCTCCGGCGGCCAAGGCCACCAAGTCGAAGGCCGCGGCGGCCAAGAGCTGATCCATGACGCGACGAACCGACTGGGCCGAGTACGTCTATCCCGGTGCCCCGGAGGTGCAGGGGCATCGAGGTGGCGTCGGCTCCATCGGAGACGACGACAGGGCGAACGGCGGTGACGGGCCGGACGGCACCGGCGCATTGGGTGCCGAGGGGGCGTACAGAAGTGATCCGGACGGTGATGGCGGACCGGACGGTGGCCCGCGCCGTGGTGACGGTCCGCCCCCTGCCGACGGTTTGGGGCGGGGTGACTGTGCGCCAAGCAGCGGTGTAAGTCGGGGCGGTGGCCGTGATGGACGGTCTCGTGGCCGCCGGAGGCGCGGCTTCGGAGAGTCGTCCGGCGGCTCGAAGGACGGAGGCACCCCTTCCTCGTCGAGGGCCGAGGCGGGGGAGCCTTCAGGGGACCCGGCTGAGCGGGCGCGGGCCATCTGCCTGCGTCTGCTCACCGGGACTCCGCGCACGCGAAAGCAACTCGCGGACGCGCTGCGCAAGCGCGAGATCCCGGACGATGTGGCGGATGAGGTGCTGTCCCGCTTCGAAGAGGTCGGCCTGATCAACGACAGCGCCTTCGCGGATGCCTGGGTGGAGTCCCGGCACCACGGCCGGGGCCTGGCCCGGCGGGCGCTGGCACAGGAGCTGCGGACCAAGGGTGTGGACTCGACGCTGATCGACGAGGCGGTCGGACAGCTCGACTCCGAGCAGGAGGAGGCGACGGCGCGGGAGCTAGTGGCACGCAAGCTCCGCTCCACCCGAGGCCTCGACCGCGACAAGCGGCTACGGCGCCTCGCGGGCATGCTCGCCCGCAAGGGTTACTCCGAGGGCATGGCGCTCAGAGTGGTCCGGCAGGCGCTGGAGGAAGAGGGGGAGGACACGGAGGGGTTGGGGGACGAGGGGGCCTGATCCAGAGGTCCCTCGTGGCTGCAAGGCGCACTCTGGCTGCCGGGTAGCAGCTGGCCCTTCGCGGGTCCTGAGCACGGTAGACGCGCGGGGGCGCCGATCGCGTTCAGGGCTTGACGCTCGTCCGGACCCGTGAGCTCCACGGCCCAACTCTTCGCCTGTCAGGTGGGGTTAACCCCCCGCTGAAGACGCTGGGCCGCCGCAATGCACAGATACCTGTGCACAGGCGACTGTGTACGCATGCCCCAGGAACCCGGCGACACAGACCCCGCAGAACAAGGGCCTGCCCCTACCGGCCCCTCGACGGCGCCGTCCGCCCCCATCGAGCTCACCGACCTCGCCGCCCTCAAAGCTCTCGCACAACCCCGGCGGCAGCGAATGCTGCAGCACCTCACGGTGCACGGCCCCGCCACGTCCGCGACGCTCGCCCGGGCCCTCGGCCTCAACACTGGAGCCACCAGCTACCACCTTCGCGAACTCGCCCGCTACGGCTTCGTCGAGGAGACCGAAGTGGCAGACGGAGGCATCGGCCAGGGCCGGGAGCGCTGGTGGCGGGCTGTCCCCGGCGACCGCCGATTCCCGCCCCGCAACCGCCAGAGTCCCGAAATGCGGCTCGTCATGGACGAGTTGAACCATCACGCGTACGCCGCCGACCTCGAACTCTTCGAGCAGCTCCAGCGGGACGCGACCGACGACCCGTGGGCGGATGCCTTCCCGTACTCACGCGGCACGATCCGGCTGACGCTCCCCGAACTACGCGCATTCTTCGAGGAGTACATCGCGCTCCTCAACCGCTATAAGCGCCCGGAAGCCGACACACCGCCCGGCGCGCGCATGGTGCTCACCCGGTTCCTCGCCTTCCCCGCCCAGGCCGATGCGCCGGGAGCCGACCGGTCCGATGCTCTGGACGACTCCCGGATCGACGCCACGGGCGACTCCACGCCCGACAACAGAAAAGAGACCGAGACCTCATGATGCTGCGCTACGCCCTGCAGACCGTCCGGGACCGCACAGCCGGTTTCCTCGGGGCCTTCGTCGCCCTGATGTGCGCGGCCGCTCTCATCACCGCCTGCGGCACCCTCCTGGAAACCGGGCTGCGCGGCACCATCGGCACCGAGCGCTATGCCGCCGCCCCGGTCGTGGTCTCCGCCGACCAGAACGTCCACCAGACCACCGTCAAGCGCAAGAAGGGCAAGACGAAGACCAAGCACAAGGCCAAGCCGATCGCCGAGCGGGCCTGGCTGTCGGAGGACCTCGCCGCACAACTCGACAAAGCTCCGGGCGTCGCCAGGGTTATCCCCGAGCTCACCTTCTTAGCCCAGCCGTTGACGCCTGCGGGCACTGGCGAAAGGACCCCCTACGGCCACGCCTGGGACTCCGCCGCCCTCACCCCGTACACCCTGACCGCCGGCACCCCTCCCAGGGCACAGAGCGATCTGGTCGTCGACCGTTACCTCGCCGACCGCGCCGACCTCAAGGTCGGTGACCACCTCACCGTCCAGTCCACCCAGAGCCCGCGCGCGTACCGGATCACTGGAATCGCTGCGCCCACCGGCGACGACGTACGCCACCAGACGTCCCTCTTCTTCTCCACCGCCGAGGCCCGGCGCCTTGCCGCGCACCCCGGGCAGGTCACAGCGTTCGGCGTGATCCCGGCTCAGGGCACGGACCCGGCTGCCCTCAAGGTGTCCGTAGCCAAGGTGCTGCACGGCACCACCGCGAAGATCAGCGCGGGCGACGAGCGCGGCCCCGTCGAGTTTCTGGACGCCGCCACCGCCCGCACCAAGCTGATCAGCATGGGCGGGGCGATGGGAGGTACCTCCCTGCTTGTCGCTGTACTCGTGGTCGTCGGCACCTTCGCGCTCTCGGTGCAGCAGCGCCACCGCGAACTCGCTCTGCTGCGCGCCATCGCCGCCACACCGGGGCAGATCCGCAAGCTGCTCGGCCGTGAAGCCCTGCTCGTCGGCGCGGGTGCCGGAGTCGCCGGAGCACTCATGGGACTGCCTCTCGGCAGTTGGCTGTACGGCAGGTTCGTCGCCATGGGAGCCGTCCCGGCCACGCTTCAGCACACGGTCAGTGTCTTCCCGCTGTTCGCAGCGGTCGCCGCGACCCTGTTCGGAGCCTGGGCGGCGGCCCGTATCTCCTCACGCCGCATCACCCGCATTCGCCCGGCGGAGGCGCTTGCCGAGGCCAGGGTCGAGCGCACCCGGCCCGCATGGGGACGCCTTCTCGCAGGATTCGCATTGCTCGCCGGAGGCACGGTCTTGGTCGCCGTACTCAGTGTCCTGCGCACCGAGCCGGCCTCGACTCCCGTGACGTTCCTGGCCGTTGTGGTCCTCTCCACGTCCGTGGCGCTGTTGGGTCCGCTCCTGGTGAGGGCCGCTGCGGCAATCCTGGGCGGCCCGCTGCGGCTGACCGGTCCCGGCGGCAGGCTCGCCAAGGCCAACCTCCGCGGCAACGCCGCCCGCATGGCCTCCGTCGTCACGCCGCTCACCCTCCTCATCGGAATGACCTGCACCGTGCTCTTCGTCCAACCGACCCTCGGCAACGCCGCCCGCGCCCAGGCCCGCGAGGGCATACGTGCCGACTGGGTGCTCGCCGCGCAGGGCCCCGGCGTCCCGGCGCAGGCCGCACAGCAGCTGCGTACGAACGACGACGTCGCCACCGAAGTCGTCCGCACAACCGTCCGGGTCGGCCTCGACAAGTACGCGGCACAGGGCGTCACGCCCGCCGGCCTCACCCGCACGTGGGACCCCGACGTCACCGCGGGCTCCGTCGCGAAGCTCACGAGCGACACCGTCGCCGTCAGCGAACTCGCCGCGGACCAGCTCCACTTGAAGCCAGGCAGCACGCTCAAGCTCACTCTCGGCGACGGCAAACCCGTCACGCTCACTGTCGTCGCCGTCTACGCCAAAGGCCTGGGCTTCGGTGACCTCACCATGGCCCACGAACTGGTCGCCCGCCACGTCGACAACCCACTCGCGGCCACGGTCCTCGTCTCCACCACCCGCTCACAGGAAGAACTCGCGGCCGGCGTCCGGAAGTTCCCGGGCGTCCAGGTTCTCTCGCCGGACACCGCGGACTCCCTGCAGGCCGAGCGCCAGCAGGCGAACGCCGAGGTCAACTATGTCGCCATGGGGCTCGTCCTGGCCTTCACTGCCATCGCTGTCATCAACACGCTGGCCATGTCGGTCTCCGAGCGCGTCCGAGAGTTCGCGATGCTCCGCCTCGCGGGAGCCACCCGCCGCCAAGTGCTGCGGATGCTGCGCACCGAGGCGCTGTCGGTCCTGCTCCTGGCTGCAGCTCTCGGCAGCGGCATCGCGCTCGCCGTGCTGACGGCCTTCAGCGTGGGTATGACCGGCAGCGCGGCACCAGCGGTCACACCCCTGGTGTACGTCGCGGTGGTCGGGGTGGCCGGACTTCTGGCCCTCGTCGCGACCGCCCTGCCGGGGCGAGCCGCGCTGATGCCCTTGCCCGTCACGGTGGCGACGGCCAAGGAGTAAGGAACGGACGCAATGGTGGGGACCCCTTACATGAAGGGGCCCCCACCGCTACATATGCCCAAGTAGCCGGGTACGCACGCCATTCACGTTACTCACGCGACGTACGGACGCGCGCTCGCCCTGTACTCCGTAACCGCCGCGTCCGGTCCCCCGCCACCCGCCGCCCGCCGCGCGCCAATGCGCCTGGAACTCCGAAAGCGGCGCTTGGAGTCCCGACAGCCAAGACGTCACCTAAGACGTCACCGGAAGCCCAGACGCCCGCCACGCTTGGAAGCCCCCCACCAGATCCGTAGCCCGGCGCAGCCCCAACTGCCGCAGTGACGCGGCAGCGAGGCTCGACGCGTAGCCCTCGTTGCAGACCACCACGACCCATAGATCATGACTCGTGGCCTCGGGGGCGCGATGGCTGCCCTGTGGGTCGAGTCGCCACTCCAGTTCGTTGCGCTCGACGACGAGGGCGCCGGGGATCAGGCCGTCGCGGTCGCGCAGAGCGGCATAGCGGATGTCGACCAGTAGAGCCTCGCCGGCCTGCGCGGCATGGTAGGCATCCGCAGGCTCTACACGGTCGAGGTCCGAGCGGACGCGCTCGAGCAACTCGTCGATTCCCAGGGGTCGTTCGGTGCTCACTGCCAGTCCTCCGGCCGTTCGACCTGCTCCAGGCGCATGACCTGGCCGGTACGGCTGTAGCGGCGGATCCGGGGCAGCGGCGGGTAGTAGGCGTGGACGGAGATCGCGTGCTGCTCGGTGGACTCGTTGAGTACCTCGTGCACATGGTTGCGACCGAAAGCGCGTCCCTTGCCGGCCGGCAGTCGTCGTTCCTGGTCGATTCCCTCGGTGAGTTCCAGGGTCTTCCAGCCGTCGGTGGGCAGCCGGGCCGTGAGCGAGTTCTCCTTGAGCTCGCCCGACGCCGTGAGGAAGGCCCCGACCGACTCGGCGTGGTCGTGCCAGCCCGTGCCGGTGCCGGGCGGCCATCCGATGAGCCAGGCCTCGCTGCCGCCGGGGCCTTCCAGACGCACCCAGGTACGGCCCTCAGGGTCGAGCGGGAGTGAGGCGATCAGCTCAGGGTCGGTGGCCGTTTGCCGGACGAAGTCGAGCAGGTCGGCCTGGGTGGGGGTGGTGCGAGTGGGCGTGCTGTCAGTGGGTGCGGAGACAGAGGGTGACACAGACACGGGTACCGTCCTGATGAGTGTTCGCGCGGGGGCGCGGGCCGAGCAGTGGGTGGCGCGCGCGGGTGACTGGGATGCGAATTCAGCAGGACGAGTGACACACGCAGCCCGCATAGCGGATGAGGTCCATATGGACCCTCCGCCACAGGTGCACACAGGTGTCTGTCACGAGCCGGAGTACACCATGGCGGTGCGGGCCGGTCAACTCGGGGTCGCTGTATGGACAAGGGGCTCGGTGGCACCCTGTGGACAGGGGCGGCTCAGCTCGTTCCCGCCGGGGCCTCGGCCGTGGCCCGTGGTCTGCCCAGCGTCGCCTCGGCGGCCTCGTACAGATCGGCCGGGCGCACCCCGCTCAGCGCCGTGACCAGGTGTCCGTCGGGGCGGATCAGCAGCACGGTGTGTGCGGCGGCGCCGGGATAAGCCTCCGCGACGAGCAGTTCGGCGGGGTGCGGCAGCGCCGTCACGGCGGCCGCGAGGCGAGGCATGATCCCGGCCGTCATCCAGTGCTTGCGCTCCCACACACCCGTACCCGGCGCGATCAACAGCACGAGGAGCACGTCACGACCCAGCCGATCCCGCAGTTGCACGAACGAACCGTCCTCCGCCGTCACCCGTACATCGACGACCGGAGCACCCGCCTCCGTGGCGACCTCGGCCGCCGACTCGGTGCGTGGAGGCGTGAGGGGCGAATCGGCGTACGCCCCCGGCGCGCCCAGCGGGCCGCGTCCGAGGTGACCGTCTGTGAGCAGCGCATCGTGGCCGCGGGCCGAGCCGGGCACGACGGAGCGCAGGCCTCCGCCGGCGCGCAGCAGCGGAAGCGACTGGTCGGCCGCGCGGAGCCGGGCGGCAACGACGGCGCGCCGTTCCACCTGGTAGCTGTCGAGCAGCGCCTCATGCGGACCGTGGTGCCAGGCGAGGGCCAGCTTCCATGCGAGGTTGTCGGCGTCCCGCAGGCCTTCGTCGAGCCCTTGGGCGCCCAGCGCGCCCAACAGATGTGCGGCGTCTCCGGCGAGGAAGACCCGGCCGACCCGCCACCGGCGGGCCAGGCGGTGGTGGACGATGTGGACTCCGGTGTCGAGCAGTTCGTACGGAGGTGTGGAGCCCCCGCTCCAGCCCGCGAGGGTCTCCCGGACGCGCGCCACCAGCAGGTCGGGAGTGACCAGGTCCTTCCCCGGCGGCAGCAACCAGTCCAGCCGCCACACGCCGTCGGCGAGGGGACGCCCGGTCACCTCCCCGGCCGAAGGCCCCGACGTCCGCCACGGCGGCATCCGGTGCAACAACGCCTCACCGGGCCACGGAAGTTCCGTCCGCAGGGCCGCGACGGCGTGCCGCTCCACGGCCGTACGTCCCGCGAAGCGGATGTCCTGAAGCTTGCGCACGGTCGAGCGCGGACCGTCGCAGCCGATCAGGTAACTGCCGCGCCACCACGTGCCCTTGGGGCCGCGGGTGTGCGCCGTCACGCCCGCCTTCTCCTGCTCTATCGAGTCGAGGCGGTTCTCCACGGCGACCTTGATCAGGCGCTCGCCCGCGATCGCGTCCCGCAGGGCGGCCGTCAGCACGTGCTGGGCGATGTGCAGCGGAGCGGGTTCGTCGTCGCCGAACGTGATCTGCTGCATCACCTGCTTGCGCCGCATCGACCGCCATCCGGCCCAACGGAATCCGGCCTCGGCGATCGGGATTCCAGCGAGCCGCTCCATGAGCGCGGCAGTGTCCTCGCGCAGTACGACGGTTCGTGCAAGCCGCTGCTCGTCCTTACCCGGTCCCTCGTCCAGAACGACGGAAGGCACCTCCTGACGCGCCAGGGCCAACGCCAGCGTGAGCCCGACGGGCCCCGCTCCGACAATGATCACCGGGTCCACGGCGTGGCTCCCCCTGCCCGGAGCGGTGTCCTGAGTGTCTTATCGGGACTTGCAGGTGGAGCGGGGTGCGCGATCACAGAACGTATGCAACCTATTGCCGGTGTTTGCGTCAAGTGACAGAGGCAGTGGCGATCACGCCACTGCCTCCGTACGGGTCACGCTCTTTGACTCTCCATCAGATTCCGCCGCCGCCAGCACCGGTCGCCGCCGTGCCCCCCACCTCGCCGGCGTTGATGTCGTCCACGTTGTCGGCCCCGAGGACCGCACCCGTGCTCTTCTTGCTGCGCCGCAGCCTCTTCTCCAGCCAGCTCGCGAAGCTGGTGAGGATGAAGTTGAGCACGATGTAGATGACCGCCACCACGACGAAGCTTTGAACGACGTTGCCGTAGTTGGCAGCAAGAGTGCCGCGCGTGTTGAGCAGCTCGGTGAACCCGATCATCACGCCGCCCAGTGCGGTGTCCTTCACGATGACCACGAGTTGGCTGACGATGGCCGGCAGCATGGCCGTGACGGCCTGCGGCAGCAGGACGTTGGTCATGGTCTGGCCCTTGCGCAGGCCGATGGCCATCGCGGCCTCCGACTGGCCCTTGGGCAGGGACAGAATGCCCGCCCGTACGATCTCGGCGAGGACGGACGCGTTGTAGAGCACCAGGCCGGTGACGACCGCGTAGAGGGGCCGCTGTTCGCTGGTGACGTTCGTGTAGCGGTCGTAGAACTCGTTGGCGAACAGCATCAGAAGCAGTACCGGGATCGCCCGGAAGAACTCGACCACCACGCCGGCCGAACCCCGCACCCACCGGTGGTCGGAGAGGCGCGAGATACCGAAGACCGCGCCCAGCGGAAGAGCGATCAGCATGGCCAGTGCCGCGGCCCTCAGCGTGTCGCCGAGGCCCGGCAGCAGATATGTCGTCCAGGCCTGGGACTCCGTGAACGGTTTCCACAGGGCCCACGTCAGCTGGCCCTTGTCGTCCATGGTCTGCCAGACCCACCACAGGAGCAGGGCGAGCAGGACGAAGAAGACCACCGAGAGGAGCACGTTGCGCCGCTTGGCGCGGGGCCCCGGAGTGTCGTAGAGAACGGAGCTCATCGCTTCACCGCCAGTCGCTTGCTCAGCCAGCCGAAGAAGAGGCCGGTCGGGAGGGTCAGTACCACGAACCCGAATGCGAAGACGGCGCCGATGAGCAGCGTCTGAGCCTCGTTCTCGATCATTTCCTTCATCAGGAGGGCAGCCTCGGCCACGCCGATCGCGGCCGCCACGGTCGTGTTCTTGGTCAGGGCGATAAGCACGTTGGCCAGCGGGCCGATCACCGAACGGAAGGCCTGCGGCAGGACGATGAGCCGGAGGGTCTGAGTGAAGTTCAGTCCGATGGCACGGGCCGCCTCGGCCTGTCCGAGCGGCACCGTGTTGATGCCGGAGCGGATCGCCTCACAGACGAAGGCCGCGGTGTAGGCGACGAGACCGAGGACCGCCAGGCGGAACCCTCGGACGTCGAATTCGGACGCGCCCATCGTCACGCCGAAGATGTCGGAGAGGCCGAGCGAGGTGAAGACGATGATGACGGTGAGGGGGATGTTCCGGACGATGTTGACGTAGGCCGTGCCGAAACCGCGCATGAGCGGCACCGGGCTGACCCGCATCGCGGCCAGGATGGTGCCCCAGACCAGGGAGCCGACGCCAGAGAAGACGGTGAGCTGTACCGTCGTCCAGAAGGCGCCCAACAGGCTCGGGTCGTCATACTCTGAAAGAAAGTCGAACACGATTTCCCGCGCTTCCGGGTGTGTGTCGTACGTGGACAGCGCGGCGTGCCGCCGCCTTGATCGCAATCGGCGACGGCACGCCAGTGAACCCTCGCGCTACTTGACGATCTGGCCGATCTTCGGCGCGGGCTCGTTCTTGTAGTTGGCCGGACCGAAGTTGTCCGTGACCGCCTTGTCCCAGGCCTTTTCGCTGACCATCTTCTCCAGGGCGGCGTTGATCTTGTTGAGGGTCTCGGTGTCACCCTTCTTCACGCCGATGCCGTAGTTCTCGTTGCTCAGCTTGAGGCCGGCGAGCTTGAACTGGCCCTTGTACTGCTCCTGCGCGGCGAAGCCGGCGAGGATCGAGTCATCCGTGGTCAACGCGTCCACGGCGCCGCTCTGCAGAGCGGCGATGCACTCCGAGTAGCCGCTCCTCTCGGTGAGGTTGGCCTCCGGGGCGAAGTCGTTCTTGACGTTCTGCGCCGAGGTGGAGCCCGTCACCGAGCACAGGTTCTTGTCATTGAGGTCCGTGGCTTTGGTGATGTCCGAGTCGGCCTTGACCAACAGGTCCTGGTGGGCCAGCAGGTAGGGGCCGGCGAAGTCGACCGACTTCTTGCGCTCGTCGTTGATCGAGTAGGTGGCCGCGATGAACTTCACGTCACCGCGCTTCAGTGCGTTCTCCCGGTCGGGGGTCTTGGTCTCGACGAACTCGATCTGGTCGGCGTCGTAGCCGAGTTCCTTGGCCACGTACGTCGCCACGTCCACGTCGAAGCCGGAGAAGGATCCGTCCGGCTCCTTCAGGCCCAGACCGGGCTGGTCGTACTTGATGCCGATCTTGATCTTGTCGCCGCCGCCCGAGCCCGACCCCGAGTCGGCGCTGTCGCTTTTGCCGTCTCCACCACAGGCCGTCGCGGTAAGGGAGAGGACGAGCGCAGTGGCCGCCGCGGCGGTGACCTTGCGAAGCTTCATGGTGAACATCCTTTGGGTGGTGAAGAGAATGCCGTCGTTGCGGGTGGCGCAGGTCGTCAGTGGTGAAGGATCTTCGACAGGAAGTCCTTGGCACGGTCACTGCGCGGGTTGCTGAAGAACTGGTCCGGCACAGCCTCCTCGACGATTCGGCCGTCCGCCATGAAGACGACACGGTTGGCAGCCGAACGAGCGAAGCCCATCTCGTGCGTGACGACGATCATGGTCATGCCGTCGCGTGCGAGCTGCTGCATGACCTCCAGGACCTCATTGATCATCTCCGGGTCGAGGGCCGAGGTCGGCTCGTCGAAGAGCATGACCTTGGGGTCCATCGCCAGCGCCCGAGCGATCGCTACACGCTGCTGCTGACCGCCCGAGAGCTGTGCGGGGTACTTGTCCGCCTGGGCGGTAACGCCCACTCGGTCGAGCAGCGCCCGTGCCTTCTCCTCTGCGGCCTTCTTGTCCGCCTTGCGGACCTTGAGCTGGCCCAGCGTCACGTTTTCGAGCACCGTCTTGTGCGCGAACAGGTTGAACGACTGGAAGACCATGCCGACGTCGGCACGCAGCCGGGCGAGTTCCTTGCCCTCCTCGGGCAGCGGCTTTCCGTCGATCGAGATGGTTCCCGACTCGATGGTCTCCAGGCGGTTGATGGCGCGACACAGGGTGGACTTTCCGGACCCGGAGGGTCCGATGACCACGACGACTTCACCACGAGCGATGGTCAGGTCGATGTCCTGGAGCACGTGCAACGCGCCGAAGTGCTTGTTGACGTTCTTCAGCACGACCAGATCGTCGGCCGTGGGTACGGCGTCCTTGGTCACCGATACTTCGGTCATCGGCCTCTTGCTCCGTCCTCCTCGGTTGCGGAGGACAGTAGTAACGCCGTACGACCAGCGTCATTACATCTGAGGGGAAATTGAGCATAACGATCTGGTAGCAACCGGACACTCTTCGTGAACGGTCGCCTCCGGTCCGTACCGGCTGGGTAACGGAAACCCGCCGCGACCCGAACCCTCTTGACGCCGTACTTGCGCATCGGCGTGACTGCCTTGGTGCACGTGCGCGTGCTCATCTCTACGCGCCGAGACTGTATGGCCGATGAACCGAAGGGGGCCGGAATGCGACTGCTCCTCGTCGAGGACGACAACCATGTCGCCGCCGCTCTGTCCGCGGTCCTCGCGCGCCATGGCTTCGACGTCACGCACGCCCGCAGCGGGGAGGAGGCGCTCCAGGCGCTCGTCCCGGAGGGCGCGGGTTTCGGAGTGGTCCTGCTCGACCTGGGGTTGCCCGACCAGGACGGCTACGAGGTGTGCGGCAAGATCCGTAAGCGCACCAGTACCCCGGTCATCATGGTGACCGCGCGCTCCGACGTACGTTCTCGGATCCACGGCCTCAATCTAGGCGCCGACGACTACGTGGTGAAGCCCTATGACACCGGTGAACTGCTGGCTCGTATCCACGCCGTCAGCAGGCGCAACGTTCCCGACGAAACGACTGTCCCTATAGAGACCGCACTGCACCTGGGTCCCGTACGTATCGAACTGCCCACCCGTCAGGTCAGCGTGGACGGTTCGGTTGTCCAACTGACCCGCAAGGAGTTCGACCTTCTCGCGCTGCTCGCCCAGCGCCCTGGAGTGGTGTTCCGGCGGGAGCAGATCATCAGCGAAGTGTGGCGCACCAGCTGGGAAGGGACCGGGCGCACCCTGGAGGTGCATGTCGCCTCCCTGCGCTCCAAGCTGCGCATGCCGGCCCTGATCGAGACCGTGCGCGGCGTCGGCTACCGGCTCGTCGCGCCCGTCGCATAGCGGGCTCAGGTGCGCTCACGACTCCTCCCGCTGCTCATCGTCCTGATGGCGGCGGTGCTGCTCGCGCTCGGCGTCCCTCTCGCCATCAGCCTGGCGGCCGCCCAGCAGCAGAAGGTGGTCGTCGACCGGATCGACGACACGGCACGTTTCGCGTCCCTCGCACAGTTCGTCACCAGCCCCCCGAAGGGCTCACGGGTCAACTCCCCGAACGAGCGGCTCAAGACCCTCACCAGGGAACTCATCAAGTACAACGGGCTGTACGACATCAAGGCCGGCGTCTTCTACCGCGAAAATGTCATGGCCAATGCGCCCGTGGACTGGTACGTCCCCGAGCAGGGCGAGCTTCGCGACGCGTTCGACGAGGCCTTCCAGAGCCGTCGCAGCCACGACCCGAAGCAGGTCTGGCCGTGGGAGCGGGACCGTCTCGTCGTAGCGTCGCCCGTCATCCGGGACGGCGACGTCCTCGCCGTCGTGGTCACCGACTCGCCCACCGGGCAGATGCGCTCGAAGATCCTCCGTGGCTGGCTGATCATCGGTGCAGGTGAGATCGCCGCGATGCTCCTCGCGCTCAGCGCCGCGCTGCGCCTGACCGGGTGGGTGCTGCGGCCCGTACGCGTCCTCGACGCCACCACCCACGACATCGCGACCGGACGGCTGAAGTCCCGCGTCGCGGCTGCCGGCGGGCCGCCGGAACTCAGGCGTCTGGCCCGGTCGTTCAACGAGATGGCCGACAACGTCGAGGACGTCCTGGAGCAGCAGCGCGCCTTCGTGGCCGACGCCTCACACCAACTGCGCAACCCCCTGTCCGCCCTGCTGCTGCGCATCGAACTGCTCGCACTGGAACTCCCCGAGGGCAACGAGGAGATCGCCTCCGTCCGCACCGAGGGCAAGCGCCTCGCCCAGGTCCTGGACGACCTCCTGGACCTCGCTCTCGCCGAGCACGCCGAGGCGGACCTGCGGCTCACCGACATCGGAGAGCTGGCCGCCGAGCGCGTGGCGTCATGGTCGCCGGTCGCCGACGACAAGGGCGTACGACTCGTCGGGACCTGCCCCGCCACGACCGCCTGGGCCGACCCGGTCGCCCTATCCAGCGCCCTGGACGCCGTGATCGACAACGCGCTGAAGTTCACCCCTGAGGGAGAGTGCGTCGAGGTCGAGGTCGCCTCCAACGGCACGGTCTCGACCGTCGTGGTCGCCGACCGCGGTCCCGGCCTCAGCGACGAGGAACTCGCCCGCGTCGGCGACCGCTTCTGGCGCAGCCCCAGTCACCAGAACGTCAAGGGTTCGGGCCTGGGCCTGTCCATCTCCCGGGCCCTGCTGGCCGCGGGCGGCGGCTCCATCGTGTACGAACACCACGAGCCGCACGGCCTGAAGGTGACGGTGAGCGTGCCGCGGACGGTGCCCGGCGCCTGAACGGGCTGCTAAGGCGCCTGTGGGGCGTTTGCCGAGGGGGCTTGGCCTGGCGCGGACCGCGGCCGTCGTACGAGCCGCTACGGCTTGACCGAACGGTAGTAGCGCCCCGCGCCCTCGTGCAGGTCCAACGGGTCGGTGTAGATGGCGGTCCGCAGGTCCACCCGCTGTGCCGCGTGCACCTTCTCGCCGATGCTGTCGCGACTGTTGATCACTGTGCGGGTCATCCCCTCGGTCAGCTTCGCGTCCGTGTCGGCCCGTGTCACGAGGAGGTTCGCCACCGCCACCGTCGGCACGGACTCTCCGGACTGGGCGCTGGGGTAGGCCTCCGCCGGCATCACGGCGGACCGGTAGTACTCGGCCTCCCCGCCTTGTTTGTGCAGCTCCTTCACGAGGGCCTCATTGATCGGGACCAGCTTGATGTCGAACCTGTTCGAGAGCTCGGTCACTGCACCCGTGGGAAGCCCGCCGGACCAGAAGAAGGCGTCGATCTTCCCCGTCTCGAGCAGCTCCGGCATTTCATTTATGCCGACGGACACCGGCTCGATGTCAGTTTCCAGATCGAGCTCTGCCGCCCTCAGTACATGCTCCGCGATCAGCCGCACTCCGGAGCCGGGCTGCCCGACCGCCACCTTCTTGCCCTTCAAATCTGCGATGTTCTCCACGGAGGATGTCTGGGGGACGATCACGTGCACGTAGTCGTCGTAGAGTCGCGCGCAGCCGCGCAGCAGATCCGCGCCCCGACCGCCCTCCCGCTGGTACTTCTTCACCGCGTCTGCCGCCGCGATGGTGAAGTCGTCCTCCCCGGTGGCCACCCGCTCCACGTTCTGCTGGGAGCCCACGCTCTCCCGTAGCTTCACATTCAGGCGCGGCATGTCCTTAGCGAGAGCCTCCTGCAGCAGCGTCCCGTAGAGCTGGTACACCCCGGTCGCCGACCCGGTGCTGAAGGAGACCGTTCCGCCCGGTGAGCTCTTGCCCAGGGGCAGCAGCCACCACAACAGCAGCCCGAAGGCCACGAAGGCGGCGGCCGAACCCTGCAGGGCCCGACGTCTGCCGATACGGGAGAGTTCCTGGAACATGCGCGCGATCCTGCCAGCTCACCGACGGGGATGACCAGGGCCGGACGGGCTGCGCCAGGTGAGCGTCGACGACAGCCCACCGCTCGAACCCGGGCGGCGCACCACGTCCCTCGTCACCCAGTGCCTGGGCGGATGCCTCACACAGCGCGCCATCCGCCCTCACGAGACAGTCGCGCCTCTGTCGTCCGGCGCGCTACTGCATCTGCAACATCTCTCTGGCGGTCGTACGCGTCGCGGACGAGCCCTCCTGGACCACTCCTAGGCCGCGTTGCGCCACACCTTCACGTCCAAGGTGGCGTACGTCGTCCCGGACGAGCCCTGGTACGTCGCCAGCCCCACGTGCCCCGTCCCGCTGATCACGCACATCTGCTGGCCGACGGTGAGGTCCTTGACCCAGATGTAGCTTTTGTAGCCGGTCGCTGCCTTGCACACGTCCAGGCCCCCTTGCCGACCGACCGGCAGCAGGGCGAGGGAGCTGCCGGCGTCGGTGCCGGGGGCGAGGACCGCGCCCGAGGAGTAGACGGCGTACGTCAGATCCTCGTCGGAGGTCCCGGTGTCCGCCCTGGACCGCACCGGAGTGTCTGCCAGATACAGGTCGTGGCTCTTGGTCATCCGGATCCCTGCGTACGTCACCGGGACAGGGGCCGTCGGCGACGGGGGTCTGCTGGGTGCGGCTGTCGGGGGAGCCGAGGTTGTGGTCCGGGTGGGCGTCGCGGCCCCCGAAGGGCTGGGCGGCAGAGCGGACTTGGTGGCTTTGGGCTTCTTCGAGGCCGAGGCCGAGGACGGGGAGCCGGACGCCGGCGGCGACGCCTTGGCGGCCGTGGCCGACGGTGATGCGCCCACCTCCTGCGCCCGGCCGTCGCTCTTGTCGCCGTCGCCCGGAACGAGCAGCAGCGCTGCGGCCGCCCCACAGGCAACGAGCACGACGGCAGCCGCCGACAACAACCAGCCCCGGGCCTTGCGGCCGGTGTCACCCGAGGCCACCGAGGACGTCTGTGCGGCCGCCGGCTCCTGCGGCTGCGGCCAGGAAGGCGGAGCGTACGGACCCGGCGCGGCGCCTGGCCCCATCACGAAGGGTCCGGGCAGCGCGGCATGGGACGGCGAGTTGGCGGCGTAGGCTGCCGGGGGCCCGAAGTCGCCGGAACCGGCGGGCCCGAATCCGCCGGAAGCGTGAGTGCCCTGAGTCACCCCCGCCCGGGCCTGATCGGCGCCTTCGGCCCGAGCCGCGATGCCCGCCGCCAGCTCGCCCGGCAGCCACGCGCCGGACGTGAACCGCGCCTCGTCACCGCGATGCGCCTGGATCGTCTGAACGGAGCGTATGAGGTCCTCGACGGAAGGCCGCTCGGCGGCGGGCTTGCGCAGACACCGTGCCACCAACTCCCGTATCTCGACCGGCACGCGATTGAGATCGGGCTCCTCGTGCACCACCCGATAAAGCACCGCGTGCGGATCCCCTGCCCCGAAGGCGGTGCCGCCCGTCGCCGCGAACACGGCCATCTGCCCCAGCGCGAACACATCGGCCGAGGAGCCGGCCTCCCCGCCGAGCGCCTGCTCCGGCGCCATATAGGCGACCGTGCCGAGGGCCACCCCGCTCTGCGTCACCGACGTGGCATCCACCGCCCGCGCGACACCGAAGTCGATGACCCGCGGCCCGTCCGTGGCGAGCAGCACATTCGACGGTTTGAGATCCCGATGCACGATGCCCTCGCGGTGCACCGCCTGCAGGGCCTCCGCGACACCGGCGATCAGCCGCAGCACGGTGTCGACGGGCAGCGCCCCGTGGTCGCGCACCGCGTCGGCGAGGGACGGCCCCGGCACATAGGCGGTCGCACACCACGGCATGGGGTCTTCGGTGTCGCTGTCCACGACCGGAGCCGTATAGAGCCCGTGCACCCGGCTCGCCGCGGCCACCTCCGCCCGGAACCGCTTTCGGAACTCGGCGTTCTCGGCCAGCTCCGGCCGGATCACTTTGACCGCGACGGCCCGCCCGCCCGGCGTGTGCGAGAGATAGACCCGCCCCATGCCACCGGACCCGAGCCGGGCCACCAGCCGGTAGCCGCCGACGACCTGCGGATCGCCTTCCTCCAGTGGCTGGAAACCACCGGTATCGGCCCCACCGTTGCTCAACACGCCCCACTCCACCCCGTGAACTGCTCTGTGGTGCCCATTGCATCACGGGTCCCTCGCGTCCCGCCCCCTCGACGGAGCAGCCGATCACCCGGGCGCCCTGCTCTTCGGCTTCGGGAGGCGTTCGCCTCGGAAAACACCGGGACAGGGTTCTCCAGCAACCGCCTACCCTTGAGGAATGACCAGCAGCAGCGACCGGAGCCTCGCAGTGGACGTTCAAGGATCTAAGAGCTACGAAGTCCGAACCTACGGGTGCCAGATGAACGTCCACGACTCCGAGCGGCTCTCCGGGCTGCTGGAGGACGCCGGCTACGTACGTGCGCCCGAGGGGGCGGACGGTGACGCGGATGTCGTCGTCTTCAACACGTGCGCTGTGCGGGAGAACGCCGACAACCGCCTGTACGGCAATCTCGGCCGCCTCGCGCCGATGAAGTCGAAGCGGCCAGGGATGCAGATCGCCGTCGGCGGCTGTCTCGCGCAGAAGGACCGCGACACCATCGTGAAGAAGGCGCCCTGGGTGGACGTCGTCTTCGGTACGCACAACATCGGCAAGCTGCCCGTCCTCCTGGAGCGCGCCCGCGTACAGGAAGAGGCGCAGGTCGAGATCGCCGAGTCGCTCGAGGCGTTCCCGTCGACGCTGCCGACCCGCCGCGAGAGCGCGTACGCCGCGTGGGTCTCCATCTCCGTCGGCTGCAACAACACCTGTACGTTCTGCATCGTCCCGGCGCTGCGCGGCAAGGAGAAGGACCGCAGGACCGGCGACATCCTCGCCGAGATCGAGGCCTTGGTCGGCGAAGGCGTCAGTGAGATCACGCTGCTCGGTCAGAACGTAAACGCTTACGGATCCGACATCGGCGACCGTGAGGCCTTCAGCAAGCTGCTGCGGGCCTGCGGGAAGATCGAGGGCCTGGAGCGCGTCCGCTTCACCTCGCCCCATCCGCGCGACTTCACGGACGACGTGATCGCCGCGATGGCCGAGACACCGAATGTGATGCCGCAGCTCCACATGCCGCTTCAGTCCGGCTCCGACCCCGTCCTGAAGGCGATGCGCCGCTCGTACCGGCAGGAGCGGTACCTCGGGATCATCGAGAAGGTCCGGGCCGCGATCCCGCACGCCGCGATCACCACCGACATCATCGTGGGCTTCCCCGGAGAGACCGAGGAGGACTTCGAGCAGACCCTGCACGTGGTCCGTGAGGCCCGCTTCGCGCAAGCGTTCACGTTCCAGTACTCCAAGCGTCCCGGAACCCCGGCGGCCACCATGGAGAACCAGATCCCCAAGAAGGTTGTGCAGGCGCGGTACGAGCGTCTTGTCGCCCTCCAGGAGGAGATCTCCTGGGAGGAGAACAAGAAGCAGGTCGGTCGCACCCTGGAGTTGATGGTCGCCGAGGGCGAGGGCCGCAAGGACGGCGCCACGCACCGCCTCTCCGGCCGCGCCCCTGACAACCGCCTGGTGCACTTCACCAAGCCCGACGCCGAGGTCCGCCCCGGTGACGTGGTCACCGTGGAGATCACCTACGCCGCCCCGCACCACCTGCTCGCCGAGGGCGCCGCCCTCGATGTGCGCCGCACGCGCGCGGGGGACGCCTGGGAGAAGCGCAACACGACCGAGACCGCGAAGCCCGCGGGAGTGATGCTCGGGCTGCCCGCCGTGGGCGTACCGGCGCCGCTGCCGGCCCCAACGGGGGGTTGCTCCGCACACTGATCCGCACGCGCGAAGGGGGGCCATGGCGCGCTGGGTGATCACGGTGGAGTACACGAAGGTGGATTCGGGGCCGGGGATGGAGACGATCGCCGAGTTCGACGGCTCCCGCGAGGACGCCGAGCGCAGGCTCTCGGAGACTGCCCACACCCACAAATCGGGACGGCGCGAGCGGCACAGCCGTATCTGTCGCCACCTCGGCGGTGACGCCTACTGCGTGGACGTCCAAGGCGCTGGATCTACGCACGAGTGGTGCTCCCTGCCGCCGAGCCGGTCTGGAACTCCGACTCGGGACCGCCGCAGTAGGCTGGCGATCATGCTGGTCGCCGCCGCTGTCTGCCCCTGTCCGCCGCTGCTCGTACCCGAGGCCGCCGCGGGCGCGGCGCCCGAGTTGGACACCGCGCGCGTGGCATGTGCGGACGCCCTCGGCGTACTGGCCGCCGCCCGCCCCGACCGGCTCGTGGTCGTCGGCCCCGCCGAGCAGAGTCGGCAAGGGCCGTATCAGGAGGGCACGCGGGGTTCGTTCCGCGGGTTCGGCGTGGACCTCGAGGTGCGTTTGGGTTCTGGTCCGGGTGTTGGTCCGGGCGAAGGAAGGCCGGATCCGGCCGCGCCGGAGCGTGAGCTTCCGGCCTCGCTCGCCGTCGCTGCCTGGCTGCTGCAGCGAACGGACTGGTCCCACGCTCCTGTGGAAGGTCTCGGTGTGGGGGAACCTCTCGCGGCCGAGCGGTGTATTCAGATCGGGAAGGAAATCGTCGCGCGGGCCGAGAGGGTGGCACTGCTGGTGATGGGCGACGCCAGCGCGTGCCGGTCGCTCAAAGCGCCGGGGTATCTGGACGAGCGGGCGGCGGAGTTCGACGCGGAGGTCGCGCGGGCGCTGGCGGCGGCGGACGTGGCGGCGCTCGAGGCGCTGGATGCCGCGCTGGCGCGGGAGTTGATGGCCTCCGGCCGGGTGCCCTGGCAGGTGCTCGCGGGCGCGGCCGACGGCGCGGGGCTCCGCGGCGCCCTGCTGTACGAGGACGCGCCTTACGGCGTGGGGTACTTGGTGGCGGCCTGGTCGTAGCCGCGAGGTGACGGGCGCCGCCGTAGCGGGCCGGCTCGGCCTGGCGTAGGCGCAGGGCCACTGGGGTGGAGTGGAGCCGGCACTGAGTCACAAGCGGCCACTGAGCCCTGGGGCGGCGGCGCTGAGTCTGTGTCGCCTGCTGGGCGTCTGCCAACAAGCCGACAACACGACGGACGGCCCGGAACCCCCAAGGGCTCCCTGGCCGTCCGCCGATGTGCTGTCTTTCAGGATGCCGAGGGCGGTGGCGGTGCGTCGTGGAGGAGCCGTCACGCCGCCGTCCGTCCCGTCAGTCTCCTTGTGCGCAAGCCGGTCCAGGGCACCCTGCTGCGCGAGGTGCGAGACCTTTCCCTTGGCGGGCGTGAGCTTGGTCTTCAGGCTCTCCAGGAGACCCAGGGTTCACCTCCCTCGCGGGACGGTTACTGGCGGGCGCCCTCGTCGGCCTCGTTGTCGGCCGCCTTCTCGGCGGACTGCTGCTTGGGGATCTCGACGCCGTCCGAAGCCTCGGGCTCCGGGGACTCCGCCGACTCCTCCGCGGCCCCGTCCTCGGTATCGGCCGACTGCTCAGCTACCTCCGCCGCTTCTTCCGTATCAGCCTTCGCCTCGGGTTGGGCCGTCAGGGTGTCGGCCTGCGGCTCAGCGGTTGACGCCTCCTCCGGCCTACTGGACTTAGGCTTGTCTTTCCGAAGAAGCCGTGCAAAAACGCCCATATCAACTCCATACCCTGCTCGTGTGGGCGAAATTCCATGCCGCCCGGTGCGTCCCATTGCGTCGCCGGGTCCGCCGGTCCTCAAAACCGGCGGCTGGAACCTCGCAACAGGCAACGACCCCAGACCCGTGGCGTCACGTAACTCGTTCGAGGAGAGGCCCAGAGGTTTGCGAGACTGTTGCGGTGAGTAGTGCAGCCCCCGCCCCGCGGGTCATCGCCGTCGTCGGTCCTACCGCGGCGGGAAAGTCCGATCTGGGAGTCCAGCTTGCCCAGCAACTCGGCGGCGAGATCGTCAACGCCGACTCCATGCAGCTCTACCGGGGGATGGACATCGGCACCGCCAAGCTGACGCCCGAGGAGCGTCGAGGCATCCCGCACCACCTCCTGGACATCTGGGACGTGACGGTGACCGCGAGCGTGGCCGAGTACCAGCGGCTCGCCCGCGCCCGTATCGACGCCCTCCTCGCCGAGGGGCGCTGGCCGATCCTCGTGGGCGGCTCCGGCCTGTACGTCCGGGGAGCCGTCGACAATCTGGAGTTTCCCGGTACCGACCCCGAAGTGCGGGCCCGCCTGGAGGAGGAGCTCACTCTGCGCGGCTCGGGTGCCCTGCACGCCCGGCTGGCGGCCGCCGATCCCGAGGCGGCCCATGCGATTCTGCCCAGCAACGGACGCCGGATCGTCCGCGCCCTCGAAGTCATCGAGATCACCGGCAAGCCCTTCACCGCCAACCTGCCCGGCCACGACTCCATCTACGACACCGTGCAGATCGGCGTAGATGTGGCGCGTCCCGAACTCGACGAGCGCATCACCCGCCGGGTGGACCGGATGTGGGACGAAGGGCTCGTCGACGAGGTGCGCGCGCTGGAGGCGCGAGGCTTGCGTGAGGGGCGTACGGCATCGCGGGCGCTCGGCTACCAGCAGGTTCTGGCGGCTCTCTCCGGGGAGTGCACCGACGACGAGGCGCGGGCCGAGACCGTACGCGCCACCAAGCGCTTCGCGCGCCGTCAGGATTCCTGGTTCAGGCGCGACCCACGGGTGCATTGGCTCAGTGGGGCCGCGGCGGATCTCACGGAACTTCCGGGGCACGCCCTGACATTGGTCGAACGACCGGTTACAGCCTGATCACGTCATGGCATCGGGACGCTCCGCCCGTCATCCCAGCCTATGACACCGTGCCATCATCGAGCTTCGATCGACCAAGTGGAGTCCGAGTTGGGAGGGCGCGTGGCGATGGAGGCCGGCCCTCGCGACACCGCACAAGGCACGGAGCACGACACCGTAAGGGATCAGCAGGATCCGGACGGGGACCGACTGAGCCCCGACGGACCCGACGAAACCCCGGGCGGCGTGACCGCCGACGGACCCGGGCCCGACGAGATGTTCGCGGAGCCCGAGGTCGAGGTTGAGCTGCGTCCACAGCGCCGGCTGCGGATCTGGCAGCTCGCGCCCATCGTGGGCCTGGCCGCGCTCGGCTCCCTGATGTTCGCCTTCCCGCTGGCGTTCGACTTCGGCGACAGCGGTGCCATGATCGCCATGCTCGGCCTGCTGATCTCCTCCTGCGCCGCGGGCTGGGGCATGATGGCCGCCCGCCGCGTCGGCTACACCTGGCCCGGCCTGCCGCAGCGCGGCTCCGGCCGTCGCCCGGACTGGCGGGTCGTGATCGCGTACGCCGTGATCGTCGCCCTGGTCGTCGTCCTCGCCGTGTGGCGAGTGGCCCGCCTGCGCTGAGGCCTGGAGGGCTCCTGATGGACTTCCGCGGCGTCGCGGAGACCGATCAGGAGTCCCCCAGCCCGGGCCGAGGTCTCGCACCCACCCCGTACGATCGAGGAATGAGCACGCGGATCGCCTTCCTCAAGGGGCACGGGACCGAGAACGACTTCGTGATCGTCCCCGACCCCGAGAACGCCATCGACCTGCCCCCGGCCGCCGTCGCCGCCCTCTGCGACCGCCGCGCGGGCATCGGCGGGGACGGTCTGCTGCACGTTGTACGGTCCGCCGCGCACCCCGAGGCCAAGGAGATGGCCGCCGAGGCGGAGTGGTTCATGGACTACCGCAACGGCGACGGTTCGATCGCGGAGATGTGCGGCAACGGAGTGCGGGTGTTCGCGCGCTACCTCCAGCGCGCCGGACATGTGACCGAAGGAGACATCGCGATCGCCACGCGCGGGGGCGTGAAGAGGGCGCACATCGCCAAGGAGGGCGACGTCACCGTCGGCATGGGCAAGGCGCTCCTCCCCGAAGGGGACGTCACCGTGAGCGTGGGTGAGCGCAGCTGGCCCGCGCGCAACGTGAACATGGGCAATCCGCACGCGGTCGCCTTTGTCGACGACCTCGACCATGCAGGCAACCTGTTCGCACCCCCGCCGTTCAGCCCGGTGTCCGCGTACCCGGACGGGGTGAACGTCGAGTTCGTCGTCGACCGCGGCCCTCAGCACGTCGCCCTGCGCGTGCATGAGCGCGGCGCCGGAGAGACGCGCTCGTGTGGCACGGGCGCGTGTGCCGTCGCGGTGGCGGCGGCGAGACGGGACGGCGCCGATCCCGGCGTCACCGGCACCCCGGCCACGTACACCGTCGACGTGCCCGGCGGACGCCTGGTGATCAGCGAGCGGCCCGACGGCGAGATCGAGATGACCGGACCCGCGGTGATCGTCGCCGAGGGCGAGATCGACGCCGAGTGGCTCGAAACCGTAAACCCCTGAGCCATCGCTCGAATGGGTGATCCGTTTCACGCTCGGCGTGAGGCGGTCAGCCGAGCGTGCTGGGCTCGATAGCATCAAGCACCGGCCCGGACGGGGGAACGACACCATCCCCAGAGCCGTGTACGCCATGGGGTGCCCCGTCCGTCGGTCAACGCAGCCGGAGGTGCCCATGAGTGCGGAGGCCACGAACCCCGCGACGCCCGGCCCGATCGCGCCCGAAGCGCATCGCAGGAGGAGCCGCCCACGCATCGATCTGCGCCGCCTCGGCCGGGCCGCGCTCCTGGGGTCCGCGGGCCGCGGCCGGCTCCCCGACGCGATCAGCCATGTGGTCGAGGCGCATCGCGCCCACCACCCCGACGCCGTCCTGGAGCCACTGCACCGGGCGTACGTCCTCGCCGAGTCCTCGCACCGCGGCCAGATGCGCAAGAGTGGCGAGCCCTACATCACACACCCGCTCGCCGTGACCTTGATCCTCGCTGAACTCGGCGCGGAGACCACGACATTGACGGCTTCTCTGCTCCACGACACCGTCGAGGACACGGAGGTGACGCTCGACCAGGTACGGGAGGAGTTCGGCGAGGAGGTCCGCTTTCTCGTCGACGGCGTCACGAAGTTGGAGAAGGTCGACTACGGAGCGGCCGCCGAGCCGGAGACGTTCCGCAAGATGCTCGTCGCCACGGGTAACGACGTACGCGTGATGTCGATCAAACTCGCCGACCGGCTGCACAACATGCGCACCCTGGGTGTCATGCGTCCCGAGAAGCAGGCGCGCATCGCCAAGGTCACCAGGGACGTGCTGATCCCGCTCGCCGAACGGCTCGGGGTCCAGGCGCTCAAGACCGAGCTCGAGGACCTCGTCTTCGCGATCCTGCATCCCGAGGAGTACGAGCGCACCAGGGAGCTCATCGTCGAGAACGCGGCGCGCGCCGACGATCCCCTCGCGGAGATCGCGGAAGAGGTGCGCAAGGTCCTGCGCGAGGCCGGACTGCAGGCCGAAGTGCTCATCCGGCCACGGCACTTGGTTTCGCTGCACCGCACCTCCCGCAAGCGCGGACGGCTGCGCGGCGTCGACTTCGGACGTCTCCTGGTGCTCGTGAACGAGGACGCCGACTGCTACGGAGTCCTCGGTGAACTGCACACCTGTCTCACGCCGGTGGTCTCGGAATTCAAGGACTTCATCGCCGTCCCCAAGTTCAACCTGTACCAGTCGCTGCACACGGCCGTCGCCGTCCCCCAGGCTCGAACAGACTCGCCCGGGGGCACCCCCATGGCCGGCCAGGTCGCCGAAGTCCTCATCCGTACGCACCAGATGCACAAGGTCGCCGAGGCCGGAGTCATCGCGCTCGGCAATCCCTACGCTCCTCCTTCGGAGGAGCAACTGGACAGTGACGGCGAGCGCGTGGACCCCACCCGACCCGGCTGGCTCTCCCGCCTTCTCGACTGGCAGGAGGCCGCGCCGGATCCCGACACGTTCTGGTCCACACTTCGCGAAGACCTCGCCCAGGACCGGGAGATCACCGTATTACGCCCCGACGGCGGCACGATCGGGCTGCCCGCGGGCGCGAGCTGCGTGGACGCCGCGTACGCGCAGTACGGCGAAGACGCGCACGCCTGCATGGGCGCGCGTGTCAACGGACGCCTGGCGACGCTGAGTACGGTCCTGCGGGACGGCGACACCGTGCAACTGCTCATGGGTCAGGACGCGTCCTCAGAGCCCTCAAGGGAGTGGCTTGAGCACGCGCGTACGCCCGCCGCGCGCATCGCCATCCAGCGCTGGCTCGCCACGCACCCCTCGCCCGGCGACACCCCGGAAGCGGAGATCTCCGCCGCGCCCCTCAGGCCGACCGTCGACGGGTCTGCCGCGCCGCCATCTGACGCGAACGCCGTAGTCGACGAGCCCGGTGCGACCGTACGCCTCGCGGGCTGCTGTACGCCCGTACCGCCCGACGAGGTCACCGGCTTCGCTGTACGCGGGGGAGTGGTGACAGTTCATCGTGTCGAGTGCGCTGTGGTGGCGCGTATGAAAGACGCGGGGCGCAGGGAGGTCGACGTGCGCTGGGGTGACACCACGGAGTGCCGTGTCACGCTGGTCGCCGAGTCCTTCGGGCGGCCGCATCTGCTCGCCGACCTGACCGAAGCCATCGCCCTGGAGGGTGTCGCCATCGTCTCGGCGACCGTCGAACCCCCCAGCCAGCAGCGCGTACGCCACACCTACACGCTCCAACTCCCGGACGCCGCACACCTGCCCGCGCTGATGCGGGCGATGCGCAACGTGCCGGGTGTGTACGACGTGGGCCGGGCCCAGCACCAGGCGACGACTCCGTAGCAGGCCATCAGCAGGCTATCGGCACCCCTTCGAGTGTGTGCGGCGCGAGTCGTCACCACACGCCGGACGGGTGCTGATAGCCGTGGTTCATGCCGCTCACCTCCAGGACCCGGGCTCTGCTCCCGAAGGCCGTCAGGTCACTCCGCAGGGCGCTGCTCGCCTCCTCCTCCCTCTGCCTTATCGCCGCGAGCGGCCCCACGCCGGCGGAACCGCTCGGCATCGGCGACCGCCTTTTCCCACACCTCGGCAACCCCGGGTACGACGTCATGGCGTACGACCTCGCCTTCACCTATTCCGGGAACAACAGCGAGCCGCTGCCGGCCGTCACCACGATCGACGCCCGGGCGACGGACTGGTTGGAGCAGGTCAATCTTGACTACTCGCACGGAACAGTGCGATCCGTCGAGGTCAACGGCGTGCCCGCGGAGTTCCGCAGCGCGGGAGAGGACTTGGTGGTCACGCCCGCGGAGCGACTGGCGCCCGGCAGCCGGATGCGGATCACGGTGGGCCACGACAGCGATCCGACGCCCGGGGAGGACGTGGAGAGCGGCTGGGTGCGGACCGAGGACGGGCTCGCCATGGCCAACCAGATCGACGCCGCGCACCGGATCTTCCCGGGCAACGACCATCCCTCCGACAAGGCGATCTTCACCATCCGTGTCACCGCGCCCGACGCATACACGGCCGTGGCGAACGGACTGCCGCTGGAAGCGGTCCGCCACGCGGGGACCACCACCTGGGCGTACCGAACCGAGCACCCCATGGCCACCGAGCTCACCCAGGTGTCCATCGGACGCTCCTCCGTGCCGCACAGGAGCGGGCCGGGCTCTCTCCCTGTACGTGATGTGGTGCCCTCCAAGGACCGCGAGAAGCTGGAGCCCTGGCTCAAGAAGACGCCCGAGCAGATCACCTGGATGGAAAGGAAGGTCGGGCGGTACCCCTTCGAGACGTACGGGCTGCTGATCGCCGAGGCGCGGACAGGCTTCGCACTCGAGACACAGACGCTCTCTCTCTTCGAGAGAGAGTTCTTCACCCGTCCTGAGTTCCCGAAGTGGTACGTCGAGTCGACCATGGTGCATGAGCTGGCGCACCAGTGGTTCGGCAACAGCGTCACCCCGCGCACCTGGTCCGACCTGTGGCTGAGCGAAGGACACGCCACCTGGTACGAGGCCCTGTACGCGGAGGAGACGGCGGACAGACCCCTTGAGACACGGATGCGCGAGGCCTACTGGGCGTCCGACACCTGGCGGGCCGCCGGAGGCCCGCCGGCGGCACCTAAGCCCCCCGAGCCCGGCCGGAGGATCAGCATCTTCAGGCCGAACGTCTACGGCGGCAGCGCCCTGGTCCTGTACGCGCTGCGTCAGGAGATCGGCCGCCCGGCCTTCGAGCGGCTGGAGCGGCGCTGGGTGCAGATCCACCGTGACGGCACCGCGACGACCGCGGACTTCGAGGGCCTCGCCTCGGCTGTCGCGGGGCGCGATCTGAGCGCGTTCTTCACGGCCTGGCTGTACGGCAAGAAGACACCGCCCATGCCGGGGCACCCGGAGTGGCGCAGCGTCGCACCCGCCGAGAAGGGCGCGAAGCACGCGCGACAGCCCTCGACCACGCAGACCAAGAGCACCCGGTAACTCAGATGACGAGACGGGGCGTGCCGTGCAACCATCATCAGGTCGACGACGCGGCATCCCGGGTCTGCGGCATGATCCGCCGGTCGGACTTCACGGCCGGGAATCTCCCGGCGACCCCGGACGTTGTCTCCAATAACGGACGGCAGCTCGTCGTCCCTCCGGTATCTCCATCGACGTAAGGACCCAATGACCTCCTCTTCTTCCCCTTCCCAGGACAAGCAGAGCCTCGTGCAGAACCACCCCGATCGTCTTCGGGCCGATGCCCTGATGGAAGAGGACGTCGCCTGGAGCCATGCGATCGACGGCGAGTGGGACGGCGACCAGTTCGACCGCTCCGACCGCGCGGCACTGCGCCGTGTCGCGGGCCTGTCCACCGAGCTCGAAGACGTCACCGAGGTCGAGTACCGACAGCTGCGTCTTGAGCGAGTGGTACTCGTCGGAGTGTGGACCTCGGGAACGGCGGCCGACGCGGACAACTCCATCGCGGAGCTGGCCGCCCTCGCGGAGACGGCCGGCGCCCTGGTACTCGACGGCGTGATCCAGCGCCGCGACAAGGCAGACCCGGCCACATACATCGGCTCCGGCAAGGCCAACGAGCTGCGCGACATCGTGCTCGAGACCGGCGCGGACACCGTCATCTGCGACGGTGAGCTCTCGCCGGGCCAGCTGATCCATCTCGAAGACGTCGTCAAGGTCAAGGTGATCGACCGGACCGCCCTGATCCTCGACATTTTCGCCCAGCACGCCAAGTCCCGAGAGGGCAAGGCTCAGGTCGCGCTCGCGCAGATGCAGTACATGCTGCCGAGGCTGCGAGGCTGGGGTCAGTCGCTGTCCCGTCAGATGGGCGGCGGCAAGGGCGGCGGCCTCGCCACCCGTGGTCCCGGTGAGACCAAGATCGAGACGGACCGGCGCCGTATTCGCGAGAAGATGGCGAAGATGCGCCGGGAGATCGCGGCCTTGAAGACAGGCCGTGAGATCCAGCGCCGGGAGCGCCGTCGCAAGAAGGTGCCCTCGGTCGCCATCGCCGGCTACACCAATGCGGGCAAGTCCTCGCTGCTGAACCGGCTGACGGGCGCGGGCGTCCTGGTCGAGAACGCGCTGTTCGCGACCCTCGACCCGACCGTGCGCCGCGCCGAGACGCCCACCGGGCGTCTCTACACGCTCGCGGACACCGTCGGATTTGTACGGCACCTGCCGCACCACCTCGTCGAGGCGTTCCGCTCCACGATGGAGGAGGTCGGCGACTCCGATCTGATCCTGCACGTGGTCGACGGCGCCCACCCGGCGCCGGAGGAGCAGCTGGCCGCCGTGCGCGAGGTCATCCGCGACGTGGGCGCGACCGGCGTACCCGAGATCGTGGTGATCAACAAGGCGGACGCGGCTGATCCGCTGGTGCTCCAGCGGCTGCTGCGGATCGAGAAGCGCTCCATCGCGGTCTCGGCCCGTACGGGCCAGGGCATCGACGAACTGCTCGCGCTGATCGACGTCGAACTCCCGCACCCCTCGGTCGAGATCGAGGCACTCGTGCCGTACACACACGGCCGACTCGTCGCCCGGGCCTACACCGACGGCGAGGTGATCTCCGAGGAGCACACCCCGGAGGGCACGCTGCTCAAGGTACGGGTGCACGAGGAACTGGCGGCTGAGCTGGCACCGTACGTCCCGGCGGCCACCGTCTGACCACGAAGCGCCTCTGAACCGGAGAGCTTCACATGATGAAGGCCCGCCCCCCTTTCACAGGGGGGCGGGCCTTCACACGTCAGCGTGCGGTCACTGCCCCGCGAACTTCTCGCTCACGGCGTCGTAGATCCCCTTGGCCTCCTCGCCCAGGTGCGGGCCCGCCAGCCAGCCCGCGGTCACCGGGCCGATCGAGGTGTTGGACACCAGCGCGGGCTTGCCGTCGGAGCCCGCCGCCACCCAGCCGCCGCCGGACGAACCGCCGGTCATCGTGCAGCCGATGCGGTACATCGTCGGCTCGGACTTGGCGAGTGAGAGCCGCCCCGGCTCATCCTTGCACTGGTGCATCGTCTCGCCGTCGAACGGCTTCGCGGCCGGGTAACCCGTCGCCGTGATGCTGCCGACCTCGGACACGGCAGGAGCGTCGAAGTCCACCGGAAGGGCCGAACCGACCGTCTCCTCCAGGGACTTGCCGCCACTGCCCTCCTCCGGCGTCACATGAATGACGGCGAAGTCGTACGAGGCACCCTGGCCGCCCGTCGCGCCGCCCTGCTCGATCCACTGGTCCGAGGTCTGTGCCCAGTCACCCCACCAGACGCCGTACGGAGCGACCTCCTCCTTGGTGGCGTTCGTGAGCTCCGCCGCCGACTTGGCGTCGTTGTTGTACGAGGGCACGAAGGCGATGTTGCGGTACCAGCCGCCGGACTTGCCTGCGTGCACGCAGTGGCCCGCGGTCCATACGAGGTTGGACTTGCCCGGGTTGGCCGGGTCCTCGACGACGGTCGCCGAGCAGACCATCGTGCCCTCCGGGGAGTCGAAGAACACCTTGCCCGCCTCGGCGGCGTTGTCGTGGTAAGCCGCCTGCACGGGCTGCGCCTCCACGGGCGCCGGCTCCGGGTCGGTGACGCCCTGGTCACCCGACAGATCGTTGTCGTCGACGCCCTTGCCCTGGTCCGGGTCCTCGGCCTCGCGCATGCGGTCGGGGTCCCACAGGTCCTCGATGATCGGGTTGACGAAGTCGCCGGCCTCGCGAAGCCAGTCGTCCTTGTCCCAGTTCTTCCAGGCGCCGCCCTTCCACTGGTCCAGGTCGATCCCGTGCTCCTTGAGCCTGTCCTGGATGTCATCCGGGATCTGGATCTTGTCGTCGCCGCCAGTGGCCGCGGGGGCGGACGCGTCGCCGCCCGCGTTCGTGTCACCGCCCGATTCACAGGCGGTGGCCGTCAGGGCCAGTGCGGTGGCCAGACCGACCGCCGCCAGCACGGGGGAGGGCCCGCGGCGCGTGCTCCTCCCTCGGCGGGCGGCGAAGAGCGGGCGTATGGATCGCATGGTGTAACTCCCCCTGGGCGTAAAGAGAATGCTGGGCTGCCATATGCAGCTTCGTACGGATCAGCCGTCCTGGACTGGCCCGGGCGGGACCGTTTTGGCCGTTCAACGGGGATCGCTGAACGGCTCCACAGACTATGCCGTCGCTGTGGGGGACTTCCGATGGAACGGCAACAGTTCCGTCACACAAGGATCTTCGTCGCGCCGTTGCCCCTCGGGGCCCCTGTCGTTGGTACGTACGGGGGGCGTTCCGCCTGCGTGCATCCCCTGCCGCCCGCTCGGGTGGCCGAGCAACTCACCTCTGGACAGCGGGAGGACCGACAGCGTGGCCGTGACCGAGTCTGCGCCGGACATGGCGCCCGCGATGCGCGAGGCCGAGGTCGCGCCCTTGGGGCACGAAGGGATTCTGCGACGGCAGTCGGCGCGTGAGTCCGCGGCGCGCACTTATGCGCGCGCCTTGCCGATCGTGCCCGTCCGGGCGCGTGGGCTGACGATCGAGGGAGCCGACGGGTCGCGCTACCTCGACTGCCTTTCGGGCGCGGGGACGTTGGCCCTCGGGCACAACCACCCGGTTGTGCTGGAAGCGATCAGAAAGGTCCTCGACTCGGGGGCGCCGCTGCACGTCCTCGATCTGGCCACACCCGTCAAGGACGCGTTCACCACCGAGCTGTTCCGTACGCTGCCGTCCGGTTTCGCTGACCACGCGCGCGTGCAGTTCTGCGGGCCCGCGGGCACAGACGCGGTCGAGGCGGCCCTGAAGCTGGCGCGCGCCGCGACCGGGCGCACCGGGGTCGTCGCCTTCTCCGGCGCCTATCACGGGATGACCGCGGGGGCGCTCAAAGCATCCGGGGGCGCGTCGGACGTACGCGTCGCGCGCCTGCCCTATCCGCAGGACTACCGCTGCCCGTTCGGCGTCGGTGGAGACCGGGGCGCCGAACTCGCCGCACGCTGGACGGAGTCCCTCCTCGACGATCCCAAGTCCGGGGTGCCCACACCCGCCGGGATGATCGTGGAACCGGTGCAGGGCGAGGGCGGAGTGATTCCGGCGCGCGACGACTGGATGCGGCGGATGCGGGACATCACGTCCGCCCGCTCCATCCCCCTCATCGTCGACGAGGTCCAGACGGGCGTCGGCCGGACCGGCACCTTCTGGGCGGTGGAACACAGCGGCATCACACCCGACGTGATGGTCCTCTCCAAAGCCATCGGCGGCAGCCTGCCGCTGGCGGTCGTGGTCTATCGCGATGACCTCGACGTGTGGGAACCCGGCGCCCATGCCGGCACGTTCCGCGGCAATCAGCTCGCCATGGCTGCCGGCGCGGCGACCCTCGCGTACGTCCGGGAGAACCGTCTCGCCGAGCGCGCCGCCCGTTTGGGGGCCCGCATGCTGGCCCAACTGCGCGGTCTTGCAGCCGACTTCCCCTGTGTCGGTGACGTACGCGGACGAGGCCTGATGATCGGCGTCGAACTCGTCGACCCGGTGGAACCGCCCGAGTCCGCAGCCGAAGCCGCCGGGGGAACCGGCGGTGGGCCGCGCCCTGCCGCACCCGATCTCGCGGTCGCGGTTCAGCGGGAGTGCCTGCGCCGCGGGCTGATCGTGGAACTCGGCGGATGCCACTCCAGCGTGGTGCGTCTGCTCCCGCCTCTGACCATCACCGACGAGCAGGCGAACGCGGTGCTCGACCGGCTCTCGGACGCGGTCGCGTCGGTCGTGGCGACACCAACTGGCCTGCGGGTGCGGGAGGTTGAGCGTGGCAGGCGTGCCAGGCCTGGCGAGTCGGTCCGACGGGCGGAACGGACCGAGCGGATCGGAAGGCCGGAGCACGGTGATATCGCAGGGCATCGCCGAGCGACCCCACCTCCACGGCAGCGCCACTCGTAGTCCGGAATCACACCACCCGAAGCACCCACGAAACGCCCAGGTCCAACGAACGCCGGATCAGCCCCAGTTCGTCGCGGCACGACCCTGAACCACCTCCCAAGGAACTCACTTGAACGCCATCCCTGCACCCCACAGCCACACCCGCACCCTCGAGCCGGGCACGGGAGCAGAATCCGTCCCCCGGCAGCAGGCAGGGCCTGGGCCCAGGGAGTCGGTACGGCTGCGCGGTGCCGCTGACCAGGACCTGCTGGACCACCCGGATCCGCACACCGCGGGCCAGGCCGCATCCGTGGAGAACCTGCTGCGCTGCTGGGTACGGGAGAACAACGTCCCTGCTCCCGGAGACGGCATCCTCCGTATCCAACTCCCCGCCAGCGGCACTGCCCTGGTCGTCCCGGTGCACTACTGGTCCCCCACAGGCTGGCACCGCCTTGGCCTGCCCCGCCTTTCCGACGCCCCCCACCAGGCACCCCCCACAGACGCGGCCACGCTGGCGGCGCTTCTCGGACGAGAGACCCTGGCGGGCGGTACGGACGGCAGGGCGGAGGCCAGGGCCGGCGAAAGCGGCGACTTGGTGCGCCGCGTGGCCGACTCCGCCCAGCGAACCACCGTGTTCATCAGCGACCGCAGGGAGCATCCCGCCCACGGCTCGGACGTCTTCCTCTCCGCCGAACAGTCGCTCCTGCTCGGTCACCCGCTGCACCCCACCCCGAAGAGCCGCGAGGGACTCTCCGAGGCCGAGACCCTGCTCTACTCACCCGAATCACGCGGCTCTTTCCCCCTGCACTGGATGGCCGTCGCTCCCTCCGTACTCGCCACCGACTCGGCCTGGACCGAGCGAGGCCGTCCCGTACCCGCTCAGCAGCTCACCGCCCGGCTCGCCGGCCCCGGACTGCTACTGCCCGACGGGTATGCCGCGCTCCCGATGCACCCCTGGCAGATCCGCGAGGTCCGCCACCGCTCCGCGACGGCGAAACTGCTGGACGCCGGTCTGCTCCAGGACCTCGGTCACCATGGCGTCCCCTGGCATCCCACCTCCTCCGTACGCACCCTCTACCGCTCCGGCGCCCCCGCGATGCTGAAGCTCTCGCTGGGCCTGTGCATCACCAACTCCCGGCGGGAGAACCTCCGCAAGGAACTCCACCGCGGTGTCGAGGTCCACCGTCTGATGCGTACCGGCCTCGCCGAACAGTGGCAGGCGGCACACCCGGGCTTCGACATCGTCCGCGACCCGGCCTGGCTCGCCGTCGACGCCCCGGACGGCAATCCCGTGCCCGGGCTCGACGTGGTGATTCGCCACAACCCGTTCACGCAGACGGACTCCGTCTCCTGCATCGCCGGACTCGTCTCGGTCAGACCTCAGGACCCATCTGGCGAACCGTCCGGCTCCGGGCAGGGCAGGCCCACGATGCGGTCACGGCTCAGCGAGATTGTCGCCCGCCTCGCCGGGAGCACCGGACGCTCGCGCGGCGCTGTCGCCACCGAGTGGTTCCTCCGTTACCTGGAGCAGGTGATCCGCCCCGTCCTCTGGCTGGACAGCGAGGCAGGCATCGCACTGGAAGCCCACCAGCAGAACACCCTGGTCCTGCTGGACCCGCAGGGCTGGCCGGCGGGCGGCCGCTACCGTGACAACCAGGGCTACTACTTTCGCGAGTCCCGGCGCGCGGAGCTGGACAAACGGCTCCCGGGCATCGGCGAGCACAGCGACACCTTCGTCACCGACGAGGTCACCGACGAGCGCTTCGCCTACTACCTCGCCATCAACAACGTGCTCGGCCTCATCGGCGCCTTCGGCTCCCAAGGCCTCGCCGACGAGCGGCTGTTGCTCGCCGCCTTCCGCCGCTTCCTCACCGACGTCGCCTCCGGCCCTGCCCGACTGCGTACGCCCCTTCCCGCCTGTCTGCTCGACTCACCCGTGCTGCGCTGCAAGGCCAACCTGCTGACCCGGCTGCACGGCCTCGACGAGCTCATCGGCCCGGTCGACACCCAGTCCGTCTACGTCACCATCGCCAACCCCCTTCATTCCTGAGGAACATGACCCACCCCATCTCCTGAGAGGAGCGTCGCCGTGCCTCCCACCGATGCGAGCACCGACGCCGGTACCGCCCCCATCACCTCCCTCAGCAGCGACACGGGCCCTGACACGGACAGCCAGGACACACTGGACCTGCGTCTGCCCGACGAACTCGTCGCGCTCTTCGCCGAGGAGGCCGAAGCAGCCAGGGGAGCCGAGCGCGCAGCGGAACACGGCGGAGGGAAAGGCACGGCGAAGCCCGGCCCCGTCACGCCGACCGTCACCCCGACCGGTGACGACCTGCTCGACGGCGTCGGCGGCTGGGGTCCCGTCGCCGGCCCCGTCGGCCCCTTCCACCTCGTCCTCGCACGCATCGACCGTGACCTGACGCTCATCAGCCGCTGGATGAACGACCCCGCCGTCGCGGCATTCTGGGAGCTGGCCGGACCCGAGACGGTCGCCGAGGATCACCTGCGCGCGCAGCTCGACGGGGACGGCCGCAGCGTTCCCTGTCTCGGCGTACTGGACGGCACGCCGATGAGCTACTGGGAGATCTACCGCGCGGACCTCGACCCACTGGCCCGCCACTATCCCGCTCGTCTCCATGACACCGGAATCCACCTCCTCATCGGTCCCGTCGCCAACCGAGGGCGGGGACTCGGCTCAGCACTGCTCAGAGCCGTCTCCGACCTCGTACTCGACCGGCGCCCCTCGTGCACACGCGTCGTCGCGGAACCCGATCTTCGCAACACCCCCTCCGTGGCCGCCTTCCTGAGCGCCGGCTTCCGGTTCTCCGCCGAGGTCGACCTGCCCGACAAACGGGCCGCCCTCATGGTCAGAGACCGGGCCCTGCGCGATGTGTTGTAGCGCCATCACTTTTGGTACACCGCTCGGCCCGATCCGGTTCCCAGTCGAACCCGATCCGGTTCTCGGCCGCTGGCTCGCGCCCATGACCCAGGCGTTGATCGCCCGGGTGTCAGTGCGGCGCCGTAGGGTGGACGCGCTATGACAGAGCACTCACTCCCCGAACTCCTGCATGCCGCCGTCACAGCCGTCGGCGGTACGGAGCGCCCTGGCCAGGTGACCATGGCCGAAGCCGTCGCGGAGGCCATCGACGCCGGCTCCCATCTGCTGGTCCAGGCCGGCACCGGTACCGGAAAGTCGCTGGGCTATCTCGTACCCGCGCTCGCGCACGGCGAGCGGGTCGTCGTGGCGACGGCCACCCTGGCGCTCCAGCGGCAGCTCGTGGAGCGGGACCTTCCGCGCACGGTCGACGCTCTGCATCCGCTGCTGCGCCGCCGTCCCGAGTTCGCGATGCTCAAGGGCCGGTCGAACTACCTGTGCCTGCACCGTCTCCGTGAGGGCATGCCGCAGGACGAGGACGAGGGACTCTTCGACCAGTTCGAGGCTGCCGCGCCCACCAGCAAGCTGGGCCAGGACCTGTTGCGGCTGCGGGACTGGGCGGACGACACCGAGACCGGCGACCGCGACGACCTTGGCCCCGGAGTCTCCGACCGAGCCTGGTCGCAGATCTCTGTGTCGTCCCGGGAATGCCTGGGTGCCTCGAAGTGCGCGTACGGCGCCGAGTGCTTCGCCGAGATGGCCCGAGAGCGCGCCAAGCTCGCCGAGGTCGTGGTCACCAACCATGCGCTCCTTGCGATCGACGCCATCGAGGGTGCCCCGGTCCTGCCGCAGCATGAGGTGCTGATCGTCGACGAGGCCCATGAGCTGGTCTCGCGCGTCACCGGAGTCGCGACCGGAGAGCTCACCCCCGGCCAGGTCAACCGCGCTGTGCGCCGTGCCGCGAAGCTCGTCAACGAAAAGGCCGCCGACCAACTCCAGACGGCCGCGGAAGGCTTTGAGCGCCTGATGGAGCTGGCCCTGCCGGGCCGCCTGGAGGAGATCCCGGAGGACCTCGGGTACGCGCTGATGGCACTGCGCGACGCCGCCCGTACGGTGATCTCGGCGATGGGGACGACACGCGACAAGTCCGTCGGTGACGAGGACGCGGTACGCAAACAGGCACTGGCCTCCGTGGAGTCGATCCACGATGTGGCCGAGCGGATCACGAACGGCTCCGAGTGGGACGTCGTCTGGTACGAACGCCATGAGCCCCGCGGCGGAGCCGCATATCGACACAGCGGCGCCTCCCTGCGCGTCGCGCCGATGTCCGTGTCGGGTCTGCTCAGGGAGAAGCTCTTCGCGGACCGTTCCGTGGTTCTCACTTCCGCGACACTGAAGCTCGGCGGCGACTTCAACGGAGTCGGGGCGTCGTTGGGTCTGGCTCCCGAGGGCACGGAGGGCGAGGACCTCCCGCCGTGGACGGGCGTCGACGTCGGCTCACCCTTCGACTATCCGAAGCAGGGCATTCTGTACGTCGCCAAGCATCTGTCGCGTCCCGCGCGTGATGGCGACCGCACGGACATGCTGAACGAGCTGACGGAGCTGATCCAGGCGGCGGGCGGCCGGACGCTCGGGCTCTTCTCGTCGATGCGGGCCGCGCAGCTGGCGGCAGAGGAACTGCGCTCCCGCATCCCCGAGTTCCCGATCCTCCTCCAGGGCGAGGAGACCCTGGGCGAGCTGATCAAGAACTTCGCGGCCGACCCGAAGACCTGCCTCTTCGGCACCCTCTCGCTCTGGCAGGGCGTCGATGTCCCCGGCGCCAGCTGCCAGTTGGTCGTCATGGACAAGATCCCCTTCCCGCGCCCGGACGACCCGCTGATGAGCGCCCGCCAGAAGGCCGTCGAGGACGCCGGGGGCAACGGCTTCATGGCCGTCGCCGCCACGCACGCGGCGCTGCTCATGGCTCAGGGCGCCGGCCGCCTCGTACGAGCGATGGGGGATCGCGGCGTCGTAGCCGTACTGGACCAGCGTCTGGCCACGGCCCGTTACGGCAGCTATCTGAAGGCGTCACTGCCCGACTTCTGGTACACGACGGACCGTAACCAGGTACGACGGTCGCTGGCCGCGATCGACACCGCGGCGAAGAAGGCCGAGGCGGCGGAGGAGACGGGGGAGTAGTAGAGCTCCCCGCGCGCACCGGTTCGGGCGCAAACGCGAGCCCCGGAACCGGCGCAGGTGGTTCCGGGGCTCGGATCAGGGGGGCGGAGGTGTGCCGCCCGCGGCTGTGCTCACACCCGCCGCAGCACCGCCACGACCTTGCCGAGGATGGTCGCCTCGTCGCCGGGAATCGGCTGGTACGCGGAGTTGTGAGGCAGCAGCCACACATGGCCGTTTTCGCGCTTGAAGCGCTTGACGGTGGCCTCGCCGTCCAGCATCGCGGCGACGATGTCGCCATTCTCGGCGACCGGCTGGCGGCGGACCGTCACCCAGTCCCCGTCGCAGATCGCGGCCTCGATCATCGAGTCACCGACGACCTTCAGGACGAACAGTTCGCCGTCCCCGACCAGCTGTCGGGGCAGTGGGAACACGTCCTCGACCGACTCCTCGGCGAGGATCGGGCCACCGGCGGCGATCCGGCCGACCAGCGGGACATACGACGCTGCCGGCTTGCCCGCCGTGTCGGTGGGCTGGACCGTGGACTGGTCGGATCCCCGGACCTCGTAGGCGCGGGGTCGGTGCGGGTCGCGCCGCAGGAAGCCCTTGCGTTCGAGTGCCATCAGCTGGTGTGCGACCGAGGAGGTGCTGGAGAGGCCCACGGCCTGCCCGATCTCCCGCATCGACGGCGGGTACCCGCGCCGCTGCACGGAGTCCCTGATGACCTCGATCACCCGGCGCTGCCGGTCGGTGAGTCCGGAACTGTCCGCCCGGATTCCCGGAGGTCGGCCCGGCAGGGAGCGTGTGGGCTTGGGCCCCTCCTGATTCAACGCTTCATTCATGGCATGCACCGGCTCGAGTCGGCCCTGGGAGCGGTCCTGGGCGGTGATGGTGGCACTGTCTGCGGTGGTGGTCACGGTCGGCCCCTCTCGTTCGTCTCCCTGCTGGACAACGGTAGTTGCTTTCGAAAGGTTGCGCCAAACACACGTTCGAGTGAAAGATTACGAATCACCTGGCGTGATCATGTGCTTGGGTGTATGGCCAACGCTGCACCTGGCGGACAAAACGGCTGATTGCTGTACTCTTCGCCGCCGGGACGACGACCTCGTGGGTCGGCGCCCAGTCTGCCATCCGGTATCCCGTCAACCGGATACCGGCCCCTGCCTGTGGCGCCCACGTTATCCCCGCAGGCCCCGGCGCCGGTATGGGCGTGCGGCACATGTCGGGATCGGTGCGGCCTGCGTGCTCGCGGGGAGCGACACGCGCGAGCCTGGGAAAATTTACGGCCAAACCCCAGATCTAGTGGTTGGATGGCAGCAGCAGCCCAGAAGTTGTGGTCCCCCGGCTCCTTCGGGGTCTGATCATCGCCTATGCTGGGGACTGCTTCGAGGGGCCCAAGTGGCTTGTCGAGGCTATTGAGTCGTGCTGTGAAGGAGGGATGGAGTTCGATGCACTGCCCCTTCTGCAGGCACCCCGACAGCCGCGTCGTCGACAGCCGTACGACCGACGACGGTACGTCGATCCGCAGGCGCCGCCAGTGTCCTCACTGCTCCCGTCGGTTCACGACGGTGGAGACGTGCTCGCTGATGGTGGTCAAGCGGTCCGGAGTCACCGAACCCTTCAGCCGTACCAAGGTCATCAATGGCGTGCGCAAGGCGTGCCAGGGGCGGCCTGTCACGGAGGACGCACTCGCTCAGCTCGGCCAGCGGGTCGAGGAGGCGGTGCGGGCCACCGGAAGCGCCGAACTGACCACCCATGACGTGGGGCTGGCCATTCTCGGCCCGCTGCAGGAGCTGGACCTCGTCGCCTATCTGCGGTTCGCGTCCGTCTACCGGGCGTTCGACTCGCCGGAGGACTTCGAGGCCGCCATCGCGGAACTCAGGGAACAGACGCAGCGCCCCGCCGCGGACGACGATGACGCGGGTGAGGGGCGCCAGGGAAGCGATCGCGGGTCCGGAGGGACTGCCGAAGCCCCCGTGCCCGCAGGCGCCGGCGACTGACGAGCGGGCCGAACCGCGTCGGCCGGTCGGCGGCGATTCACAGACCTGTTGCGAGCGGTGGCGCATGCGCTGCGCGCGACATCAGACACATATGTGCCCCGGGAAGAACGAGGCACTTCAGGGCGTTTTGGCCCGATACAGGGAGGCGGCATGACAGAGACGGCGAGCGGTCCGGCACGGAGTTCCCGAGCCAAGGGCATCAAGGCGAACAAGGGGCTGCGGATCGAGCGCATCCACACCACCCCGGGCGTGCATCCGTACGACGAGGTCGAGTGGGCGCGTCGTGACGTCGTCATGACCAACTGGCGCGACGGCTCGGTCAACTTCGAGCAACGTGGCGTCGAGTTCCCCGAGTTCTGGTCGGTGAACGCGGTCAATATCGTCACCAGCAAGTACTTCCGCGGTGCTGTGGGCACCCCGCAGCGCGAGGTGAGCCTCAAGCAGCTCATCGACCGCATCGTGAAGACCTATCGGAAGGCCGGTGAGGACTACAAGTACTTCGCCTCGCCCGCCGATGCCGAGATCTTCGAGCACGAGCTGGCGTACGCCCTCCTGCACCAGATCTTCAGCTTCAACTCGCCGGTGTGGTTCAACGTCGGAACACCGCAGCCCCAGCAGGTCTCCGCCTGCTTCATCCTGGCCGTCGACGACTCCATGGACTCGATCCTCGACTGGTACAAGGAAGAGGGCATGATCTTCAAGGGCGGCTCCGGTGCCGGCCTGAACCTCTCCCGGATCCGTTCGTCCAAGGAACTGCTGTCCTCCGGTGGCAACGCCTCCGGTCCGGTCTCCTTCATGCGCGGTGCCGACGCCTCGGCTGGAACGATCAAGTCCGGTGGTGCCACCCGTCGCGCCGCCAAGATGGTCATCCTCGACGTCGACCACCCCGACATCGAGGACTTCATCCAGACCAAGGTCAAGGAAGAAGAGAAGATCCGCGCCCTGCGTGACGCGGGCTTCGACATGGACCTGGGCGGCGACGACATCACGTCCGTCCAGTACCAGAACGCCAACAACTCGGTCCGCGTGAACGACGCGTTCATGAAGGCGGTCGAGAACGGCGAGAAGTTCGGCCTGCGTGCGCGGATGACCGGCGAGGTCATCGAGGAGGTCGACGCCAAGGAGCTCTTCCGCAAGATGGCCGAGGCCGCCTGGGCCTGCGCCGACCCGGGCATCCAGTACGACGACACCATCAACCACTGGCATACCTGCCCGGAGTCCGGCCGTATCAACGGCTCGAATCCCTGCAGTGAGTACATGCACCTGGACAACACGTCCTGCAACCTCGCCTCGCTGAACCTGATGAAGTTCCTGAAGGACGACGGCTTGGGCAACCAGGCCTTCGACGTCGAGCGCTTCTCGAAGGTCGTCGAGCTCGTCATCACGGCGATGGACATCTCCATCTGCTTCGCGGACTTCCCGACCCAGAAGATCGCCGAGAACACTCGCGCCTACCGTCAGCTGGGCATCGGATACGCCAACCTCGGCGCCCTCCTGATGGCCACGGGCCACGCGTACGACTCCGACGGTGGCCGTGCCCTCGCCGGCGCCATCACCTCCCTGATGACGGGCACGTCGTACAAGCGCTCCGCGGAACTCGCCGCGGTCGTCGGCCCGTACGACGGCTACGCCCGCAACGCGCAGCCGCACCAGCGCGTCATGAAGCAGCACGCCGACGCCAACGCCGTGGCTGTCCGCATGGACGACCTGGACACTCCGATCTGGGCCGCCGCCACGGAGGCCTGGCAGGACGTGGTCCGTCTCGGTGCGAAGAACGGCTTCCGCAACTCCCAGGCGTCCGTCATCGCCCCGACCGGCACCATCGGTCTGGCGATGTCCTGTGACACCACCGGCCTCGAGCCCGACCTCGCGCTGGTCAAGTTCAAGAAGCTGGTCGGCGGCGGCTCGATGCAGATCGTCAACGGCACCGTGCCGCAGGCCCTGCGCCGCCTGGGCTACCAGGAGGAGCAGATCGAGGCGATCGTCGATCACATCGCCGAGCACGGCAATGTGGTCGACGCCCCCGGACTCAGGCACGAGCACTACGAGGTCTTCGACTGCGCCATGGGCGAGCGTTCCATCTCCGCGATGGGCCACGTCCGCATGATGGCCGCGATTCAGCCCTGGATCTCCGGCGCGCTCTCCAAGACGGTCAACCTGCCGGAGTCGGCGACCGTCGAGGACGTCGAGGAGGTCTACTTCGAGGCGTGGAAGATGGGCGTCAAGGCGCTCGCGATCTACCGCGACAACTGCAAGGTCGGCCAGCCCCTTTCCGCCAAGAACAAGGGCAACCAGAGCCCTGAAGCCACCGCGGCCGCCGAGCGGGCGGAGGAGACCATCCGCGAGACGGTGGAGAAGGTCGTCGAGTACCGCCCGGTGCGCAAGCGCCTCCCCAAGGGGCGTCCCGGCATCACCACCTCCTTCACGGTGGGCGGTGCCGAGGGCTACATGACGGCCAACTCCTACCCGGACGACGGTCTCGGCGAGGTCTTCCTGAAGATGTCGAAGCAGGGTTCCACCCTCGCGGGCATGATGGACGCCTTTTCGATCGCCGTCTCCGTGGGCCTGCAGTACGGCGTACCCCTGGAGACGTACGTTTCGAAGTTCACCAACATGCGTTTCGAGCCGGCCGGTATGACGGACGACCCGGACGTGCGGATGGCGCAGTCGATCGTCGATTACATCTTCCGCCGCCTGGCGCTCGACTTCCTGCCCTTCGAGACGCGTTCCGCGCTCGGTATCCACTCCGCCGAGGAGCGCCAGCGTCACCTCGAGACGGGTTCGTACGAGCCGACCGACGAGGAGCTCGACGTCGAGGGTCTCGCCCAGTCCGCGCCCCGCGCGCAGGAACTGAAGGCCGTCGCATCCCCGAAGGCCGTGGTCGAGGCGGCCAAGCCCGCCCCGGAGCAGGCGCACACCAGCGCCGAGCTGGTGGAGATGCAGCTGGGCATCCAGGCGGACGCCCCCCTGTGCTTCTCCTGCGGTACGAAGATGCAGCGGGCCGGTTCCTGCTACATCTGCGAGGGCTGCGGCTCCACCAGCGGCTGCAGCTGATCCAAGACCGTGAGGGGCGGTACGGCCAGGCCGTACCGCCCCTTCGGCTTGAGCCGGTCAGGATGCGTGGCGGCTGCCCATGGTCCTGGCGAAGGATGCCGGGTCTCCGTCGAAGCCTCGGACGCCGGAGCGGAAAGACCACTCTCCGGAGTCGTCGCGCAGGAACTCGGCGACTGTCGCGGACGTCGCTCCCAGTACGCCGCCGAAGTCGTCCTCGGCCAGGACGGTGTAGCCCTCGCTGATGCGCAGCGAGGGGTGGTGCACCCCGACGAAGGTCTTTGGTCCAAAGCGCTGCTGGATGCAGACGCCGACGACAACGCGCGCGTACCGCTTGTCGAGACGGGTGAGCTCCAGGGTCATCACCTCGTCCCAGCCGAAGCCCTTGCCGTCCTTGCTGTCCCGGTTGAGGGTGATGGTGCCGTCCGGGGATCGGCTGTCGAAGTGCACTACGTAGTCGGGGTTTTCGTGTGTGTTCGTCGCCAAGTAGGTCGCGGCGACGAGGTCGAGATCGGTGGGCGACTCACCGGCGGGACTCGGGTCCCACTTCACCGCGACCTCGACCTTGCTGATGCCCTTGTTGAGGCCGTTCACCAGATCTCCCTCCTGGTCCCCTGTGACAGTCACCCCAACTGCCGGGCAGCTGAGGCATGTTGTCCATCGTGTCACGCACCGGGGGGCGCTCGCGCGGATGTACTCCGCCAGAGCGTGACCAAGGCCACGTTCTGTGGCCTTACGATGGCGCGGTGCTGGTCAAGTGGATTCGCTGCACCGTGGTGGACCGCCGCGGTTTTGAACGGGGGCAGCGGAAATGGGCGGGGCTTCTGGGGGAGCCGGGGTTCCGGGGGCAGGGTGGGGGCTGGAGTCGGGGGCGACCCGGAGTGGCCCATATCTTCGCCTTCTGGGAGAGCCGTGCGTTCTACGACTCCTTCATGGCCCGCTCCCATGACCGGCTGGCCGCCGCGCAGTCCGGCACCTTCAAGGATCCACACATCAAACTCTTCGATCACCGCTTCGATGTGAAGACCGGCTTCGAGCCGCGCTTCACGGACGCCGACCTGGTCCGGGTGGCGCACTGCCGCGTCCACGAGGAGAGGGCCGAGCACTTCGCGTTGATGCAGGAGAAGGTGTGGAACCCGGCGATGGCCGGCTCTCCCGGCATGGTGCGCGGGCTGTTCGGTGAGGCGCCCGGTCATGAGTTCCTGGTGCTGTCGATGTGGCAGTCGGCCGCCGAGCACGGCAAGTACCGCACCGAGCGCGTCGAGCGGCTCGCCCTTCGGGCCCAGATCGAGGCGGACGTGGCGGCCCTCGCCGGCGACATCGTGGAGCTGGAGCCGAGCTGGACGGTCTGAAGCGGTCGCGGACGGTCTGAAGCGGTCACAGTTGTGTGATCTCCGCCTTATGGAGCCCGTACGAGTGCTCGATCCGCTCCGATCCGATCTAGGGTTTTGGCATGGCACGACCACGGCGCATCGTCCTTGTCCGGCACGGCGAGTCGGTGGGCAATGCCGATGACACCGTGTACGAACGCGAACCCGACCACGCACTGGCCCTCACCGAGACGGGATGGCAGCAGGCGGAAGAGACGGGCAAGCGGCTGCGGGAGGTGTTCGGCCATGAGCGCGTAAGCGTTTACGTCTCCCCATATCGCCGTACGCACGAGACGTTCCGCGCCTTCCATCTAGACCCAGAACTGGTGCGTGTACGCGAGGAGCCGCGGCTGCGCGAGCAGGACTGGGGCAACTGGCAGGACCGGGAGGACGTACGCCAGCAGAAGGCGTACCGCGACGCGTACGGGCACTTCTTCTACCGCTTCGCGCAAGGGGAGTCCGGCGCCGACGTGTACGACCGGGTCGGCGGCTTCCTGGAGAGCCTGTTCCGCAGCTTCGAGGCGCCCGACCATCCGCCGAACGTGCTCATAGTGACTCATGGGCTGGCCATGCGACTGTTCTGCATGCGCTGGTTCCACTGGTCGGTCGCGGAGTTCGAGTGCCTGGTGAATCCCGGGAACGGGGAGATGCGGATGCTCGTTCTCGGGGAGGACGGCAAGTACACACTTGACCGGCCCTTCGACCGCTGGCGTGATCCGAAACCGTACGGAGTCACCGGACAGATTTGGCAGGGCGATGACCGCTGACTCCTCTCTCGACGGGCGCTTGGCCCGCACCCTGGCCTCCCTGGGCGGACTCGCGGTGGGGGACGCGCTGGGCTCGCAGTTCTTCGTGCCCGAGAACTACCCGCTGCTCAAGCGCCGTGCCCTGCCGGCCGGCCCCTGGCAGTGGACCGACGACACCGAAATGGCCTGCTCCGTCGTGGCCGTTCTGGCCGCCCACCGCCGTATCGACCAGGACGGACTGGCCCGCTCCTTCGCGGAGCACCACGACTTCGACCGGGGCTACGGGCCAGCGGTCAACCGTCTGTTGCGGTTGATCCGAGAGGGCGGCGACTGGCGCGAGCTGGCCTCGGCCCTCTTCAACGGACAGGGCTCGTGGGGGAACGGCGCCGCGATGCGCATCGCACCCCTGGGCGCCTGGTACGCGGACGATCCGGAGCAGGCGACGCACCAGGCCGAGATTTCGGCGTACCCCACGCATCAGCACCGCGAGGCCGTGGCCGGCGCCATGGCCGTGGCCGCTGCGGCCGCGCTGGCCGCCGCCCCGGGTGGTCCGCCCAGCGCCGGGGCACTGCTCGACGGCGTCATAGCCCTCGTGCCGCGCAGCGCTGTGGAGGCCGGGCTGCGGCGTGCCCGGGACATGCTCGACTACGACGACGCGACGACGGTCGCCGCGGTGCTCGGCTGCGGGCGGCGTACGAGCGCACACGACACGGTGCCGTTCGCGCTCTGGTCGGCCGCACATTCGCTCGGCGACTACGAGCGGGCGTTCTGGACGACCGCCCAGGTGGGCGGGGACGTGGACACGAACTGCGCCATCGTGGGTGGTGTACTGGCCGCCGGTAAGGCGGGCGCACCTCCAGCGGAGTGGGCGGAACGGACGGAGGCCCTGCCGGGCTGGATGATGGAGCGTCCGTAACTGTCACAGACCTGACACAGAGCCCCGGCTCCCCGGTGCGCAGGCTTACCCGCGGATACCCTGTCCGCCACGCCGCTCGTTGATCATCTCGGGCGTGCGCCGACGAGACACCGGTCCCCTGGCTTCCGGCCCAGCCACGCGCTGCGAGCCGCCGGTGGACCGGTCGGGAGGGGGTCCCGTGTCAGACACGCCGTCCGAGGCCGAACCGAGAAAGCCGGGAGCTGACGTTGGAGGGGGTGCCGAGGGTAGCGCCGGTGAGGGCTCCGGAGGAGGGGGAGGCGCTGTCAGTGGGCGCACCGCCGCCCTGACCAAGAAGCCTGCCGTCGCTGCCGATGAGCCGGAGGATGCCGTCCCCGCGTCGTACTCCGGCGACGCCGCCTCGGAGGGCGATGCCGACGGGGACGACCGGGGCCGAGGGGACGTCGACTGGGGCTACCCGGTCGCCGAGTCCGCCTGGTGGTTCGCGGACCTTCAGGCGAAGTCCCCGGCACCCGTCCGCCCCGCCACCCTCTGGGCCTCCCTGGCCACCGGCGTACTGAGCATGCTCCTGCTCGGCGACGGACTGGCCCTCAACCTCCTGTTGGTGGCCATTCCGGCCGCGCTCGCCGCGTACTACGCCGCTCAGGCGGCCGGCCGTGGCCCGCGGCGCTGGACGCTGGTGTGGGGTGTCGGCGGCCTCGCCCTGCTGGCCGTGCCGGCGCTGCGCGACGCCGACTGGCCGACGTTCCTGGCCGTGGTGACCGCCGTGGCCGCGGGCTCGCTCGCGCTGCACGGCGGCCGTACCTGGACCGGAGTGCTGTTCGGCCCGATCGGCCTGTACACCTCGGTTCTCACCGGACCCGTCTGGGGCTGGCGAGGCCTGCGTGAACGGTTCGGCGGTGCCCGCGGCAACCTGGGCCCGGTACTGCGCGCGCTCGCGGTGGCCGCGGTTCTGCTGCTGGTCTTCGGGGCGCTGTTCGCGGGGGCCGACGCGGCCTTCGCGGATCTGCTCGGCGGCCTCATGCCGGACACTTCCGTCTCCGGCGGCCCCTGGCACCTCGTCCTGCTGGTGCTCGGCCTGGTCGGCGCGCTGGCGGCGGCACACACGGCCGCTTCGCCCGTTCAGTGGGACTGCATCGAGGTGCCCCCGGGCCGGGAGCGTGGCAGGGTCGAGTGGGCGCTGCCTCTGATCGTGCTCGTCGTGCTCTTCGCGGCCTTCAACGCCGTCCAACTCGCCGTCCTGTTCGGCGGATACGACACCGTGCTGGAGAAGACCGGCCAGAGTTACGCAGAGTACGCGCGCCAGGGCTTCTGGCAGCTGCTCCTGGTCACGCTGCTCACCCTGCTCGTCATCGTCTTCGCCCTGCGCTGGGCCCCGCGGAACGGGGCGCGCGACTGGACGCTGGTGCGCGCTGTCCTGGGAACTCTCTGTGTTCTCACGCTCGTTGTCGTGGCATCGGCGGTGCGGCGTATGGACATGTACGTGGAGGCGTATGGACTGACGCGACTGAGGATCTCGGTGGTGACGGTGGAGCTCTGGCTCGCCCTGGTCATCGTGCTCATCATGGCGGCCGGCGTATGGGGCGCCCGCTGGCTGCCGCGTGCGGTGATGGTCAGTGCCGCCGCGGGTGTGCTCGCCTTCGGGCTTCTCTCGCCGGACGGCCTGGTCGCCGAGCGCAACGTCGAGCGGTACGAGGCCACGAGCAAGGACGGCGAGGGCAAGTTCGACGTCGACTACGCGCGCGGCCTGTCCGCGGATGCCGTACCGGCCCTCGACAAGCTTGAGGAGCCGCTTCGCTCCTGCGTGCTCGAGCCCATCGCGAGGGAACTGAAGAAGGAGAACAAGCCCTGGTACGCCACCAGTTGGGGCGAGGCCAGGGCCCGCGGCATCCTCGAGGACCGGCCGCTGTCGGCCGAGGCGGACTGGAGCGAGTGCCTGCGGCTCCGTGACGAGTTCCAGTACCGCTGAGGCACGCACCGGAACGTACAGAGCGGGCCGGACCGGCGTCCACGAGACGCGGGTCCGGCGCACTCGTCTGCGTCAGCCCCCGGCGGGTCCTGCGGTGCCCGACAGGGCGTCGAGGTCGCTCTTGCGGACCCGGATCACCAGCGCGGCGACGACCAGGGCCAGTACGGCCATTGCAGCAGCCGGGATGAAGGCGGTGGATATGCCCTGGGCCAGCACTTCATTGCCCCAGGGGGCCGGCAGTTGCTGCGTCTGCGCGAACTCCGCCTTCTGCTCCGGCGAGGCGTTCGCCATGAACGCGGGCAACTGCTTCTCCGCCTCGTCACGGCTTGCCGTGCCGAAGACCGTGGTCAGGATGGACAGACCGAGCGAACCGCCCACCTGCTGCGTGGCGTTGAGCAGGCCGGACGCCGCGCCCGCCTCGTGCTGGGCCACACCGGAGACCGCGGTGAGCGTCAGCGTCACGAAGTTCAGACCCATGCCGAAGCCGAACACCAGCATCGGGCCGAGCACTCCGCCGGCGTACGAGCTGTCGGGGTTGATGAAGGTCTGCCAGCCGAGTCCGATCACGGAGAGCACCGAGCCGACGACCATGAAGGGCTTGGGGCCCAGTACGGGCAGGAGCCGCTGCGAGAGGCCCGCGCCGAACGCGATCGCGACCGTGACCGGGAGGAAGGCAAGGCCTGCCTCGATCGGCGTGTAGTCCAGCACGTTCTGCACGAACAGCACGATGAAGAAGAACATGCCGAACATCGCCGCGGCCAGGCTCAGCATGATCACATACGTGCCGGAGCGGTTGCGGTCGGCGAACATGCGCAACGGCGTGATCGGCTCCTTGGCCCTGGACTCGATCAGTCCGAAGGCCAGCAGCAGGACCGCCGCCGTCCCGAAGGACCCGAGGGTGAGGCTGTCGCGCCAACCTTCTTCCGAGGCCCGGATGAAGCCGTAGACGAGGGACGCCATGCCGACCGTCGAGGTGAGCGCGCCCGCGATGTCGAAGCGCCCCGGATGCCGTTCGGACTCGCTGATGTAGAGCGGCGTGAGGAAAGCGATCAGCAGGCCGATGGGTACGTTGACGAAGAGCACCCAGCGCCAGTCGAGCCACTCGGTGAGCATGCCGCCGGCCAGCAGACCGATCGCGCCGCCGCCGGCCGAGACCGCGGCGAAGACTCCGAACGCCCTGTTGCGTTCGGGGCCTTCTGGGAAGGTCGTGGTGATGAGCGCCAGCGAGGTGGGCGACGCGATCGCGCCACCGACGCCCTGGAGAGCGCGTGCGGCCAGCAACTGCCAGGGTTCCTGGGCGAAACCGCCGAGCAACGAGGCAAGTGTGAAGAGCAGGATGCCGGTCATGAAGACCCGGCGTCGGCCGAGGATGTCGCCGGCCCGGCCGCCGAGCAGCAGCAGACCGCCGAAGGTGAGCGTGTACGCGCTGACGACCCACGTGAGATCGGTCGTGGAGAACTTGAGCGCGTCTTGAATGTGCGGGAGTGCGATGTTCACAATCGTGGCATCGAGTACCACCATGAGTTGGCAGGCCGCGATGACGGTGAGCGCGATGCCGGGACGCCCCTCCCGGCGGGCTGCCCCTGGCTTCTGGTCCTTTTTCAGTTGAGAGGTTGTCACTATTGGGTCCCCCACAAGTACGTTAGTGAACGCTCGCGTTCACCGCGTCAACGTTAGTGAGTCCCCGTCAGTGAACGCAAGCGTTCACTGAATCGCTTTCGTGTCGTGGCACCGGTCCGCTCGCTCTTCCCCGAGAGCCCCGCTCCCCTGCACAACGGAGACACTCAAATGGCTACTTCGCGCTTGGCGGCCGCTCCCGCTCAGTCGGCTTCCCTGCGTCGGCGCGGCGCCGTACTGGAACGCGCGATCCTCGAGGCCGCGCTCGATCAGCTCAGTACGGTCGGCTGGAACGGCCTCACGATGGAGGGCGTCGCCGCAGGAGCTCAGACCGGAAAGGCCGCGGTCTACCGTCGTTGGCCGTCCAAGGAGGATCTCGTCGTCGACGCGCTCCGGTCCGGGCTGCCGGAGTTGGAGCACGCGCCCGACCTCGGCAGCGTGCGCGAAGAACTCCTGGACCTCTGCCACCGGGTGCGCGAGGTGATGTTCTCGCGCCCCGGATTCGCTCTGCGTTCGGTGCTTTACGAATGCGACTTCGGTACCGCCGAGCGCTTCCATACCGTGATCCTCGAGCGGGTCGTGGAGCCGGGTGCTCGGCTCGTTGAGGACATCATTCGCCGCGGGATCGCGCGGGGAGATGTGCGACCCGAGGCTGCTAACAGGTACGTCTTCGACACCATGCCGGCGATGATGATGTACCGCTCGAAGGTGTGCGCCTGTGAATGGAACGAGCACGAGCTGGAAGCCATGGTCGACCAGTTGATGCTTCCGCTGCTGCGGCCGAGCGCGGCATGACGTGATGCCGGCACCGCGTTCGAGTGGCGGCTGAAGTCCCTCTGTGGTTGCCCGGAGAAACCTGGGTGTCGCATGGGGTTCCGGGCGGCGTACTCTGGTGCCGCCATGCCGTACGAAGCACCCACTCACACCGTCGAGCGCTCCTTGCGCGCCACCACCGGAGCGAAGGTCATTGCCGGTGTCGACGAGGTGGGGCGCGGCGCGTGGGCCGGTCCGGTCACCGTCTGCGCGGCGGTCACGGGGTTGCGCCGCCCGCCCGAAGGCCTCACCGATTCAAAGCTCCTCACCATCAAGCGGCGTACCGAAATGGCCGAGGAGCTGGCGAAGTGGGTGACGTCGTACGCCCTGGGGCATGCCTCTCCGGAGGAGATCGACAAGCTGGGGATGACGGCCGCGCTGCGGCTTGCCGCCGTACGCGCCCTGGACGCCATGCCGGTTCGCCCCGACGCGATCATCCTCGACGGGAAGCACGACTATCTCGGCACTCCTTGGCGGGTCCGTCCGGTCATCAAGGGCGACCAGTCGTGCGTGGCTGTCGCGGCGGCCTCGGTGATCGCCAAGGTCGAGCGTGACAAACTGATGGCCGAACTGGGCATCGAACATGCAGACTTCGGTTTTGCGACCAACGCCGGGTATCCGTCACCCGTGCACAAGGCCGCGCTGGAGTTGCGGGGCCCCACCCCGTACCACCGGCTTTCGTGGGCGTATCTTGATGCGCTGCCCCAGTGGCGGCACCTCAAGAAGGTCCGCAGCTGGGCGGACGGAAGCGTTCCGGAGATCGAAGGTCAGCTCGGCCTCGACTTCTGACGGTTCCGCTCGCACTCATGTGCCACCCGCCGGGGCGAGTCGCACCGGCGTTTGATAAAAATCAGCTCATGCCTCTCATTCCCGAGGAGCCTCAGATTCACGAGAGTGCCCAGGGTCCCCGCGCCACTCCGGCCAACGGCCGCACCGCGCCGACCCCCCGTCCCGTACCTGGTCCCCGTCCCGCGGCCCCGCCGCGTCCCGGTCGCCCGGGTACCGTCCGGCCGATGCCGCCGGCGCAACGTGCGCCGCGCGACACGCCTGTGGCCAAGCCGGAGCCATCCGCTCCGGCCGCCCCCGCCGCTCCCTCCGCTCCGCAGATCCAGCTGATCCCGGCCTCGGCCGAGGGGGCGCTGGATGCCGCCGAGGAAGCGGTCGACCTGCTGCTCGACACGGGCCGTGCCCCCGGTGAGGTGCTGGTGATCACCACCGGCGAGCCGCATCCGTGGGCCGCGCACGAGTTGTCCTTCGGCGAGGCCGCGTACTGGGCCCAGCACGACGCGGGCGACGACGTCTTCTACGCCGACGCCTCGCTGGCCGGTCGTGTCGCGTCCCGTCCCGTGGTGGTCGTTGCCGTCAACGGCGGTCCCGACGCTGCCGCCGCCACGGCCCTGCCGCTGGCCCTCGGCCGAGCCGGCGCCCTGCTGATCGTCTGTGGCGACCCGCAGAAGATCAACTCGGTGCTGGGGGCAGGGGTCTGAGAACCCGCTTCCCTCGAAGGGGGCGGGTGCCGCCGCGGCGGCATGTGCACGGTGGACGGTTTGACGTGTGCCGGTACGGGGGGACGTACCGGCGCGGCCAGGGTCGCAGTGCCACGGCTTCATGTGCGTTGCCGTCGAGGTTTGGCGTGCGTCGGTACGTCGTCGCGGCCGGGCTCCACGCACGCGTGGCAGGCGCCCGTGACTGCTGGCGGCGATCAGCCGGGCGTCGTTCGTCGGGTCAGCGGGCCGCCGCGCGGCGCAGTACGTCCGAGGCGGCGCCCCCGGTGCGCGGCTGGGGTGCCTCTGCCGTGGCGAAGGACTCGAAGGACTCCGGCACAGAGTCCGCGTTGGGATGACGGCCGCCGCGCCCCTCGCCCAGGACCTGCCAGCCCTCACCCGTCAGCGTGATGTACGCCCCGCAGCGCAGCCCGTGCAGCGTGCACGCGTCCCGTAGCCCCCACATCCACGCCCCGTCCTCCTCCGTCCAACGCGCGTCGCCCTCACGGCAGTAGAGCAGCACGGCCGTACGCACCGGGGTGCGGCGCCGCAGATCATGCGGGATGACCCGGCGCAGCTGCGCCAGCAGCGCGTTGCGGAACATCCAGCCGTCCGCCGGAGCCGGACGCCGGGTGAACGAGGCGCTCGCCTGCAGCCGTTCCTCCGGATCGAGGACAGCCACGATGGCGGTCGCGGGCCGGGGGTGATGCCGGGAATGCAGCCCGTTGACAACCTCCCGGGGACTGCGCAACAGCGGGATCCCCGCGGCGGCCCACTCGGCGGGTTCGAGCATTCGGGCCAGCGAGTTGGCGGACGCGGCGGACGTCGGCATCGATGCCGCCGGGGACGGAGCGAATCCGAAGGTCACGGTCCTCCCTTCGGCTACGCGCCCATGCTGAGGGCGGGGTCGGACGGGGGAGCGCACCGCGGCAGGGCCCTACCGGGCTTCGGACAGGCCATGCGGGGCGCACCCCCAATTCTTCCTGTCGAACTTGATTGCGGCAACGAGCAATCAGGGCCACTGACTGCTATCTGGGGATGCGTCTCATATATCCCCGAACAGTGCCCTCCTTGCCGACGTGTAAATCACGCCGAACGGCGAGCACCAGCGGCAACACCACCTGCGCACCGGTTCTCCGGAGCATGCGTGCGGCCACCGCGAGCGTCCAGCCGGTCTCGGTCAGATCGTCCACGAGCAGTATGGGGCCTTGGGCCCCTGCGAGGGCCTCGGCCAGGGTGGGCGGCACGGTCAGCGCCCCGTCGAGCGCCTTGAGCCGCTGCGCGCTGTTGCTCTCCTGAGGCCTGCGCCGCCTCGGCTCCAGCGGCATACTCCAGGGTACCCAGCAGTGGCAGGCGTCCGATTTCGGCGATCCGCGCCCCGAGCGACTGGAACAGACGCGGCCGGCTGCGCGAGGCCATGGTGACGACGCCGACCGGGCGCGGCTGTGCGTCGGAGCTCCCCGAGGCCCAGCCGCAGGGCCCCTTCGCCCAGTCGGCCAGCACTGCGATCACAGCCTTCGCCACGTCGTCCGGAACGGGTCCGTCCGGTGCCTGAGGCGCCAGCATCGGCCGCAGCCGGTTGCCCCCAGCCTGTTCGAGAGCCGTCCCAACGCCGCCCGGTCGCGGCCTGTTCGCCGGCCGGGATACGGCCCTTCAGGTCGACACCGATCGAGGGCAGGCCCGTCGGCCACATCTTCCGGGGCTCCACCTCGACACCCGCGCGGCCGAGCTCACCGCGCGCCGAGTCAGCGCGGCAGGGGAGATCGTGTCGGCGAACGGCGAACGGCGAACGGCGAACGGCGAACGGCGAACGGCGAACGGCGAACCGCGAACCGGCACAGTTGTCACAGCGGCCGCACGGGGCTGCTCCTGCATCGTCCAACTGCCGCCGCAGGAACTCCATCCGGCAGTCGGTCGTCGCCACGTAGTCACGTATCGCCTGCTGCTCGGTGGTCCGCTGCTTGGCGACCCAGGCATAGCGCTCGGCGTCGTACGTCCAAGCGGCGCGGGTGGAGATCCAGCCACCTTGACCCGCTGGATCGAGCCGTCCACGTCCAAGACCTTGAGCATCGTCTCCAGCCGGGACCGGCGCAGCTCCCCCAGTGGTTCGAGCGCGGGCAGCGAGAGCGGCCGGCCCGCCTGCGCTAGGGCGTCCAGCGTGCGTCGTACCTGCTCCTCCGGAGGGAAGACGATCGAGGCGAAGTACTGGCAACACATGCACGAATGCACCTTTGAGTGCGTCGGCGTCGTGTTGTGTGCTGTGTCTTCTGGGGGGTGGGGGGTCAGCCTTGTACGGCGAGTACGAGCGGCAGTGCCTCTTTGGCCCCCGCGCGGCGTAGGAGTCTGGCGGCGACGGCGAGTGTCCATCCCGTCTCCGTCGCGTCGTCGACGAGCAGTACGGGGCCATCGGCGGTGCGCAGGGCTTCGGTCAGCTGCGGGGGTACGACGAGTGCCCCGTTCAGGGCGCGGAGCCGCTGGGCGCTGTTGGAGCGTGGTACGCGGACGGAGTCCGCTTCTGCCGTGTACGTGATCGAGCCGAGCAAGGGCATACGGCCGACCTCGGCGATCCGGGTGCCGAGCGACTCGATCAGGCGGGGCTTGGTGCGTGAGGCCATGGTGACCACTCCGACCGGACGGGCGGCTGCTTCGGGATCGCCGGAGGCCCAGCCTCCCGGTCCCTTCGCCCAGTCGGCCAGCACTCCCACGACGGCGTTCAGCACGTCGTCGGGTACCGGCTGGTCCGGGGTCTGGGGTGAGAGCAAGGGGCGTAGCCGGTTGCCCCAGCCGATGTCGGTCAGCCGACCCAGTGCCCGCCCGGGGGAGGCTTGTTCCCCTGCGGGGATACGGCCTTTGAGATCGACGCCGAGTGCGGGGAGTCCGGTGGGCCACATCCGCCGCGGCTGGACGTCCACGCCTGCCCGGCCCAGCTCGCCGAGCGCGGCGTCCAGGGCGGTGGGGGATGTCTCCGCCGCGAAGCGGGGATGCCCGGTGCAGTTGTCGCAGCGGCCGCAAGGCGCCGCGGTCTCGTCGTCCAGCTGTCGCTGCAGGAATTCCATCCGGCAGCCGACAGTCGTGGCGTAGTCGCGCATGGCCTGTTGTTCGGCAGCCCGCTGTTTGGCGACCCAGGCGTAGCGCTCGGCGTCGTAGGTCCAGGGCCGGCCGGTGGAGATCCAGCCGCTCTTGACCCGTTTGACCGCGCCGTCCACGTCGAGGACCTTGAGCATCGACTCCAGGCGGGAGCGGCGCAGCTCCACCAGTGGCTCCAGGGCGGGCAGCGACAGCGGCTTTGGAGAGTGGGCGAGCACGTCGAGGGTGCGGCGGACGAGCTCCTCGGAGGGGAAGGCGAGGGAGGCGAAGTATTCCCAGATCGCTGCGTCCTCCCGGCCTGGCAGCAGCAGTACTTCCGCATGCTCCACGCCACGGCCCGCGCGCCCGACCTGTTGGTAGTACGCGATGGGGGAGGAGGGCGAGCCCAGGTGCACAACGAATCCGAGGTCGGGCTTGTCGAAGCCCATGCCGAGGGCTGAGGTGGCGACCAGGGCTTTGACCTTGTTGGTGAGCAGGTCCTCTTCGGCTTGCTGGCGGTCGGCGTTCTCGGTCTTTCCGGTGTAGGAGGCGACGGTGTGCCCGCGGGTACGCAGGAAGGCGGTGACCTCTTCGGCGGCTGCGACGGTGAGGGTGTAGATGATCCCGGAGCCTGGCAGGTTGTTGAGGTGCTCGGCGAGCCAGGCCAGGCGGTGGGCGGCGTCCGGCAGGTCCAGCACGTTCAGGCTGAGGCTTTCCCGGTTCAGTGGGCCGCGCAGCACCAGGGCGTCGGAGCTGCCCCCGGTGCCCAGTTGCTCGGCGACGTCGGTGGTGACGCGGGTGTTGGCGGTGGCCGTGGTGGCAAGGACCGGCACGTTGGGCGGCAGTTCGGTGAGCATGGTGCGCAGCCGCCGGTAGTCGGGGCGGAAGTCGTGGCCCCAGTCGGAGATGCAGTGTGCCTCGTCGACGACCAGGAGGCCGGTGGCGGCGGCCAGCTTGGGCAGGACGTTGTCGCGGAAGTCGGGGTTGTTGAGCCGCTCCGGGCTGACCAGGAGCACGTCGACCTCGCCCGCGGCGACCTCGGCCTGGACGGTGTCCCATTCCTCGGTGTTGGAGGAGTTGATGGTCCGGGCGCTGATGCCGGCCCGGGCCGCGGCCTCGATCTGGTTGCGCATGAGTGCGAGGAGCGGGGAGACGATGACCGTGGGGCCCGCGCCCTGCTCACGCAGCAGCGCGGTCGCGACGAAGTACACGGCGGACTTGCCCCAGCCCGTGCGCTGCACGACCAGGGCCCGGCGTTTGTCTGCGACGAGGGCTTCGATCGCCCGCCACTGGTCCTCGCGCAGTCGTGCACGGCCAGTCGTGTCCCCGACGAGTCGGGCGAGGACGATGTCAGCCGCCGTACGAAGATCCGCGTTGCTCGTGTGCTCCATGCCTCCATACAACAGGACGGGTCCGACACACCTGGGAACAAGCCACCTCTCCAAGGCTTCCTGCATCACGAAAACAGCAACGAGCTGCGATGTTTCGCAATGAGTCCAGGCGGTCAGCCCGTCGGGACCGCGAGGCCTGTCCCATGGGCCCATTGTGGGAGGACGCCACCCTGGACAGGTTCGTGCTGCGCAAGCTCGGCCTCGACGCGGCCCAGGCCATGGCCGCTGTCGCCCCCGACGACCTGGACAACATCGCCGTGGCCGTGGCCGCACGGGCCGTCGCACCCGATCTGCGGGTCGTCATCCGGGCGGCGACCATGAGGCCATCGCCGAGACCCGGTCCCTGTGCAGCATCGGCATCGTCCACGACCTCGCCGGCCTGAGCGCCGCCTGCACGACCGCGAGCCTGACCGGCATACGGCCACGCGGAGTGCTCGCACAGGGCCGGCCGCTGCTGGTGGAGCGCGAGAACGGGACGTTCACCCAGTGGCCGCACGGGTCCCGGTGCCATCACCAGCAGGACAGGCTTCAAGGGACAGAACGGTCCTCAAGGGACACCACTGGAGTCCGAAGACCGGAATCAGAGGCTGGAGAAGGTTCCTGAAGCGGTTGACGACTCACCTCCGCGCCGCGATGTCCCGTGCCGCGATGTACCCGAACGCCATCGCGGGTCCGATCGTCGAGCCCGCGCCCGCGTAACTGCGGCCCATGACGGCGGCGCTGGCGTTTCCCGCCGCGTACAGCCCTGGGATCACCGAGCCGTCCTGGCTGAGCACCCGCGCCCGGGCGTCGGTGAGCAGGCCGCCCTTGGTGCCGAGGTCGCCCGGAACGATCCGGAAGGCGTAGTAGGGGGCCGACCACAGCGGTGCCAGGGAGGAGTTGGGGCGGACGGAGGGATCCGTGTAGTAGTGGTCGTACGCGCTGTCGCCGCGCCCGAAGTCGCTGTCCTCGCCTTTCCTTGCAAGGGAGTTGAAGCGGTCGACGGTGGCGCGCAGAGCAGCCGCGGGTACGCCGATCGAGGCGGCCAGCGAGTCCAGTGTCCACGCCTTGTGGACGGCGCCCGACTCGTACCAGGCGTCGGGGAACACGAAGGTCGGCGCTACGTCCTTGAAGAGGTAGCGGTTGCGGTAGTTCTGGTCGACGATCAGCCAGGCCGGGATGTGCGGGGCGTTCGGGGTGTCGCGGTCGTACATGGTGTGGACGACATCGCTGTACGGGGCGGCCTCGTTGACGAAGCGCGCTCCGGCCGCGTTGACGAGGAGCCCGCCGGGCAGGGTGCGTTCGGCGAGGCAGAAGTACGGCTGGTCGGGGAGCGGGATCGCCGGACCCCACCACGCGTCGTCCATCAATTCCAGTGCCGCGCCTGCCCGTTCACCGGCCCTAATACCGTCGCCGGTGTTCTCCTTGGCGCCGACCGTCCACTGGGTGCCGATCGGCTGCTCCTGGTACCGCTCGCGCATGGCCGCGTTGTGCTCGAAGCCGCCCGAGCCGACGATGACGCCCCGGCGGGCGCGCAGCAGTCCGGGTGCGCCGTTCCTGGTGACGACCGCGCCGGTGATGGCGCCGTTCTCCCTGTGCAGATCGGTCAGCGGCGTGTTCAGCCACACGGGCACGTCGGCCTTGAGCAGCCCGGCGCGCAGCCCCGCCGCCAGCGATTGCCCCATGGTGAGTGGCTTCTGGCCCAGCACCGCCGCCTTCGTCCCCCGGGCCAGGCACTGGGTGGCCACGGCGAGCCCCTTCGCGCTGACCGCGGAAAGGACGAGCCACTTGTAGTCGGCGCTGAAGACGACCATGCCGGCCGGGACCGTCATGTACGACGGGTTCAGGCGGGCCAGCTCCGCACCCAGGATGTTCCCGTCGAGTTGGTCGGGCTCGATGGAACGGCCCTGCGCCAGCCCGCCGGGCAACTCCGGGTAGTAGTCGCTGTAGCCCTCCATCCACCGGAAGCGCAGTGGGCTGTTGGCCATGACGAAGGAGAGCATGGCGGGCCCATGGTCGAGGAAGGCCTTCTGCCGGTCGACCGGGACGTCGTCGCCGACCACGGCCGCGAGGTACGTGGCGGCCTTCGCCGGGGTGTCGGGCACCCCGGCGGCCAGGATGACGGAGTTGTTCGGGATCCAGATGCCCGCGCCGGAACGGGCCGCCGAGCCGCCGAAGGTGGCCGCCTTCTCCACGACGACGCACGTCAGGCCCTGCTTGGCGGCGGTGAGCGCGGCCGTCATACCGGCGGCTCCTGAGCCGATGACCACGACGTCGTACGTGCCGAGGAGGGGCAGGTCAGCGGCGTCGGCGTAAGGGCCGCCGGGATACGGCATCCCGCCGGCGAGGGCGAGGCCGGCGCCGGCGGCACCGATCACACGGCGGCGCGAAGGGGCGGAGAGCGACGTACGTCTGACGGGATCAGCGTGGGTGGACATGGCAGGTCTCTCCAGTCTGGTCAGGGAAAGGGAGGCCGTGCTGTGCTGCCCGGGACACGAAAGGCCCCGGCGCCCGTTTCTGATGCAGAGTCAGGAATGTGGCGCGGGAACCGGGGTGAAGTCAAGGGCTACGCCACCCCGAGCGGCGTACGCCATGCGGAGCCCGGCGCTCCTCCCGTACGACTGCTTCACCCGTTGGCGTTCCCCGTGCCGCATCTGTGCTGGATCGGCTGGTATGCCGCCATCTGTCGTCATATCTAATTACCCATACCGCTGCTGGATCGGCGTTGCATCCGCCTGAGGGACCGTCAGCGGGATCGGGTGCTGTCGGGCCGCGGAATCCATAGCCGACGGGCGTGCTGTGGGGCCCGCGCCCTGCTCACGCAGCAGCGCGGTCGCGACAAGGTGCACCGCGGACTTGCCCCAGCCGGTGCGCTGCACGACCAGGGCTCTGCGTTTGTCGGCGACGAGTGCTTCGATGACTCGCCACTGGTCCTCGCGCAGCCGGGGCGTCGCCCGTTCCGGGCGCCGACGAGGCCGGCGGGAGCGGTATCGGCCGCAGTGCGCAGGTCTTCGTTGGTCATGGCCCCATGCAACCCGATGGGTCGGACATCGCGTGAGCGCGTCCGCCAGCCTGTGGACAACTTCTGACGCGGTCATGATCGTGGTTATCCACAGGGTAAAGCGGAATCACAGGATCCGCGGGATGGTCGCCACATGACGAATCACAGCGAAGCGGCCGGGACTTCCGGCAACGGTGACATCAGCGGGCACGACGGGCGTGGGGAAGGGAGCGAGCGCCGCGGCCATGGGGAAGATCGCGCGGGTGGAGGTGCCGACGGTGCGGGGCGCGGGGCGGACGGTGTCCCGTGCGCCGAGCACCAGGTCACGCTCCGTACTCCCGCTGAACTGGCCGATGCTCTGCCGTACCTGCTCGGATACCGTCCCGAAGACAGCATCGTGCTCGTCGCCCTGCACGACCGGGACGGGCGGGGCCGGTTCGGCGGGCGAGCACGGCTCGGCATCCCTGGCAGCGCGGACGACTGGCCGGCCGTGGCCGAGCAGTTGGCGCAGGGCCTCGTCAAGGGAAGCGAACGCAGGGGCGCACCGGTCGAGAGCATGGTCGCCTTCCTCTGCCAGGACCCCGAGGACGGCGAGTCGGGGCAGGAGGTCATGGGACGCCTGCGCCCGCTGGCGCAGTTGCTGCGCACGGCATGCGGCGCTCTCGACGTTCCCGTGGTCGAGGCACTGTGCATCTCGGACAACCGCTGGTGGTCGTATGTCTGCCCCAGTGAAGAGTGCTGCCCTTCCGGCGGTACACCCATGGGCCTGCCCGGCACCTCGGTCCTGGCCGCCGCGGCGACTTACGCCGGTCTCCAAGTACGGGGTTCGCTACGGGATTTGAGGGCAAGGCTCAGCCCCTGGGAGAGCGCGGCGGCGCTGGAGCAGGAGTCCGCGCTGAACGCCGTGAGCATGGCTCTCATTCCCAGGATCCTGGGAATGAGAGCCGTGCGGACGTGGCGGACCAGACTCTGGAACTGGCCGACCGGCTCATGCGCCGGTTCGCCGACGCCCCACCCATGTCCGGCACGCTTCCGGCGGATCTCCGCGATGACGAGCTACTGGGCCACGACGAGGCCGCCACTCTGATCCTCGGCCTCCAGGACCGCACGACGCGTGACAGGGCGGCGGAGTGGATGGAGGGCGACGAGGCGGGTCCGGCGTTGCGCCTGTGGCGCGCCCTCGCCCGCCGCTGTGTCGGAGCGTACGGGGAACATGCGGCGGCGCCGCTGACCCTCGCGGGATGGGTCGCCTGGTCCTCCGGCGACGAACTGGAGGCTCGTGAAGCCCTCGCCATGGCGCTCGGCGCGGATCCCGGGTATCTCTTCGCCCGCCTTCTGCATCAGGCGTGCAACGAGGGTCTGGACCCCGAGTCGATCCGCCGGTGCCTTCGGAAGGAACGCGCGGATCGCGGCGGCGCGGTAGCGGGGTCCGAGGCGGGTGTTTCCTCGGCGCCGCGGGCCGGGGCCGACGGGCCGTCCGGTCACACCACGAAACCGTCGACACGGACGACGCCTCGTCGGCGACGCAGGACGCGGTCCACGGGCAGCCCCGGCAGCAGCCATCCGAGCCGACGCTCAGCCGGGCCGGGAGGAGGCACGCGCCGCCCCCGGCCCGCCGCCGAGGGCTCCATCGCGGCGGAATAGCGCGGCCGGGTCGGCGACAGCACGGGCAGCGCTTCTCGGTCCCGGCGAGGTGCCGGATGTCGTGAATCACGGGGCGACACATGAGGGTGGGGAGCGGTACGGAGGGATGGGGGTGACCTTGCGCCGCCGCGGTGACGTACTGCTGTGGGGTTGGGTTCGGCTGGTGTCGGTGACGATCCCAGGGTGGACCGGGCTCGGGCGGGTGCTGCTCTGTTCCTCTGCCGCGTATCGGCGCGTATGGCCACCCCGGGACCGAGGGGATCAAGAGTCGGCGGCCTCCCACGACGTCCATACCGGGGCGGAGTGGATCAGCCGTCCCGGTGACCGGCGAAAGGAGTGCTTATCGTCAGGCAGACGACTATGATCGCGACATGCCCTACGACCCGTCAGCCTTCCCGCCCTTTGCCGTCACCGTTGACCTGGTCGTATTGACCGTGCGCCGCGATGCCCTGTGCGCGTTGGCGGTACGCAGGGGCGAGCCCCCGTTCCAAGGGCGGTGGGCGCTGCCCGGCGGGTTCGTGCGGCCCGACGAGGACCTGGCGCAGGCCGCCGCGCGGGAACTGGTCGAGGAGACCGGGCTGTGCGCCCACGACCCGGATGCCCCCGCGCAGGACAACGGCGCGCACCTGGAGCAGCTCGCCACCTACGGCGATCCCAAGCGTGACCCGAGGATGAGGGTCGTCAGTGTCGCCCATCTCGCGCTCGCCCCCGATCTGCCCGCGCCCAGGGCGGGTGGCGACGCGAACAGCGCGCGCTGGGCCCCCGTCGAGGAACTGCTCCAGCGGGGCGGGTACGGCCGCGACGGCGAACAGGCGGCACCGCTCGCCTTCGATCACGCGCAGATCCTGGCCGACGGTGTGGAGCGCGCCCGCTCCAAGATCGAGTACTCATCCCTGGCCACTGCCTTCTGCCCGACCGAGTTCACCGTGGGGGAGCTGCGTCGTGTGTACGAGGCGGTGTGGGGAGTGGCACTCGACCCCCGCAACTTCCACCGCAAGGTGACCGGCACTCCCGGCTTCCTCGTGCCCACCGGAGGTACGACCACCCGGCAGGGCGGCCGCCCCGCCCAGCTCTTCCGCGCGGGCGGCGCCACACTGCTCAATCCGCCGATGCTGCGCCCCGAGGTCTGACACAGTACTCGGCTCGACCGGTACGAGGGCCGTTCCGGGGCGGGGTCAGGGTGCCCGAAAAACCGTACATATCGCGCTATCTTGCCTTGGGTGATCCAGGCCATCGGACTGACAAGCAACCCTCGCAAGGAGCTTCCGCCCGCCGTCGACGACGTGTCCTTCGAGGCGCACGCGGGACGCGTCACGGCGCTCCTCGGAGCCCCGGGCGCGGGCAAGACGACGGCGCTGAGGCTCATGCTCGAGCTCCAACAGGGCCGCGGAATCACCCACTTCAGAGGCCGTCCGCTGCACCGCATCCCCCATCCCGCACACGAAGTGGGTGTGCTCCTCGGAGAGGTGCCGGGGCATCCGGCGCGCACGGTCCGCGGTCAACTTCGCATGCTGTGCGCCGCCGTGGGCGTGCCTGTCCGTCGCGCCGACGAAGTCCTCGAAGCGGTGGGTCTCGTCAGCCTCCGCGACGAACGCCTCGGCACGCTCTCGCGGGGTATGGACCGTCGGCTGGGCCTTGCTTGCGCGCTGTTGGCCGACCCGCACACGCTCGTTCTCGATGACCCTGCCGACGGGCTCTCGGTCCGTGAAAGCCGCTGGCTGCACGGAGTTCTGCGCGCGTACGCCGCCGGGGGCGGCACCGTGCTGTTCACCACGGCCGACCCGAAGGAGGCCGCGCGGACCGCCGACCGGGTCGTCACGATCGAAGAGGGCAAGCTCGTAGCCGACCAGGAGGTCGCGGACTTCGCCCGCACTCGGCTCCGGCCTCGCGTCGCCGTCCGCAGCCCTCACGCCGCCCGGCTCGCCGCCCTCCTCACCAAGGAGGCTCGCACCACACGGCGTTCCGTCGAAGTCGTGCGAGAGGACGGCAGCCGCCTCTCGGTGTACGGAAGCACGTGTGCCGACGTCGGTGAAACCGCGTACCGCCACGGCATCCTCGTACATCAACTGGCCGACGAAATCGGCGACATGGGGCCAACGGCAGGCCAGCCGCCCGCGGATGACTCTCAGGAGGCCGAGGCGTCCCCGAGGCCCGCCGAGCCGGAGGACGCGGATGTCCTGTCCCCCCTCCCACCTCCCATCACCGTCCGCCAAAGCCGCAATCCGCTGCGCCCCCTGCGCTACGAACTGCGCCGCGCGGCAGGAGTCGGCACCGGTTACCTCACCGCGGCAGCCGTGCTCGCCACCTCCGCCGTCACTTCCGTACTCCTGGCACGGGTGGGACACACGCCACAGCCGCGGCTGCTCGCCGCGTGGCCGCAGCAATTCCCGCTGCCGCCCGCGGCGCTCGGCGCGGGACTGCTCGGCGCCGTCGCCTTCGGCGACGAGTTCCGCCACCCCGCCCTGGCCGCGGACCGCGGCACCGTCCCCCGCCGCCTGGGACTGCTCGCCGCCAAACTCCTCGTCGCCGCCGCCACCGCGCTGATCCTGGCCATCCTCACGGTGGGCGTGGACGCCGAACTGCTCTACATCGTCTACGGACGGGAGGTCGCCGGAGTTCCCGCCGACTGGCCTTCACTGGGCGCCAGTTGGATCGGCCTCGTGGTGGGCTGCGCCTGGGCCGGCGTGCTGGCCGCGGGCGTCTTCCGGTCGACGACCGCCGGACTCGCGGCCGTTCTCGCCGTGCCGATCGTCGTCGTACCCCTCGTGCACAAGGTCTTGGAGGGGCCGTCCGTGCGGACCGCGACCGGGCTTTCGATGCGACTACGTGAGTTCGTGCTGGCGCAGTGGCCCTTCGGCGGCGAGAGATATCTGGCCGCTGGAGCACAGGCGATCACTCAACCCGTGGGCGGTGCACTGGTGTTGTCGCTCACCGTCCTCATCTGCACGTACCTGCTCACGACCCTGCGAAGCAGGGTCCGATGGCCGCTGTGAGCGGCACACGCGTTCCCCGACGCGCACAACTCATCGGGGAACGCCCATTTCTTTCCGATAAGGCGTCAATTGCGACGGGGTGAGCGATCACCCTTTCGTGTGCTTTTCACCAAAGCCCTCAAGGCAGTTGGGGACGACGCCGACAAAGGATGCGTGACTACCCTTGCGCACACCATGATGACCGCCGCCCGCTCCGCAGACTCCGGCCTCGTCGGCCCGGGCGAACTCGACCGCTATCCCTACGCGGAGGCCCCCGGCGTCGATCGCGTCGGCGTCCCCGCGTGGGAGGGCACGGACCCGGAGCTGGGCCGTGTGGGCAGGCGGGCCGGGGGCTCCCGCGGCCGCGGCCTGCACGGCCAACTCGTCCAACAGCTCGGCCAGATGATCGTCTCCGGAGACCTCGGAGCGGACCGCCCGCTCGTCCCCGAGGAGATCGGCCAGCGGTTCGAGGTCTCCCGCACCGTCGTCCGTGAATCACTCCGCGTCCTCGAGGCCAAGGGCCTCGTCAGTGCCCGCCCCAATGTCGGCACACGGGTACGGCCCGTGAGCGACTGGAACCTCCTCGACCCGGACATCATCGAGTGGCGGGCCTACGGTCCGCAGCGCGACGACCAGCGGCGTGAGCTGAGCGAGCTGCGCTGGACGATCGAGCCGCTGGCCGCCCGCCTCGCCGCCGGACACGGACGCGAGGAGGTGCAGCAGCGGCTCGCCGACATGGTCGAGATCATGGGGCACTCCATGGCGCAGGGCGACGCGCTCACCTTCTCGCGCGCCGATGCGGAGTTCCACTCGCTCCTCATCCAGGTCGCGGGCAACCGCATGCTGGAGCACCTCTCCGGGATCGTGTCGGCCGCCCTCCAGGTTTCCGGCGGCCCGATCGCCGGCTGCGACCGGCCGAACGAGATCTCGCTTGCCCACCACGCCCGGATCGTCGACGCCCTGTCCGCCGGTGATGGAGCGGCCGCCGAGGCCGCCATGCGTCAACTACTCACCGTCCACCCCGAGGTGGAGCGCGTGGTGCCCGCCCCGCGCGAGCACTGACCGCGCACCGAGACGCAGTCGGGGACATGTCCCCTCGCGCGGCATCGCGCGGTCGGCGAACGATCCGCCGCCGGACTCTGCCGGATCCCCTCTGGGCTCCGGCAGAGTCCGGCGGTGTGAGGAAGCCTTGCGCCCACAGGTTGACCATCTTTGACCGTATCTGGCCGCATTTGGACGCTTACGGGGTGTGACTCGGGCCACGCAGATTGGGCGTAACACTCCTCGGAACAGCGCGATGACCTAAGAGGTGACAGCCGACGAGGGAATACGGACGCCGTTCATGGCGCTGTGTATCTTGGCGGCCCCCGCCCGCGCCGTTGGCTCATCCCCCAGTCGACGGTCGTCGGCTCCGGTCCACACTGGACGGGGCCGGAAGCCGTTTTCCAACGTTCCGAGAGGTTGTTCGTGTCGGCCAGCACATCCCGTACGCTCCCGCCGGAGATCGCCGAGTCCGTCTCTGTCATGGCGCTCATTGAGCGGGGAAAGGCTGAGGGGCAGATCGCCGGCGATGACGTGCGTCGGGCCTTCGAAGCTGACCAGATTCCGGCCACTCAGTGGAAGAACGTACTGCGCAGCCTCAACCAGATCCTCGAGGAAGAGGGTGTGACGCTGATGGTCAGTGCCGCGGAGCCCAAGCGCACCCGGAAGAGCGTCGCAGCGAAGAGTCCGGCCAAGCGCACCGCCACCAAGACCGTCGCGGCGAAGACGGCGACGGCCGAGCAGGCCACCGCCACCGCCGCTCCGGCGATGCCTGCCGTCGAAGCTCCCGCCGAGGACGCTCCCGCCAAGAAGGCCGCTGCCAAGAAGGCGACCGCCAAGAAGGCCGTCGCCAAGAAAGCCGTTGCCAAGAAGGCGCCGGCCAAGAAGACCGCCGCCAAGAAGGATGACGTCGAGGCGATCGACGAAGAGGCGGTCGAGGAGACCCCGGGTACCGGCAAGGCCGGTGCCGAAGAACCCGCCGAGGACGGCGCCCAGGGCTTCGTCCTCTCGGACGAGGACGAGGACGACGCGCCCGCGCAGCAGGTCGCCGCGGCCGGTGCCACGGCCGACCCGGTCAAGGACTACCTCAAGCAGATCGGCAAGGTCCCGCTCCTCAACGCCGAGCAGGAGGTCGAACTCGCCAAGCGCATCGAGGCCGGTCTGTTCGCCGAGGACAAGCTGGCCAACGCCGACAAGCTCGCTCCCAAGCTCAAGCGCGAGCTGGAGATCATCGCCGAGGACGGCCGCCGCGCCAAGAATCACCTCCTGGAGGCCAACCTCCGTCTGGTGGTCTCCCTGGCCAAGCGCTACACCGGCCGCGGCATGCTCTTCCTGGACCTCATCCAGGAGGGCAACCTCGGTCTGATCCGCGCGGTGGAGAAGTTCGACTACACCAAGGGCTACAAGTTCTCGACGTATGCCACTTGGTGGATCCGTCAGGCGATCACCCGCGCGATGGCCGACCAGGCCCGCACCATCCGTATCCCGGTGCACATGGTCGAGGTCATCAACAAGCTCGCGCGTGTGCAGCGTCAGATGCTCCAGGACCTGGGCCGCGAGCCCACCCCGGAGGAGCTGGCCAAGGAGCTCGACATGACCCCGGAGAAGGTCATCGAGGTCCAGAAGTACGGCCGCGAGCCGATCTCCCTCCACACCCCCCTGGGTGAGGACGGCGACAGCGAGTTCGGCGACCTCATCGAGGACTCCGAGGCCGTCGTCCCGGCCGACGCGGTCAGCTTCACGCTCCTCCAGGAGCAGCTGCACTCCGTCCTCGACACCCTGTCCGAGCGCGAGGCGGGTGTCGTGTCCATGCGCTTCGGTCTCACCGACGGTCAGCCGAAGACCCTCGACGAGATCGGCAAGGTGTACGGCGTCACGCGTGAGCGCATCCGCCAGATCGAGTCCAAGACGATGTCGAAGCTGCGTCACCCGTCGCGCTCGCAGGTCCTGCGCGACTACCTCGACTAGATCCCGGCCGTACGTCACTGGGCCCGGTCCCCGTACAGGGAGCCGGGCCCTCGGCGTGTGTGGAGTGCGCGCCACCGCCTCGTGAATCACTCTGGGTTTCTCATGACCACCTCTGAGTGAGGAGCGCGTATGCGTCGGCCCTTTGTACGACCGCTGGCTCTCGCGGCTGTAGCGGCCGTGATACCGCTGGCATCGCCCGCCCCCGCGGCGGCCGACAGCGTCGTCATCGGCGGCTATCCCGTCGAGATCTCCGAGAGCCCCTGGGTGGTGGCACTGGCGAGTCGTGACCGCTTCGGGGGTACGCGGGCCGGGCAGTTCTGCGGGGGTGCGGTGATCGGCCGGTCGACCGTGCTGACCGCGGCCCACTGTCTGGGCGAGGCGGCGCTGGGCGCACCGTTGGGGCAGGTCCGCGATCTGAAGGTGATCGCCGGGCGCGCGGACCTGCTGGGGGGCGAGGGCAGGGAGATCCCGGTACGCGCGGTCAGGGTCAGCCCGGCGTACGACAGCTATACGAACGCCGGTGACGTCGCTGTGCTCACTCTCACCGAGCCGCTGCCCGCGAGGTCGGTGATTCGCATGGCGGGCTCCGGTGACGCGGCCTACCGGCCCGGTACGGACGCTGTGGTCTACGGCTGGGGCGATACGACGGGCGGGGGTGACTTCGCTCACGCGCTGCGGGCCACCCGGGTGCGGGTGCTGTCCGACGCCATCTGCGAGGAGGCGTATCCGGGCAGTGCGGAGGGGAAGTACCTGGCCGACTCCATGCTGTGCGCCGGGGAGCTGGGCGGTGGCCGGGACGCCTGTCAGGGGGACAGTGGGGGCCCACTGGTCGCCCAGGGGCGGCTGATCGGCCTTGTGTCGTGGGGGAGCGGCTGCGGACGGGCTGGGAGCCCAGGCGTCTATACGCGGGTCTCAGGCGTCGTCAGGGCGCCGGGCGCGGGCCACTGAGGAGTACGTGCCAGTCACCAGCCGATGGCAGGAACGTACAGGCATGGTCGCCGGCTGGGGCGTACAGGCGTTGTCGCCTGCTGGGATGTACACAGGCATGGTGGCCCGCTGGGTTGTGCGGCCCACCAGGCATGACGACGGGCGGCTGCCCCTGCTGCCAGGGACAGCCGCCCGGTCACCGGCCTGTGCCGTGCTGGCTCGTCGTGGATGCGAAGTGTCAGCGCTCTTCTTCGTTGGCGCTTGCCGGGGCGGCCGTCAGCCGCTCCGTCTCGTCCTGTATCTCAGCGGCGATCTTCTTGAGTTCCGGCTCGAACTTGCGTCCGTGGTGGGCGCAAAAGAGCAGTTCACCACCGCTGAGGAGGACGACGCGCAGATATGCCTGGGCGCCGCAACGGTCGCAGCGGTCAGCGGCCGTCAGTGGGCTCGCGGGGGTCAGAACAGTAGTCACGTCGCCTCTTCTCTAGCTCGACGAGCTGTCGTACCAGGGTCAACATCCAACCAGGCCCAAAACGTTCCCGCTCGGGACTCTGCCTCGGAAAAATCTCGATCCGAGTCGGCTGTCTGCTGCCGGTTGGCGGCGAATGAGCCGTATTGCGTGTCTTTGTATCTTTACGGGTTCGCGCTGTCTGTCAGGGTCAAGTCCTCCCGGCTGGGTTGCCGGTTGTTCATGAGGACGTGCCCGGAGCCTAAATGGTTCATGCCTGGAAGGGAACGTGATATGTACTTCACTCAATCGAGGGATCGAACAGGCATGCGACGCTGGACTACCCTGAGTCGCAGACGAGGGTGGCGTTACAAGGGCTCTACCAGGCCTCTGTACCCTCGGACCGGCGACCGAAGCCGGTCCTTACCCTAAAGGGCCCCACTTGAAATTCAGCGAGGAGCGAACCGCGTGACCGCCGAGACGTCCGTGCCGTCCACAGCGCTGCTGACCGGAGCAGACCGGGACGGTTCCAACTACACCGCGCGGCACCTGCTCGTCCTCGAGGGGCTCGAGGCCGTGCGGAAGCGCCCGGGCATGTACATCGGATCGACCGACAGCCGCGGTCTGCTCCACTGCCTCTGGGAGATCATCGACAACTCCGTGGACGAGGCCCTGGGCGGGTACTGCGACCACATCGACGTGATCCTGCACGACGACGCATCGGTGGAGGTGCGGGACAACGGCCGCGGCATCCCCGTCGACGTGGAGCCCAAGACCGGTCTCTCCGGTGTCGAGGTCGTGATGACCAAGCTGCACGCAGGCGGCAAGTTCGGCGGCGGCTCGTACGCGGCTTCCGGCGGCCTGCACGGCGTGGGTGCCTCCGTGGTGAACGCGCTGTCGGCCCGCCTGGACGTCGAGGTGGACCGCGGAGGACACACGCACTCCGTCAGCTTCCGGCGCGGTACGCCCGGTGCCTTCAAGGGGGCCGGACCGGACGCGGCCTTCGACGCCTCGGCCGGTCTGCGCAAGCTCAAGAGGATCCCCAAAACCCGCACCGGCACACGCGTGCGCTACTGGGCCGACCGCCAGATCTTCCTCAAGGACGCCAAACTCTCCCTGGACACGCTGCACCAGCGCGCCCGCCAGACCGCATTCCTGGTGCCCGGACTGACCATCGTGGTCCGCGACGAGTACGGACTCGGCGAGGGCGGCAGCAAGGGCGAGGAATCCTTCCGTTTCGACGGAGGCATCAGCGAGTTCTGCGAGTACCTGGCGAGCGACAAGCCCGTCTGTGACGTCCTCCGCTTCTCCGGCCAGGGCAGCTTCAAGGAGACGGTCCCGGTTCTGGACGACCACGGCCAGATGACGCCCACCGAGGTCACCCGTGAGCTCGGTGTCGACGTCGCGCTGCGCTGGGGCACCGGTTACGACACGACGCTCAAGTCGTTCGTCAACATCATCGCCACTCCCAAGGGCGGCACCCATGTCGCGGGCTTCGAGCAGGCCATCACCAAGACGGTCAACGAAGTGCTGCGCACGAAGAAGATGCTGCGCGTCGCCGAGGACGACATCGTCAAGGACGACGCCCTGGAGGGCCTCACCGCGGTGGTGACGGTGCGCCTCGCCGAACCGCAGTTCGAGGGCCAGACCAAGGAGGTGCTCGGCACCTCGGCGGCCCGTCGCATCGTGACGAACGTCGTCTCCCAGGAGCTCAAGGCATTCCTGACCTCCACGAAGCGTGACGCCGCCGCCCAGGCCCGCGTCGTCCTGGAGAAGGCCGTCGCCGCCGCCCGTACGCGCATCGCGGCCCGCCAGCACAAGGACGCCCAGCGCAGGAAGACCGCCCTGGAGTCCTCCTCGCTGCCCGCCAAGCTCGCCGACTGCCGTAGTGATGACGTGGAGCGCAGCGAGCTGTTCATCGTCGAGGGAGACTCCGCGCTCGGCACCGCGAAGCTCGCGCGGAACTCCGAGTTCCAGGCGCTGCTGCCGATCCGCGGCAAGATCCTCAACGTCCAGAAGGCGTCCATCTCGGACATGCTCAAGAACGCCGAGTGCGGCGCGATCATCCAGGTCATAGGAGCCGGGTCCGGCCGGACCTTCGACATCGACGCGGCCCGCTACGGCAAGATCATCCTTCTTGTCGACGCCGACGTCGACGGCGCGCACATCCGCATCCTGCTGCTCACGCTCTTCCAGCGCTACATGCGACCGATGGTCGAGGCGGGCCGGGTGTTCGCCGCGGTTCCGCCGCTGCACCGCATTGAGCTGACTCAGCCGAAGAAGGGCCAGGACAAGTACGTCTACACATACTCGGACCGCGAACTGCGCGACAAGCTGCTGGAGTTCCAGAGCAAGGGCATCCGGTACAAGGACTCCATCCAGCGCTACAAGGGCCTCGGTGAGATGGACGCCGACCAGCTGGCCGAGACCACGATGGACCCCCGCCACCGCACCCTGCGCCGCATCAACATCTCCGACCTGGAGGCCTCCGAGCAGGTCTTCGACCTGCTGATGGGGAACGAGGTGGCACCGCGCAAGGAGTTCATCTCCAACTCGGCGGCGACCCTGGACCGTTCGCGCATCGACGCCTAGGCGCTCCGCTGGAAGCACGATGATGAACCTGCGGGCCGGTGTGGGCTGGTCGCGCAGTTCCCCGCGCCCCCTTACGGGGCGCAGGACGAAGTGCCTCAGGGTGCCACCCACGCGTAGCGGTGCTCGGGGCGTCCCGTGTCTCCGTACTTGAGGGTGAGCCGCAGTCGTCCGGCCTGTTCCAGGTGGCGGAGATAGCGCTGGGCGGTGGAGCGGCTGAGCCCGGTCTGGGCGGCGACCTCGTGGGCCGACAGCGGATGGTCGGCCTCGTGCAGGACTTTGCAGATCAGGTCCGTGGTGGGTTCCGAGTGTCCGCTGGGCGGGCCTGGCGAGGAGGCCGTGGGCGTCGTGCGCAGCGCGCCGAAGATCCGGTCGACCTGCTCCTGGCCCGACACGCCCTGGCCCTCCACGCGCTCGACGGTGCGGTGCAGGGCGGCGTACGAATCGAGGCGGGTGCGCAGCGCGGCGAAGGTGAACGGCTTGACCAGATAGTGCAGGGCGCCGAGGCGCATCGCGGCCCGCACGGTCTCCACATCGCCGGCCGCCGTGATCATGATGACGTCGCAGTCGTGGCCGAGTTCCCGCATCCGCTGGACGAGTTCGAGACCCGTCCGGTCGGGCAGGTAGTGGTCGAGCAGCACCAGGTCGACGGGTTCGCGGGCCACGGTGGCCAGGGCCTGAGCCGCGGTGTGGGCGCGGGCTGTGACCCGGAAGCCGGGCACTTTGCCCACGTACTGGGCGTTGATCTCGGCGACACGGAAGTCGTCGTCCACGACCAGGACGTCAATCATCGGGCCTCTCTTCCCGAGCCCGGGCGTGCATCGAGCCCGTGCTCCGGCTCCAGTGTTGTAGCGCGAGCAAAACGAGCACAACACGCTTTTGCAAGCAGAAGAAGGCCTTGCGCTCACAAGACTGCTGCTCTTGCACACGGCACCTCTACGGTCGCAAGGCGGGTGCGCAGACCCACAGTTGGCGAAGAAGCAGGCCGCGGGCTGAGTTTCCTCGCACGGCTGGCCTCCCCTGACAGCCGTGCAGAGGTGGGCGCGGTTGCGATTCCCGTACTTCGACCGTGCCCTCAGGCGCGGGTCGCCCAGACGTAACGGTGCTCCGGGCGGCCCGCGTCGCCGTACCTGAGGCTCAGCGTCGCCCTCCCGGTGCGCTCCAGGAGCTTCAGATAGCGCTGGGCGGTCTGCCGGCTGAGTCCCGTCCGGTCCGCGACCTCCTGGGCCGACAGGGGGCCTTCGGCGCTCAGCAGCGCCTGGCGTACGGCCTGCGCGGTGGTGGGGGAGTGCCCCTTGGGCAGATTCGGCTCCGAACCTGCGGAGAGAGCGCCGAAGATCCGGTCGACCTCGGCCTGTTCGGCCTCGCCTCCGCCGTCGAGGGTCCGGCGCAGCGCCGCGTACGCCTCCAGCTTGGCGCGCAGTCCGGCGAAGGCGAACGGCTTGACCAAGTACTGGAGGGCGCCGTGCCGCATCGCGGCCTGGACCGTGGAGACGTCACGGGCCGCGGTCACCATGATCACGTCTGTCTGGTGGCCGCGCCGCCGCATCTCCTGAACGACCGCGAGGCCCGTCTCATCGGGCAGATAGTGGTCGAGGAGCACCAGATCCAGCTGCGGCAGCGCCTCCACCTGCCGCAATGCCTCGGCCGCGGAGTGCGCCTCGCCCGCGACATGAAAGCCCGCGACCTTCTCCACGTAGGCGGCGTTGACCCGGGCGACCCGGGTGTCGTCGTCCACGACCAGCACCTCGATCATCGCGACTCCTCGTTGGTGGTCGTGGTGGCGGCCACGGCGGCTTCCCGCGCCTCGTACCTGACGCCGGCCCGTCCGGGCTCCGGGGCGAGTCCCGGCTCCGCCAGCGTCTCCGGCAGCACGATGGTGAACTCCGCGCCCCCGCCGTCCGCCTCCGCGACCTGAGCGCTGCCGCCCTGCCGCTCGGCGAGCCGCCGCACCAAGGAGAGGCCGATCCCTCGCTTACCGTGAGCCGGAGGCTTCTTGGTGGACCATCCGTCGGTGAAGATCAACTCGCGCTGTTCGGCAGGGACTCCGGGCCCGGTGTCCCGCACCCTGAGTACCGCCGTACGCCCTTCCGCGCGCAATTCGACCTCCACGCGCGCGTGCTGCTTGCCGGCGACGGCGTCGAGCGCGTTGTCGACCAGGTTGCCCACGATCGTGACCAGTCCCCGCGGATCGATCAGCTCGTCGGGAAACAGCGTTCTGTCCGAGATCCACAGCGCCACGCCACGCTCCGCCGCGACAGTGGCCTTGCCGACCAACAGGGCGGCGAGCAGCGGGTCGTGGATCTTCTCCGTGACCTGTTCCGCGGTGGCCCTGTGGTCGCCGACCACCTCTCCGACGAACTCCACGGCGTCCTCGTACATCTCCAACTCCAGCAGGCCGAGGAGCGTGTGCATGCGGTTGGCGTGCTCGTGGTCCTGGGCGCGCAGGGCGTCGATCAGGCCGCGGGTGGAGTCGAGTTCGCGCCCGAGCTGCTCCAGTTCGGTGCGGTCGCGCAGTGTGGCGACGGCGCCGCCGTCGTCGGTGGGCATCCGGTTGGCGACCAGGACGCGCTGACCGCGGACGGTGAGCAGATCGGTGCCGGTGAAACGTCCGGCCAGTACATCGGTCGTACGTCCCTCACCGAGGGCCTCGTCGAGCGGCTGCCCGACCACCTCGTCGCCGATGCCCAGCAGGCGCTGTGCCTCGTCGTTGAGCAGCCGGATCCTGCCGCCGCGGTCCAGGGCGACGACGCCCTCCCTGATGCCGTGCAGCATCGCCTCGCGTTCCGCGAGGAGCGCGGCGATGTCCGAGAAGGCCAGGTCGCGGGTCTGCCGCTGGACTCGCCTGGAGATCAGATACGCGGCAAGGGCGCCGACGGCCATTGCCCCGCCTGCGTACGCGAAGAGGCCCGGGATCGCGTTGAGGAGCCGGGCGCGCACGCTGTCGTACTCGATGCCGACGGACACCGCTCCCACGATGTCGCCCTCGGCGTCGCGCAACGGCACCTTGCCGCGCGCCGAGCGGCCCAGCGTCCCGCTGTCGATTTCCATGACCTCGTGGCCGGCCAGGGCCTGCCCGGGGTCGGTCGAGACGACGCTGCCGATCCGTTCGGGGTCGGTGTGCGACCAGCGCACGCCGTCCGTGTTCATCACCACGACGTACTCGGCCCCGCTGGCCTTCCGGATCCGCTCCGCCTCGAGCTGTACGGGCCCGTCGGCCGTGGGCCGCGTCGATGTCAGCTCCTCGGCGAGCTGCTGCTGCGCGGCCGTGGTCTGCGCGATCGCGAGGGCGCGGCGCATCGCCTGGTCGTCCAGCTGGTCGCTGAGCGGAGCGAGGAACAGGCCGGTCGCGAGCACGGCGACTCCGGCAGCGATCGCCACCTGCATCAGCAGCACCTGCGAAAACATCCGTTTCGGCATGCCGAGGCGGAGCCGACGGGCAGGGGGAGTGGGACTCATGCCTATGACCGTACGGGGGTGGGCGCGTCGAGCCGTAGGGGTGTGGCGTGGATCTCTGGAGTGAGCCGTGATCAGCGGGCTGCGAGACTTGCCGCAGCTGGACGGGCCAGTTCGCGCACCGCGAGTACGTCCATCCGGGCCGGGGAGCCGAGGGCAGAGCCGCAGCTTTCCTGGCGGGGCGGCAGCGAGGCGCCCTGGGCGACGGTGACGCGCCAGATGCGGCCGTCGGTGTGGGCGACGGTCACATCCCAGCGCGGCGCCGTGCCATCCGTGCGGACGACGCTGAGCGTGTCCGCGGCCTCCTCGCCGGTCGCCGTGCGTACCGCGAGCTCGGCCGCCTGGCCGGGGCGCTCCCAGGCGGAGCTCCCGCGGCACCCTTCGGTGACCACACGCCCTTCCCGTACGCCCTGGAGTATCTCCTTCACGGCAGGGGCCTCCGCGCGCCCGTACGCGTAGCCGAATGGCAGCACGAGCAACGTGGGTGAGAAGCGGTGGCCTCCCAGGTGGGTGACTTCCCACGCGCCGTCCACTCCGGAGGCGGCGAGTTCGGCAGCGAGGGGGCGGCCGAGGAGGGCGCAGCAGCGGTCGCGCTTGCCGTTGGTGCAGACGAGGGCGAGGGGGTCGCCGGTGTGGGGGCGGCCGTCGAGGACCATGTCGAAGGTGCCGGATGCGCCTCCGCCCAGGGCGGCGAAGTCAAGTTTGAGCAGCTGTTCGGGGTCTGACGTTGTGGCGCTGCGCAGCCATACGTTTCCAGGAGCGGTGTGGGCCGCGTACACCTGGCGCTCGGCAACCGTGTGGCAGTCGGCGTGCCGCCCAGGGCGGCGGATCAGTGCGATGCGTACGCCTGTGCCCTCCGTGGCCTTCTCCAGAGTGCGGCCGAGGTCCGGATCCAGATGGCTCGAGGTCAGCGCTTTGGCACCCCAGGGGCCGGGCTGTTCCAGCAGCAGCCACGTCCTCGCGGGGGCGGCGGTCCCCGCAAGGGGCTCGTCCAGGGCCCGGGAGACCTTCGTGCAGGTACTCACGGAGGTAAGCCTAACCTGAGTTAACTGGAGTGGCATTCGGGGCTTGCGGGGTCACAGATCCTGGAGCGGCTGAGGTGGCTGTGGGCCTACGTAGTGTCCGCTCAGGCGCATGCGCATCGGGGTCTCCTCGTACTCCTCCAGGACGTGGGCGATCCAGCCGGCCGTGCGAGCCACGGCGAAGATCGTCTCGCCCGCGGACGCATGCATGCCGGACGCCACTGTGAGGACGGCGAGGGCCAGGTCGGCAGTGGCGTGCAGGGGGGCGTGGCGGGCGGTGGTGGCGACGATGTCCTGGGCTGCGGCCAGCGGGGGCCCGGCCCCGGGGACGTCCTTGAGGAGGGCGAACAGTGCACGCGCGCGTGGGTCCTCGCCCGGGTAGAGAGAGTGGCCGAGCCCCGGGATGCGGCGCCCGGCGCGCAGTTCGTCCGCGACCACGGGGGCCGCGGTGCCCCGGTCCAGTACGTCGAGGATCAGCCGGTGCGCGAATCCGCTCGCCGCTCCGTGCAGCGGGCCTTCCAGGGCGCCGAGGCCCGCGGACACGGCGGCGTACGCGTGCGCGCGGGCCGATGCGGCGACACGGACCGCGAGGGTGGAGGCGGCCAGGTCGTGGTCCAGGAGAAGGGCGAGTGCCGTGTCCAGGGCGTGCAGTGAGGCGTCATCGGCCTTTCGGCCGCTGAGTCGCCCCCACAGGCGGTGGGCCAGCGGACCCCGGTCCCGATGGTCGCGCCGCAGGGGCGGCAGTGCGGCGACGAGCGTGGGGATGAGGCTGCGCGCGGTGCCGAGCACTGCCTCCTCGGAGAGGTCGAAGCGCAGCGGGTCCGCGGTCGCCGCGGCGATGGCCGCGACGCGGAGCCGGTCGGTGGGATCGGCGTGCTCGGGCAGCGCGTCGACGGCCTGGCGGGCGACTGCGACGGATGCCTCCGGGGCGGTGAAGGTGACGCCGGGGCGCAGCACGCCCGTCCACAGCCACTCGGCGACCTCTTCGTAGGAGTGGCGCGTGGCCAGTTCGGTCGCTTCGACGCCACGGAAGTAGTAGCGGTCCTTCTCGATGAGAGTGATGCGGGTGCGTACGGAGAGCCCGCCCGCACTCGGTGAACTCCCGCTCGCCTCCCGCCTGTTGCGTCGCGCGAGCGCCTCCACCTCCTTGGCGTCGAAGGTGCTGCCCCGGCTGCCCGGTTCACGGCGGCTGCTGAGCTGACCGCGACTCACATACGCGTACACCGTCTCGGGCTTCACGCCGAGCAGCTCGGCGGTCTCCTTGGTGCTGATCCGTCGGCCTTCGCGGGCGGGAGCCGGTTCTTGATCCCTCATGGCGTCACCGTATCTGTATGGATCCCTACGGTTATAGATTGATTCAATCAATATTGACAGAGAGGCAGTCAAGCATGGACAGTCGAATCAATTCCAGGGAGGGAATATGCAGATCAACCGTGCCGAGACCGCCTCTGTAGACGTACCGCGGGGACTCGCCGGCGTCGTCGTCACCGACACAGCACTGGGCGATGTCCGGGGGTTCGAGGGCTTCTATCACTATCGCCAGTACTCGGCCGTCGAGCTCGCGCAGAGCCGAGGATTCGAGGACGTCTGGCATCTGCTGGTCCATGGTGAACTGCCGGATGCGGCACAGCGTTCCGCCTTCGTGGCGCGGACCGCCTCGCTGCGGCGGCTGCCCGACGAGGTGCTGGCCGCCCTGCCCGCGATCGCGGCGGCGAGTGGGCGGTCCGGGCCGCTCGCAGGCATGCGGACCGCGTTGTCCCTGCTAGGTGCGGCGCGAGGGTTCCGGCCGGTGTACGACAGTGACGCGGACCAGCGTCGTGCGGACGCGCTCGCTGCGGCGGCTGCCGTGCCGACGTTGTTGACGGCGCTCTACCGGCTGGACCGTGGCCTCGACCCGGTGGAGCCGCGGGACGATCTGCCTCATGCCGCCAACTACCTCTACATGATGACGGGTTCGGAACCTGAGCCGGAGCGGGCCCGGGCGATCGAGCAGTACTTGATCTCAACCATTGACCATGGATTCAACTCATCAACGTTCACGGCCCGGGTGATCACGTCCACGGGGGCGGATGTGGCGGCCTGCCTCGTGGGTGCGGTGGGGGCCCTTTCCGGGCCATTGCACGGCGGCGCCCCGAGCCGGGCGCTGGACACTCTAGATGCGATCGGGACGCCCGACCGCATCGACTCCTGGGTCCGCGAACGAGTGCTCGCCGGTGACCGCATCATGGGCTTCGGTCATGCCGTCTACCGCACCGAGGACCCTCGCTCCCGCATGCTCCGCGGCATCGCTCAGCGGTTCGGCGGCCCTCTTGTCGACTTCGCGGTCGAGGTGGAGCGCCGAGTGGAGGCGATCCTCGCGGAACTCAAGCCCGGCCGCGATCTCCACACCAACGTCGAGTTCTACGCGGGCGTCGTCATGGAACTGTGCGGTCTCCCCCGCGCGATGTTCACCCCCACCTTCGCCACGGGCCGCGTCGTCGGCTGGAGCGCCAACATCCTGGAACAGGCGCAGGACTCGAAGATCATCCGTCCGGTGGCGCGGTATGTGGGGCCAGGGGCGCCGGTGGCGGTGCCGGCGGTGGCTTGACGAACGAATGCCCGGCGCCATGGCGGCGCCGGGCCTTTCAGGTCGCGGGTCACCCAACGCCGTTGACGGCTTGGGTGACCGTGACTGCCTCAAGCATCGGGAATATCGGCCTTTGCCCGTACCAGGGTCTCGCGCGTGATCACCACGATTCGTTCGTAGTCGGCGCGAGCTGCGTCGGCGGGTAGCTGTGAGTCGAGAGAAGTAGTTGCGTCTGTGCCGATGATGGCGAAATTTCCGTCGGCCAATTCGAAAATATCTGGGCAAGTTGCGCCAGAAGCGCTACCTCGCACGCGTGGAGATACACCGAGGCGACGGATGATCTGACTCACAGTTGTTTTCCCTTTTCCGGTAGCAATGCACCTAGTACCTGCGCACTCGCTGCGCGGTGCGTTGCTGCCCGGTAGGGCTGAGCCTCGACAACCGGCGTACCTGCGCACTTTGCTGCGCGGTGCGTTGCATGCCCGGTAGGGCTGAGCCTCGACAGCCGACGGTGGAGTGACTTCCTCGTGGTGGTCAACTCCATGCGCGGTCGCGCAACAGTCAACCACCACAGTAGTCACAGCTAAAGCTCGTTGTTGCCGCTTCACTATGCTTCGCCGAGAGAATACCCACAAAGAGTGGCGAAACGTGGGCGGAGTTTACATGTAGCGCCGAGGTGGACACCGGGGGTTATTGGTCGCCGGGCGGCTCCCCGACCACCCACCACTCGTCGATGTCCGCTTCCTCCAGTTGGCGCAGCAGGTCGTCGACCATCAGTCCGAGTTCGGCCTCTTCTGAGTTCGCGATGCTCGCCCGCTGCTGCTGAGTGGCATGCCAATACTCGCGCACGATCGGGTTCTGGAAAATGCCCCGAACGTGCCCGAAGAACTCATCACGGCTTATATTGCCGATGCGGTAATAAAAGAGCAGATTCGTGTATAGAGCGTTGGCGAACAGGTACTGGCGGCGCTTCTTGGGAGACACGGGCACCTCATAGAGGTCCAGCACCTCGGCCAGCTCGGGGTCGTCTATGGCCTTGCTCAGCAGTTCCCAGTGCAGGCGCTGCTGGTTGGCGATGTTGGTGTGCTGCTGCGTGTGCGCGGTCTGCTCCAGATGCTCCAGGCGCAGACGCAGTGACTCGAGCGTGTGACGGTGCGCGGCCATGGTGGCGAGAACACCTGCCACCATGCCGATCCCTGCTGCTGCCGCGGCGGAGCTCAGCCCGCGTATTCCGCGCTTCTGTGTGACCATGTCAACCCCCGAATCAGGCGACCGTCCGCCGGTCGTCGGGTGCGGGTCGACAGGAAACGGACCGGCGAGCGGGTGGGCGGCGCGCTTGCCGCCTTCCAGGGTGCCGAGCGGCTCTGATCGGCTGGGAGGCGGCGAAGAGGGCGCACAGAGGGAAGCGCGGGTCGCGTTTCCTGGCGCCATGCCCAACGTGTGCCCCGCGAGCGCCGCTAACAATCGTTCACTTCGCGGGGTTTCCACCGGCTCGTATCCTGAGTTGGCATTCAATCCTCGTAACGAGAGCCGGTCCACGAGCCGGTGCACGCATCGGTGTGAGAGAGGTCGCGCGTTGAGTCCTGCGAGCCCCCAGCAGATCCCGGTCGTCGTCCTCGCGGGCTTCCTCGGCTCCGGTAAGACCACGCTGCTCAACCACCTCCTGCACAGCAGCGGAGGCAGCCGTATCGGGGCCGTCGTCAATGACTTCGGGGCGATCGAGATCGACGCGATGGCGGTTGCCGGGGCGTTGGGGGACTCGACCGTCTCCCTCGGGAACGGGTGTCTGTGCTGCGCGGTCGACGCAAGCGAACTCGACGTCTACCTGGATCGGCTCGCCCAGCCCTCGGCCGGTATCGACGTCATCGTCATCGAGGCGAGCGGCCTCGCCGAGCCGCAGGAGCTGGTGCGGATGCTCCTCGCCAGTGAGAACCCTCGCGTCGTCTACGGCGGGCTCGTGGAGGTCGTCGACGCCGCCGAGTTCGACGACACGAGGCAGAAGCATCCCGAGATCGACCGGCACCTCGGCCTGGCCGATCTCGTCGTCGTCAACAAGGCGGACCGGGCAGAGGACCCCGAGCGTGTACGCCGACTCGTCCGGACGCTGAATGATCGCGCCGCCGTCGTCCCCGCCACGTACGGGCGGATCGACCCGGCGCTCCTCTTCGACTGCCAGCCGTCCACGGAGCGGATCGGGCAGCTGTCCTTCGACGACCTGCATGAGGACGGCCCTGAGCACGGCCCGGGGCACAGCCATGGCGAGGATCACGAGGACGGTAGCCGGCACGCCGGACACCTGCACTCCGCCTACGAATCCCTCGCCTTCACCTCCGAAGTGCCCCTCAGCCCGCGCCGGTTGATGGACTTCCTCGACGGCAGGCCGGAGGGTCTCTACCGCATCAAGGGGTACGTCGATTTCGGCGCGGCAGACATCCGCAACCGCTATGTCGTGCATGCCGTGGGCCGGTTCCTGCGGTTCTACCCGGAGGCCTGGGCGCCCGGCGAGGAGCGCCTCACCCAGCTCGTCCTCATCGGCTCCGGCATCAACGCCCCCGCTCTCGGCAAGGAGTTGGAGGCGTGCAAGGAGGACGCCCCGCACACCGACGAGCACAGCATGTGGGGCGTCCTCCGCTACGTACAGGACCCCGAGGTACAGGACCTCGACGTACAGGCTCAGAGCCCGGAGCCCGTGGAACCGAGCCCCGAAGCCTGAGGCCTGATCACACCGGTCCCGCCACCACCGACACCGTCTTCGGCAGTGAAACGCCCGAGCCGTCGCGGCGCGGGTCCATCTCCGGCAGGTCGGCCGGCGTGCCGTTCTTCTGCGCGGCCCGGGCCGGAGCAGGGCCGGCCCAGGCCAGGCTGAGGCAGTCCTCGCCCTTCAGGAACCGCTGGCAGCGCACACCGCCCGTGGCGCGGCCCTTGCGCGGGTACTGGTCGAAGGGCGTCAGCTTCGCGGTCGTCTGGACCGAGTCGTCGAGCGTGCCGCGCGAGCCCGCCACCGTGAAGACCACCGCGTCCACGGCCGGGTCGACGGCCGTGAAGGAGATCACCTTGGCCCCGTCGGTGAGCTTGATGCCCGCCACGCCGCCCGCGGGCCGGCCCTGCGGGCGCACCTGGGAGGCCTGGTAGCGCAGTAGCTGTGCGTCGTCGGTGATGAAGACGAGGTCCTCCTCGCCCGTGCGCAGCTCGGCCGCGCCGACGATCCGGTCGCCCTCCTTGAGTGTGATGACCTCCAACTCCTCCTTGTTGGACGGGTAGTCGGGCACCACACGCTTGACCACACCCTGCTGTGTGCCGAGCGCCAGACCCGGCGACGACTCGTCGAGCGTGGTCAGGCAGACGACCTCCTCGTCGCCCTCCAGGGTGAGGAACTCCGCAATCGGGGCTCCCCCGGCGAGGTTGGGTGCCGCGGTCGTCTCGGGCAGCTGTGGAAGGTCGATGACGTTGATGCGCAGCAGCCGTCCGGCCGACGTGACCGCGCCCACCTCGCCCTGGGCCGTCGCCGGGACGGCCGAGACGATCAGATCGTGCTTGGCGCGCTTGCCGTCGCTCTCCCCGAAGGGGTCACCGTTCGCCGTACGCGCGAGAAGTCCCGTCGACGACAGCAGTACCCGGCACGGATCGTCGGCCACCTGCAGCGGTACGGCCGCGGCGGTGGCCCCGGAGGACTCGAGCAGCACCGTACGCCGCGAGGTGCCGAACTTCTTGGCCACCGCGGCCAGTTCACCCGACACCAGCTTGCGCAGCTCGGCGTCCGACTCCAGGATGCGGGTCAGCTCCTCGATCTCGCTCTTGAGCCGGTCGCGCTCCGACTCCAGCTCGATGCGGTCGAACCTGGTGAGCCGGCGCAGCGGGGTGTCCAGGATGTACTGCGTCTGGACCTCGCTCAGCGAGAAGTGCTCGATCAGGCGCTCCTTGGCCTGTGCGGAGTTGTCGCTGGAGCGGATGATGCGGATGACCTCGTCGATGTCCAGGAGGGCGACCAGCAGCCCCTCGACCAGATGCAGCCGGTCCCGCTTCTTGCTGCGGCGGAACTCCGACCTCCGCCGCACGACCTCGAAGCGGTGGTCGAGGTAGACCTCCAGAAGCTCCTTGAGGCCGAGCGTGAGGGGCTGGCCGTCCACCAGCGCGACGTTGTTGATGCCGAAGGACTCCTCCATGGGAGTCAGCTTGTAGAGCTGCTCCAGGACGGCCTCCGGTACGAAGCCGTTCTTGATCTCGATGACCAGGCGCAGGCCGTGCGCGCGGTCGGTGAGGTCCTTGACGTCGGCGATGCCCTGCAGCTTCTTGGCGCCGACCAGGTCCTTGATCTTGGCGATCACCTTCTCCGGGCCCACGGTGAAGGGGAGCTCCGTGACGACGATGCCCTTCCTGCGCGCCGTCACGTTCTCCACCGACACCGTCGCGCGGATCTTGAAGCTGCCGCGGCCCGACTCGTACGCGTCCCTGATCCCGGAGAGGCCGACGATCCTTCCGCCCGTGGGCAGGTCGGGCCCCGGGATGTGCCTCATGAGCGTCTCGAGATCGGCGCCCGGGTAGCGGATCAGATGCCGGGCGGCGGCGATCACCTCGCCGAGGTTGTGCGGCGGCATGTTCGTGGCCATACCGACCGCGATGCCCGACGCACCGTTCACCAGCAGGTTCGGATATGCGGCCGGGAGGACGCCCGGCTCCTGCTCCTGGCCGTCGTAGTTCGGGGCGAAGTCGACCGTGTTCTCGTCGATCGACTCCGTCATCAGGGAGGTCGCGTCGGCCATCCGGCACTCGGTGTACCGCATGGCGGCCGGCGGGTCGTCGTTGCCCAGCGAGCCGAAGTTGCCGTGGCCGTCCACCAGGGGCAGCCGCATCGAGAAGGGCTGAGCCAGGCGCACCAGGGCGTCGTAGATCGACGCGTCGCCGTGGGGGTGCAACTTACCCATGACCTCGCCGACGACGCGGGCGCACTTCACGTAGCCGCGGTCGGGGCGCAGCCCCATCTCGTTCATCTGGTAGACGATGCGGCGGTGCACGGGCTTGAGACCGTCACGGGCGTCCGGCAGGGCCCTGGAATAGATCACCGAGTACGCGTACTCGAGGAAGGAGCCCTGCATCTCGTCGACGACGTCGATGTCGAGGATGCGCTCCTCGAAGTCGTCTGGCGGCGGGGTCTTCGTGCTGCGGCGGGCCATCGCTGCTGCGACTCCTTCACAGTGTCTGCCGGGGCATGAACGGGTTCTGACGAGCTCCATTGTGGACCGCCCCACTGACAACCCGGACCACGCCCCATGCACAGGGGTCCGGGCGGGCACCGGCCCGCTCGCTCTCGGCGTAGCCGTTCCGGGAACTTCGCCAGCTGTCAGCGCGCTTGCATACAGTGGCATGACTAGCAGGAATTCAGCAGTTTTCCGCGATCGAAGGGACGTACATGCCCATGGGTCACACGGCCACCGTCGAGGCCGGCTCCGGCGGGCTGACAGCGACCGAGCACCGCCTGGCCAACGGCCTGCGCGTGGTGCTCTCCGAAGATCATCTGACCCCGGTCGCGGCGGTGTGCCTCTGGTACGACGTCGGCTCGCGCCACGAGGTCGAGGGACGTACCGGACTTGCCCACCTCTTCGAGCATCTGATGTTCCAGGGCTCGGGCCAGGTGAAGGGCAACGGCCACTTCGAACTGGTGCAGGGCGCGGGCGGTTCGCTGAACGGCACGACCAGTTTCGAGCGCACCAACTACTTCGAGACCATGCCCGCCCACCAGCTGGAGCTCGCCCTCTGGCTGGAGGCCGACCGCATGGGCTCGCTGCTCGCCGCGCTCGACGACGAGTCGATGGAGAACCAGCGGGACGTCGTCAAGAACGAGCGCCGCCAGCGCTACGACAACGTCCCCTACGGCACCGCTTTCGAGAAGCTGACCGCCCTCGCGTACCCGGAGGGCCACCCCTACCACCACACCCCGATCGGGTCGATGGCCGACCTGGACGCGGCCACGCTGGAGGACGCGCGCGCGTTCTTCCGCACCTACTACGCGCCCAACAACGCCGTCCTGTCGATCGTCGGCGACATCGACCCGGAGGCGACGCTCGCCTGGGTCGAGAAGTACTTCGGCTCCATCCCGGGGCACGACGGCAAGCCTGCCCCGCGCGACGGCACCCTGCCGGACACCATCGGCGAGCAGCTGCGCGAGGTCGTCGAGGAGGAGGTCCCGGCGCGCGCGCTGATGGCCGCCTACCGGCTCCCGGAGGACGGCACGCGCGCGTGCGACGCGGCCGACCTCGCCCTGACCGTCCTCGGCGGCGGCGAGTCGTCGCGCCTCTACAACCGCCTCGTGCGCCGGGACCGTACGGCTGTGGCGGCCGGTTTCGGTCTGCTGCGCCTGGCCGGAGCGCCCTCCCTGGGCTGGCTCGATGTGAAGACCTCCGGCGATGTCGAGGTCCCCGTCATCGAGGCGGCCGTCGACGAGGAGCTCGCCCGGTTCGCCGAGGAGGGCCCCACGGCCGAGGAAATGGAGCGTGCCCAGGCCCAGTTGGAGCGCGAGTGGCTGGACCGGCTCGGTACTGTCGCCGGCCGCGCCGACGAACTGTGCCGGTACGCCGTCCTGTTCGGCGACCCGCAGCTCGCCCTGACCGCCGTACAGCGTGTGCTCGACGTCACGGCCGACGAGGTCCAGGAGGCCGCCAAGTCCCGCCTGCGCCCCGACAACCGCGCGGTGCTCGTGTACGAGCCGATCGCCACCGACGAGGAGACCGCCACCGACGAGGAGAGCGCCCAGTGACCGAGGCCACCGTGACCATGGACTTCCACCCCCAGCCCCAGGCCGGCGAGGCCAAGCCCTGGGCCTTCCCGGCGCCCGAGCGCGGTGCGCTCGCCAACGGCCTGACGCTGCTGCGCTGCCACCGCCCCGGCCAGCAGGTCGTCGCCGTGGAAGTCCTCCTGAACGCACCGCTGGAGGCCGAGCCGAAGGGCCTGGACGGTGTCGCCACGATCATGGCGCGTGCCTTCTCCGAGGGCACCGACAAGCACTCCGCCGAGGAGTTCGCCGCCGAGCTGGAGCGCTGCGGCGCCACGCTGGACGCGCACGCCGACCACCCGGGCGTACGCCTGAGCCTCGAAGTCCCCGTGTCGCGGCTCCAGAAGGCGCTCGGCCTGCTCGCCGACGCCCTCAGGGCGCCCGCCTTCGAGGACAGCGAGGTCGAACGCCTCGTCCGCAACCGGCTCGACGAGATTCCGCACGAGACCGCCAACCCGGCCCGCCGCGCCGCCAAGGAGCTCTCCAAGGAGCTCTTCCCGGCGACCTCGCGCATGTCGCGCCCGCGCCAGGGCACCGAGGAGACGGTCGCGAGCATCGACTCGGCGGCTGTGCGCGCCTTCTACGAGAAGCATGTACGCCCCGCCACCACCACCGCGGTCGTCGTCGGCGACCTCACCGGTGTCGGCCTCGACGCGCTGCTCGGTGAGACGCTCGGCGCCTGGACCGGCTCGCCGGCCGAGGCGCGTCCCGTGCCTCCGGTGACCGCCGACGACACGGGCCGCGTGGTCATCGTCGACCGTCCCGGAGCCGTCCAGACACAGCTGCTCATCGGCCGCGTCGGCGCCGACCGGCACGACCGTGTGTGGCCCGCCCAGGTGCTCGGCACGTACTGCCTCGGCGGCACCCTCACCTCGCGTCTTGACCGCGTCCTGCGCGAGGAAAAGGGCTACACCTACGGTGTGCGGGCGTTCGGACAGGTGCTGCGCTCCGCTCCGGACGGCACGGGCGCCGCGATGCTCGCCATCAGTGGCTCGGTGGACACGCCGAACACCGGCCCGGCGCTCGACGACCTCTGGAAGGTGCTGCGTACGCTCGCGGCCGAGGGCCTGACGGACGCCGAGCGCGACATCGCCGTACAGAACCTGGTGGGCGTGGCGCCGCTCAAGTACGAGACCGCGGCCGCCGTCGCCGGCACGCTCGCCGACCAGGTCGAGCAGCACCTGCCGGACGACTTCCAGGCGACGCTGTACCGCCAACTCGCCGCGACGGGCACCGTGGAGGCCACCGCGGCCGCCGTGAGCGCCTTCCCGGTGGACCGTCTGGTGACCGTCCTCGTCGGGGACGCCGCCCAGATCGAGGAGCCCGTCAAGGCCCTCGGAATCGGTGAAGTGAGCGTGGTCCCGGCCGAGTAGAGCCGCCGCACATCCCCGGGGACCCTGGAGGCTTATGAGCCTCCAGGGTCCTTCTTTGTCCAAATTGATTGGATTGGTTGGGAGTTGATATGGAGGTTGTGTGTCTGCGCTGTGGCGTGCGCTACAAAAACCGTCATCCGTTTGTTGTTTGAGAGATGGCCCGCTTAGCGTCAGTCCGGCTGTTCGTCAGGCAGTGCGCCGCATCCGCGGCACCGGACAGTCATCGCCGAGTCCCCGTACGGCGCGAGCCAGGGGAGCCGGGGACCCACCGCAGTCCCTGGGGTGAATCGGGCGCCCTCCTGGAGGGAGCCCGTAGGAGACCTTCCTGCTCCGAACCCGTCAGCTAACCCGGTAGGCGAGAAGGAAGGAAAGGACCAGCCACTTCATGGCGTTCACCCGCGCCACCGGGAAGCACCGTCGCCCGAGCCGTACGAAGCGCACGTCCTCGAGGACCGTGGGCGTCGCGACGCTCGCCACCACCGGTGTCATCGGCACCCTGGCCGCCCCGGCGTTCGCCGGCCCGTCCTCGGTCAAGCAGACAGGGCTGACCCAGGCCGTCACCATGGGCGACTCGGTCGCCGACCAGATCGACGCCCAGGCCCACGCCCAGCGGCAGGCCGCCGAGGAGGCCGCCGCCCGCGAAGCGGCCGAGGAGGCCGCCAAGAAGCTGGCCGCCGAGCAGAAGGCCCGGGCCGAGGCGAAGGCCAAGGCGGAGCGCGAGGCCAAGGAGCGCGCCGCCCGCGAGGCCGAGCGCAAGCGCCTGCTCAACTCCTTCGTCTCGCCGATCAGCGACTCGTACGTCTCCACCGGCTACAAGGCCGGCGGCTCCGTCTGGTCCTCCGGCAGCCACACCGGCATCGACTTCCACGCCGCCAGCGGCACCACCGTCCGCGCCGTGGGCGCCGGTACCGTCGTAGAGGCCGGCTTCGAGGGCTCGTACGGCAACCAGGTCGTCATCAAGATGAACGACGGCACGTACACGCAGTACGCCCACATGTCGTCCCTCTCCGTCTCCGTCGGTCAGAGCGTCACCCCGGGCCAGCAGATAGGCCTCTCCGGGGCGACCGGCAACGTCACCGGAGCACACCTCCACTTCGAGGCGCGTACGTCCCAGGAGTACGGCTCGGACATGGACCCCCTCGCCTACCTCCGGTCGCACGGCGTGAACGTCTGACGGCTCGGAAGCTTCACCGCGCACCTCTCCCGAAGGCCCCGGCTCACCGAGCCGGGGCTTTCGTGCATGCCGACGGGACGACTGCCTGTTCTGCGCGACTATGTGTCCAAAAAAACTCCATGGATTCCGGCCCGCCATCGGAATTTCCGGTTCTCTGCAATAGAGTCACCGGACGAGCGTCAATCGACCGCGTTTCGCGGGGATTAAGGCGGAGGTCCGGTCATGCGTATTCCCGCGCACTCGGTATGCACGGCGATCCGTGACGACATCGTCGCGGGTGTCTACGAACGCGGCAGCCGGCTCACCGAGGAACTGCTCGCGCGTCGCTACGGCGTCTCGCGGGTCCCCGTGCGGGAGGCACTGCGCACGCTGGAAGCGGAGGGCTTCGTCGTCACCCGCCGCCACGCGGGCGCGTGCGTCGCGGAACCCACCGAGCAGGAGGCCGGCGACCTCCTGGAGATGCGCATGCTCCTGGAGCCGCTGGGCGCCGCGCGCGCTGCGCAGCGGCGGACAGAGGCGCACCTCAAGGTGCTGCGAGGCCTCGTCAGGCTGGGGCAGGAGCGGGCCAGGAGGGGCCAGGGCGAGGATCTGCGCTCGTTGGGCGGCTGGTTCCACGAGACGCTCGCGCAGGCGTCCGGCAGCCCCGCGCTGACCTCGATGCTCACCCAGCTGCGGCACAAGATCGCCTGGATGTACTCGGTCGAGGCGCCGGCCCATCCCGCCGAGTCCTGGTCGGAGCACGGCGGCATCGTGGACGCCGTCGCGCGCGGCGACAGCGAGCGGGCCCGGGCCATCACGGCCCTGCACACCGAGCGGGCGACGGCCGCACACCGGCTGCGCTTTCCCGAGCGCGGTGATCGCGTGGAGCGTGTGAGGAGTTCGCAACACCCCGTAAACACGGCGAGCGTGCGGCATTAACAGTGGCGCCGTATACAAAGGGGAGTAATTCGCGGGGGATTATTTTTGCTGCCCGCGATGTGGAATTGCAAAGGGCCCGCCCGGTATTTTGGGCGAGCCCTTTTGGTGCGTGTGCGGGACGGCGTTTTTGATGCGACGACCACAGCGACCATCAATTGAGGAACCCCGACGGCGCGCAACCAGGTCCGCGAGAGCGGCGCCGGTTGAGGCGCAAAGGGGTGCTCACACAGTTTCCGGCAGCTCCTCAAGCCCCTCCGCGACCAGCTTGGCCAGGCGGTCGAGCGCGGCGTCCGCGCCCTCGGCGTCGGAGGCCAGGACGATCTCCTCGCCGCCCTTGGCGCCCAGACCGAGCACGGCGAGCATGGAAGCGGCGTTGACGGGGTTGCCGTCCGCCTTGGCGATCGTCACGGGGACGCCGGCGGCCGTGGCCGCGCGGACGAAGATGGAGGCGGGGCGGGCGTGGAGGCCCTCGGCCCAGCCGACGTTGACGCGGCGCTCAGCCATGTGATGCTGCCCTTCAGGTGTTCTCAGGTTGTCTAGACCACTATTCCATACCGCGAAGCGCCCTCGAGCGGGGGTCGAGCCCGTCGGAGGCCAGGAGCCCGTGCGGGGGCCCGAGTCGGGCCCCCGGACTGCCTCGCGCCATTGTCGGACACGAGCCGTACTCTGGGGCCCATGCAGACCTCGTCGGACCGGCACGAGTATCCCGCCCACTGGGAGGCCGACGTCGTGCTGCGCGACGGCGGCACCGCGCGCATCCGGCCGATCACGGCCGACGACGCCGACCGCCTGGTCAGCTTCTACGAGCAGGTGTCCGACGAGTCGAAGTACTACCGCTTCTTCGCGCCGTACCCGCGCCTGTCCGCAAAGGATGTCCACCGCTTCACGCACCACGACTTTGTGGACCGGGTGGGACTCGCGGCCACGGTCGGCGGCGAGTTCATCGCCACCGTACGCTACGACCGCATCAACGCCGAGGGCCTGTCCGCCTCTGCTCCTGCCGACGAGGCCGAGGTCGCCTTCCTCGTGCAGGACGCCCACCAGGGCCGCGGCGTGGCCTCCGCGCTGCTGGAGCACATCGCCGCGGTGGCCCGGGAGCGCGGCATCCGCCGGTTCGCCGCCGAGGTGCTGCCCGCCAACAGCAAGATGATCAAGGTGTTCACGGACGCCGGCTACCAGCAGCAGCGCAGCTTCGAAGACGGCGTCGTACGCCTGGAGTTCGACCTGGAGCCCACCGACCGCTCACGCGCGGTGCAGTGGGCCCGGGAGCAGCGGGCCGAGGCGCGGTCCGTGGCCCGGCTCCTCACGCCCGGTTCGGTCGCCGTCATCGGGGCGGGCCGCGCGCCCGGGGGAGTGGGGCGCAGCGTGCTCGACAACCTCCGCGGGGCCGGGTTCAGCGGACGTCTGTACGCGGTGAACAGGGCCCTGCAGGAGAAAGAACTCGGCGGGGTCGCGGCGTACCGCTCGATCCGCGACATCCCCGACCCCGTCGATCTCGCCGTGGTCGCCGTCCCGGCCGAGCACGTCCCCCAGGCCGTCGCCGACTGCGGTGAGCACGGCGTGCAGGGGCTCGTCGTGATCTCCGCGGGGTACGCCGACAGCGGCCCCGAAGGGCGGGAACGCCAGCGTGAACTCGTGCGCCACGCGCGCACGTACGGCATGCGCATCATCGGACCCAACGCCTTCGGGGTCATCAACACCGCACCGGATGTACGGCTCAACGCCTCGCTCGCGCCCGAGATGCCGCGGGCCGGACGCATCGGTCTGTTCGCGCAGTCCGGTGCCATCGGCATCGCGCTGCTGTCCCGGCTGCAGCGGCGCGGCGGCGGCGTCACGGGCGTGACCGGAGTGTCGACGTTCATCTCCTCGGGCAACCGCGCGGACGTGTCCGGCAACGACGTACTGCAGTACTGGTACGACGACCCCGACACCGATGTCGCGCTCATGTACCTCGAATCCATCGGCAACCCACGGAAGTTCACGCGCCTCGCGCGGCGGACCGCCGCGGCCAAGCCGCTCGTCGTCGTCCAGGGCGCGCGGCACGGCGGGGCCGCACCTCCGGGACATGCCGTACGGGCCACACGGCTGCCGCACGCGACCGTCTCCGCGCTGCTGCGGCAGGCCGGGGTCATCCGGGTGGACACGATCACCGAGCTCGTCGACGCCGGCCTGCTGCTGGCACGCCAGCCCCTCCCCGCCGGGCCCCGTGTGGCGATCCTCGGGAACTCCGAGTCGCTCGGGCTGCTCACCTACGACGCCTGTCTCGCCGAAGGACTTCGGCCGTTGCCGCCGCTGGATCTGACCACGGCGGCATCCGCGGACGATTTCCATGCGGCGCTCTCACATGCGCTGGCCGATGACGCCTGTGACGCCGTCGTGGTCACGGCCATACCAGCGGTCGGTGAGACGTCCGCAGCAGACGCCCCCCTCGCCGAGGCGCTCCGCTCGGCCGCGGCGGCGTCCCCGGCGAAGCCGGTGCTCGTGGTCCATGTGGAGCTCGGCGGGCTCGCCGAAGCGCTCTCCGCCGCCACCAGCACCGCGCCCCATGCCGTCGAGCCCCAGGTGCCGCCGCCCGCCGAACGCCCAGCGGCGCAGGCCCCCGCGGACGAATCCCGTCTCATCCCCGCCTACCCCGCGGCCGAACGCGCCGTCCGCGCCCTCGCCGAAGCCGTCAGATACGGGCAGTGGCGCCGGGACGCCGCCGAGCCCGGCCGGGTGCCCGAGTTCGAGGACATCGACGAGAAGGGGGCCGCCGAGCAGATCGACGCTCTGCTGGCGAAGGGCGACCCGGCCGGGCTCACGCTCGGCCCCGACGACACCTGCACGCTGCTCAGCCGGTACGGCATCGACGTACGCCGTGCCCTGCCCGCCCCGACGCCCGACGAAGCCGTCGAGGCGGCCGAGCGCTCCGGCTACCCCGTGGCGCTGAAGGCCACCGCCCCGCACCTGCGGCACCGCGCCGACCTGGGCGGCGTACGACTGGATCTGGCGGACGAAGAGCAACTGCGGCGGGCGTACGCCGAATTGACCGAGCTCTTCGGGCAGCCCGCCGAGCTGCGCCCGGTGGTGCAGAGCATGGCTCCCCGCGGCGTCGACACCGTCGTCCGCGCGGTGATCGACCCGGCGGCCGGAGCGGTGCTCTCGTTCGGGCTCGCCGGAGCCGCCTCGGAGCTGCTCGGCGACACCGCGCACAGGCTGATCCCGGTCACCGACCGGGATGCGGCCTCGTTGATCCGGTCGATCCGGACGGCGCCGCTCCTCTTCGGCTGGCGGGGCTCGGCACCAGCGGACACGGCGGCGCTGGAGGAGCTGCTGTTGCGCCTGTCGCGCCTTGTGGACGACCACCCGGAGGTCGTCTCCGTCACCCTGGAGCCCGTGGTCGTCGCCCCGCGCGGGCTGTCGGCGCTCGGTGCCTCCGTGCGGCTCGCGCCCCCGCCCGCCCGTGGCGACCTCGGTCCGCGCACACTTCCTGTGTACTGATCGGTGCCTCGCAGTCAGTGCGCCCCCGTAGGATGGGCGCCATGGCCAAGACCAGTACATCGACCCAGGGGCTGCGAGCGGCGATCGAGCGCAGCGGCTACTACCCGGCCCTCGTGGCCGAGGCGGTGGAGGCCGCTGTCGGCGGCGAGGCCATCCGGTCGTTTCTGGTCCACCAGGAGACGACGTTCGACGCCAACGAGGTGCGTCGGCATGTGACGGTGCTTGTCCTCACCGACAACCGCTTCATCGTGAGCCACACCGATGAGCAGGCCGCGGACAGTACGTCACCGACGCCGTACGCGACGACGTCCACCGAGTCCGTGAAGCTTGGCCGGATCTCGTCGGTCGTTCTCAGCCGTGTCGTCGCCAACCCGGAGAAGTACGTGCCCGGGACACTGCCCCGCGAGGTCGTCCTCACCATCGGCTGGGGTGCGGTCTCCCGCCTCGACCTGGAGCCGGCCGCCTGCGGCGACCCCAACTGCGAGGCGGACCACGGCTATACGGGCAGCTCGACGGCGGACGACCTCAGCCTGCGCGTCAGCGAGGCCGGGGACGGCCCGGACGCCGTGCGCCAGACGCTCGCCTTCGCCCAGTCGCTCTCCGAGGCGACCGCGGACGTCACCCCGTAATGGCGCAGCCCCTCTGGGACCACCCGGAACCCCTCACCGTCGAGTCCGCACCCGTGCCGGAGTACGGCTCCGGTTCGCTGGCCGATCTGCTGCCCACGCTCGCCGCGGGCATGGGCGTACCAAGTCAGACCGCCACGCTCAAGGACCTGACTCCGGCCGACCGGAACTGCGTCTTCCTGATCGACGGCCTCGGCTGGGAGCAGCTGAAGGCGCACCCCGAAGAGGCCCCTTTCATGAGCTCCCTCCTGGGCAGCTCCCGCGGTGGCACCGGCCGCCCGATCACCGCCGCCTACCCCGCGACCACCGCCACCTCACTCGCCACGGTCGGTACGGGGCTGCCGCCGGGCGTCCACGGCCTGCCCGGCTACACCGTGCGCAATCCGGAGACCGGCGAGCTGATGAACCAGCTCCGCTGGAACCCATGGACACCGCCGGACGTCTGGCAGCCGTACCCCACTGTCTTCCAGCTCGCCGACGCGGCAGGCGTGCACACCGCACAGGTCTCCTCGCCGACCTTCGCGAACACGCCCCTGACGAAGGTCGCGCTGAGCGGCGGAACGTTCCACGGGCGCCTCTCCGGTGAGGAGCGCATGGACCTCGCCGCCGAGCAACTGGCCGCCGGCGACCGCTCGTTGGTCTACACGTACTACGCCGAGGTGGACGGCAAGGGCCACCGCTTCGGCGTCGACTCGGACCCCTGGCGCGGACAGCTCATGTACGTGGACCGCCTGGTCCAGCGCCTGGCCGAGCAACTGCCGCCCCGCACGGCCCTGTACATCACCGCAGACCACGGCATGATCGACATTCCCTTCGACGAGCTGCACCGCATCGACTTCGACGAGGACTGGGAGCTGCGCGCCGGCGTCGCCCTGCTCGGCGGCGAGGGCCGCGCCCGGCATGTGTACGCCGTCCCCGGCGCCGAATCGGACGTCCTGACCTGCTGGCGTGAGGTGCTCGGCGAGCAGTTCTGGGTGGCGTCCCGGGACGAGGCGATCGCGGCGGGCTGGTTCGGGCGGCCCGACCGGATCGAGGAGCGGGTGTACGCCCGTATCGGCGACGTGGTCGCGGCGGCCCGCGACGACGTCCTCCTCATCGCCTCGCAGCGGGAGCCGAAGGAGTCGTCGATGCTCGGCAACCACGGTTCGCTGACCCCCGCCGAGCAGCTGGTCCCGCTGCTCGAAGTACGCTCCTGATCGTCGGCTGCCTGAATCGCCCCTGAACTGCCCTCCGCCGAAAGGTGCTCAACTCGCCATGCCCGAGCTGGTGTCCTTCTCCGGAACCGTGGACTGTGGGAAGTCGACTGACTTGCTTGGGTATCCACCATCTGGCGGTGGTGTCGTGGGCTGGGTTGTGGCGTGTGGTGTCCGTCTTGGTCTGTCGCGAAGGGTTCCGCTCTCCTGATGCCTGAGCTGGTGTTTTTCTCCGGAACGATGGACTGTGGAAAGTCAACTTTGGCGCTTCAAATTGGGCACAACCGTTCGGCAAGGGGTCTGCAGGGTGTGATCTTCACGCGGGATGACCGTGCCGGCGAGGGTAAGTTGTCGTCGCGTTTGGGCTTGGTCACGGACGCGGTTGAGGCGGCTCCGGGCATGGACCTGTACGGGTACCTGGTGGAGCAGATGTCGCACGGTGCCAAGGTCGATTACGTGATCGTGGATGAGGCGCAGTTCCTCGCGCCGGAGCAGATCGACCAGTTGGCCCGGATCGTGGACGACCTCGACTTGGACGTCTTCGCGTTCGGCATCACCACGGACTTCCGCACCAAGCTCTTCCCTGGCTCGCAGCGTTTGATCGAACTTGCGGACCGCGTGGAGACGTTGCAGGTCGAGGCGATGTGTTGGTGCGGTGCGCGAGCCACCCATAACGCGCGCACGCTGGCTGGGGAGATGTTGGTCGAGGGCGAGCAGGTGGTGGTAGGGGATGTGGCCGGCTCGGCGGCGGAGGTGGGGTATGAGGTGCTGTGCCGGCGTCATCACCGCAGGCGGATGACGAGCGCCGCTGCCCATGCAGGGGCGTTGTCGCCGGACGTATTGCCGGTCACCTCCGCCTGATTTCCTGTCGGAGGGACGTCAGTGGACACGTTCTCGGTCGTGCTGGTTGTGGTTGTTGCTGTATGACGCGGATGTGGTGGAGTTCCGCTTCAAGGTTTAGTTTCACCTCGAATCGCTCCCTAGTCGGCGTTTTCGCAGGTTAGGGGGCAATTCGATGCCCAGAGCCGTACGTTGCGGCGGAACGTTCAAGGTCTGGGTTCGCGAGATGCAGCAAGTTGTTTGCGCAGGTCGGGTGTTGGCGTCCGGTAGTTGAATCTGGGCGAGGTTTCCGGTTGCTGGATTCTTGCTGGTTCGGTCGGCGCAGCTGGAAAGACAAGATGGGCTGGGTGGGTGGCGGGTTGGAGCCCCGCCGTTGTCCAAGCCAGGTTGCGGTCGACGAGGCCGGAAACTCCCGCATTCGCGTCCTGGGAGGCGACGCCCAGACCCTCACCTGAAAGAGGGCGGTACGGCGCGTCGCGAGGTCGTTCGATCGCATGGTGCAGAGCATTTCGGGGCGACTCGAGTCGATGGACTGGGCCTTCGTACGTCACTGTGGACCTTCCGGGCAATGCCTCCGCCGCGGCCATGGGCATGGTGGTGTCAGCGGTCGGCGGCGTGCGTACGGACACGGTCGTCCTGCTGTCGTCCGGCGAGATCGACGAGGCGGTCCGTCAGAAGGTGGAGTACCGCGCCCCCGGCGCATGACGCCACCGTTGCTTGCCGCCGGAAACCCGCGCCCGCGCCAGTGATTGCCGTGTGGGCCTCCGTCCGGTTGGTGGAGTTGGTGCGTCACCGGCACCGTGGGATTATGTATATAATTGGATAAAAGGTGATCGAAATGTCTGCGATCAAAGAAAGCGTCGACATCTCCTGCCGCCCCGAAGAAGTCTTCTCCTATGTGACCGATCTCTCGCACCTCCCCGAGTGGCAGGAGAGTGCCGTGTCGGTACGCCCGCTGGGAGACGCTCCTCTGGCCGTGGGTTCGAGAGTCGTGGTGACCCGGCGGATCGGTCGCCGGGACATCCCGATGACCTCGGAGGTGACCGAGCTTGATCCGCCGAGAAGCTGGCGGGTCGACGGCATCGACGGTCCCATCCGAGGGCACGTGAAAGGAACGATCGAGCCGCTCGGCGACGGCGAGCGGTCGCGCCTGACGATGTCCCTCGACTTCGAGACGCATGGGATCGGCAAGGTGCTCGTTCCGCTCGTCGTCCGTCCGCATGTGCGCAAGGAGATGCCGAGGAACGAGCAGACGCTGAAGAAACTGCTCGAGGGGAGTGCGTGAACCTGGCGCGCTCTCTGGCGCATGCGCCGGGCGGTTGTGCGCCAGGCAGGCGATGACCTCCTCGTCGCTCGCCTGCCCGAAGTCCGCGTAGAACTCGCCGATCGCGTGGAACTGCCCGGGTGTGTGCAGACAGACGCCTTCGTCCGCCCTCGCCTCCGAGGCAGGCTGACCTCGTGCGGCGCCACAGGAACCGCCAGCACGATCCACGACGCGCCGCGGGCGCGCGCAATATGGCAGGCCGCCAGTGCCGTGGAGCCGGTCGCCGGACCGTCGTCCACCACCAGAACCGTCCGCCCCTCGTACCGAGCCGGCTGCCGCTCGCGCCGATCGGCGGGCGCGCTGCTCCAGGACGCCGCGCTCCTGTTCCTCCACCGCCGCCAGATCACGGCCGGTCACACCCGTCGCCCCCACCACCGCTTCATTGACAACGCGCCCATGGCAAGTTCCGGCTGGAAGGGCACCCCCAGCTTGCGTACGAGGCAGACGTCGAGCGGAGCGCCCAGGGCCTCTGCGATCTGCGCAGCGACCGGGACGCCGCCGCGAGGAGCGAGGCCGGGTCGGCACACGTCCGACGCGCCGCCGGTCGCGGGCAGCGCCTCCCCGAAGCACCAGAGATAAGGGCACCCCCCGGCTGACGGCAGCGGGTGGCATCATGCCCGGCTATGGGGAAGAGGGACGAAAGCGATGAGGCGTACGTCGTTGACTTGTGCAACCAGGTGCTGGGCGAGACGGCCCTGACCCAGCACAAGTTCGACTGGCTCCTGGGAGACTTGGGCACGACTGTATAGCGTTTGTTCGATTCTGCGGGCGTCGAACGTCCGATCCCGATGGTTGCTCGGCCGAGTTGATCAGGCACCGTCGGCCGATCAGTGTGCCAGTGCGGTCGACTCGGCCGGCGGCCGGGAATCCAGGGGTCCTGCTGCCGGGGTCCGCGACGACTCGTCAACGCTCAGCGGTCTCCCGGGCGCAGGAGCCACCTTCCCAACAGCCCTGAGACTCGCCGGACTTGATCCGAAGAGTCTCTCTGCGAGGTGCGGGCAGGAAGGTCATGGGCACCGCTCAGGGGCGCGCCGGCTCGCGCTCCCGCAGCTGCCGCCGCAGGATCTTGCCGGAGGCCGCCTGCAGAAGAGCCACACCCTGCTGCGAAGCCCCTCAAGGCCGACGCGCTATTACGACGTGATCACCGAGGTTTTTCCACAACTCCTCGGCGCCAGCGGGTACGTACGACCCTGCCGTGATGCTCGGGAGAATACCGAGGTCAGGGGGCGGCAACGCCGGACGGTTCGGTCGGAGGCGTCCCGGGGCGGGGCCGTCAGGAGTCCCCGGTGAGGCAGGAGAGGGCCGCGTCCAGGCGGCGGGTGGCCTCCTCGGCGACCGGGCGCAGTGCGTCGAGTCCGGTGAGCGTGACCATCGTGTTCGGGTCGAGGGCCTGTACGGCGGTGCGGTCGCCGTCGCGGCGGACGACGACGTTGCAGGGCAGCAGCAGGCCGATGGTGCGGTCTGTCTCCAGGGCGCGGTGGGCGAGGGGAGGGTTGCAGGCGCCGAGGATCACGTAGTCCTCCATGTCCTGGTCGAGCTTGGCTTTAAGGGTGGCGGTGACGTCGATCTCGGTGAGGATGCCGAAGCCCTGCTCGGCGAGCGCCTCGCGGACGCGGCTGACGGTGGTGGCGAAATCGGTGTCGAGGTGCACGGTGCGGTCGTAACGCATGGTGTCGGCCTTCCTGTTCGTGACGTTCAGGGCGGTGGCGTTTCCCCTGGCGGGCGCGCGGGTGCCCAGGGAGCCTGCGTTGTGCTCCGGTTCAGCGTTTGGCAGCGGTGCGCGCCGTGAGCTGTCGGCGTACGTCGTCCATGTCGGCGGCGCGGATCTTGGTGATGAGGTCTTCCAGGGCTGGGGCGGGGAGAGCGCCGGGCTGGGCGTAGAGGATGGTCTTGTCGCGGATGGCCATGAGGGTGGGGATGGAGCGGATCTGGAAGCTCGCGGCGAGTTCGGGCTGTGCCTCGGTGTCGACCTCGCCCAGCCCCCGAGGCCGTGTAGTCGGCGTAGACGACGCGCCGGGGCCCGTAGGGACCGTCCGTCATCTCGTCGTCGCCGATGATCCCCCGGCGGATGCGTTCCAGGAGGGGCAGCGTGGGCGGCGCCTGGCCGGTCACCGGGTGGGCGGGCATCGTCAGGGCTCCAGCCCGATGACGATCTCGGGCGGCTGATGGAGGGTGTTGTGGACCGTGCAGTGCGAGGCGACGGCGAGGAGGGCGGCGCGGCGCTGCTCGGGCAGTCCGGGAGGCGGTAGGACCGTCACGTGGACCGCGTCGATTCTGGCCGGGCGGTCGGTGGCCATCGTGAACTCGGTCCGCACCCGCAGTCCGGTGCGGTCCAGGCCGTGACGGTGCAGGTAACGGCCTGCGTAGAAGCCGACACAGGAAGCCAGGGACGCGGCGAACAGCTCGGTGGGCGTCGGGGCGGTGTCCTGCCCGCCGGCGTCCTCGGGCTGGTCGACCAGCAGCCGGTGGCCGCGCACCTCTATGGCGTACGCGTCCCCGTCGACGTGGGTGGCCTCCAGCCGGTGCACATCCGGTTGTGGCGGCCGGGTGGGGGTGGCGGTGTCGGGTGTGCTGTGGGTCATGGCCGCGTCTCCTCGGGTCCGCTGAGTCGCTCTGGCATCCAGTGCACCGCGGCCGGTACGTCATCGCGAGAGGCCAAAGGGGATCGGAGGGAGGGCCGTTCGGCCCTGGGATGAACCTCATGGACCTAAATACCCTAGGGGGTATTCGAGCTCATCTTCGAGGAGAGTGCCCCATGACCGTTGTCGAACAGCTGACCACCACTCCCACCCGGCCTCCCCTCATCGGCGACAAGGCGCCGGGCTTCGAGGCCGAGTCCACCCACGGCCCGGTCCGGCTCGCCGACTACACCGGGCGCTGGCTGGTGCTCTTCAGTCACCCGGCCGACTTCACCCCGGTGTGCACCACCGAGTTCATCGCCTTCACCGAACTCGCCGACGAGTTCGCCGCCCGGAACGTGGCTCTGCTGGGCAACTCCGTGGACTCCGTCCACAGCCACCTGGCCTGGACCCGGTCCATTCAGGACAAGCTCGGCGTACGCATCCCGTTCCCGATCATCGCCGACCTGGACACCCGGGTCGCGCGCGCCTACGGCATGCTGCACCCGAACGCCTCCGGCACCGCAGCCGTAAGCGCCGTCTTCGTCATCGACCCGGAGCAGACCGTCCGGGCGGTGCTGTACTACCCGATGAACGCCGGGCGGATGATCCCCGAGATCCTGCGGTTGGTGGACGCCCTGCAGACCTCCGACCGCGACGGAGTCTCCTGCCCGGCCAACTGGCGCCCCGGCGACGACGTCATCCTCGGAGCCCCGAAGACCCAGGCCGAACTCGATGCCAGGCTCGCGGACGAGACCGTCAAGCTCGCCGACTGGTATCTCGCGACCAAGCCCGGCACTCCTGGCTGAGCCCAGGTCCGAAAGTATACCCCCACGGGTACCCAATTCCGGGACCAACGGCCCCTGACCATGCCTCACCCCGCCGCCGAGAGTGGGGGCATGGACAAGAGCATCGTGATTCTCGGAAGCGGCACCGCCGGCACGCTGACGGCCAACCGGCTGCGGCGGACGTACGACGAGCGCGAGTGCCGGATCACTGTGGTCGACCAGAACGACGACCACGTCTACCAGCCCGGACTGCTGTTCGTCCCCTTCGGCCTGGCCCAACCCCACGCCCTGGTCCGCCCGCGCCCGCGGCAGCTGCGGGACGGGATCGCCTATCGGAGCGCCGAGATCGAGCGGGTGGACCTGGACGCCGAGATGGTGCACTTCGCCAACGGAACCTCGCTGGGCTACGACGTGCTGGTGGTGGCCACCGGCGCGAGCCTGCTGCCGGAGGAGACCGAGGGCCTGACCGGGCCGGGCTGGGGCGAGAAGGTCCACACCTTCTACGACCTGCCCGGCGCGGTCGCCCTCCACCAGGCGCTGGAGCGCTTCGAGGGCGGCCGGGTGGTCGTCGACGTGGCCGACCTGCCGATCAAGTGCCCGGTCGCGCCCCTGGAGTTCGCCTTCCTCGCGGACTGGTACTTCCAGCGCCGGGGTATCCGCGACCGCGTCAAGCTGACCTACGTCACCCCGCTGGACGGTGCCTTCACCAAGCCGGTCGCCGCGAAGGCGCTGGGCGGCCTGTTGGCGGAGAAGGGCGTCGAGTTGGTCACCGAATTCGCGCTCGGGGAGGTCGACGGCACCGGTGGCCGGCTGGTGTCGTACGACGAGCGCGAGGTGCCGTTCGACCTGGCCGTGGTCGTACCGCTGCACGGCGGCGCCGAGTACGTCGAACGCTCGCCGGGCCTGGGTGACGAGCTCGGGTTCGTTCCCGTGGACCGGCACACACTGCAACACACGGACCACCCTCATGTGTTCGCCATAGGTGACGCGGCGGGCCTGCCGGCGTCCAAGGCCGGCTCGGTGGCCCACTTCGAGGGTGAGGTGCTGGCGCACAACATCGGCCGCTTCCTGGCCGGGAAGCCGCTGGATGCCTCCTACGACGGGCACACCAACTGCTTCATCGAGACCGGCTTCCACAAGGCGCTGCTCATCGACTTCAACTACGACACCGAGCCGCTGCCCGGTCACTTCCCGGGTGCGCTGGGGCTGCCGCTGCTGAAGGAATCGCGCGCCGACCACCTCGGCAAGCTCGCCTTCGAGTGGCTGTACTGGCACAGCCTGCTGCCCGGCCGGGAACTGCCCGGCATCGGCTCGGCGATGCCCGAGCACGGCAAGACCAACACCCCCGCCTGAACGGAGAGAGACCGCCATGACCACCGCCACTTACGACGACACGTCCGTGACCGTCGACGACGAAGGATTCTTCACCGACCCCGGCCAGTGGACCGAGCCCATGGCCGGGCAGATCGCCCGCGAGCTGGGCATCGAGACGCTGACCGACCGGCACTGGCAGGTCCTGAAGTTCATGCGCGCCGAATACGCGGCCAAGGGCACCGGCCCCACCGTGCGGGTCCTCGGCAAGACCTCCGGCGTGAGCGTCAAGGAGCTCTACCAGCTCTTCCCCAAGGGCCCGGCGAAGACCGCCGCCAAGATCGCCGGAATCCCCAAGCCCCGCGGCTGCATCTGAACCCACCCGCCGACCGCCACCCGAAGGAGCATCCGACATGACCGCCAGCGCCACCATCGAAAAGGTTTCGATCATCGTCTCCAAGGGATCCCTGGAAGGGATCTACCCGGCCCTGATCATGGCCAACGGCGCCCGCGCCGAAGGCATCGAGGCCGACCTGTTCTTCACCTTCTTCGGCCTCGACGCCATCACGAAGAAGCAGTACGACCACATCAAACTCGCCACCGTCGGCAACCCCGGCCTGCACCTGCCCACCCTCCTGGGCGGACTGCCCGGCGTCCCGGACCTGATCACCCGGTTCATGGAACGCAAGATGGAGAAGCTCGACATCCCGCCCATCCCCGAGTTCATCGAGATGATCTCCGACACCGGCGCGGGCATCTACGCCTGTAAGGCGTCCGTGGACCTCTTCGAACTCGGCGAGGACGACCTCATCGAGCAGGTCCAGGGCGTCATCACGGTCGGCGAGTTCTACGAGCACGCGGCCGGCGGCCAGATCATCTACACATGACCGGCCCTTGGGCCGGTGGCGCAGGACTGCCGGACGACCTGCGCCGCGTGCTGGCGGTGGTCGCCCACCCCGACGACGAGTCGTTCCGCTTGGGCGGCCTCCTCGCACTGCTGTCCGCTCGCGGCGTGCCCACCACGGTGCTCTGCTTCACCCACGGCGAGGCATCAACCCTGCACGCCGGCCCCGGCGACCTGCGCACGGTGCGGGCGGACGAACTGGCCTGCGCCGCACGGGAACTGGGCGTGGAACGCGTGGAACTGGCCGACTATCCGGATGACGGGCTTGCCGCTGTTCCGCTGGGCCGGCTCGCCGCGCGGGTCGGCCGGCTCATCACCGAACGGCGCCCCACCCATCTGCTGGTGTTCGACACCACCGGCGTCACCGGGCACCGTGATCACCGTCGGGCCACCGAGGCGGCCCTTGCCGCCGCCCGTGAAAGGGGAGTCCAGGTCCTCGGCTGGACCCTGCCGAGGGCGGTCGCGGAGGCCATGAACAGGGAGTTCGGAGCCTCGTTCGCGGGACGTGAGCCGGGTGAATGCCATGAGATCAGGTCGGTCCCGCGGGCCCGGCAGCGCCGCGCCATCGCCTTCCCCCAGTCTCGGCTTCGCTCGACCGGGAGGGACCCCCATCGCAAGCCAGTCGACCGACAATCCGGTGCTGTGGCGTCGCCTCGAACTCCTCGGAGACAGCGAGTACCTGCGTCGACTGCCGTGACCTCGGGGAACGCTTCGTTGTCAGGCGGAGGGGGCACGGGGCGGCGTGGACGCAGGATCCTCGGCCCCGGCGGACCCGATGGTCTCGGCGACGCAGGCTTGGGATATGAGCCGGTCGGCGAGGTCGCGCGCCTCGTTCACGGTCAGCGAGGCCCAGGTTCCCGGTTCGCCGCTCCGGACGGGGCCCACGTCGAGCGCGACCCGGCCGATCGGCCGGTCCGTGGCGGCGGCCAGCCGCAGAAACTTCACCTCGATCCGCCGACCGCAGGAGGTCACCAGCGGCGCCTCACCGGCCGGACCAAGCCGCATGTGCCCTGATTCCGCCATCCTGCCCACGTCCTTCCCTGGATACCGGGTGGGGTATTAGGGGCAGCGTCGCGCAGGCACGGAATGTTCCCGGAAACGCGAGGCGCCCGCCGCCCCGCGTTTCCGGGAAGCGGCGGGCAGACCACGCCGTTGACCTGGTCTCAGGCCAGCGCCAGGAACAGCTTCTCCAGTTCCGCCTCGGTCATCGGCGGAGCTTCGCCGTCCTGCTGCTCGGCCATGCACTGCCGCATACCGCTGGCCACGATCTTGAACCCGGCCCGGTCCAGGGCGCGGGAGACCGCCGCGAGTTGGGTGACCACGTCCTTGCAGTCGCGGCCCGCCTCGATCATGGCGATGACCCCGGCCAGCTGCCCCTGCGCGCGGCGCAGCCGGTTGAGCACCGCACTCATCGCTTCCTCTTCCACCTTCACCGGGAGCCTCCTCGTGGCCGGTCGATCGCTCCCATAGTACCCGTGGGGGTATATGGGGCGGGATGGTCGCTCGTCAGAGGCGTTCGGCGCGCACCAGCGAGTCGATGGCAGTGCGCGGGCCTTCCGGGCCGTCGACCGCTCGCGTGACCGTCTCTGCTCGCAGGATCCGGGCGTACGGCTGCCATTCGGCAGCGACCTGCCCCGCGGTGTACAGCACGCGGGGGTCCTGCGGCCCGCCGAAGCCGTGCTCGCGGTTCGAGGTGTCATGGCATACCAGCAGCAGGGTCCCGCCGCTGTGCGCGGCGGTCGCGGCCAGCTTCAGCACCTGCGCCACCTGCGGCCACGGCAACTGCAGATACGCGATCAGCGCCAGGTCGTACGCCGCTTCCGGGGCGTCCCACGCTGTCAGGTCCGCGCACGTCGTGCGCAGACGTACTCCCCGCTCGGCCGCCAGGTCCTCGGCCTTGGCCAGGGCGACGGCGGAGAAGTCCACGGCGTCCACGTCCCAGCCCCGTTCAGCGAGCCAGACCGCGTTGCGTCCCTCGCCGGCCGCCAGGTCGACCGCCCGCCCGGCGGGCAGCCCGGCCAGCTCGCCTTCGACGAACCGGTTGGGGGCCGCCGCCCAGACCAACTCGGTGCCGCGGTACCGCTCGTCCCAGCCTGCCGCGTCCATCGCCTGCTCCTCGTCTGCCCGTAGGGGCTGTGCCGTGTTCACCCGCGTGCGTGATCGCAACTGGTGGCGTCAGTGTGATGGTGCCGTCGGGGGCGGTCCGCCGTCTGCGGCGGTGTGGGCGATCGATTCTTCGTGTTCGGGAGTCGCTCCGCCGGTCTCCTCGTCTCCGGCGAGGAGATACGGGTACGGGCAGCTGCGGGGGTCCGGGGCGATGCAGGCGTTGCAGGGACGGGACCTGTCGATGACGCACTTCGGGGTCGGTTTCACGTTCACCCGCCTTCCGCTTCGGGCTCCGCGGGGCGTTGGGCCAGCCTCTGGGAGGCGCGTTTGAACGCCAGTACCGGCACGTAGTGACGGATCCGGGCCGAGGAGAAGAAATCGAGTGCCTCTGCCGTCACGGCGGCCAGTACCGCGAGTGGCGTGTCCGGAAAAGCGCAGGCCAATCGGCCCTGCATGTCGAGCGGCGATCCTCGGGGCCTGGGACGGCAAGCGCATCGCCGCCAAGGTCCCGGCCCGGCGTCTGCAACGCATCTTCGCCGTACTGTTGCCAGCCGTCGCGGTCTTCATGCTCGCCGACGCGCTTTGGTGAGCTACTGAGCGTCCGGTCTGTGCCTTTCGGCCCCGGCGGGCGGTCCGCAAGGTCGTCCCGGCCCGCTCCGGCGCGTGCGCCATTCATCGGTCGGCTCGGCCGACGGCGACGGGCTGGCACCTGCGACGGATGGCCGCTGTACCGGCGGCGAGGGCCAGGGCGGCGGTGAGTGGGGTGATGACGGTCCACCAGGTGAGCGCGGCGAAGGGCAGGGCGCCGAGCAGCAGGGCTGTGGCCGCGAAGGGCACGGAGCGGACCGCGATCCAAGGCGCGGTTGCCACGGCGAGCCCGCCGAAGATTCCCATCCCCAGCAGGAGCGGTCGGTCGGCGGTCGCGGCGACGAGCATCAGACCGACCCCGAGGATGCCGGTGAGGACGGCCGGCCAGGCACGGCGTACGGCACGGGCCACGCCGACGGGTGAGGCGCTGATCTCACTGGCAGCAGCGGCCAGCAGCAACGCGCCGGGCAGCCACCACAGCCGCCCGACGGTGGAGAAACCCACCAGGCCCGCCACCAGCTCAGCGCCCGCGACCGCGGCCCGGACCCCGCCGCCCGGCGACCGGACCGCCCGCAGACGAATCAGGGCCGCGGTGAGGGCGAGGCCGGACAGGCCGATGGTCAGCAGGCCCAGCGGCACCGGGTCGGCCTTGCTCCCGGCCCAGGCGCCCAACTGTGTGCCGACGGCCGCCTGGACGATGCCGGCTACCGCGCCGAGCGCGCCGCCGAGCAGCCCCGACCATGCCGCGTACCGCTCCGACCGCGCGTTCACGAGATCACCTCGGACGCCGGCCGGCGCGGCGACAGCCGCCCGGAGCGGGTGGGACGGCCGAGCCGGAACGCGACCAACGCCTGCCGGCCGGAGCCTGCGGCAGGCTCGACGAGTGCGGCCAGGCGCGGGCCGAACTCCGGCTGCCGACCCAGACCGAGGTCGCGGTCGATGCGCTCGGTGATCTGGTTCATGTGCTGCATCGCCAGCCCGCGCGAGGTGACGGCGAGATGGATCCGTTGCAACAGCCGCCCGCCGGAGAGTTGCTGTGCCGGGTCGCGTGGGTCGGCCACCAGGAGTACGCCGTAGGCGGCGGCCGTCCTGGTGTGCACCGTGCGCGTCTGTTTCACCCAGAACGTGTCACCGGACGCGCGGGAGGTCGCGGGCAGCAGCTTGGCGACGGCGGTTGTCACGGAGTTCAGGCCCTGGCCGTCGAGGGTCAGGCCGTCCCGGTGGCGCTCGATCGCGTCCGCGTCCCCGCGAAACCACCGGAAGCCGTCCTCGGACTGAGCCTCGTCCGCGGTCACCATCCGCGCGGCGTCGACCATCAGCCCCCCCATCTCCCGCCTGGCCCGGCTGGTGGTGAGCCAGACCGGTGTGACGGGCCCTGAGTCGTCGGCGAGGGCGGCCAGTTCGGCGAGGAAGCCGTCCGGCAGGGACTCCTTGGCGTACGGGCCGCGGTTGGTGTGGCGCTCGCCGATCGCGTCGTACAGTGCCGAGTGCTGGACCGGGCCGACGGCCAGCTCGACCCGGGCGACCAGCCTCGGCTCGGGCGCATCGGGCAGCAGGTCGACCCGGGGTTCGTATCCGCGGGCCCGGGCGGCCAGAACGAGGTTCTCCAGCGCGCAGCCCAGACCCACCCGCATTTCGCGGCCGTACGGATCGGTGGCGGCCGTCCGCCGCGCAGGGGCGGCCAGCAGGTCGATCCAGGTGTCGCCGATCCGGAAGATCCATGGCTGGGTGTTGTGCGGGCTGGCGGCGAGTACCGCCGCGGCCACCATGCCGCGTGTGCCGGGTTCGTCGCGCCAGTGCCGCCAGGCGTCGAAGGCCGTCCCGTCCGTCGGGCCGAGCAGCCGGTTGTCGTACGCCCGGTAGGAGACGGCCCCTGTGCCGGCCACCGCGATCGTGAGCACGCCCATGCCGGTTCCCTTGAGCAGTCCGCGTCTGGAGACCTCACGTTCCCGCGTCTCGTCGGCTGGATCTCCCCGGGGGACGGCGGTGTGAGTGCTGTGGATGCTGCGCGTCATGTGGCCCTCCCCAGTGGCGCGGGATCCTTCACCGCCGAACGGAATCCACGTCGGCGTACTCACACTCGCCGCCACGGGACCCCGGCAACAGGGCCAGGCGGGCCACCGAAAGGGCCATCAGGTTCCACCCGCGCCAGCCGGCGTGTGGGCATCCGGGCGGCGGGCATGCACAGGGGTCCAGCGTGCTCGACTGTGAATGCTCGGTTCAGGCCAGGGCCAGGAACAGCTTCTCCAGTTCGGCCTCGGTCATCGGCGGGGCGAATCCGTCCTGCTGTTCGGCGAGGCACTGCCGCATGCCGCCGGCCACGATCTTGAACCCGGCCCGGTCGAGTGCCCGGGAGACCGCCGCGAGCTGGGTAACGACGTCTTTGCGGTCGCGTCCGGATTCGATCATGGCGATGACTCCGGCCAGCTGGCCCTGTGCTCGATGGAGACGGTTGAGTATGTCGGTCGTCGCTGCTTCTTCTGCATTCACGGACGCCTCCTCGGAGTCGGCCATCCCTCTTCATATACCCGCAGGGGTATATGAGACTATGGCCTGGTGGGCATGCTCGGTCCCGGGTCGGGCGCCCGCCGGGAGCGGCCGCGGAGGTACTGGCCGAGCAGGAGCGCCGTGGTGGTCGCCGCGAGGGTCCAGGTGCCCGGGTGTGTCAGCACGGTGACGCGGATCTCGGGGCTGATCTGTTGGCCCAGGACGAAGACGCCCATGGTGACCACGAACCAGCCGAATGCCTTGCGCAGCGCGTCCTGCGGGATGCGTCCGGCGAGACGGCCGCCGACGAGTCCGCCGACGACGGCGGCCGCGGTGACGAGCCCCGCGAGCCCCCAGTCGATGTGGATGCTGGAGAGGTAGCCGGCCAGCCCGGCGAAGGACTTCATGGAGATCACCAGGAGCGAGGTGCCGACGGCGACGCTCATCGGGAGCCCGCCGAGCAGCGCGAGGGCGGGCACGACGAGGAAGCCTCCGCCCGCGCCGACCAGCCCGGTGACCAGACCCACGACGACCCCGTCCAGCAGGACGTGCCCGACGGGGAGTTCGTGGCGGACTTTCTCGGGCACCCGCCTGCGGCCGCGGATCATGGCGATCGCCGTCGCGACCATCGTCAGCCCGAAGGCGATCAGCAGGACCGTGCCGGACACGAACTCCGCCAGCCGCCCTCCGCCGTACGCTCCGGCCATGCCGGCCAGGCCGAACAGCAGCCCGGTGCGCCACCGGACGCGTCCGGCACGGGCGTGCGAGACGACGCCGGCGGCGCTGGTGACGCCGACGACGAACAGGGAGGTGGCGATGGCCTGCTTGGCCTCCATGCCGGCCAGGTAGACCAGGATGGGTACGGTGAGGATGGATCCGCCGCCGCCCAGGATGCCGAGGCTGACGCCGATCAGCAGGGACGCGGCGACGATGACGGTGATCATGAGTGGGCCCCCAACGCGCTGATGACGGACTGCAGGTCGGTGCGGGGGCCGCGGTTGTAGGGAAGCTTGGACAGCAGCATGCCCATGGCGCAGGTGTTGGTGAGCGCGGCGACGGTCAGCCCAGCGCCGACCGCGGTGCCGATGAGGTGGAGGCCGGGCACGAGGAGGGCCGCCAGCCCGGACAGCAGGACGATGCCTCCCGCGACCAGCCGTACCTGGCGTTCCAGGTCCCAGCGGGCCGGGCCGTGGTTGAGCGGGCCACCGGCCGCCTCCCAGGCGAGGACACCGCCTTCGAGGACGCGCAGGTTGGGCAGCCCGGCCTCGGCCAGAGCCTGCTCGGCCTGGGAGGCACGCCCGCCGGAGCGGCAGATCAGGACGACGTCCTCGTCCAGGTGGCGCAGGAGTTCGGCGCGGTGTTCCCGCAGGGTGTCGAGGGGGACGTTGTAGGAGCCGGGTATGTGGGCGGTGCGGAACTCACCGGGGGTACGTACGTCGAGGAGCCGGGGCCCGGCGCCGCTCTCGGTGATCTCGTGCAGGGCGGCCGGGTCGAGTCGGAGGGTGGGGCGGGGGCTGGTGGCGTCGGCGGTCACGAAATCTCCTACAGGGGGCGGGCGGAGTCGCCGGAACAGGGGACTTGAGGAATGAGGGGTGCGCGGTGCCGGGCGGTGGTGGCCGTGGAGGTGGCCGTTACCGCCCGGCGGGAGGGGGGTTCAGGCGCTGGCCGGTGCGGGCTCGGTCAGCCAGGCGCCGTAGCCGCCGAGGAGGTCGGAGACGTCGTCGAGGCCGGCGAGACGGAGCAGGCTGGCGGCGATGGAGGAGCGGTGGCCGCCCGCACAGTGCACGACCAGGGGTCGGCCGGCGGGGATCTCGTCGAGACGGCGGGGCAGTTCGGCGAGCGGGATGTGCGCGGACCCCTCGATGAAGCCCTCCTCGCGTTCGGCGGTGTTGCGGACGTCGAGGACGAGTGGAGGCTGCTCGCCGTCGAGTGCCCGGCGGAGCTGATGGGCGGTCAGGCGGCTTGCCTGCCGCATTTCGTCGGCCATGGACGGGAAGGCGCCTTCGGGCTCGCGCAGGTAGCCGCCGACGCGGTCGAAGCCGATCCGGGCGAGCCGGGTGACGATCTCCTCCTCGCGGTCCTGCGGTGCGATGACGGCGACCTCCTGGTCGGGGGCGACGACCGTTCCGGCCTGCTCGGCGAACCGCCCGTCGGCGGGCACGTTCACGGAGCCGTGCAGATGGCCGGTGGCGAACTCCTGTGGGTCGCGGGCGTCCAGGACCAGCGCGCCGGCGGCTCGGCGGTCGAGGAACTCGGCGGCGGACAGCGGCTGTTGGGTGAGGGCCGCGTCGAACAGGCCGTGGTCCTTGCGGTTGAGGATGGCGTCGTAGACGAAGTAGCCGGGTGCGGACGGCTGTCCGGCGGTGACGAGGGCGACGAACTCCTGCTCGCTCATGGGCACGCAGGCGTAGTTGGTGGCGCGCTGCTGTCCGATGGTCGACTGGCGTTCGGTGGAGAGGTTCTTGCCGCAGGAGGATCCGGCGCCGTGGGCGGGGAAGACGCGGACCGGGTCGGGCAGGGCCATGAGCTTGTGCTGGATGCTGTCGTAGAGCATGTGGCCGAGTTCGGCGGCGGTGACGCCGAGGGAGGCCAGCAGGTCGGGGCGGCCGACGTCGCCGATGAACAGCGCGTCGCCGGTCAGAACGCCGTACGGGACATCGTCGGCCGCGTGCTCGTAGACCAGGACGCTGATGGACTCCGGGGTGTGGCCGGGGGTTTCCAGGATCTCCAGGGTGACGTCGCCGAGGCTGATGCGCTCGCCGTCGGTGAGCTTGCGGATCGGGTACTCCGTCTCGGCGCGGTGTCCGTAGCCGATCCAGGCGCCGGTGCGGGCGGCGAGTTCGAGGTGGCCGGCGAGGAAGTCGGCGTGGAAGTGGGTGTTGATGACGGCTTCGATGATGAAGCCGTGGGCCTCGGCGTCGGCGAGGTACTCCGAGACGTCGCGGCGCGGGTCGACGACGACGGCCTTGCCGGTGGACTCGTCGGCGATCAGGTAGGACGCCTGGGAGAGGCAGTCGAGGTAGTACTGGGTGAAGAACACGGGTGGCCTCCGTAGCGGATGGATGGGCTAATACCCCTGGGGGTATTGAAATGGTCAGGGTTGGCCCCTGTGCGGGGTGGTGAGGTGACCGGCCCGGGTCGGGGGAGTCCCGGGCCGGTCGGTCAGATGCGGCCGGTGAGCATGCCGTGCCAGTAGAGCGGCGGCAGGCCGTACCGCTTGAACAGCCACATGCCGCGGCGTTCCTTGAAGGTGTCGATCAGCGGGAAGCTCGGGGTGGGCCGCAGGTCGTAGTCGAACTCGGCGAGCAGCATCTTGTCGCGGGCGGTCACCAGCGGGCAGGAGGTGTAGCCGTCGTAGTGGCGGGTGGGCTCGGCGCCCTTCATGACGGCGAGCAGGTTGGCGGCGACCGCCGGGGCCTGCTTGCGGACGGCCGCGCCCGTCTTGGAAGTCGGCAGGTTCGCCACGTCGCCGAGCGCGAACACCTCGGAGTGACGGGGGTGTTGGAGGGTGTGCTTGTCGACCGCGATGAATCCCTGCGGGCTCGCGGGGTCGGCGAGCGGGCCGGTCTTGACCCAGTCCGGGGCGCTCTGCGGCGGCACGGCGTGCAGGAGGTCGTAGGCGAGAGTCTCCTTGGTTCCGGTGGTGTGATCGGTGACGGTCAGTTCGCGGGCGTCGCCGTCGACGGCGGTCATCTCTGAGCGCAGCCGCACCTCGATGCCGTACCGGGACGCGACTTTCTGCAGTACCTCGGACCAGGCCGGCACCTTGAAAAGGGCGGGGTCGGGGATCACGAGGATGATCCGGATGCGGTCCAGGACCTTCTGCTTGCGCCAGTGGTCGGCGGCCAGGTAGGCGATCTTCTGCGGTGCGCCGCCGCACTTGAGCGGGGTGGCCGGGTGGGTGAAGACGGCGGTGCCCGAGCGCATGCCGCGGATCAGGTCCCAGGTGCGTGGGGCGTACTCGGGTGCGTAGTTGCTGGTGACGCGGTCATGGCCGATGGCCTCAGCGAGGCCGGGCACGCCGTTCCAGTCGAGTTGCAGGCCGGGCGCCATGACGAGGTGGTCGTAGGCGAGCCTGCGGCCGTCGCCGAGGGTGATGGCCCGCAGGCCCGGGTCGACGGCTCGGGCTGCTTGCCGGATCCAGTGCACTCCGTCCGGGATGACGGACGCCTCGGGGCGGCGGGTGGCGCGCAGCGGGGCCTGGCCGCCGCCGACCAAAGTCCACAGCGGCTGGTACCAGTGGGTGTCGGACGGTTCTATCAGGGCGATGCCGGTGACACCGGCGCGGCGCAGCCGGGCCGCGACGCTGATCCCGGCGCTGCCGCCGCCGACGATGACGACGTGGCGGTGTGTGAGGGGTGAGGGTACGGAGGCCAAGAGAGGACTCCCATCGGATGTGGATGCGGATGCAGTGCCCGGTGGACCGGGCCGGGGCCAGGGACGGCCAAAAGGTGCGGCCCCGGTCAGGCCGCTGTGGCGTGGGGTCCGGTCACCAGCGGGCGGCCGGTTCGGGCCCAGCCGCTGGTGCCGCTCGCCACGGAGTACGCGTCGATGCCGGCCCCGCTCATCCGGTCGGCGGCGGTCAGGCTGCGGTTGCCGCTGGCGCAGATCACATACACCGGTCGGCCGGCGGGAAGTTCGCCGATCCGGCCCGCCAGCTTGCTGAGCGGCATCAGCCGCGCGCCGGGTACATGGCCGGCCAGGTATTCGCCCGGCTCCCGGACGTCGACGACGACCCCGCCGGCGGCCAGAGCCGCGGAGAGTGCTTCCAGATCCACTTCGCGAGCCATCTTCGGAGCCTCCTAAAATACCCGGAGGGGTATTAATGACAGCGAGGGTAGGACGCCCACCGAAGCGCTGTCAAATACCCCCTGGGGTATTTTGCCTCCCGGGTAAGGACACCGGTCGGGAGGGATCATCGGACGAGCCACGATTCGAAGGCGGCCTGGTGCATCCAGCGGGACGGGGGTGACGAGTTCGGCGAAGTCGAGTTCGACCTCGGCCGCGTTCACCTTCTCCAGGTCGCTCTTCTTCTCGTAGACCAGGTTGACGATCTCGGCGGCGAGATCCGGGTCGAAGCCCTTCTTCACCAGCAGCACGTTGGGTACCACGATCGTGGGTACGTCCTTGGACTGGCCGTATACGGACTGGGGGATGGAGCCCGTCTGGTAGACGTCGCCGTATTCCTTGTTGAGGGCGGGCAGCTGCGGTGTCACGTCCAGGAAGCGGACCTCCTTCTTGAGGCTGGTGGTGAGGTCCGTGATGCCGCCGCTGGGCAGGCCGCCGGACCAGAACAGCGCGTCGATCGTGCCGTCCTTCATGGCGTCCACGGTCTCCGGGAGGCCGAGACGGTCGGTCGAGACGTCCTTGGCGGGGTCCAGCCCTGCGGCCTTCAGTAGCCGGTTGGCGATCACTTCCGTGCCGGAGCCGGGGGCCCCGGTGGAGACCCGCTTGCCCTTCATGTCCTTCAGGGAGTCGATGCCCGCGTCGGACCGGACCAGCACCTGGGTGTAGTTCGGGTACAGCCGGCTCAGCGCCTCGATGTCCTGGGGAGAGGAGAACGACTCCTTGCCCTCGATGGCGTCGCCGGCGGTGTCCAGCAGGGAGAAGGCGAGGTCGTAGGTGCCGGCTCCGAGACCCTGGATGTTCTGCACGGACGCGCCTGTGGTGGTGGCGGTGGCCCGGTAGCCGTCGAGGTTGTCGGAGATCAGCTTCGCGAGTCCGCCGCCGATCTGGAGTTCTCCATGCGTGCGGCGATCTCTGCCATCCGCTTGTCCAGCGCGCAGATCTCCGTGACCAGGTCGTGGGCAAGGTCTTTGCGGACCTTTTCGACATCGCCGGCGGGGCGGACCGTGCGCAGCAGCGCGGCGGCCTGGTCCGCCGACAGCTGAGGCGGAGCCCCGCCGGGCAGCAGATCACGCAGCACCGCGTGCAGTTGGTTGACGGTGCGGACCCGGGCCTGGGCGAGGCTGACGCGTCGTTCGTCGAGCAGGGCCAGGGCCGTAGTGTGGCCGTCCACGTCCACCTCGCGCCCGTCTCCGTGGATGTGGGCCGTGGCCGCGGCGGCAGCGTCGATCCGGTCGTTCTTGCGGCCGCCGCCACGGGTGAGTTGACGGACGCGGCTGGTCGCCGAGGCGGGTACATCGATGACGCTCTCGCCGCGGGCGAGGAGCCGTAGAGCCAGGTGGCGGCCGAGCCCGTTGGCGTTCTCCACCACCCACCTGCGATGGGGCCACCGGCGGCCCCAGGTCAAGAGCCGCCGATACTCAGCCAGGCTCGCCTCGATCCTCAGTGAGCCCGCCTGCTGATTCGAGACAGGGTCGACGGCGGTAGCGGGGTGAGTGGACTTGTGCGGGTCAACACCGAGCAATATCACGGGAGTTCCTCACGGCCGGACAACAGGACGTCCACGGCCGACACGCCGACTTCCGGAACCGCTGCCGGGACACGCCTCTGTTGAGTCAGACCGTGGCCGGACGCCGGGCCGGCGGCACACCCCGAGCGGGCCAGCCCCGAAGGGCGGCAGGAACGTCACGAGCCATCCAACCCAGCGTCCTGCGGAACGCTACGAGCGGCCAACCCGACCGCGCTCCGCTCCAGCCAATACAAGTCGGGAACCTCATCCTCCTGCGTGGCTGCTCTGGCTGGCCGCCCATCTCCTCCTTCTCAACGTAGAGTTGGAGCCCCGGCGGCAGAAGGGGGACGGCGTGGTGAAGCGCTTCGAACGTCTGGAACATATCCGACGGATGGACCCGTGCAAGGACGCCTCGGAGATCTACCGGCTCGCGTCGGCGTACGAGTTTCCGTGGGACTTCACCCGGTCCCTTGAGCTCGCCCTGTACCGAACGTACGCCGTACCCAGCATCGGGCGGCTGCTCGCCGAGACGGCCGAGCTCACCGACCGGACACAGAAGCGGTACGACGACACGTCCCTGCTCCTCGACGCCGTCGTCGAGCACGGCTTCGACAGCGAACAGGGCCGTACGGCGATCCGCCGCATCAACCAGATGCACCGCAGCTACGACATCAGCAACGACGACATGCGGTACGTGCTCTGCACGTTCGTCGTGATGCCCAAAAGGTGGATCGACGCCTATGGCTGGCGAAGGCTGTCGCGCCACGAAACCGTGGCCAGCGCCGTCCACTACCGTGCGCTGGGCCAACACATGGGCATCAAGGACATCCCTGAGAACTACGAGGAGTTCGAGCACTGTCTCGACACCTATGAGGCAGCCCATTTTGCCTGGGACGAGGACGCGCGGCGGGTCTCCGACGCCACGCTCGCCCTGATGGCCTCCTGGTATCCGCGCCCGCTGCACCCCCTGCTGCGCACCGCGACGCTGGCCCTGCTCGACGAACCGCTGCTGCGGGCCTTCCGCTATTCCCCGCCGAGCGCCGCCACGAGCGCGTTCATCCGCCGCGCGGTACGGCTGCGCGGACGCGCCGTCCGCCTGATGCCGCCACGGCGCGCCCCGCACTACGCGCGGCAGAACTGGGAGATCAAGGGCTATCCGAACGGCTACCGGCTGGAGGAACTGGGCACCCGCCCGGTCGGCGGCGTACGCGGCTGCCCCGTCCGGCACGGGGAGCGGCCCGTCGCCGACTGAGCTGTCAGTCCACACGGACAGCCAGCGCCAGGAACCGCGCGTCCGCGTGGACGTACGACGCCAAACAGCGGCCCAAAACGGTCGGCAGCGGTCGGACGTTGGGCTCTGCCCGCAGGTCGTCCGGGATGGACGGCCGTGTGGACGCCCTCAAATTTCCCGATCGCTGTGTCCGGCTCGGCGATGCCGTCGACAACCTCGACCGGCACAGGCGCCTGGCCGGCGGCGGCGCGGGCGAAGCTTCGCAGGTGCGGCTCCGGTTCCACGCCCAGGACGCGGGTGACGGTGGCCGGGTAGTGCGGGAAGTTGAGCCCGTCGCCGGCACCGACCTCGATCACCTCGCCGGTGAGCCGGGCGAGCAGGGCTTGGTGGTGTTCGGCCATGCCGCCCCGCTCCATGGCCTTGCCCATCAGCGGATAGAGCCGCGCGAAGAGCGGATGATGCACGCAGGTGCCGCGTCCCGTGCCGGTCACCACCGCACCGGAAGCTCGGCCAGCCCGCCGGTGAGGGTTCGCGCCGCATGGTCAACTCCTCCACGGCGACGGCAAGTCGCAACGTCGGCAGCCGTGTGACGAGTTGGGTGAACACCACCTGCAGTTCGATGCGGGCCAGAGGTGCGCCGAGGCAGTAACGGGCGCCGTGCCCGAAGGTGAAATGGAAACGGGCTACGGGGAGGTGCGGCGATGCCGCGCAGAGAGCGACCGCTGGATTCGGGGGACGGCCTGTTACTGGTGTCCGCCGCGGGCCTGCGGCAGATGCGGCAGAAGGCGGGTAGTCCGCCCTACCGGAAGCTGGCGGAGCAGGCGCACTATTCGATCTCGACTTTGTCCTCCGCGGCTGCCGACGCCGGCGTACGTACGCGCCTGGGTCGTGCGCCGGCGCCTCCCAAGCGGCAAGCCAAGAAAACGCAGAGTCACACCCCTCATGGCACGGAAGTTGGTGGATACCACTCACCACGATGCCGACGACGGTGATCGGCACGGGGTTGATGCTGCTGCCATGAGACGCCGTGGTGGTCGCACAGCCCTCGGCGGCGAGGGTGGGCGTCCACGGCGACGACGCCGTCGACGCCGTCGACGCCCTGGCAGAGGCCCAGGATCACCGGGACGAGACGCGGTTCTGGGACGTGTCCCCGAAGGGTGACGTCTCCGTCACGGACGTCGACCGCGACGGAGCCCTCGTCCAGGCCGAGGATGCGCCCCAGGACGTCCTGCTCGACCTCGCCGCGGATCTCGATGTCGGAGCGGATGAAGGTGTCGAGCAGGTCGATGCGGCTGACGATGCCGGTGAGGAGCCCGTCGTCGCCGACCACCGGCAGTTGTTTGACGTGCCGCCTGCGGAGTTCCCGCGCGGCCCGGGGGATCGTCCAGTCGGTGCGGGCGGTGAAGACGGGGCTGCTCATGAGTGTGCCCGCGGTCCGGGCCCGGGCCTTGTCCCAGGCTCGTCGTTCCCGTCCTGTCCCTGCGGATCGGGCATGTCGGTCTCGTGCCGCAGCACGTCGGACGCGGGGGCGCCATCGCTTCTCGTCGTACGCCCTGATCTCCCGCATCGAACACGTCAGTCCGGGCCGATCACGGCTGCGCGCCGAAACCCGAGCTGTCTTTCCCGGCCTGCCGGCGGCCTCTACCGGCGACTCCTCATGGGGATGGGCGGGCACGCGCTGGGCATGCGGCGCCTGTTCGCGGCAATCCGCCGTCGGTCCGAGTAACGCCTGGTCGGCGCCTGGCCCGGTGGCCCGACCGAGGAACCCGAACGGCGCCTCCCTCCCATGCTGTTCGGCCCCTTCCGAAGGGCCTGACGGCCCATGTGCGCGGTCGTCGCCCCGGACACCATGGGCGTATGACGCTTTCCTGCGTCATACCAGTCCACGGAACGCCCTGTCACGAACTTGTCCGGAGGGAGGCGGCCCCGTGTCCGTTCACGACGAACTGGCCATCGCCCGGCACGCTCTCATCGACCTCGTCCGATCAGTGGGTCGGCTGCAGACCCGCCTCGGGGACGTGTTGGACGTCCGCCGGGTACAGGAGGACGCCGACCGCTTGAGGGAGGACCTGGACCTGTTGCGGGAGGGCTCGGCGGCGAAGGAGCCGACGCCGGGTCCCACGCAGTCCGAGATCGTGCTCATCCCGCAAACGCCGTACGACCTCTCGATGTGGGTCGGCTGCGACGACGAAGGCATCGGCTCGGGCCACGGTCCCGAACTGCGGCGGTAAGCCCGTCCCGCCGGGGGCGTCCCGCTCGCTGGTGGCGGGCCTCCGGGCGTCCGCTCATCTGGTCTCGGGACGCCCGGAGGGAATTCGGGTCAGGGAGCGGTCAGTTCGTAGAAGCCCCGGCCGAACGTCGCGGCCACCAAGCGGTGGTGCCCCGCGTCGTACTCGATGTCGTCGACCGGCACCTGCGGCATGCCGCGGCCGAGGCGCAGCCAGAGGCCGCCGCCCGTGACGCTGGTGAACACGCCCTGGTCGGTGGCGAGGTACAGCAGGCCGCCCCGCGCGACGGCCAGGTCGTTGACGGGGGCAGCGGGGAGGTTGCCCGAAAGGTTCCGCCAGTGCCTGCCGCCGTCGGTGCTGCCGTACACATGGGGGAGCGGGGAGCCGGAGCGGTAGCCGGAGTGCGTGGTCCAGACCCGCTCGGGGTTCTTCGGGTCGACGACCACGCGGGTCACCCAGGGCCGCCCTTCGGCCAGCTTCGTCCAGGTCGCCCCGAGATCCTTGGTGACCCAGACACGGCCGTCGTCCGTGCCCACGTATACCGTGCGTCCGTCGCCCGCCGGGGCGATCGAGGTGATGGTGCCGAAGTTGGTGTAGAGGGGGTCGGGGCCCGGGCCGCCGCTCAGGTCCGGGCTGATGGGCTGCCAGGTCACGCCGCCGTCCGTGGAGCGGTTGAGCACTTCGGAGCCGTAATAGAGGACCTTCGGGTCGCGGGGGTCGAAGACCACCGGGGTGAACCAGTTGCGGCGCAGATAGGCGGTCGCGTCGGCGAAGTACGTGAGCGTGTCGCCGCCGTCGGTGGAGCGGAAGCAGTTGCCGTACTGGTAGCAGGCGAAGACGTTGTCCACGTCGGTGGGGTTGATCAGGTTCTCCTCGCCGTCGCCGCCGAGGTATTCGTTGAACGTCTCCCCGCCCCAGGAGCGCAGCGAGCCGTTGTCCTGCGCGCCGCCCGAGATCCTGGAGACGTCCTGCGGGCTGATCGCCGCGCTGTAGAGCTGGGTGTACGGCTGGTGGCGGGACTTGACCCAGCCGCCGTCGCCGCCGGAGTCGGAGCGGTAGACGCCGCCGTCGTTGCCGAGGTAGACGCGGCCGGGGCGGCGCGGGTCCCACACCATGGCGTGGTGGTCGACGTGCATGCTCGTGTCGTCGGCGCTCCAGGTGTCGCCGCCGTCCTTCGTGGTCAGCAGGGCGACCCCGGCCACATGCACGTGCTCGGTGTCCCGGGGGTCGATCCACACCTTGCCGAACCACCAGCCGAAGGTGGACTGCGAGTCGGTGAGGGCCTGGTTGGCGGGGGTGCGGTTCCAGCTGTTGCCGCCGTCGGTGGAGGCGTAGAAGCCCTCGAAGGAACCGTTGGACTTGTTGACGATCGCATAGAGCCGGTCGCCCGCGACGCCGAGACCGATGCGTCCCACGTCGGGACCCTGGGCGGGCAGGCCCCCGCCGAGCCGCTGCCAGCTCTCGCCGCCGTCCGTGCTGCGGAAGACACCGGAGCCCACACCGCCGTACGTCCGCAGGTCGGGGCGGCGGCGGTGGTCCCACAGCACGGCGTAGAGCCGGTCGCCGTCGACGACGATCTCGGTGGCGCCGGTGAACTCGTTGGCGCCCTCGAGGATCCGCTCCCAGGTGGCGCCGCCGTCCTCCGAGCGGTACACGCCCCGGTCGCCGCCGCCGTTGTACAGCGAACCGGCCGCGGCGACGTAGATGCGGCGGGGGTTCGCGGGGTCGATGGTGATGGCGCTGATCGCTCCGGAGTCGCGCAGGCCGAGCGGCTTCCAGTGGGCGCCGCCGTCGGTGCTGCGGTACAGCCCCGTCCCCTCGTACGTGATGCTTCCGCCGCCGGGGTTGGGTTCACCGGTTCCGACGTACAAGGTGCCGTCCGGCGCGGTGGCGACCGCGCCCATGGCCTGGGTCCAGCTGTCGGGCCACACCGAGTGGAACGTCGCTCCGGCATCGGTGCTGCGCCAGAGCCCGCCGCTGGCGGCCGCCGCGTACAGGGTGTCGACGCGCTGGGGGTCGAGCGCGAGGGAGACCACGCGCCCGCCGATGTTGGTGGGCCCGACGGCCTTCCAACGTCCGCCGGCGGTGGGCAGTTTGCGCGCCTGTGCCGCGGCGAGGTCGTGGGCGTGGCGCGGAATTGACTCTCCCGGCAGGGTCTTCTGGAGGTAGCGGTACTCGGCCGGGGCGGCCGGTCCACGGACCGGCCGGTACACGTCGGGCGGTGTGGGCGGCGTGGTGGCGGCCGGCGCCGCGGCCGCCGGAACGGCAGCGTCCTGGGGAGCAGCGTCCTGTGGAGCAGCGAGTAACGCGGCACTGGTGACCGCGGTGAGAACCAGCGAAAGCAGACCTCTGCCCATGAAATCCCTTCCTTCGTCATGACCACTTCAAACTGTGATGACGTTACGAGAGAGGGGTGTTGAGCAGAAGGGCGCGAGTCGGCCGGGCCACAGGAGGGGAGGACCAACCCGAGTGGATCTCCTTGGGCCGCCGCAGCGGGTGCCGCCGCCATCGCTTGCCCGACGATTTTCAGCCAACCGGCCGGTGTATGGTGCCGTGGCACAAGGCAAGCAGAGGGAAGTACGGCCTTGACGACGATCCAGCACGTGGTGGCGGAACACCCCCGCCGTCGCCGCGACCACCGCCGACCGGCTGGTGAACGCGGCGGGCACAGCGCGGCGCCGGCCGGGCTGCGGCCGGGCACCCGCGTGTGGGCGGAGGGCCCGTACGGGGCGATGACGGCCGCCCGCCACAGCCGCGGCAAGGTGCTGCTGTTCGCCGGCGGAGCGGGAATCACGCCGCTCCGGGCGCTGTTCGAGACGCTGCCCGCCGCGCCCGGACACCTGACGCTGCTCTACCGGGCCGGTACGGCAGAGGAATTGGCTCTGCGGGAGGAGTTGGAGGCCATCGCGGACGAGCGCGGGGCCCAGCTGGTGTACGCGGTCAACAGCCCGGACGGTGGACGGCCAGCGATCGCCGTGAAGACGTTGCGCAAGATCCTGCCGGACATCGACCGTCACGACGTGTACCTGTGCGGCCCGCCGGGACTGGCCGAGGAGTCGTACGCCGCACTCCGCAAGGCAGGCGTCCCCGTCCGTCGTATCCACCACGAGTCCTTCGAGTTCTGAGCGTGGCTCCGGTTCTGGGCCCGGTTCCCGAACCCCGGCCCGTGACGTCTCAGACGTCCGGTGCGCTGTGTGTCCCATGAGGAAGAAGCATCCGTTCCGTCATGCCGTGCTGGCCGCCTCGGCCACCGCCTCCGGCATCGTGCTGCTGCTCGCGCTCAAGCCGACGACGGACCCGGCGCTCGCGAGAGGCGGCACCACCCCCACGGCCCAGGTCAAGACGGACGCCTCTGCGTCCTCGTCTCAGTCCTCTTCCCACTCCCCGTCCGCTTCGGCCTCGTCGTCGAAGACGCCCGAGAAGAAGCGTGCCCCTTCCTCTGCCTCTGCCTCCCCGAGTGCGTCGGCGTCGCGCTCCGTGCCGGCCACGCCCGCGAAGACCAGCAGTGCCTCCGCCCCGAGGACCACGTCGGCCGCGCCCACCACCCGTACCGTCACCGGGGCCACGGCCCAGACGAAGTACGGCCCGGTCCAGGTACGGATCACGCTCAGCGGCGACAGGATCACCAGGGCGAGCCCCGTCCAGTCACCCTCCTCGCCGCCGAGGAGCGAGGAGATCTCCTCCACTGCCATCCTCAAGCTCAACCAGGAGACACTGGAGGCGCAGAGCGCGGACATCGACACGGTGTCCGGTGCCACGTACACGAGCGAGGGCTACAAGCAGTCCCTGCAGAGCGCCCTCGACCAGGCCGGTGTCTGAGGAGCTGAGGGCCAGCCGTCTCGGGCTATTGTTTTCGATCTGTCAGATGCGATATTTCTCGCTGCAGACGGCCTATCTGATCGCCCAACTCCTAGCCATGATCACACTCTGGCGATTCTTCACCGACGATGGCGGCCCGCCTCCCGACAAGCTCGGCAAGCAATGACCACACCAGCTTGGCGGAAGGCTCAAGGCTTGACCGAGCGACAGCCTCCATCAGAACCGGAGGGGATCAGCAGCCGCCGCCTGGCGGTCCGACAGGCCTCCACGAGCTGCAGCACCGACACGATCGCTAACTCAACGGTCGAGCGTGGGTGCGCGGCATGAGTGGCGGCGCGGGCACGTTCCCGCTGCGGAGCGAGTGGGTTGTTCGCTGGCGCCTCCCAAGCGGGAGCCGAGAAGACGCAGAGTCATGTCCCTCAAGGGGGGAAGTTGGTGGATAGTCACGGACGCGGTTGAGGCGGCTCCGGGCATGGACCTGTACGGGTACCTGGTGGAGCAGATGTCGCCCAAGCAAGAGGACTTTGGCGCTTCAAATGGCATGTCAGTTGAAGGGAGGCTGGGTCGCGGTGCGTTCCGGGCTCGGCGGGCGGCGGCTGAACCCGTGTCGTGACGTAACGCCAGAACGCCGAACCCCGGCCCGACGGGCCGGGTGGCGGGGTTCGCCGGGCGGGGCGGCCACGTGGCGCGCGATGCAGCCAGCTTGGCGGCTGGCTGTCGGTGGGCGCGGGCGGGACCGGGATCGGGATCGTGCGACGGCGAGGCTTGGCCGCAGGTTCGAGTCCTGGGGCGATGAACGCCTCCTCGCTGTCCGGGTGGACGTGCACGTTGAACGTCTGTCCGGGCTGCTGCACACCGCAGTGCAGGCACAGCCGAGGGCTGCCGGTGCCGGGCCAGAAGACGAAGTTCATGACCGCGCCCTCGCCCTCGGTGGGTTCTCGGCACCCAGGGCCGAGGGCCCGCCCATCCTCGGCGTCCCCCAGTCGGCACTGGAGGAGACCTTCGCAGCACGGGCCCAGGAGGCCGGTGCCGTCGTCCTGCGGGACAACACGGTCTGCGAAGTGCGGTCGTCGGAGCGGTCGGTACGGGTCACCGCCCTCACCGGCGACGGGACCCGCACCTTCGACGCGGACTACGTGGTCGGCTGTGACGGTGCCCGCAGTGTGGTCCGGACGCAGGCCGGGTTCCCGGTCACCGAGACACCGGCGACCTTCAGCGGTCTGATCGGCAGCGTCCGGCTGGCCGAACCGGCGGCTGTCCCGGACGGCTGGACGCGCGGCGAGGGCGGCTGGACGCTGATCAACGTCAATCCGTACGGGCACAGCCGGGTCCTCACGCATGACTTCTCCCGGCCGCTGTCCTCGCGGCGGGCCGCTCAGCGAGCGCATGCGCTGCCAGAGTTCCTCCTGCAGCGGAGTGGGAGTTCGGGACCGGCCAGGACGACGCATTCATCCGCAACAGCCGGGAGTTCGCCCACCAGCATCCGCCCCAGGACGGGAGCGTGCACCTCACCCTTCCCGAGGACACCAAGAAGCTGGTGACCGAGGCCGGTTGGGGCATCCCGCACCCCATCCAGAACACCGAGCTGGTCTTCGGACCGCGCGACCGCGACGAGATCGAGCTGGTCTGGCAGATCCTCCTCGCCTCCTACGACTACGCCCGGGGCCGCTGAGTCACAGGACCGGCCCCTCTCCCGGGACCTCCCGGGTACCTACCGACACGCATTTCAAGGAGTTCAACCGATGACGGTGAAGACAGCTGTGGTGACCGGCGCGAGCAAGGGCATCGGGCTCGCGGTGACCCGCGCTCTGGAAGAGGACGGCTTCAAGGTCGTCGGCGCGGCGCGCACCATTACCCCCGAGCTGAAGGAGGCCGCGTCCCTGACCGTCTCCGTCGACCTGTCCACGCCCGAGGGACCGGCCGAACTCATCAGGCAGGCCCAGGAGGGCGTGGGCGCCATCGACGTCCTCGTCAACAACGTCGGCGCCTTTTCGCCGAGGACCAGCGGCTTCGCCGCGATCGACGACGCGGAGTGGCAGAGCACGTTCGAGCTGAACTTCTTCGGCGTCGTACGCACCGTTCGCGCCGCGCTGCCGCAGCTGATCAAGCGTCAGGGCGCCATTGTCAACGTCTCGTCCGCCCGTGCGCGCGGCCCCCAGCCGCCGACCGTGGACTACGGCGCCGCGAAGGCCGCTCTGACCAACTTCAGCAAGGCCCTGTCCATGGAACTCGGCCCGAAGGGCGTCCGGGTGAACACCGTCTCCCCCCGCCCGACCCGCACCCCGGCCTGGCTCGACTCCGACGGCTTCGGTGCCGGCCTGGCGGCCGCCTCGGGCAAGAGCCTCGACGAGTTCCTCGAGGGCTTCCCGGCCGCCGCTGGCCTGACCACCGGCCGGCTCACCGAGCCGGAGGAGGTCGCCGAGGTCGTCCGCATGCTCGCGAACGGACGGACCCGCGCCCTCAACGGCGCCGACCTGGTTGTCGACGGCGGACAGCTCAAGACCGTCTGACGCCCCATGAGCCTGGCCCACCCAGGCCACGCTCAGCCGTGTCCGGGCAGGCCTGGCGCGGAGGTGTGTGGCCGTACGTCCAAGACGACGGTACGGCTGCGGGCCCCAGGGCCGGGTCTCCGCCCTGGGGCGGCGCACCCGGTTCGGTCTGGGACTGAGAACTCCCGACAGACGGGCGCGACCGCTTCGACGTCTCCTGCGGCCGTCAACGCCCGTGCCCGGTCTGATGTGGAGGCGGAGGTTCACGCTACATATGTGCAAATTCTCGCGATTGCTCGTTTCCTCGCAACAGTCCTATGTGCCCGGGCGTCTCATGGGAAAGGAGAGCCATTCCATGCACAACTCACGGGGAACACGGGGGATTCGTATGAGTGACCGTCGTTTTGCCGCGCGCGACGCGCGGATCCGGGCCGCCGAGGCCGAGTTCCAGCGCCACGTACCGGTCCACACCGCCAACGGGGAGGAGACGGACCACCCGTTCGTCGCCAACTACTCCAAAGCATTACCGCACAACAAGTACGGAGAGGTCGACCCGACTGCTTACAACCTCTTGCGCCGGGCGCTGGCCACCGGCGCTTACGAGGACTTCGAGCGGATCCCGCTCGGAGACACCCGCAAGCTGGTCAACCCGCAGGCCGGACTGGCCTTCGACCCGCAGGGCCCGGACGCTCAGGCGTTGTCCGTACCGCCTGCGCCGCGTATCGACAGCGCGCAGAACTCGGCCGAGGCGGTCGAGCTGTACTGGATGGCGCTGTGCCGTGACGTGCTGTTCACCCGGTTCGGCGACAGCGAACTGGTCGCCGAGGCCGCCACCGAACTGAGCGGTCTTGAGGACTTCCGGGCACCCAAGCAGAACGGCCTGGTCACCCCGCAGACGATCTTCCGCGGCGACACCCGCGGCGACCTGGTCGGGCCGTATCTCTCGCAGTTCCTGCTCAAGGACATCCCGTACGGCACGCTGCTGATCCCGCAGCGGCAGGACACCCTGGTCCGCCCGGTCGACCACCTGACCACCTGGGACGACTGGCTGGAGGTGCAGAACGGCTCCGAACCCGAGCCGGACGAGCGGGACTTCGCCACCCGTCGGTACATCCAGACCCCGCGCGACCTGGCGCACTATGTGCACTTCGACGCGCTGTACGAGGCGTACCTCAACGCCGCCCTCATCCTGTTGGGCCTGAACGCGCCGGCGGATCCGGGCAACCCGTACAACTTCTCCCGCAACCAGGTCGGTTTCGGGACGTACGGCGGCCCGCACATCCTCTCGCTCGTCACCGAGGTGGCCACCCGCGCCCTGAAGGCGGTGTGGTTCCAGAAGTGGTACGTGCACCGGCGGCTGCGGCCGGAGGAGTTCGGCGGCCGGGTCCACCAGCAGCTGCGCGGGCAGCGTGAGTACCCCATCGACGGCGGGGTGCTGGACTCCGTCGCCGTCAAGCGGGTCTTCGAGAAGTACGGCAGTTACCTGCTGCCGCAGGCGTTCCCCGAGGGCAGCCCGACCCATCCCTCGTACGGCTCCGGACACGCCACGGTGGCGGGAGCGTGCGTGACCATTCTCAAGGCGTGGTTCGACGAATCGCACATCCTGCCCGGCCCGGTGGTGCCCAGCACAGATGGCACCGCCCTGGAGCCGTACACCGGTCCGGACGCCGGGACGCTCACCGTCGGCGGCGAGCTGAACAAGGTCGCCGCGAATATCGCCACCGGCCGCAACATGGCGGGTGTGCACTGGCGCACCGACTACACCGAGGCGGTCCGGCTGGGCGAGGAGGTCGCCATCGGGGTCCTGCGCGAGGCCAAGGAGTCGACCCTGGAGGACGCGGTCTTCACCCTCAGCCGCTTCGACGGCACGACCATGGCCGTCTGACCTCTCGGAGCGATTCAGGGCGTCCCGTCGACCGTCGGCCGGACGCCGGTGTCCGTGCCGGATGACTGGCGGGCCCCTCGGGCCCGCCGGAAACGGATGAGCGCCAAGGCTGTGATGAGCAGGGTCGCGAAGACGAGAGCGATGCCCGCGGGGCCGGAGCCGTCCAGCGTCTCGGCGATGCAGCGCTGGACGGCTCCGGCCCCGTCGATCACAGGGTCCTGGGTGGTGGGGTCGCGCTGGACGCGGATTTCGTACCAGCCGTAGTACGCGACGTACGCGCCCACGCAGAGGATTAGTGCGCCGCCGAGCCGGGGTGCGATGGCGCCGACGCGGCGCAGGCGGGGAACGGCGGTGGTGCGGGTGAGGGCGACGGTCAGCGAGGCGGCGCCGACGATCAGGCCCATGCCGCCGGCGTACGCGGCGAACAGGGCGATGCCCTCGCCGGTCGAGCCGCTGCGGAAGGCGGAGACGACGATGGCCAGGAACGGGGCGATGGTGCAGCCCAGAGAGGCGGTCGCGTACGCCATGCCGAACAGCGCCATTGAGGGGAGCGAACGGGTCACGGCCGGGGCGCGGCGCAGTTTCGGGGCCAGGGTGGGCAGTTGCCGCCCGGCCAGCAGCCAGATGCCAACCGCCGCCATGAGCAGTCCGAAGGCGATGGTGAACCAGGGCAAATGCTCCTGCACCTGCCCCGCGACGGGCTGGACGGCCAGGCCGAACACGCCAAAGAGTGCGGCGAATCCGGCGGTCATCGCGGCGGTGGCGGTCAGCGCCCGGCTGACGGCGAGGGTGCGGCTGGGGGAGTCGTCGCCGAGGACGAGCAGCGACAGGTAGGCGGGCAGCAGGGCGAAGCCGCACGGATTGACGGCAGCGAGCATGCCCGCGCTGAGCGCGAGAGCGAGCGGCAGGTCGGACATGGCGGGTTCAGCCGGTGAGTCCGGCGACCTTCTCGGCCAGGCCCTCGCCGCCGGGCAGCACGCCCTCGTAGACGGTCTTGCCGTCCTTGTCGAGGATGACGTAGTGGCTCTGCTCGGTGACCTCGAACCGTTTCCATACCTCGCCCGCCTCGTCGGAGAGGTGGGGGAAGGAGCCGGTGCCGGTCTGGGAGACGAAGTCCTTCATGGCGGCGTTCTTGTCGAGGCCGGCGACGCCGAGAACGTGGGCCTTGTCCTGGTATTCGGTGGCGACCTTGGCGGTCTCGCTGGCCTGGGCGCGGCACTTGGGGCACCACGGGGCCCAGAACCACAGCACGGTGGGCTTGCCCGCCAGCGTGGCCGCGTCGAACGGCTTGCCGTCCACGGTCGTGCCGGTGAACCGCAGCGCCTCGGGGACCGCCGCGGTGCCGGCCCCTGCCTGCGCCGGCGCGGAGGAGCCGGAGGTCGTGGGGCTGTTCTCCGCGGCGCCGCTGGAGGTGGCGGACTTCTCCGTGCCGCAGCCGACAAGGGTGAGCGCGGTGATGGCCAGCAGGCCGGGGAGGATAAGGCGGGCACGCATGAGAAGGACTGCTCCTGGTGGTCGGGGTTGGCTGAACTGTAGGGCGGGCGGCGCGCGGTGGGGTCCAGGGCGGGTGCTTACAGTTCGGTGACGTCAGCCCGCGTGGTCGGCGAGCCGCTCTGGCTCGGGCATGGTTGCGGCCCCGCGCGAGGCGGATCAGATGCTGGTCGGCGAAATCGCGCAGCACCTTGGTGCACGCTTCACGGGAGGTGCCGGCCAGGGCGGCGATCTGCTGATGGGTGAGCGCGATCTGCGGGCTGCGGGCCCCGGGCACTCTGGGGCGGGTCTCGGCCGCGAGGGTCATCAGGGCCTTCACATCTGGGAGGAGCTCTCCACGAAGGACGCGGCGGGGGTTCTCGGCTGCACCCGGGCCGCCTACGCCATGCGCCTGACCCGGGCCAGGCGCCGGCTGGCCGGTCTGCTCGGCACCTCGGCACCTCGGCCGCTCGGCCGCTCGGCCGCGGCCTCGCCCGCCCTCGCCCCGACCCACTGACAGGAGACCCCTCACATGAATAACGACGACCTGCTTTCCCGCAACGCCGACATCCGCGGCGACGTGGCCTCCATGGTCATCACAAGGTCAGGCGACGCGGCTTACTGCCTGGCCGGTTCGGACAGCAAGGGGGTCGCCATGGGTGTTTCCCCGGTGGGCGCCCGCCTCGCCGCGCAGCGCCAGTGGCTAGCCGCAAGGGGATCCTGAAGGCGAAGATGTCCGTGCCCCCGCACCGACCCCGGCGTCGCAACGACACTGTTGGCGAATTCAATCCGTCGCGTTGTGCGTAGCACTGCCGTGCGGCTCTTCCGAATGAACTTTGCCGCCGGGGTGGGGCGCGGGCCTGAGACGGCCTTACTCACTGAGTGCATGACAAGCCCAGGAAGGCTCGCAACGTGGTCATCTTGTTCTCGTTCAGCGGTGCGGCGAACGTGTCGTCATAAGCCCAGGAGGGCTCGCAACACGACGTCGGCGGGCAACTCGCCCTTGTAGCAGCGGGTCGTCATAAGCCCAGGAAGGCTCGCAACATCTCGTCCCCGAACCAAGGTCGGGGTAGCACCCCCGTTGTCACGGGGGCCGTGGTCGTCATAAGTCTCAGCGGTGTCCGCTCAGCTCCTACGGCGCGACGGCCGCATCTGGCCGACTCCCATGAGGATGAGTCCGGAGAATATGAGGGCATTCGTACCAAAGAAACGGAACTCCCAGGACGGGCTTGGCACGAAGTGGAAGTAGAACAGCCCCCTGTATCGCACAGGGCGCGCCCATCAGCAGAACTCCGAGCCCGTATATCCGGCGGCGGGTGACACGACGGCGCTCCCAGGGCAGCGTCCAGCCGGTGCGTATCGAGGCCGTCCCCAGGGCGATTGCCAGCAAGCCCAGGAACATGCCACTTCCAACGACCCATTCCATGGGCCCCTCCCCATCGCCTGAGCTCGCCCGCACCTCGCGAACTCGCCCCGCCGATCATCCAGGGTGATCAAGATCATTACCAGGCTTCCCGCCGCTGGGTCGTCGAGAAGGCTTGGCGTGGATGATGCACGCCCGTCGGCACGGGAGGGACTACGAACGGCTCGTCCAGCACTCGGAAACCTTGATCACGTGGGCCGCGATCACCCTGATGACCCGCCGTCCCGCCCGGGGCAAGAAGAGCTTGGCCCAACTGCTGATCACACCACCCGCGCTCGCGAAAGCGGCCTGACTGGAGTGCGCCAAGACTGGGCCCTCCGCACCGAACTGCCACGGAGAGCCCAGCGAGGCCTTGTCCCGACCTCACACCGGCCGGGTGACCATCCCCGGACCGCCTACTCGGCTTTTCCCTACCCAGCGGAAGGGCAGCAGGCGAAGCTTCCGGGTCGGCGACCGATGCGCGTGCCGCTGCTATCGTCCGCGCATGAGACACCCCGCTGCCGCCGTCCTCATAGCAGTTCTTGTGGCGCTCGCAGCGTGTGTTCCCGCGGAAGGCGGGTCAACTTCGACTCCCTACCCGCATACCGTCGCCGGTATCGATGTCGACTCCCTGAGCGAGGCGGAGGTCTTCTACCTGGACGACGTCCTGGAGAAGGCTCCGGACACGAACGCTGGCCAGAAGTGGAAGGCGAGTGCCATCTCGGCAGATCGGGGCGGCCTGGACATGCTCATCGACGGCGACCGGTTGGACTTCTGTAAAGGCTCCTCACGACACGACAAAGAATACTTTGTTGCGCAAATCGGGCAGGATGAAGGTGCTTTTGCGTTTCTGCGTCAGGAAGCCGCCCGCAAGCGCTTGTGTTGACTGAATGTATTTCGGCCCAAGCTGTCGCTTCAATGAACGAGTAATGCCGTGCATGGTCCATGCTTCGAGCCCGATCGCTGACGGACGCGGCATAACGAGAGCCGTGCGTCAGACGTAATCGCAGCCGCTGGGGATGATCACTTGGAGCCGTACCAGTTCCTCGATGTTGAGGTTCGGACCATGTCGGCCGCGACCGAGATGGCAACCAGCACGGCGTAGGGGTCGGGGACGAACGCGAGGGCGGCGGTGGTGAGGCCGCCGAGCGCGATCAAGATCGTGGTGCGAGTGGTTGCCTCTGTGCGGCGCCGGATACGACCGGCGCGCCCCGTGGCCCGGGACGTCTCACTGACCGTCACGTCCGGTGCGGCGTCGGCCTGCTCGGCCGCAGCGACTGTGGCAAATCCACCCTCGCCCGCGTCACGGCCCCGCTGCACCGCCCCGACTCCGGAACCCTGCTGCTCGACGGCGAGCCCGTGTGGCGCTGGCGCCACCACGCCACGCGCGAGCTGCGCACCGCTTTCGGCGTCGTCTTTCAGCAACCCGGCTCTCCGCGGACCCCCGGCTGCCGCTTACCGACCTGATCGCCGAACCACTGTGCGCCACCGACCGTAGGGAGGAAATACCCGCACGCGTCGCCGAACTGGCATCAGCCGTCGGCCTGAGCCCCGACCTGCTGGGCAGACGCCCTCACCAAGTCAACGATGGTCAACTCCAACGCGCCTGCCTGGCCGGCGCCCTCGTGCTGCGCCCCCGCTCGCTGATCTGCGACGAGATGACCGCCATGCTCGACGCTTCCACCACCGCCGCCCTGGTCACCGTCGTCGAGGACTACCGCACGGCCACCGAGGCGGGCCTGCTCGTAGTCGGTCACGACCGCACCCCCTTGGAGCGCTGGTGCGACCGCACGGTCCACCCGGACGGCCGTCGCCACACGTGTCTGTCCGGACAGCCCATGGAGAAGGGCGTATCCGTGCCATGACTGGCACCACCGGGTCACCGCCCGTCCTCGCGCGGGTGCTGATAGCCAGCGCGGCCACACGGAGATGCCTGCAGGGTCGCCCAGCGTCTGCGGGGCCTGTCCCCAGCGAAGGTTCGCCCCGGACGGCGGGGGACGAACCACCTGATCTTGATGCCTGGTTGCGATGTGGCTGTGCACTGGTCGACGAGGGCCTGGGTGATGGTCGGCATGTCAGGTGGGATAAGCAGAGGGGCCGCCTCGTACCGAAGGGTGGTACAAAGCGGCCCATATGCCGAAACGGCCGGTGCGGGGGTCAGACGACCTTGGCGGACTCCCGCTCGTCCTCGGGGTCCCCGCTGCCCACGGCGGCTTGCGTTTCGCGGCTCCGGACGAAGTCCAGGAAGGAGTTGAGCTCGCGCTTGACGATCGGGGCCAGCAGGTAGAGGCCGATAATGTTGAACACCGACAGCAGGAAGAGCGCCGAGTCGGCCAGGCTGATCAGCGTGTCGAGGGAGAGCAGGGAGCCCGCCACGACGAACAGGCTCCAAATGGCCTTGAAGATGATCTCGCTGGTCTGGCTCTTGCCGAAGAGGTACGTCCACGCCTTGAGGCCGTAGTAGCCCCAGGTCAGGATCGTGGAGAAGGCGAACAGCAGCACTGCGACGGTCAACAGGTTCGGGAACCAGGGCAGCACGGTCTCGAAGGCGTCGGAGGTGATAGTGACGCCGCCGACGTCCTCGCCCGCGCGGGCTTCGGCCCAGCTGGCCGGGTTGGCGATGGCGATGGTCAGCGCGGTCATGGTGCAGATGACGACCGTGTCGATGAACGGCTCCAGCAGGGCGACCAGACCCTCGCTCGCGGGATGCTTGGTCTTGACCGCGGAGTGGGCGATCGGGGCCGAGCCCAGACCGGCCTCGTTGGAGAAGGCGGCGCGCTGGAAGCCGACGATCAGGGCGCCGATCACACCGCCCGCAACACCGTCGGCCTCGAACGCGCCCTTGATGATGCCCTGGAACGCGTCGGGCACCGCGCTGACATTCACCAAGATGACGGCCAGGCAGGCCACGATGTACATGCCGGCCATCGCCGGGACCAGCTTGCTGGTGACCGAGGCGATGGAGCGGATACCGCCGAGCAGAACGAGGCCGACCAGCGCGGCGACCACCAGGCCGAAGAGGACGGCACCGGCGGAGGAGGCCATGAAGCCGTCCTCGCCGCCGAAGGTCGAAGCGACCTGCGCGTAGCTCTGGTTGGTCTGGAACAGGTTGCCGCCGAAGAGGCCGAAGAAGAGGATCATGATGGAGGCCAGGACGGCGAGCACCTTGCCGAACTTGGCGCCGCCGCTGCCGAAGCGCTCGGCGAGCCCCTTGGGCAGGTAGTGCATCGGACCGCCGGAGACGGTGCCGTCCTCGTGCTCCTCGCGGTACTTCACGCCGAGGGTGACCTCGACGAACTTGCTCGCCATGCCGAGCAGACCGCACAGGATCATCCAGAAGGTGGCGCCGGGGCCGCCGATGGAGACGGCCACGGCGACACCGGCGATGTTGCCGAGGCCGACGGTGCCGGAGACGGCGGCGGTCAGCGCCTGGAAGTGGTTGACCTCACCGGGCGAGCCCTTCTCGTCGTACTTGCCGCGCACGACGTCGATGGCGAGCTTGAACTTGCGTACCTGGATTAGCCCGAACCAGCCGGTGAAGATCAGCCCGGCGACCACGAGCCAGGCGACGATGAGCGGCAGCTCGGTGTCGCCGACAGGTACCGCGTAGAAGACGATCTCGCTGACTTTGGTGGCGACGGGTTCGAAGAAGTCGCTGACGGCGTCGTCGATGGATGTGGTGACGGACTCGAGTGACATTTGGTCTACCTCGGTGGGGCGGGGACGTGCTGGCGTGGCGCAGCAGTGGGGGGACAGGTAAAGGGACGGTGTACACATGGCAAAGGCCGCCCCATGAAGGAATTGGGAAGTCCTATCACGTTCGCCACGGGCCCTCGAGTGATCCAAGTCACGCAAAGGTGCCCCTGGGGCACAAACCCGCAGGGGCAGTAATGCGATCGTTATGCGTATTTGAGCGTCCTCTGAGGAGATGCAGCCTGAAAAACAGCTTGACAGGTCAGCAGGCAAAGGTGCGGATGGCCATGACCACGAGGGGTCCTCAGGTCACGGCATGAGCGTCTCCTGAAGCCCGCCCGGCCACAGATACGCCACCACCATCGGCTTGCGCGGATCGTCGTCCGGCAGCCGGTAAAGGCGGTCGGTGTCCTCCTCGCGATCCGCCCCGCACCCGCACATCACAGGAGTCTCGTCCATGACCTGGCACTGGATCGGCCTCGTCGTCTTCTCCGTCACGCTGCTTCCGGCCGGGCTGCCTTCGGTCAGCGGCCGGGTACCGCACCGCCTGCGGCACCGGCTCGTCCGATGCCCTCCCGTCCCATCCCCTCACTGACCACGGGTGAGAGTTCGGCGCGCGGGCTCCAGGGCATGATCTTCACCCGCGACGACCGTGCCGGCGAGGGCAACTCTCCTCACGCCTGGGGCTCGTCACGAACGCGGTGGAGGTCGAGGACGACCAGGACGTGTATGCGTACCTCGTGGACCATCTCTCCCACGGCGGACGCGCGGACTATGTGATCGCGGACGAGGCGCAGTTCCTCGCCCCGGAGCAGGTCGACCAACTCGCCCGAGTCGTCGACGACTTGGGGATCGACGTCTTCGCCTTCGGCATCACCACGGACTTCCGCTCCAAGCTCTTCCCCGGTTCGCAGCGACTGGTGGAGCTGGCCGACCGCGTCGAGGTCCTCCAGGTCGAGGCCCTCTGCTGGTGCGGCGCCCGCGTCACCCACAACGCCCGTACGATAGGCGGCCACATGGTCGTCGAAGGCGCCCAGGTCGTCGTCGGCGACGTCAACCAGTCCGAGGACATCGGCTACGAGGTCCTCTGCCGCCGTCATCATCGCCGCCGGATGACGGCGACCACGGCGCGGGCGGTCGCCTTGTCGCCGGACGTCCTGCCGGTCGCCCCTGCCTGAGCGTCGTCGGCCGTACCGGCTGCGGTGCACTGTGCCACTGTCCGAGTGCCGTGGTCTGACGGGTCTCGCTGTCCCTGTACCTCAACCTCCTGAAAGCGGGTAGGCGACGCCGGTCAGTCGTTCGGACTCCTGCCACAGGCGGTGTTGCGCCCAGGTGTCGTGGGAGCGTGCGCTGGACTCGACGCGGGTCGGATGTCCAGTGAACTGCGCCAGGCCGGGAGGTCCGTAGTAGTCGCCGCCGTGTGCGTCCGGGTCGGTGGCCGCGCGCAGCGTCGACAGCGCGCCCATCCGGGGGGACTGCACGATCCACGAATTCACCGGGCTCAACTGCGGGCCCATGAGGAATCTGAAGGGCGCGGGCATGTCCCGGCCGAACTCGGTGCGGGCGTTGCCCGGATGGGCGGCGACCGCGATGGTCGGCGCTCCGGCTCTCCCCAGCCGGCGTTGCAGTTCATAGGTGAACATCAGGTTGGCGAGCTTCGCCTGGAAGTAGGCGGTGAAGGAGCGGTACCCGCGCTCGCAGGTGAGATCGTCGAAGTTGATGGTGCCGTGTCGGTGGCCGATGCTGCTGACGGTCACGATCCGTGAGCCGGGCGTCTTCAGCAGCCGGTCCAGCAGCAGACCGGTGAACGCGAACGGGCCCAGGTGGTTGGTGGCCAGCGTCAGTTCGAAGCCGTCCTCGGTGAGGCTGTGACCCAGACGTATCCCTCCGGCGTTGTTGATGAGCAGGTCGATACGGGGATGGTCCGCGCGCAGGCTCTCGGCGGCCCGGCGGACCGAGGCAAGAGAGGCGAGGTCCAGTTGCAGGGTGCTGACCTTCGCAGTCGGCGCCTTGGCGGTGATGCGGGCTTCGGCGTCCGCTGCCCGGTCCGGATTCCGGCAGGCCAGTACGACGGTGGCGCCGCGCTGCGCGCAGACCTGGGCGGTCTCGAAGCCGAGGCCGGAGTTGGCGCCGGTGATCACGACGGTTCGTCCTCGCTGGTCGGGTACGTCGGCCGAGGTCCACCGCCGGGTTGCCGTCCCGTGGCCGCCCATCAGCCGCAGCCTCCCGCGTGCCCCTGGTCGACGGTGGCGGTCGTGAGGAGTTCGGGGGGCAGGTGCTGGGCGCGGATGCGGGAGACGAAGGCGGGGAGGCGGTCGACGCCCCAGTACTTGTCGAAGCCGTCGATGAAGTAGGGGACGCCGAAGACACCGTCGCGGTGGAGGAGTTCGATGGAGGCGAGGCCTTCCGCCCGTACGGCCGGGTCGGTGGCCGCGCCCGAGAAGGGTTCGGGGTCGAGGCCGAGGCCGGTGGCGAGGGTGGCCATGACGGCGGGGTCGGAGATGTCCTTGCCCTGTTCCCAGCGGGCGCGGTAGACCGCGTCGATGAAGGGGCGGCCGTGGCCGAGACGGTTCGCGACCAGGTAGGCGAGGTGCGAGACCTCCCAGCGCGGATCGGGGTCCTGCGGCCAGACCATGTCGAGATCGCGTTCCCTGGCGAGCCTGCGCACGTCCTGAAGGATGTAGAGGTGCTTCTCGCGCGACATCGGTACGTAGGGGAGGCGTATGCCCCGCTCGGTCAGGTCCTGGGCCGTGGGCTCGTCGGGCTCCCAGAAGGGGAGCCAGTCGATGGCGTCCGCGACGTCCGGGTAGCGGTCCGTCAGGTCTCGGTAGGCCATCCAGGAGTACGGGCTGCGGAAGGAGAAGTACCAGCGCGGGGCGCGGCGTCGGGCCATGGTTCACGGGCTCCTTGAAGAGGTGGTTCGGCGCGGAGTCGGTTCAGGGCAGCCGGTTCGGCGCGGAGTTGGTTTCAGCGCAGGCGAAGCAGGGCGCAGCCGACCGAGCCCGTACGGTCCACGGAGGTGATCAGGCCGATCCGGCCGGTGGCCGCGGACAGGTGCTGCTCGTCGGACGGGTGCGTCTCGGCGTACGCGAGCAGGGACGCCGTCTGGAAGCCGGCGGCGGCCGCTCCGGTGTCCCCGATCAGCTCGTGGGGGGCGAGGTCGACGGCCCCGGTCTCGCCGAGGACGTCCGCGATGGCGAGGAGCTCCTCGGTCCCTGCCCGGCCGGAGCTGCAGGAGCGGGCGATCGCCACGATCTGCTCCGGGTTCATCGGGGCCTGGGCGAGGGCGCGGCGCAGACAGGAGGAGAGGGCGGCGCGCACGTCCTCGCCCAGAATGACGCCCAGTTCGACGGCGAGGATCTCGGCGAGCACCGGCTGGTCGCCGGCTCCGGCGGGTTCGATGAGCAGCATGGAGCTGCCTTCGCCGAGGGGCGTGAAATCGGCGGAATCGGAGGAGTCGGCTGATGCGGTGTGGTGCTCCAGCCAGGCGCGGGCCGGCGAGAACTCCTCGGCCGTGCCGCACAGCACACTCTCCGCATGGCCCGATGCCAGCAGCCTGCGCGCGTAGTTGAGGGCGTGCAGGCCGGCGGCCCGGCCGCCCGCGATCGTGGTGTTCGGGCCCTTGAGCTGGTACCAGATCGCGCTCTGGCCGCTGGCGCAGTTCATCACCGTGTTGGGGAACTGTGCGGGGTCGACGAAGAACGGCTGCTCACCGGTGAGCGAGTCACGGGTGAAGTCCATCATGCTCTGCGCGCTGCCGGTGGTGGTGCCCAGGGCGAAGGCCGCGCCCTCTCCGGTGCCCACCCGCTGATTGCGCTCGCTCTCGCCGAGCAGCGCACCGACCGCGGTGACCGTGAGACCGGTGACCCGGTCCATGGAACGGGTGCCCTTGCGGCCGAGTGCCGCGCGGATGTCGAAGCCGGGCACCAGGCAGGCGGTCGGCTCCGGGGTCTTGTCGTACGAAGGGCCGAGCGGCGCCGTGGTGTCGCGGCGCTCCCGGATGCCCTCGGTGAACGCGGCCCGGCCGACGCCGAACGGCGAGACGGCGGACCAGGCGGTGATGACCGGGCGGCGGCCGACCATTGCGGTAGCACTCATGATCGTCACGTTTCTGTGGTGAGGGTTGCTTGCAGAACGGGCGGAGGCGTCAGTACGGAACCGAGGAAGGCCCTCAGCTCGGTGCCGAAGGCAGCCGGCTCGTCCACCATCGGGAAGTGCCCGCTGCGCCCGAGCACCCGCAGTCGTGCGTCGGGCAGTGCGGCGGCCAGCGCGACGGCGTGCTCCGCCGGCGTGGCGATGTCGTGTGTACCGCCGATGACCAGGCAGGGGACGGCGATGCGGGCCGTCCGCAGCTCGGGTGTGCGCAGGAACAGGTCGAAGAACCGGATCCAGCCGTACGGGCCGATCCACTCCCTGACCCGTTCCGCCATGGCGACTTCGGTCTCCGCCGACACCCGGCCGCCGGAGTGGGCCCGGATGCCCTCCTGCAGGATCAGATGGAAGTCGTTGAGGTAGTGGGTGATGGTCCCCCAGTCGAACTCCTCGGCCGTGCCCCGGTAGAAGGGCGAGACGAGGACGAGGGCGCGGATGCCGAAACGGCTGAACGGGTCGCCGTCCACGCGGCCGGACCGGTCGAGCAGTTCGAGCAGCACATTGGACGACATCGAGTGCGCGACCACGACATCCACCGGGCCCGGTACGGAGACCAGCGCCTCCTCGACCCACGGGGCGAGGTCCGCGGTCCGGCCCCAGCCGGTGACGCCCTGGCCGCGCCAGGGGAGTCCGGCGGACCAGACCTCGTGGTCGGGGGAGAGCTGCCGCGCGGTCTCGTCCCACACGGTGTCGGTGCCGGCGAGACCGTGCAGGAACAGGACCTTGGGGGCGCCTGCTGCGGCGGCACCGGGGTGCCGCCGCAGCACGACGGGAGCCGACGGAGCGGGGGGACGCATCACCGTGGGCTCCCCGTAGGAGCGAGCAGAGACACACCGGAGGTGGCGCCGCGCAGGCCCGCGCCGGCCACCGCGTACACAGGGCCCGTACCGCCCTCGTCGAACCATCCGGTCGCCGCCGCGCACTGCAGTACGCCCAGCGCGCCGGACGCCTGGCCGAGTCCGGGACCGAAGCCGTCCCGCGGCACGCCGTGGAGCAGATCGTCGGGCAGAGCGCCGGCGGCGTCCTGCGGGATCTGCCAGCGGACCGGCGCCGGGCCGTCCGTGCCACCGAGGTCCGCGACACAGGAGCGCACGCCGTCGGTCATCGCATAGCCGCCGTAGACGGCGCGGACGTCGGCCGACCGGTTCCGGGCGGCCTCGGCGCGCTCGACCACGACGGCGGCCCCGCCGTCCACGCCCGTGCGACCGTCACCGAGGAGGCGCCGTACCGCGTCGTTGTCCGGCTCCACGCCGATCACCAGGACGCGGTCGACCCGGCCCGAGCGGATCATGGTGGCGGCCCAGTGCATGGCGTCGAGGCCCGAGGTGGCGCCGTTGCAGACCATCAGGTTGGGGCCGCGCAGGCCGAACCTGATCGCCACCGAGGAGGCGATGACATTGCTGGACGCGTTCGGCAGGTCCATCGGTGAGGTGGCCGAGACCGTCTGGGCCCTGATGGTGTCCAGGGCGCCGGTCACGGTGTCCAGATTGCCGAAGTTGGAACTGGCGACGACACCGATGCTCGTCCCCGGCACGGTCAGCCCGTCCTCGTCGAGCAGACCTGTGTCCATCAGGGCGCCGGAGGCCAGGCAGTACGCGAGCTGGGTGGCCCGGTCCTTGTAGCGCAGGCCCTTCTTGCCGACCAGCACCTCCGGCGCGACGGGCTGTCCGACGGCCCCGGGTCCCGCGGCGAGCGCCGCAGGGGTGTCGGCGCCGGGGACCAGGACGCTGACGCCGGTGATGACGATCGCGCCTCCCGCGGTGAGGGTGTGCACAGTGCTCATCGGGCTGCCTCCACGATCGCGACCGCGTTGATGCCGCCGAAGCCGAAGGCGTTCAACTGCATGGTCTCCAGCTCGGCCCGGCGCTCGGAGCCGGTCACGAAGCGGAAGGCGGCCGCCTCGTCCACCGGGTCGTCCAGGCCGACCGTGGGCGGTATCCGCCCCTGGTCCATGGCCCGCAGGCCGACCACCAGATTGAGCAGGCCCGAGCCGCCGGAGGTGTGCCCGGTCATCGACTTGATGGCGGTCATCAGCGGCTTGTCCGCGTCGGGACCGAGCACCTCGGCGAGCGCGATGGCCTCGGCCTCGTCGTTGAGGAGCGTGCCGGTGCCGTGCAGCATCACCAGATCGATGTGCCCGGGATCGATCTCCGCGGCCGTGTACGCCTGCCTCATCGCCTGGGCGATGCCTTCGGGAGAGGGCGCGGTGGCGTGGAAGGCGTCGCAGTTGACCGAGACGCCGCGCAGCCGTCCGTGCACCTGCTGACCGTCGTTCCCGGTGTCCTCTCTACGGAGGACGACGGCGGCGGCGCCGTCGCCCATGAGCACACCGGTGCGGTGGCGGTCGAAGGGCCTGACCCGCTCGGGCGCCACCGGGTGGACCCGCTCGAGCAGTCCGTACATGCTCTCGGTGAGCACGTCGACACCGGCCACGATGACGGTGTCGGGGCCGTCCGGCCCCGCCAGCAGATCCGAGCCGAGGGCCAGTGCGTACAGCGAGGCGGAGCAGGCATTGGAGAAGGTGTACGTCTGCTCGGCGCCGAACCGCTCCCGCAGGGCAGGCCCGAAGTGCAGCCCGTGCTCGGTGAGTTCGGCTTCGCCGCGCCACCACAGTTCCAGGGAGCGCAGCTCGCGCAGTCCCGTGCCGACAAGTACCGGGATGCCGCGGAGATCCTCGCCGAGGCCGGCGTCCTTGGCCGCCTGGCCGACCGCGTCAAGCAGCAGAGCCGTGGCACGGGCCGGGACATCGACGCCGACGGCCGGCCGGTTGTCGACCTCGTAGGCGTACTGGGCACGGAAGTTGGCCCGGTCGAAGCCGCGCAGCAGGGCGTGGCCGGTGACGCCGGCGCACAGGTTCTCGAAGAGATCGTCGATTCCCCTGCCCGTGCTCGCTGTGGCGCCGACGCCGGTGATGGACTGACTCAGCACAGCGCGTCCTCCTTCACTTGTGCGGGGTCGGTCTGTACGGGGTCGGCGGCGGCGTCGTAACGGCCGAGGAGCAGCACCGCGTTGTTTCCGCCGAAGGCGAGCCCGTTGTTCTGGACGACCCTCAGATCGGCCTCGACCGCCTGGTTGGGCACGCAGTCGACGTGGCACTCCGGATCGCTGGTGACGTGGTTGATGGTGGGCGGTACGAAGCGGTTGTCGATGGCGAGCGCGCAGCCGATCGCCCCGAGCGCACTGGCCGCACCCATGCTGTGCCCGAGCATCGACTTCACCGACACGGTGCGCGGCGGGGTGTCCCCGAACACCTGGCGGATGGCGCCCACTTCGGTGACGTCATTGGCCTTCGTGCCGGTGCCGTGCGCGGAGATGAGGTCGACCTGTTCCGGCTTGACGCCGGAGTTCTCCAGAGCGCGCTCCATGACGCGGGCGACGCTCGCCCGGTTGGGGGCCACCTGGTGGTACGCGTCGCAGTTGAGGCCGTATCCCAGCACCTCGGCATATATGTGCGCCCCACGGGCGAGGGCGGAGTCCAGCCGCTCCAGTACGAGGACGCCGGCGCCCTCGCCCGTCAGGATGCCCTTGCGGTCGACGTCGAAGGGCTGGCAGCGGTCCGGGGCGATGGTGCCGAGCCGGTAGAAGCCGGTGAACGTCTTGCGGCACATGGCGTCCGCGCCGCCGCAGAACGCGAACTCGGCCTCACCGGAGGCGACGGCGTCGAAGCCGTAGCCGATGGCGTAGTTGCCGGCCGCGCAGGCGGTGGGGACGGTCACCGCCTCCACATCGCTGAGGCCCAGCTCCTGGGCGATGGCCACCGAGAGCCGTCCCGCGGGGACCCGCCGTACGGCCACCGGGTCCATCCGCTCGGCCCCTTCGGTGATCTCGGCCTCGACGAGGTGGTCGAGATCGTAGGACTCCCCGTCGGTGGTGCCGATGGAGATCAGACCGCGCCGCTGACGGAGCCGGCCGAGGTCGAGGCCCGAGTCCTCCAGAGCCATGCGGGCGGCGGCCACCGAGAACTGCGTGGCCCGCCCCAGCTGGTCCAGTTCGAGCTCCGTGACCCACTGCGCGGGGTCGAACCCGGTGACCTCGCATCCGGTCGAGTGCGAGAACCCCTCCGTGTCGAACACGGTGATGGGCTTGGCCCCGCTGTGGCCCTCCCTCAGCCCCCGCAGGAACTCGGTGACGCCGAGGCCGATGCTGGAGACCACACCGAATCCGGTGAGGACGACCCGGTGGCGTGCCTCTTCCCCGGCCGGCCCGATGGCTCGCTGTGCTGCGTGCTGTGCTGACATGCCACCCTTCCGATACACAGTCGTTGGTCCTCACCCGGATCCGGGCAGGCCCTACCAGCCGGCGGCCTCGGCCACGACCTGGTAGACGCCCTCGATGTTCACCATGCGGGGCAGTTCGCTCTGGTTGATGACCACGTTGAACTGCTTCTCCAGGGCGGCGAGAATCTCGATCGCGCGCAGCGAGTCCGCGTTGTGGTCCTCCTTGAACAGGCTGGTCCGTGTGACCTCGTCCTCCTCTATTTCGAGGATGTCGCAGACGATTTCCTTGATGCTTTCGGTGCGCTCGGCAAGCTCGGTGGACACGCTTTATCTCCTTGGGAAGAAATGTGCTTGGGAAAGGAATGTGCTTGGGATTCGATGCGCGTATCGCTTTCCGTGACTTGATTCTTGACCGCCGCACAGGGAATCGGCCCGGCAGCGGCAGGAAGTTGTCAGTGAATTGCTCAGGCCTGCCGCAGGCGGTCGGCGGGGCGGCGGGCCAGCACGGCCTGGCTCACCGTGAGGACCAGTTCGCCGCGCACCCGCGTGGTGCCCTCGAAGATCTGGATGTCGTCGATCGTGCGGGCCAGCCGGACGGCGTGTTCGAGCGTGTCGCCCGGGAACACCGGGGGCCCGAAGGCCAGTCGGGTGTAGCTGCCCAGCATCAGGACCTCTTCGGCGAGCACATCCGTGTTGGCCTTGTCGGCCGTGGCGAGGACGGCTGCGGCCTGGTTGAAGGACTCCATCAGCGGGCCGATGGGATAGGCGTACGCGGCTGGGTCCTTCACCTTGGCGTCGAGGTGCCGGTACCAGGGTTCGCCGTAGGTGACCGCCTTCTCGGCGGTGACCTGCTCACCGGGGGTGAAGGACAGCACCCGGTCGATCAGCAGCATCTCGTCCCGGTGCGGGATGCGGGCCATCAGCTCGGGCAGGGACAAGGGGCCCAGGCCCGTGGGGAGTTCCAGTGGACCGGAGAACTCGGGCGGTGCGAGGGGGGACACGGCGCCGGCGTCCTCGTACCGCAGCCGGATCCTCGCCACCGGGTCCCGCTCGGTGGCGGCGGTCACCCGGCACACCCACCCCGCCGCGTCCTGCGTCCAGCGGAGCGAGAAGGTCAGGGTGTCGCCCGGGTAGGCGGGGTGCAGGAAGCGGGACGATTCCAGTCCGGCCAGGCGCAGTCCGGGGGCGCCGACGGGCGGCCGGCCGAGCGCGGCCAGATGGGCCGTCTCGACGAGGAAGACCCCGGCGAAGATCGGAAAGCCCCGGTAGTGGCCGTTGAACACGGGCTCGGCGGGATCGAGCGGGAGCTCGACCGCGCAGGTCCCGGCGGCGCCGTCGGCCCGTACCACCGTGTAGGGGGTACGGACCGACCGGCACCGTTCATGGCCGCTCATCCCGTGACTTTCCCGAGGAGCAGGCTGTAGGTCTGGCCGAAGTTGGTGATCTCGCCGAATTCCTTCTCGGAAATCTTGACGCCGAACTTCTTCTCCAGCTGGACCATGATTTCCAGGCCCATGAGCGAATCGACACCGAGGTCGTCGACATAGCGGGCGTCATCGGTGACGTCCTCGATCTCGACGTCGAGGGCGTCGGCGACGAGCGCGCGCAGGGATTCCTTTTCGAGCGTGGCAGTGGTCATTTCTGCTTCCTTATGTCAGGTGTGGGATATCAGGCGTGAGGCTGGGGATGCGGCTCATGCCGCGATGAGATTCCAGGGTTCCGGCAGGCGCTTCGCGTGCCGGGGCTTCGTATCGGCCCACCAGCGGACCGAATGGGCCAGCAGGCCGGCCGGGTCGAGGACCTTCCGCGTCGGCTTGAAGGGGGCCGGGATGCTGGTGTAGCTCTCGAACATGCTGAGCAGTTCGACCGCCCGCTGCTGGACGTCCGAGAGGTGCGGCTTCGACAGCGGAAGGAAGAAGCCGTGCCAGTGGGCGGCGGGGATGACGGGGGCGAGCGGGATCGGCGCGATTCCCCGCTCGTCCCGCCATTCGTTGATGGTCCGGGTGATGACCGCGACCATGTCCGAGACCCGCAGACAGCCCTCGCCCGCGGCGATCGTCTCCACGACCTGCCCGGCCGGCGGCACCCCGAGTGCGGCGGCCACGATGACCTCCGCCACCTGGTCCACGGGTGAGATCTCGATGAAGCCGTCCGGATCACCGACCAGCGCCGGTGCCAGGCCCGAGACCAGGGACTGCACCATCGCGTACGGGCCCGAGAGGCGGGCTATCGCGCCATCCGTGCTGCGGCCGAAGACCAGCGGAGGCCGCACGATGGTCAGCGGTCCCGGATGCCGGGTCCGTACGACGTTCTCGGACTCGGCCTTGGACCACTCGTAGCCGTTGCGGTACTGGCCGTACTCCGGATCCCGGGCGGCCCCCTCCTGTCCGTCGACGTACGCCGTCGAGATGTGGACGACGTGGGTGTCGGCGTCGGCGAGTTCGAGGACGGCCTCGGTGGTGCGGACATTGGCGGCGATCGCCTCGTCCTTGGTCATCGTCCACCGGGTGGAGGCGGCGCTGTGGATCACCACATCCCAGTGCTGCCGCAGCTCGTCGGGGGCGGGCTCGGCGCCCAGTACCCAGCCGGTCTCCTCAGGACGCGAGGGACGCCGCGTCACGGCGGTGACCTCGGTCTTCTCCCCGAACTCGGCCAGCTGCGCGAGGACTTCGCTGCCCACCACGCCACCGGATCCGGTCAGAAGGATCTTCATGCGGTGCTCCTCGGTGCGATGCCGGCCGGGCCCGAGGTGGTGCGTTCGCCGATCCGGGCCAGCGCGGACTCGGTGAAGCCGCGCAGCGTGCGCTCGGCGATCGGGCCGAGCATGGCGTCCATCAGCGGGATGCCGATCTTGAAGTCGATGTGCAGCTCGACGGTGGTGAGCGGGCCGTCCGTGCCGATCTGCCAGTGGCCCGTGCAGCGAGAGAGCGGGCCTTCGGTCTGGCGGAACTCGACCCGGTGCCGCTCGTGGTCGATGGAGTCCTCCTCCACCCATTCCAGGCGCGGCCCGGCAGACGCCACTTCCGCCACAGGCCCCAGCAGCACGACCCAGCGGGTGGTCCGCCGGTCGCCGTCCTGGTGGAGGATCTCGGCCTCGGCGACCTCGGGGACGTACGACGGGATGGACGCGCAGTCGAGCAGCGAGGCCCAGAGCCGGCCGGGGGACTCCCCGGTCGTCTGGCGCGTGGTGATGATGGGCACGGTCGGTCAGTCCTTTGCGTTCGGTGACAGACCCAGCTCCGGCAGATCGCGGAACTCGGCGTCGAGGTCGGTGAGATGGTCGCCCCGCGCGCTCTCGTGCAGGTCCTTGGAGCGGATGCACAGCAGCGCGATGACGGCGCCCACGGCGGTCACGGCCGAGGACGCGATCAGTACGTCGTGCAGGCCGTCGACGAAGGCGGACTGTGCCGCCTCGGTGACCTTCACAGTGATGTCCGGCGGCAGGGCCCCGGCCATCTCGCCGACGGCACCCGTGGCCACCGCGTCCCCGAACTGGTCGGCCCTCGGGCCCAGTTCGCCCGCGACGGACGACGCGGCAAAGGAGTCGGCGACCCTGCTCTGGAAGACCGCGCCGAACACGGCGATGCCCAGGGCGACGCCGACCTGCTGGAAGGTCTCGGCGATCCCGGAGGACATGCCGGCCTTCTCCGGCTCCACCATGCCGACCGAGAGCGCGGCCCGCAGCGGCTGGTAGATGCCCATGCCGACACCGGCCACGAGCATGCTGGGCAGCAGCACGGTCCACTCGCTGTCGTCCCGCACCAGGGTGACCAGGCCCAGGCCGGTCGCCATCAGGGTGCCCGAGAGCACCGCGAGCAGCTTCGGCGACACCCGTGCAGTCAGCAGGCCGGTGACTCCCGCGACCACGAACAGCGTCAGCGTCATGGGCAGGAAGCGCACACCGGTCTCCAGCGGGCTGAAGCCCAGCACGTTCTGCAGATAGGAGATCTGCAGGAAGATGGCGCTCAGGACGGTGGAGTTCCACAGCAGAGTGGCCGCGGACATCCCGTTGAACGTGGGGATGCGGAACATCGACAGGTCGAGCATGGCCGCCGAGCCGCGACGGCGCTCGATGACGACGAACAGCACCAGGAGCACGCCCGAACCGACGAACATCGAGACGATGGGCGCGCTGCTCCAGCCCTCCGCGTGCCCCCGCAGGAAGCCGGTCACCAGCAGGCCGAGCGCGCTGGAGAAGACCACCAGGCCCGCCCAGTCGATGGGGTGGCTGTCCGGGTTGCGGGACTCGCGGATGCGCAGTGCCCCGATGATCATGGCCGCGGCGCCGATCGGCACGTTCACCAGGAAGATCCAGCGCCAGTTCAGCGCGTCGGTGAGCGCGCCGCCGATCAGCGGGCCGAAGGCGATCGCCAGGCCGACGACACCACCGAAGATCCCGAAGGCCCGGCCGCGGTCCTTGCCCCGGTACTCATGGCCGATCAGCGCGGGACCGACCGCGAAAAGGATCGCGGCGCCCACACCTTGCAGCCCACGGGCGAGGTTGAGCTGCAGGATGCTCTGCGAGAGACCGCACCAGAGCGAGGCCAGGGTGAAGACGACGAAGCCGATGTTGAAGACGCGCTTGCGGCCCAGCCGGTCGGCGAGCGAGCCGCCGGTGAGCAGGAACGCGGCCAGCGTCAGCGCGTACGAGTCGAGGACCCACTGCAGCTCGGAGAAGTCGGCGTCCAGCGAGACCCGCATGTCGGGCAGGGCCACGTTGACGACGGTGAGGTCGAGCATGAGCATGAACGTGGCGATGCAGACCACGCCCAGCGTCCAGCCGCGGGCCGAGGCGGCGGATTCGCCGTCGGGTGCCGCTACTTCTTCTTGTGTTGCCATGAAGTGCTCTCCTTCACTGGGGTGTTGAGGGGGTGACGAGGGCGGCGGAGACATTGCCCGTGGCGGTTGCGGTGACGACGATCTGCGGTGCTGTGGCGTGGGCCAGCGCTTCGGCGATGGCCTGGAGGGGGCGCAGGGATCCCGCGCCGGCGGGCTCCGTGGGGGCGTCGAGTGCGGCTTCGACCGCTCGGGCGACCGGGGAACCGTCACCTGTCAGACGGACTTGGGGCCCGGCCCCGTACGAGAGCCCTTCGAGCAGCACGCCCAGTGCCGCCCGTACGTCCTCCGGAAATTCGGCCTGGCCCGGCGGCACGAAGACCGAGCTCACGTCGACCCGCCCCAGTGCCCGGCGGCCCCCGGCCCGTACCGCCTGTGCGGGCTCGACGACCAGGGCGAGCGCACCTTCCTCGGCCGCACCTCGGACGGTCACCGCCGCCTTGTCCGACTCCGGTGGCACGGCCTCGGTCGCCCCGGCGAGCAGCCAGTCCGCGCGCCCCGACCTGAGCGCGCGCAGCCCGGCCTGGAGCGCCTCGAGGCCGGCCGTCCGCGGTGTGTGCACGGCCAGGCTGAAGCCCTTGAGCGCGTGCTCCATCGCGATCCGGCTCGCTATGAGGTTCGGCGAGAAGTACGGGGCGGCGGTCGGCGAGAGGAGGCGGGCCTCACCGGCGACCGTGGCCTGGTCGATCTCCGCGTGCATGCCGGCCACGGCATGGTTGGTGCCGACCGCGACCGCGCGCCGCTCCTCGGGGACGGCGAGCAGTGCTACGCCGATGCCCTCCTGGGCCAGTGCCCGCTTGACCGCGGCCAGCAGGTACTGGGCGGACGGCGGCAGATGGCGGTAGCCGCGGCCGAGTTCGGCCCGCTGGTCGAACCAGCCGGTCAGTCCGGGCCCCGGTGGGGTGACGGTGCCGAAGGCCGATATGACGAAGTCCTGGGTCATGAGGGTGCTCCGGTCAGGGCCAGGGAGATGTTGTTGCCGCCGAAGGCGTAGGCGTTCACCAGCGCGACCCCGCAGCGCAGTTCGGTGGCCTCGGTGGGCAGGTGCACCGGGCACTCGGGGTCCATCGCGGCCGTCGCCGGATTGCCGGGCACCGTGCCGCGGTGGAAGCACAGGGCCGCGAGGACCGCGCCCAACACCCCGGCGCCGCCCGCCAGATGGCCGACGACCGCCTTGAGGTTGTGCAGCACGATCGTGTCGAGCCGCGTACCGAAGACGGCGCCCATTGCGGCGGCCTCGGTGCTGTCGTTGAGCCTGGTCCCGGTCGCATGCGGCACGATCAGCGTGACGTCGCCGGGCCCGGCCCCGGCCTCCTCGAGAGCCGCCCGCATCGCACGGCCCGCCTGGGCGCCGGTGGGGTCGGGCGCGGTGGGATGGGCGGCGTCGCAGCTCCAGCCGGTGCCGGCGAGCCTCGCGTACATCCGGGCGCCGCGCGCCCTCGCATGGGCGGCGGATTCCAGTACGACGGCGCCGGCGCCCTCGCCGAGCACCACGCCGGCCCGGTCCCGGGCGAAGGGCCGCAGCCGGTCGGGGGCGAGAGCGCCCATCTGGTTGAAGGCGGCGACGGTCACGCGTGAGTAGGCCTCGGCCCCGCCCGCGACCACCACATCGGCCTCGCCCGTGCGGATCATCTCCGCGCCGATCGCGATGGCGTATCCGCTGCCCGCACAGGCGTTGCTCAGATTGACCGCCCCGGCCCCGGCACCGATACGGGCGGCGAGAGCCGAGGCCAGCACGAACGGCGGCGAGGCGTCCGCCACCGGCGGCACCTGCCCCGCCCGGGCCAGCTCGACCTGCCGGGCATCACCGACGCTCGACCCCATCACCACGGCGATACGGGCCCCGGGCACGGAACCGAGCCCGGCATCGGCGCACGCCTCAAGACCGGCGTCCACGGTGTAACGGGTCGCGGGCGCCGTGTCCGAGGCCGGACCGGGCACCAGGTAGTACAGCGGCAGCGGAACCTTCAGATCCGGGTCGGGCACCCGGTCGGCGACGGCGGTGGCGCCGGCCCGTACCCCCGCCCAGAACGTCTCGACGCCCCGGCCCAGCCGGCAGACCACACCAAGGCCGGTTATGGCGATCTCAGTCACCGTGAACAACTCCCCGTCTACACAAACCCCGTGTTTCCGGGAGGACATTAGGCCGGGGAATCCCTCGGAACTCAGAACCGGCAGGAACCTGAAACGCCCTGGTGCAGAACGCCGGGCACGCCCTGCAGGAAGCTGTCAAGACCCCAGGCAGAACTCGAAGTTGGCCCTACGTTTCCTTCCGTCCGCAGAGCCCTGGACCAGGAAAAGGAACGGGCAATTCACATGCCATTCACGTCACTTACGGAAAAGCTGACCGCACTCACCGGCACGACCACCGACACCGAGGTGCGCCCCCGCTACGAGGGCAACAACATCAACACCTGGATCGGCTTCAAGCACGTCAACTACATGGTCGAGGAGGCCGTACTCGCGCATTTCCGCGCCGCGGGACTGCCCTCGCGCACCCTGTTCCAGGAATACGGTCTCGGCCTGGAGCTCGCCGAACTGGACACCCGTATCCTCAACGCCTTCCACCTGGACGAGACGGCCATCGCCACGGTCCGCCCCACCGGCGACGGCACCTCGCTGACCTTCGCGGTCTCCCTCTCCAAGGACGGGAAGAACAAGGACGTCACCGCCAAGGTGCGGGTCGCCCTGCGCCGTGAGCGCTATGTCGACCCCGCCGATTCCGTCCCGGCCGAGCTGGCCCCGTACGCCGTCGAGCGGATCGCGACCGCCGCGCCGGTGCGGGACGCCGAACTCGTCCCGAGCGCCGATCTCGGCCTGACCGCCACCCACCGGACCGACCCGCTGCTCAAGGAACTCGTCGAGGGCGGCAATGCCATCGCCTGGCGCTGGCGGGTTTCCTACCCGTACTGCCACAACAACGAGCGCCTGCAGATGTCCGGCTATCTGCGGCTGATGGAGGAGGCCAAGGACCGCTTCGTCGCCCATCGCGGCATCTCCATCAAGACCCTCCTCGACGAGCGCAAGTGGATTCCCGTGGTACCGCGCTCCTCGATCCGCTTCCTGGACGAGGCGCTGATGGAGGAGGAGCTGCACATCGTCTTCACCGTCGAGGACGTCTTCAAGGACCTCACCTACACCTCGCGGCTGGACTGCTACGTCATCCGCGACGGCAAGCTCGTTCCCACCGCCACCGGCACCATCGTGCACGGCTACGCGGTGTTCTCCGACCGCAAGGACTGGGCCCTCGTCCCCTTCGACGAGCACGTCCTGACGGCCCTGCGGGGCGAGTGACCCCGTGCTCGACTTCGTGCTGATCGAGTCGTCCGGACCCGCCTCCGGCCCGGCCGGCGCCCGGTTCTTCGACGACGCGGCGACCCTGGCACGGTCCGGCCATCCCGTCCGGTTGGTGCTGGTCCAGGAGGGCGTCACGGCCGCACTGCCCGGAGCGCGGCCCGGACTGACCGAGATCCTGTCGTACGGGGCCGAACTGTGGGTCGACCGGTACTCGCTGACCCAGCGCGGTCTCAAGGCGGCCCAACTGCCCGGGCAGGCCCGGCTGATCGGGATGGACGAGGTGGCGGGCGAGCTGCTGGCCCCCGGCACCAGGGTGGTGTGGCACTGATGTCGCGCACCCCGCAGACGGACGTCCTGCTCGTCGTGATGGGCCCTCCGCACACCGGGGAGCTCACCACCTCGGTGTTCCGGCTGCTCCAGGCGCTCCTGGAACGCGGCGCCAGCGTCCAGGTCTGGGCCTGCGGCTACAGCACCATGCTCAGCCAGGAGGCGCTCGGCGAGACCAAGCCGGCCAATCTGCTCGACCGCTATACGCAGTACCCGACCACTGTCGTACTGATCCGGGAACTCCTGGACGCCTTCCCCGGCCGGCTGCACTGGTTCGGCTGCCGGGCCTGCAGCGAGCACCGGGGCGCCACCGGGCACATCCCCGAGGTGCGTATGCGGGCGCCGCACACCTTCGGTGGCCATGTCCACGCCGCCACCAAGACGCTGTTCATGGGGGTGGCCTGATGGCCTCACTGGCGATCGTGGAGCGTGCGTACCGGGGAGCGGTCGAGGTCGCCTACTTCGACGCGCTCTTCCTCGGCATCGAGATCCACCGGCAGCTCGGCCTCGACCTGCTGCTGCGCGGCGAGGCCGTGACGTACGCGGTGAATGCCCCGGCGCCCGAACCGCTCCTGGTGGGAAAGCGCCCGGTGGACACCCTCGACGCGCCGCGCGCCGATCTGCTGAGGCTGCGCGATCTGGGCGTCGGGATCCGGGTGGAGAGCGAGGACCTCGCGGCCCTGGGGCTCAGCGCGGCCCGCCTGATCGACGGGGTCGAGTGCGTGGCGGCGGGCGAGTTCGCGGCCTGCTGGCCCGACTACGACCGGATCTTCTTCCTGTAGCCGCGCACCTCAACGCCCCATGAACACAGAGCCACTTCGAGAGGGAGAACAGACGGTGACCGAAGTCGTCATCACCGGTCTGGGCGCCCTGTGCCACCTCGGCGCGGGGGTGGACAGCTTCTGGCAAGGGCTGCTCGACCCCACCGAGCCGGTCGCGGCCCAGACCCCGGACCCCCTGGCCCACGTCCCCATCAGGGACTTCTACTTCCTGCCCGAGGGCGCACTGCCCCCGGAGCCGGCCACCGTCGACGGCTTCGCGGTCGGCGACGCCACCCGGGCGGCACTGAGCGTCGCCCGCGAAGCGGTGGCCGACGCCGGCCTCGACGTGCTCGCCGACGGCCGTACCTCTGTCGTGATGGGGACCTCCATCGCCGACGCGTACGTCATCGAGCAGTGGCGCGGTAGCAAGAGCTTCCCGGCGGACGACTCCTGGACACCGGTGTTCTCCACCGCGTCCGTCGTCGCCCGCCATCTCGGCACGGACGGCGCCGCCAGCACGCTGAGCAACGCCTGCTCGGGCAGCGGCTATTCGATGGCCATCGGCGCGGACATGATCCGCGCCGACGAGGCCGACGCCGTCGTGGTCGGGGGCTTCGAGACGTACTCCCGGGTCGCGCACGCCGCCTTCAACCAGGTCGGCGCGCTCGATCCGGTCAGCTGCCGGCCCTTCGACGCGACCCGGGGCGGCACCGTGCTCGGCGAGGGCGCGGGCGCGGTCGTACTGGAACGCGCCGAGACCGCGCGGGCCCGCGGCGCCCGGGTGTACGCGACGCTGACCGGATCCGGGTGGAGCTGCGAGGCATACCACGCGACCGGACTCGACCCGGACGGCACACAGATCGTGCGGGCGATGCGGGACGCGCTGGCCGAGGCGGACACCACCCCCGACGACGTCGACTTCGTCGTCCCGCACGCCACCGGCACCAAGCTCAACGACCTCGTCGAAACCCAGGCCATGTACGAGATCTTCGGTGAGCGGACCCGCCGACTGCCTCTCTACAGCCTCAAGGCGCTGATCGGGCACACCGGCGGAGCGTCCGGCGGCCTGGGCACGGTCGCCGCCGCGCTCTTTCTGCACTACGGCTTCCTCGCACCGAACCTGCCGGTCGCCACACCCGACCCGGACTGCCCGGTACATGTCCCCGTCTCCTCCGCCACCCCGGCCGGCCGGACCGCGATGGTCAACTCGTATGCCTTCGGCGGCAACAACATGTCCCTTCTGCTGCGGGGTGAACCGCGATGACCGCTGATGCTGATCTGGTGGTGACCGGCATCGGCGTGGTCACCGAGACCGCCCTGGACCCCGAGGGGAAGCGCACCAAGGGCTGGTTCGACCACCGCGCCGAGCTCGGCCGCGGCTACAAGTACCTTCCCAGGGCCAGCCAGTACCTCCTCGCCGCCACCGCACGGGCGCTCACCGACACGGGCGCGGAGCTCGCGGACGTTCCCGAGGACCGTCGGGCGATCACCGTCGGCACCAACAACGGCATGTCCGAGCTGCAGGGCGAGTTCGACCGCACGGTGATCGAGGGCGACTCGACCCTGCTCAGCCCGGCCACGGTGCCGTACTTCTCGGTGAACCTGGTCGGCTCCCGGGTCGCCATGGAGCACGGCCTCAAGGGCTTCAGCCTCGGCGTGCACAGCCCCCGGGTGGCGGGCCTCGAAGCCGTGCAGCACGGCGTACGGGCACTGCGCGCCGGACGGGCACGCTGGCTGCTCACCGGCGCCGCCGAGTCCCCGCTCGACTGGTCCGAGCCCGGCTCCGCCGGCAGCGAGGACGGGGCCGTGACCCTGGTCGTCGAGCGGGCCGAGGAGGTCGCGGCACGCGGCGGCCGGGCCCATGGCCGGGTGCAGGTGCGCAGCTTCCTGCTGCCGCCGCCGGTGGCGGACTCGCCCGGGGGCCGGGAGCAGGCCGAGCGGCTGCTCGGCGCCGCCTTCGCGGCCCTCGGCCTGACCCGCAGGAGTCCCCAGGTGTGGCTGATCGGCGGGGACGACGCCGTCACCGGCACGGTCGAGGCCGCGCTGGGCGAGGGAGCGATCAGGGCCTCGGCCGGTGCCGGCTGCCTGGGGCCGGCCGTGCAGGTCGCGGCCCTGCTGCGGGAGGCCTTCGTCGAGCAGCTCGTGATCGGGGTCGCTGCGCAGGGCAATGTCTCGGTCGCCCACGTGGTGCCCGGCTCGCGATGACCGCGGATCGCGTCACCGCCATCAACCACCCATCGCATGAAAGGAGTTGAGCCCATCATGTCCGTGGCATTCGCCACTCCCCTGAACCGCACCGTCCAGACCCTTGAGCGCCGTCCCACCGGGGCCACCACCCGGCTGACCGTGGGCGCGGACGAGCAGGTCTTCCGCGGCCACTACCCCGACTTCCCGATCTTCCCCGGGGTCTGCCTGGTCGAGACCGTCCACCACGCGGCACTGGCGAACCCGCCCGCCGAGGAGGGGCAGCCGGTACTCACCGCCGTGGAGTCGGTGCGCTTCCTCAGCCCTGTCTTCCCGGATGACGAGGTGACCGTCGAACTGGAGTGGAAGCTCAAGGCCGGTGCCTGGAAGGCACACGCTGCCCTGTCCACCGCCCGGGGCAGAACCGCCCAGGTCCGCCTTGGCTATGAACTGCGGGAGGCGTCGTGAACAGCACCGCGGAAGGCGCCGTGAACAGCACGGCACGAGGCATCGTGATCGGCATCGACCGGCTCAAGGAGACGCTGCCGCACCGCTATCCGATGCTGCTCGTCGACCGGGTCACCACCGTCGAACCGGGGGTGAGCCTCACGGCGATCAAGGCGATCACTGCGAACGAGCCCTGGTACGCGCAGCTCCCCGACGACGCCACCGAGGACGACCACGCTTATCCGGTCGCCCTCCTGGTGGAGTCCTGGTGCCAGGCCGCCGGTGTGCTCGCGCTCTGGGAGCAGGCCGGCCCCGAGGAACTCGCGGACCTGGTCATGCTCTTCGGCTCGATCAGCGGCATCCAGGTCCACGGCCGGGCGCTCCCGGGGAGCCTGGTCGAGCACCGGGTACGCCATGTCCGCAGCGTCGGCACCACGCTGATCTTCGAGGGCGAGAGCCTCCTGGACGGTGCGCCGCTGCTGACCGTCGGCTCGATCGTCATCACCATGCGTCCGGGCGGCGAACTGGCCGCTGACGGGGACAACACCACCGAAGGAGAGCTGACCCATGTCTGAACAGACCCCCAAGGTGGCCCTGGTCACAGGAGGCTCCCGGGGCATCGGCCGCGCCTGTGTGCTGCGCCTCGCCCAGGACGGTTACGACGTCGCCTTCTGCTACTCCTCGCAGTCCGCGGCGGCCGACGAGGTACGCAAGGAGGCCTCCCGCCACGGCACCCGGATTCTCGCGCTACGGGCCGACGTGGCATCCGCGGATTCGGTACGCGACCTCGTCAAGCAGGTCAACGAGCAGCTCAACCCCATTGACGTACTGGTCACTTCGGCCGGGATCGTACGGGACAACCCGCTGCTCCTGATGACCGACGAGCAGTGGGACGAAGTCGTCGACGTCAATCTCACCGGTACCTACAACGTCTGCCGCGCCGTCGTCTTCGACATGCTCAAGCGCCGCTCCGGCTCGATCGTCACGCTCTCCTCGGTGGCGGGCGTCTATGGCATCGCCTCGCAGACGAACTACGCAGCCACCAAGGCCGGGATCATCGGCTTCACCAAGTCGCTGTCCAAGGAGGTCGGGCGGTACGGGATCCGGGTCAACGCCGTCGCACCCGGCTTCATCGAGACGGACATGGTGGCGGGGCTGGACCCGGAGTACTCGAAGCAGATGGTCTCGGGCGTGCCGCTCGGCCGGATGGGCTCCGCCGACGAAGTCGCCGATCTGGTCTCGTATCTGTCCTCGGACCGGGCCGCGTACATCACCGGTTCGGTGGTCCAGATCGACGGTGGGATCGTCCTGTGACGACTGTGATCCGCACCGTGGTCCCGGCGGCCCTGACCGTCGCGCTGGTGGCGATCGGCGGCCTTCACTTGATCTGGGCGTTCTCGCCCTGGCCTCTGGACGACAAGGTGTCCTTCACCAGGACGGTCGTGGGCAGTGACAGCGGAGAGATGCCCCCGCCGGCGCTGTCCGCCCTCGTCGGTCTCGCGTTGATCGCGGGCGCCGCGCTCATCCTTATGGTCAACGAGACCTTCCCGGCGATCGGCCCCGGCTGGCTGCGCACACTGGGCGTCTACGGCCTGGCCCTGGTCCTGCTCGGCCGGGGCGTTGGTGGCTTCCTGCTCAACTCGGACGCCACCAGCGAATTCCAGCGGTGGAACAACGCGCTGTACTCGCCACTGTGCGTGGCCCTCGGCCTGCTCGGCGGGGCGGTCGCGATTGCCGCGAGCAAGCGCTGAGCAGCACCTCGCCGGCGGGGGCGCACGTCCCTGGCCCCCTCCGGTTGTGGGAAACACCACGTTAATTCTCGAACCATTCCCCATGAGAGAACTTCGGAGCTCGGGGCGATCGCCGCGCGGGTCGCGTCAGAGCAAGCCCTTTCATCAAGGTCCGGGGCGGTGTCTTCGCCGATTTCCGGCGGAGTTGACGAACCCTCACATTTCCGTCGGGCAAATAGTTCAACCCTCACTGAAATGAAGTGCGTTGACTGTCAACTTTGCGCCACTGTACTGTTGGGTACGACTGAAGTTGTGATCGTAGCTTTACGTCGGATCAGCAGTAGGGATTGAGCGATAGGGGCCCTGGTCGGGGCCCCGATCGCCGTTCCGTGCCACGGGGGTGGACGCAAAGTGTCTAATCAAACGGAATTCACGCCACATTCCAGCGGCGAGGCGGAAATCGCGCTTCTGGAGATACGCTCGCTCATCGATTCGGTCTTCCCGAAGAACCAACTCGCCTCGGCGGAAAGCGGCTCGCTGCTCACCACCACCGAGGATTCCCATACGGCACTTCGTGCGCTGGCCGATCAGCTGGGCCGGGCCGAACGCCGCGTGGACGTCGTCCTGCCCTCGGACCGTTCCGGGGCCGGACTGCCGACCTTCGTACTCTCCCGGGCGCCGAAGAGCGTGCCCGGCGGTGTCCGTATCCGCATGCTCGGATCCCAGTCCACAGCCGAGCAGTTCGCTCTGCTCGATCTCAAACGACGGCGGCACGACCTGGAGATCCGCATCACCGACGCACTGCTGCACGGGGCTGTCATCATCGACGGACGCACCGTATTGACGCGACACGTGAAGGAAGGCACCTCGCACGCCGCGCACGTGCGCGCACCGGCCGTGGTCCAGGCCTTCAACGCACTGTTCGCCGGTGCTTGGAAACGTGCGGTTCCGTTGTCACTGGACCGAATTCGCCACGAGTTCCCCCAAGAAATCCTTATCTGCCTGCGTGAGGGCTACATCGACGAAGTCGCCGCCCGTGAGCTGTCGATGTCCGTACGTACCTACCGCCGGCATGTGGCGGAGATCATGCGCCTCCTCGGTGCAAACTCTCGTTTCCAGGCAGGCGTGTTCGCCGCCGAAGCGGGACTGCTGCGCAGCGAACGCAGCCAGGAACAGCAGGCCGGCTGACATTCCAGTGGCTTGAACGCAGCAACATGACATTCAAGTCGGCCACACCACCCCGGAATTCACGTCTCCTGTCAGTTTCTGGCCATTGCGCCGACCTGTCTCCTGCCGGCTGCCTAGCGTCCGACGCATGAACCGATTCCCTTGAAAGGGGTGCGCCGTCATGGGAAAGACCGCATTCGTCTTCCCCGGCCAGGGGTCACAGCGGGTGGGCATGGGCCTCCATCTGCTGGAGCAGCGGCCGGACTTGCTGGACACGTACTACCGGACGGCGGACGAGATCCTCGGCCTTCCGCTGTCCCGGCTCTGCTGGGAAGGCCCCGAAGAGATGCTGCGTGACACGTCCGTCACCCAGCCCGCCGTGTTCCTGACCAGCATGGCCACACTGGACGTCCTGCGCGAGCAGGGCATCGAGCCCGATCTCGTCGCGGGCCACAGCCTCGGCGAGTACACGGCCCTGGTGAGCGCGGGCGTACTCGACTGGACCGACGCACTGCGTCTGGTGCGCCGCAGGGGCGAGCTCATGGCCGAGGTCAACGCCGAGGTGCCCGGCCGCATGGCAGCGGTCATCGGCCTCGACTTGGCCACCGTCGAGGCTCTTTGCGCACGAGCCGCCGCCGAGACCGGCCAGATCGTCGAGGTGGCCAACGACAACGAGCCGGGACAGGCCGTCGTGTCCGGGCAGGACAGCGCGGTGGAGCGCGTCTGCAGCGACGCACGGGACGCCGGCGCCGTCAGGGCGGTCGTCCTGGAGGTGGGTGCGCCCTTCCATTCCAGCCTGATGGCCGGAATCGAGGAGGAGTTCGCCGCCGAACTCGCCAGGACCGAGCTGCGCGCTCCGCGGGTGCCGGTGGTTTCGGGGGTCACCGCAGACCTGGTCGGCCCGGCCGATGACATACGTGGCTGCCTGCGGCGCCAGCTCGCGGGCCGGGTCCGCTGGACCGGCGCCGTGCGCACGCTGACCGCTGCCGGGGCCGGCAGGTTCGTCGAAGTGGGGCCGGGCAATGTGCTCTCCGGTCTGTGCCGGCGGATCGCGCCCGACGTGCCGGTCAACACGACGAACGACGCACGCAGGCTCGCCAGGACCATCGCACTCGCCGGCCATGAGCCCGCCCGGCCCGGCGCCGCGGCATGAAGGGGGACACGGGGATGCACATCGTCTCGTCGACCGATGAGGATTCCGCGACCGATGCTCCGGTGCGGGACCTGGGCACCTGGCTGGACGAACTCACCGAGCTCAAGGACCTGGTCAGGCAGGGCCCTGACCCGGCCGCAACCGAACGCCAGCACGCCAAGGGCAAGCTGACGGCGCACGAGAGGATCGAACTGCTCCTCGACGAGGGCTCGTTCACCGAAATCGAGGCACTCCGCCGGCACCGGGCGACCGGCTTCGGCATGGAGCAGCGCCGCCCGTACTCCGACGGCGTGATCACCGGCTGGGGCACGGTGCACGGCCGCACGGTCTTCTTGTACGCGCACGACTTCCGGGTGTTCGGAGGCGCACTCGGCGAGGCACACGCCGAGAAGATCCAGAAAGTGATGGACCTCGCCGAGGCCGCGGGCGCCCCGCTGGTCTCGCTGAACGACGGAGCGGGCGCCCGCATCCAGGAGGGCGTCACCGCGCTCGCCGGCTACGGCGGCATCTTCCGCCGCAACACCCGCTGCTCCGGGGTGATCCCGCAGATCAGCGTGATGCTGGGGCCCTGCGCCGGCGGCGCCGCGTACTCCCCGGCACTGACCGACTTCGTCTTCATGGTGCGCGGCACCTCGCAGATGTTCATCACGGGTCCCGATGTGGTGCAGGCGGTCACCGGAGAGCGGGTGAGCCAGGACGAACTCGGTGGCGCCGACGTCCACGCGGGCACCTCGGGTGTCGCGGCCTTCGCGTACGACGACGAGGAACAGTGCCTCGAAGAGGTCCGCTATCTGCTGTCCCTGCTGCCCTCCAACAACCGTGAACTGCCCCCCAGGTCACCAGTGGCGGACTCGCCGGTCCGCAGCACCGAGACGCTCATCGATCTCGTGCCCGCCGACCCCAGCCGCTCCTACGACATGCGCAAGGTGATCGAGGAGATCGTCGACGACGGCGAGCACTTCGAGGTCAGCGAGCGCTGGGCGGCCAATGTCATCTGCACGCTGAGCCGCCTCGACGGCCATGTCACCGGCATCGTCGCCAACCAGCCGGGCAGCATGGCCGGGGTCCTCGACATCGAGGCCTCGGAGAAGGCCGCACGCTTCGTCCAGTTCTGCGATGCGTTCAACATTCCTCTCGTCACCCTGGTGGACGTGCCCGGCTTCCTGCCGGGCGTCGGCCAGGAGCACGACGGCATCATCCGGCGCGGCGCCAAACTGCTCTACGCCTACTGCAACGCCACGGTCCCCCGTATCTCACTGGTGCTGCGGAAGGCCTATGGCGGCGCGTACATCGTCATGGACTCGCGTTCCATCGGCGCCGATCTGTCACTTGCCTGGCCGTCGAACGAAATCGCGGTGATGGGCGCCGAGGGCGCCGCGAACGTCATCTTCCGCAAGGAGATCGCCGCCGCCGACGACGCGGACGCGATGCGCACTCAGAAGATCAAGGAATACCAGAGCGAGCTGATGGGCCCGTACTACGCAGCCGAACGCGGCCTCGTGGACGACGTGATCGACCCGGCGGAGACCCGCTCGATCCTCATCCGCTCACTGGAGATGCTCCGCACCAAGCACGCCGATCTGCCGTCGCGCAAGCACGGCAACCCGCCGGTGTGATGGCGATGACGACACATGCTCCCCATTTGACGGTCGTACGAGGAGATCCCGACCCGGAGGATCTCGCGGCACTGATCGGCGTGCTCATCGGCAGCGCCCGGAGCGCGCCGGAACCGGTGGATTCCGGTCCCCTCCGGGCGGGATGGGACCGCGCATACGGCGTGGTCTGCCCTCAGGCGGGATCCTGGAGGTCACCGCGATGACGCGTGATCGCGCGTTACGAGAGCTGCCAACGGCCAGGCTCCCGATGCGCAAGGTGTTGATCGCCAATCGTGGCGAAATCGCTGTCCGTGTCGCCCGGGCGTGCCGAGACGCCGGTATCGCGAGCGTGGCGGTGTACGCC
>NZ_JBICUR010000022.1:0-185111 GCF_043198355.1 Streptomyces sp. NPDC048825
GCGTCGTATGCCCGTCGCGTAGGTTCTGTCTCAGGTCACCTGCGCCCTGTGTCAGACGAAGGGCCGTATGCCCACCCTGCGACGGGCTGACGCACCGGCCCACGGCCCCGACCCACAGACCACCAGGGGCGCGGGGAACTGCGCGACCAGCCACAACGAACCCGCACCCGAAAACGAACCCAACCGCGCGAACCCAGCGGAGCGCCCCCGTGCGCCCATGCCCTGCCCATGCGCGGCTCAACGCGGAGCACCCCGCGTCCTAACCTCTTCCCGAAACTCCGGAATTCCGGAAGCGTGTCGGGGGCATGACGTCCCCAGGAGCCGCGCGACCTCGAGGAGGGGCACGTGCTTGAGCCCGCTTATCAGGCGGACGTCGTCATCGTGGGGGCCGGGGTCGCGGGACTCTCGGCTGCCCACCGGCTGACCAGCGCAGGAGTAAGGACCGTAGTCGTGGAGGCCGCCCCTTACGTCGGCGGCCGTATGTCGACCGAGAAGGTCGACGGTTTCCGGCTCGACCGGATCGGCCGGCTGTTGTCCACCGCGTACCCGGAATTACGCCTCACTCCGGGTCTCGACGCCCTGACCCTGCGCCCGTTCGCACCGGGCGTCCTCGTCCACGCCGACGGACGTACGCACCGGGCGGGCGAACCCGGGAGCGCGGCGAGCGCCGGGGGCGCAAGGGGCGCACTCGGCGCGGCACGCGCCTTTGTGGCCGCCCCCCGGAGGCCACGCGCCGCCCGGCGGGCAGAGCCGTCGCCCGACGGAGCCGCGGCCCGGGCGGCGCCACCGGCCGCCGCCCATCCCTTGCCGCGGTCGTTCCCACCGCTCGGCGGTGCCGTCGACCAGGCACGGCTCGGCGCCGCGCTCGGCCGGATCGCCGCCGCCCCGGTGGAGCGCCTGCTGGCGCGACCGGACCGGCCGGCCGGTCACGCGCTGGCGGCGCGCGGCATGCCCGCTCGTACCGTCGAGGGCTTCCTGCGGCCGTTGCTGGCCGCGCTGCTCTGCGACCCGGACCTGACGACGTCCAGCCGGTGCGCGGACCTCGCGCTGCGCGCCTTCGCCTCCGGCCGGCTGTGCGTTCCGGAGGGCGGCGCCGACACCCTGCCGGAGCTGCTCGCCGGCGCCCTCCCGCCCGGCACGGTCCGCACCGGCGTGCACGTCACGTCCGTGTCCACGACGTCCGTACGCACCGCGGAACACGGCGAACTCCGTTGCCGGGCTGTCCTGGTGGCGACCGGCGCCAGCGCCGCCGCCGAGTTGCTGCCCGGCCTGCGGGTGCCGCCGTTCCACCCGGTGACGGTGGTGCACCACACGCCCGACGAGGTGCCCCCGGCCGGAGCGGGGCTGCTCCTCGACGCGGACCGTCGCGGCCCGGTGGCCCATACCGCGGTGCTCAGCGAGGTCGACCCGTCCCGCGCCCCCGCGGGCCGCGCCCTGGTCTCGTCCACGATCCTCGGCGCACCGCCTCCGGACGCCGACCGGGTCGTACGAGCCCACCTTGCCGACCTCTACGGCACGTCCACGCACCGCTGGGAACTCCTCACCGTCCACCACACCCCGGACGCCGTTCCCGCGATGCCTCCCCCGCACGACCTGCGCCGCCCAGTCCGCCTCCTCGACGGCCTGTACGTCTGCGGCGACCACCGGGACACCAGCACGGTCCAGGGCGCCCTGCACTCGGGCCACCGCGCGGCAACGGCCCTGCTGACGGACCTCGGCGTCAACTCGTCAGCGGTGGCCCCGTTAACGGCCTCGACCGCCGCATAGGCGAGCGAGAGCCGGGGTTGGAGGTCCCGTCGCGGGGCGGGGCCTCCACCCCATGCCGCTGCGCTGCCTAGCGCAAAGCCGCGACCTTGTCGCGATAGCCCCGCACGGGCCCCGCGTCCCGGTACGGCTCCAGCCGCCGCTCGAAGTCCCGTACGTACTCCACCGCCCGCACCGAGCGCATCTCGGCCGCCTCGGCCGCCGCCTCCGCGCCCAGCTGGCAGGCCTGATCGAGTTCGCCGAGGCCGAGGCGGGCGGTGGCGAGGACGACCCGGCAGAAGAGTCGGCTGCGGGCATAGCTGGGAGCCCGCAGCTGAAGGGACCGTTCGGCGTGCTGGGCGGCGGCCCGGTACTGCTGGAGGTCCCGGTGACAGTGCCCGAACTCGTCCGCGAGCTGCGCTTCGTCGAAGAAGCGCGCCCAGTACGGGACGTCGTCGGTGGGCCGTGCCGCCTCCATCGCCCGCTCGGCGCGTACGAGGGACGCCGTGCAGGCCCGTACCTCGCCGAGCACCCCGTGCCCGCGCGCCTCGGCCGCGTGCAGCAGCGCCTGCACGACGGGCGGCCCGGACGAGCCCACGCCCTGCTGGGCGACCCGCGCCAGCTGCACGGCCTCCCGGCCGTGGCCCAGATACACGGCCTGCCGACTCATCGTCACAAGGACGTACGACCCGTACGCCCGGTCCCCCGCCGCCTGCGCAAGCCGCAGCGCCTGCACGAAGTACCGCTGGGCGAGTCCGTGCGCGGCGATGTCGTACGAGGTCCAGCCGGCGAGCCGGGTGAGATCGGCCGCGGCGGCGAACAGCTGGCGCCCCGTCTGCTCCCCGTACATGCCGCGCAGCATCGGCTCCGCCTCGTGCTCCAGGTAGCGCACGAGGGCCTGCCGGGCGTGGCCGCCGCCGTAGGCGTGGTCCAGCGCCCGGAACAGCTCCCCGACCTTCCGCAGCGCCGCGATGTCGCCCGCGGTCACCCGCTGCCCGTGCTCGCGCTCGGTCTGCGCACGCTGCCGGGGCAGGGCGCCCGGGCGGCCCTGCGCGGGCACCCGTACGACCGTGGGGTCCCCGGTGCGGGCCACCCGGTCGTCGGGCCGCCCGATCAGCCAGTCCCGGCTCGGCACGACGAGCCCCGCCGGGGTGAACGCGATCTTGCGCAGTTCCGCGTGGCTCCCGGAGTCCTTGCGCCACAGTCCGCTGACGATGTCGACGGCCTCCTCGGGCGTGGCCGCGAACTCGAGCCCCGCGTACACGGGGGCGCAGGCATCGAGGCCCAGGTCCTGCGCCGTGAGCCGGCGCCCGAGCCGGCGTGTGAACACCTCGGCGATCAGTGCGGGTGTCGTGCCGCGCGGCTGCTGGCCGCGTAGCCAGCGGGTCACCGACGTCTTGTCGTATCTCAGATCAAGCCCGTGCTCGAGACCGAGCTGGTCCACGCGACGGGCTAGTCCCGCGTTGGAAAACCCCGCTTCTGCGATCAGTGCGGCGAGCTGACGGTTGGGGGTGCGCTGCGCGGGTCGTTCCGTCATCTGCGGTGCGAACTCCTGCCTTCCAGGCCTCGGGGGAATGGCCTCGTGAACGGCGTGAATGTAGCGGTCTGTAAGCGCGCGGTCGCAGGCTTCGATACGCATTCATCCGATCGTGTGAGGATTGGCCATGGGTTGCCTCCGGCCCGGAGCGGCGCCGGCGGGACAGGGCCGGACATGGCTGGAACGTGGCCGGACGTACAGTGGCGTGGGGCGCATACGCGCCTTACGGGTCTTCCAGGGAGGCGTTTGCCGTGGGTGAGTTGCGGTTCGTCCGGATGGGTTTCGGAGCGGACTCCGTCGAGTACCAGCAGGCCTGGGACGAGCAGCGCCGTGTGCACGCCGCCCGCTTCCAGGACGAGATCCCCGACACCTGTCTGCTCCTGGAGCATCCGCCGGTCTACACGGCGGGCCGGCGCACCGCCCCCGAGGAGCGCCCTCTCGACGGCACCCCGGTCGTGGACGTGGACCGCGGCGGCAAGATCACCTGGCATGGCCCCGGCCAGCTCGTCGGCTACCCGATCCAGAAGCTGCCGCGACCCGTCGACGTCGTCGCCCATCTGCGCCGCCTCGAGGACGCGATGATCCGCGTGTGCGCCGACTTCGGCCTCGAGACCTCGCGGGTCGAGGGCCGCGCGGGCGTGTGGATACTCGGCGACCCGGTGGAACAGCGTCCCTCCCTCGGCGGACTCTCCCTGGACTTGGACCCGCGCCTCACGGACGACGAGTTCGACCCGCGCCTCAACGGTCCCGAGTACGCCCCCTCGAACGCCGGTCAGCGCCGTGAGGACCGCAAGATCTGCGCGGTGGGCATCCGCGTGGCCAAGGGCGTCACGATGCACGGCTTCGCCCTGAACGTGAACCCGGACACTTCCAACTTCGACAAGATCATCCCCTGCGGCATCCGTGACGCGGGCGTCACATCGCTGACCCATGAGCTGGGTCGCGAGGTGACGATCGCGGAGGTGCTGCCAGTGGCGGAGAAGCACTTGCGGGGGGTGCTGGAGAACGCGGATCTGCGCCCGCGGGTGGCCGCGGATGCCTCCGGCATGTAGCCGCCAACGAACCCCAATACCCCAGCCCGTAGGCGCCCCGTTCCACCGCCGGAGGCAGGCGTACTCTGGTGAACGCCTAAGAATCGAAGCACAGGGAGCCGGACGTGTCCGCAGTCACCCCCGACGGACGCAAGATGCTGCGCCTGGAGGTCCGCAACAGCCAGACCCCCATCGAGCGCAAGCCCGAGTGGATCAAGACCCGGGCGAAAATGGGCCCCGAGTACACCAAGATGCAGAACCTCGTGAAAAGCGAGGGCCTGCACACGGTCTGCCAGGAGGCGGGCTGCCCCAACATCTATGAGTGCTGGGAGGACCGCGAGGCCACCTTCCTCATCGGCGGCGACCAGTGCACCAGGCGCTGCGACTTCTGCCAGATCGACACCGGCAAGCCGGAAGCACTGGACCGCGACGAGCCGCGGCGCGTGGGCGAGTCCGTGGTCACGATGGACCTCAACTACGCCACGATCACCGGCGTCGCCCGCGACGACCTGGAGGACGGCGGCGCCTGGCTGTACGCCGAGACGGTCCGCCAGATCCACGCCCAGACCGCGAACCGCGAGGCAGGCCCCACCAAGGTCGAACTCCTCGCCCCCGACTTCAACGCCGAGCCGGCCCAGCTCGCCGAGGTCTTCTCCTCCCGCCCGGAGGTCTTCGCGCACAACGTCGAGACGGTCCCGCGCATCTTCAAGCGCATCCGCCCCGGCTTCCGCTACGAGCGCTCCCTGAAGGTCATCACCGAGGCCCGCGACTACGGTCTGGTCACCAAGTCGAACCTGATCCTCGGCATGGGTGAGACCCGCGAGGAGATCAGCGAGGCGCTCAAGCAGCTGCACGACGCCGGCTGCGAGCTGGTCACCATCACGCAGTACCTGCGCCCGACCGTGCGCCACCACCCCGTGGAGCGCTGGGTCAAGCCGCAGGAGTTCGTGGAGCTGAAGGAGGAGGCCGACCAGATCGGCTTCTCGGGCGTGATGTCCGGACCTCTGGTGCGCTCCTCGTACCGCGCCGGACGCCTGTACCAGATGGCCATCGAGCTGCGTCAATCAGCTGCTCCGCAGCGGGGCGGCGCGTACGTCGCCTCGCAGGCCGTCTGAGATCTCGTACGGCTACTTGGTGGCACGCAGTGCCACCCAAGCGTGTGAATCTGCACACAAGACATTACTCGTGAGTAGTGTCCGATACGACGCGGTTCTGACCGTTCCCGCAGATGGGAGCCCCGTCAGGGCCGCGTCGGCGTTTTCGGGCCTCGCATCAAGCCTTCATTGGCGTTTGACCGCCCGGTCACGCCCTGGTAACACCAATCAGTGACTCTGTTCTCACGCCACGTACAGACTCATCCCAGAGCCGTCATCCGAGGGGGGACCTCCACCATGCAGGCCGCGCCCGTACGCGCCACAGCGATTCCGTCATTCACCGATGCACTCCGTGCCGTCGAGTCGATCCTCATGAGCAGCGGACAGCGCACCGCGCGCCGCAACGCATGGACCTCTGTCCTGGAGGACCGCCGCCGGGCCAAGGACAGGGTCGAGGCGCAGCGCGTCCTGGACCAGTCCGTCCTGGAAGCGTCGTTCGCCCCTCGCCCGTGACCGCCTGCCGACGCGGCACCGCCGTCGTCGGCGCTTCCCGCGCCACGTAGACTTCACGGCATGGCGAGGAAGGACAACGCAGCGGACGCTGCGAACCCCGGGCGACTCAAGCAGATCGCTCTGACCTACAAGATGACCCGCAAGGCCGACTCCAAGATCGGTCTTGTGCTCGCGGCAGTCGGAATCGGCACCCTCGGTGTCTTCCTCGCGATCGGTTTCCTGATCGGTCACCCGGTCTATCTCGGCATTCTCGGCTTCCTCCTCGCCTTCCTCACGATGGCGATCGTCTTCGGACGGCGGGCCGAGCGTGCCGCCTTCGGACAGATGGAGGGACAGCCGGGAGCGGCGGCCGCGGTGCTGGACAACATGAAGCGTGGCTGGACGACGACCCCGGCGGTGGCGATGAACCGCCAGCAGGACGTGGTGCACCGGGCCGTCGGCAAGGCCGGCATCGTGCTGGTCGCCGAGGGCAACCCGAACCGGGTGAAGGGCCTGCTGGCCGCCGAGAAGAAGCGGATGGCGCGCATCGTCGCGGACGTACCCGTGCACGACATCCTCGTCGGGACCGGCGAGGGCCAGGTCGAGCTCAAGAAGCTCCGCACCACGATGCTGAAGCTGCCGCGTGTCCTGAGCGGGCCTCAGGTCACCGCGACGAATGACCGGCTGCGCGCTCTGGGTGACCTGATGAGCAACATGCCCTTGCCGAAGGGTCCGATGCCCAAGGGGATGCGGATGCCGCGCGGCGGCCCGAAGATGCGGTGACGCTGCCGCTGGGCTTGGCAGTACGCCTAAGGGCGCCGGAACCTGTGGGTTCCGGCGCCCTTAGGCGTTTGTCGGGGGTGGTTCTGCGGTTTGGCGACTGCGGGTCCGTCGTGGTTGCTCGCGCCCCGCGGCGGAGCCGCATATGTCACAGCCCCGCGCCCCTAAAAGACTGCGGCTCCCCGCGCCCCTGAGAGGGCCGCACCCTAAGCCGCACCCCTGCGAGGACCGCACCCCTGAGAGGGGCGCTCCCGAAGGGCCCGCCCACTCACCGGCGCGTTCTCAGATCCGTACCTCGACCGTGCGGGCCAAGCGGTCGTGCAGGCCCCTGCCGTCGCGGTCCCAGATCAGGGCGGGGATGGCTACGCACAGCAGGGCTGTGCGCAGGAGGGCGCGCAGGGGGTTGACCGTGCCGGTTTCCAGGGTGAGGACTCGCAGGCCGAACAGGCGCTTGCCGGGGGTGAAGCCGATCGTGCCGACGGTCAGGACGCTCATGACGAAGAAGATCAACAGTGCCCAGTTGCCCGTCGCCTGGTTGTAGCCGTCGGTGAGCAGCCCGTATGCGATCAGGAGGCACAGCCCCCAGTCGACCGCGAGGGCGCCGAGGCGTCGTCCGGGGCGGGCGATCGAGCCTGGGCCCGACTCCGGCAGGCCGAGCTGCTCGCCCCGGTATCCGAAGTCGGCACCGGCTTCCTCCGCGGCCGCGCGCGGTCCGGACAGCCACGATCCGATTGCTTGCCTGTTGTCCACGCGTCCACGGTACTGCGCCGGTTTTGATATGCGGACGGGTGGGGTCAGCCGGGCCGGGGTCGGTTAACTTGGGCGAAACAAATGGGTCACGCTTGAGAAACCACCCGTCCCTATTGTCGGGTCTCAGCGTGTGCCACCGCACTGGCCGCACGAACGAACTACCACCCCGGCACGGACGGTCGGGAGTAGGAGGAGCTGGATGTTCCAGAACGCCGACGAGGCCAAGAAGTTCATCGCGGACGAGGACGTCAAGTTCATCGACGTCCGCTTCTGCGACCTGCCTGGCGTGATGCAGCACTTCACGGTGCCGGCAGAGGCCTTCGACCCGAGCGAGGAACTTGCCTTCGACGGCTCCTCGATCCGCGGCTTCCAGGCCATCCACGAGTCGGACATGGCGCTTCGGGCCGACCTGTCGACCGCGCGCGTGGACCCTTTCCGCCGTGACAAGACGGTCAACATCAACTTCTTCATCCACGACCCGATCACGGGCGAGCAGTACTCCCGTGACCCGCGCAACGTGGCCAAGAAGGCGGAGGCGTACCTCGCCTCGACCGGTATCGCCGACACCGCGTACTTCGGCCCCGAGGCCGAGTTCTACGTCTTCGACAGCGTGCGCTTCGCCACCACGTCGAACGAGTCCTTCTACCACATCGACTCCGAGGCGGGCGCCTGGAACACCGGTGCGCTGGAGGACAACCGCGGCTACAAGGTCCGCTACAAGGGCGGTTACTTCCCGACCCCGCCGGTCGACCACTTCGCCGACCTGCGTGCCGAGATCTCCCTGGAGCTCAACAAGTCCGGCCTCCAGGTCGAGCGTCAGCACCACGAGGTGGGCACCGCCGGCCAGGCCGAGATCAACTACAAGTTCAACACGCTGCTCGCCGCGGCCGACGACCTCCAGCTCTTCAAGTACATCGTGAAGAACGTCGCCTGGCGCAACGGCAAGACGGCCACCTTCATGCCGAAGCCGATCTTCGGCGACAACGGCTCGGGCATGCACGTCCACCAGTCGCTGTGGGCGAACGGCGACCCGCTGTTCTACGACGAGGCCGGTTACGCGGGCCTGTCGGACACCGCCCGCTACTACATCGGCGGCATCCTCAAGCACGCCCCGTCGCTGCTGGCCTTCACCAACCCGACGGTGAACTCGTACCACCGCCTGGTCCCCGGCTTCGAGGCCCCGATCAACCTGGTCTACTCGCAGCGCAACCGCTCCGCGGCCATGCGTATCCCGATCACGGGCTCGAACCCGAAGGCCAAGCGCGTCGAGTTCCGGGCGCCGGACTCCTCCGGCAACCCGTACCTCACCTTCGCGGCCCTGATGCTGGCCGGCCTGGACGGCATCAAGAACAAGGTGGAGCCGGCCGAGCCGATCGACAAGGACCTCTACGAGCTGGCTCCCGAGGAGCACGCGAACGTCGCGCAGGTCCCGACCTCGCTCCCGGCCGTCCTCGACTCCCTCGAGGCCGACCACGAGTTCCTCCTTCAGGGCGACGTCTTCACGTCCGACCTGATCGAGACGTGGATCGACTACAAGCGCACGAACGAGATCGCTCCGCTCCAGCTGCGTCCGCACCCGCACGAGTTCGAGCTCTACTTCGACGTGTGATCGACGCGTAGGCCTCTGGCTTCAGAGCCCCGTCACCGCCCCTCGTGGGCTGGTGGCGGGGTTCCGTCGTTCTCTGCCTTGACAGAGGCCCGATGCACACTGGAATCGGGACGAGTGCCCGATGTGTGGGGTGATCGTGATGCGGAGCCGATTCCAGCCCGACCGGCGGTTGAACACGCGGATGGGGGTCACGCTGTTCCTGCTCGGGCTGCTGTACGTGGCGTTCGTCGCCGCCCTGATCGTGCTGCTGAAGTCGTGGGTGCTGGTCGTCGTGATCGCGGCGGCACTGCTCGGTGCGCAGTACTGGTTCTCGGACCGGATCGCGCTGTTCGCGATGCGCGGGCGGATCGTGGAGCGTGAGGAGTATCCGCAGCTGCACGGGGTGATCGACCGGCTGTGCGCCACCGCGGACATGCAGAAGCCCGCCGTCGCCGTGTCCGACATGGAGCTGCCGAACGCCTTCGCCACCGGGCGCAACGCCGATCACGCCGTCGTGTGCGTGACGACCGGGCTGCTGCGGCGGCTTGAGCCCGCCGAGCTGGAGGGTGTGCTCGCGCACGAGCTGTCGCATGTGGCGCACCGCGATGTCGCGGTGATCACCGTGGCCTCCTTCCTCGGGGTGCTCGCGGGGCTGATCGTGCGGTTCGCGTTCTACTCGCAGTTGTTCGGCGGGGGACGGAGGGACCAGAACACGGCCGTCGTGTTCATGACGGTGATGGGGGTGTCCGCGGCCGTCTACGCGCTCAGCTTCCTGCTCATCCGGGCGCTGTGCCGGTACCGGGAACTGGCCGCCGACCGCGCCGGAGCCATGCTCACCGGCCGCCCCTCGGCACTCGCCTCCGCGCTGACCAAGCTCACCGGCGACATCGCCAGGATCCCCACCCGGGATCTACGGACCGCGCAGGCCTTCAACGCGTTCTACTTCACGCCCGCGCTCGGCAGGACCCCGGGCATCCAGCGGCTCTTCTCGACCCACCCGAGTCTGGAGGAACGGCTCGATCAACTGGGCCGGATCTCCGGCGAGTTGGGCGAGTCGCCGACCTCCGGAAAGGCAGGCTGACGAGTATGGGGCTCCTGGACATCCTGCTGGGCCGCAGCAAGCCGGTGGCCCCCGACCTCGACCAGCTCTTCGCGCTGCCGTCGGCCGCGGTCACCCTGGAGGCGGCGGCAGGGTTCACGCCGACCGGGCACGGCTCGGTGTGCTTCGCGACGGTCGAAGGGGCGGCCTTCGACGACGTACGACGGGAAGTGCGGGCGTTGTTGGACGCGGATGCCGAGCGGACGGGGCCGCCGGTGGAGGTGAGCCGGGACTCGTACGGGTACACGTGGCTGGTCTCGCGCCGGGAGCCCAGGGATCTGCCCGCGCTCGTGAGTGATCTGCACGCGGTGAACACCGCTCTGGAAGGCAGCGGGTTCGGGCCGCAGTTGCTGTGCTCCGTCGTCGGCTTCGTCGGCTCCGCCGACTCCTGGGACGAGCCCGAGCGACGGACGCTCGGGCTCGTCTATCTCTACAAGCGCGGCACGTTTTATCCGCTGTGTACGCGGCCTGGCCGGCAGAAACGCGACAACGCGCTGGAGCTGCAAGTCGCCGCGGCACTGGGGAACGACCTACGGATCGAGCAGGACAAGGCGCGCTGGTTCCCGCTCTGGGATGCGCCCGGACTGGTCGGCTGAGTGCCCCTGGAGGCCCTTCCGCTGCCGGGACGCCCAGGGGCTCGCGGCGGTCACGGCGCCGGCGGTAAAGGCGGTAGCTTTCGTCGGCGCGAGCCGGGGAGCCCGCGGGGCCGCCGGTAGGGGTGGGCTGCTCGGGGAAAAGCCCCCGGCCAAAGCATCACGCGCCGGCCACCCCCAGGGCGGCCGGCGCTGGAGAAGAAACCCGGGGACCTCAGCGGGCGTAACGCATCAGCGCTCGCACCATGTGGCACGTCGTGTCCGACGGCGGGTGGACGCCGATGAGTTCGGCCGTGCTGCGAATCCTCTCGTTACGGGCCTGGTTGGGCATGTAGACACCGGAGTCCAGCAACGCGATGGCGAGCCGCATCGCCTTGAGGCGCCGGTTGTGCGTGATGTACCAGTCGCGCGGAGGCCCCGGAGGGAGCGGCCGCTTCTCGACGGGCTCGTACGGCAGGTCCAGCGGAACCGGCCTCTTGGCTGTGGACTGGACGGGCAGCGGGCGGAGTGCGGCAGCGGGCACGGGCATCCTCCTGTCGCGGTCAGGGAGCCGTCTGTCGGCGCCCTCGAACACTACTAACAGTTTACTGCCCACCACTGACATCGAGACAGTCCGCAGAGTCCGCCAAAAGCCCAGGTGAGCATGGGAATTGGCATACTGTCACCCCAGGTCCGCAAGGTGCGCATGAGGCGCCGTAAAATTCGAACAGAGGCCTCGGCGGGGAGGGCGGCGGCGCCGCCACCACACGTGCACGGAGGCGGCACCCAGGCGGCGCCCCTTGCCCGGACCGCGCCCGCCCAGGAGAAGAATTACTCAACTTCCTTTGTGATCTAAGCCACTTGATTGACTCGTGTTAACCGTCGAGTAACTCCGTTCGGTATCTCGTACATAGCGGCGTACTCCCCCGCTCACGACCAGGTCGCCGCCAGGGCGGCCGGAGACAGGAGGCGCACCATGCCGCGTACGTCGCGCAGGAGAACGATCGGCCCCAAGAAGAAGCTCGCGTTGTTGGTGAGCGCCGCGGCGGTCGCCGGAGGCGGGGCCTTCGCTCTGGCGGCCACCTCGAACGCCGCGCCGACCGGCCAGGCGCCGTCCTCGGCGGTCTGCCAGGGGCTGGCCACCGCGCTCGGGAACAACGAGAAGTTCATCGAGGGGCAACGCGCCAACCCGGATGCACAGTCCGAGGCCCGGATCGCCAACCGGGAAGCGGTCATCGCGGAGATCGAGCGCAAGCAGGAAGCATCCGGCTGCACGCCTGGGGAGTCGGCTCAGAACACCCCGCCCGAGCAGTCGGCATCGGCTCCCGCAGACACCTCCGGCGACGCGACGGGGGTCGCCGGAGGTGAGCAGGTCTGCGCAGGTTCGACCGTGACACTCTCCGGCGAGGCAGGCGCCCCGGCCGCGTCCAGCAACCAGTTCCCACCCGGTACGCAACTGAAGGTCACGAACCTGGACAACAACAAGTCCACGACAGTGGAGGTCACATCGACCTCCGGCAGCTGCGCCCTCCTCAACAACGCAGCCTTCGAGCAGGTCCGCGAGCCCGGCAAGTTCCTGATCCGTAGGGCGCTGATCGAGAAGGTGGGGTGAGGCTCGGCCACCGCGGAGTCGGCCGCCGAGGAAACCGATGAGGCGGCGGCTCAGTTCGGCGGCCTGAGCCAGCGCGTGATGCGAGATGTCGGGCAATACGCTCGTCTTCGTGCCCGGACCGCGTGACGCTCCCCGGCTCCTCCTGCGCCGCCCGGCAGGAGGAGGAGCGGGGGCGCGTCACGCGGTCCGCAGCAAAAGCCTGCGCCTCCAGTCACCCAGCAAGCCACAACGAACCCACCCGCCGACGAACCCGAACCCCCACCCCCGTAGGCCCGCCTCGTATACGACGGAGCCCACCCGCTCTCAAGGCGGGCGCCCACTCCACAAGCACCAGGTAACACGGGCTTCACAGCCGAGCAATGATCGGGAAATCCCCTGTTGACAGGCTGCGGGCATCCCCGCGGCGCCCCAGTGCCGCAGCGCCGCGCGCCCGTGACGACCGAGCGCAACAAGACCCACCCCGAAGGATGTGGCCCGTGACCTTCAAGGCTGAGTACATCTGGATCGACGGCACCGAGCCGACGGCCAAGCTGCGTTCCAAGACGAAGATCCTGGCCGATGACGCCAAGGGCGAAGCGCTGCCGATCTGGGGCTTCGACGGGTCTTCCACGAACCAGGCCGAGGGCCACGCCTCCGACCGCGTGCTGAAGCCGGTCGCCACCTTCCCGGACCCGATCCGCGGCGGCGACGACGTGCTCGTCATGTGCGAGGTCCTCAACATCGACATGACGCCGCACGAGTCCAACACCCGTGCCGCGCTCACCGAGGTCGCGGAGAAGTTCGCCGCTCAGGAACCGATCTTCGGCATCGAGCAGGAGTACACCTTCTTCAAGGGCTCGCGCCCGCTCGGCTTCCCCGAGGGCGGCTTCCCGGCCGCGCAGGGTGGCTACTACTGCGGTGTCGGCTCGGACGAGATCTTCGGCCGTGACGTCGTCGAGGCGCACCTGGACAACTGCCTGAAGGCGGGCCTGGGCATCTCCGGCATCAACGCCGAGGTCATGCCCGGCCAGTGGGAGTTCCAGGTCGGCCCGCTCTCCCCGCTGGAGGTCGCCGACCAGCTGTGGCTGGCGCGCTGGCTGCTGTACCGCACCGCCGAGGACTTCGACGTCTCCGCGACGCTGGACCCGAAGCCGGTGAAGGGCGACTGGAACGGCGCGGGCGCGCACACCAACTTCTCCACGAAGGCCATGCGCGAGGGCTACGACGCGATCATCACCGCGTGCGAGTCGCTGGGCGAGGGCTCGAAGCCGCTCGACCACGTCAAGAACTACGGCGCCGGCATCGACGACCGCCTGACCGGTCTGCACGAGACGGCCCCCTGGAACGAGTACAGCTACGGCGTCTCCAACCGTGGCGCCTCGGTCCGTATCCCGTGGCAGGTCGAGAAGGACGGCAAGGGCTACATCGAGGACCGCCGCCCGAACGCGAACGTCGACCCGTACGTCGTGACGCGCCTGATCGTCGACACCTGCTGCACGGCCCTGGACAAGGCCGGCCAGGTCTGACCCGTACAACGCAGCTCCGTACGGCTCCGTGAGGGGGCGTCCATCACAAACGGTGGACGCCCCCTCACCGTTGTCCGCTTCGTCTGCTTCAATGGGCCCATGGCCAGCCCCCGGAAGCACCCCGCGACAGGTCGCCATGACCTCGAGCCCTTCTGGCCCTCCCGTCAGCACCACGTCTTCGACCGGGTGTGTTGTCGCGCGACGAACGCGCCGGCCCTCTAAAGCCGTACACCCCGAAGCCGTACACCCCTCGGCCTTCGGCCGGCGCGCAACGACGTACGTCCCCCGACGAACCTCTCGCGCGAAAAGAGCTGACCTCTCATGGCGAACACTCATTCCCTCTCCCCCTCCGCCGCCCCCCTGAACTCCCCCGCCCGGCACCGGCTGCGTGCCGTCGACCGGGACGAGGTGGTGGACGTGGCGGACTTCCTGCCGCCGGGAGCCACCCTGCTGCCCGCGCCCCCGCACACCCTGCCCACCCTCCCGGGGCGACCGCCGATGGTCGGGTATCTGGTGCTCGTCCCGGCCGACCAGCAGCCGCCGTTCCCGCCGGTGGCGGTGCCCGAGCGGTCGGAGACGGGTGCCGGGGCCGCCGACGACCCGCTCGTGCGAGTCGACACCGCGCAGCGCACCGCCGAGGTGGACGGGCGCTCGCTCGACCTCACATACCTGGAGTTCGAGCTGCTCGCCCATCTCGTCACCAACCCCTACCGGGTCTATACCCGCGACCAGTTGGTCACCACGGTGTGGGGGTACGGGCATGTGGGCGACGGCCGCACCGTCGACGTCCACATCGCCCGCCTGCGCCGCAAGCTGGGCGCCGAGCACCGGCAGGTGATCCGGACCGTGCGCCGGGTGGGGTACAAGTACGCGCCGCCGACGGGGCGTTGACTCTCTGCTGAGGGCAGATTCCCGTTCCGTCCCGCGGGCCGGCCGGGCAGAGTCACCGGTATGAGACTTCTGCTGCTGGGTGGGACAGAGTTCGCGGGACGGGCCGTCGCGGAGGTGGGCCTCCGGCGCGGCTGGGAGGTGACCGTCTTCCACCGGGGGCGGCACGCGCCTCCCACCGGCGTGCGGTCACTGCACGGTGACCGCACCGCGCCCGACGGGCTCGCCGCCCTCGCGGAGGGAGAGTGGGACGCCGTCGTCGACACCTGGTCGGCTGCGCCCCGGGCCGTACGGGACGCGGCGCGGCTGCTGCGGGGCCGCGCCGGGCGGTACGTGTACGTGTCGAGCTGCTCGGTGTACGAGTGGCCCCCGCCCGCCGGATACGGCGAGGACGCGCCCCTGGTCGAGGACGCCTCCGCCGACGCCGAGCAGACCGACTACGCCCGGGACAAGCGTGGTGGCGAGCTGGCCGCCGTGGAGGCCTTCGGCGCGGACGGTTCGCTGCTCGTGCGGGCCGGGCTGATCCTCGGGCCGTACGAGAACGTCGGGCGGCTGCCGTGGTGGCTGGGCAGGATCGCCCGCGGCGGGCCCGTCCTGGCGCCCGGGCCGCGCGACCTGCCCCTCCAGTACGTCGATGTCCGTGACCTCGCCGAGTGGATTCTCGGCGCGGTGGAGCGGGAGTTGAGCGGGCCGTACAACCTGATCGGACCGCAGGGGCACGCCACCATGGGCACCCTGCTCGACGCCTGTGTGCGCGCCACCGGCGGTCCGGCCGAGCTGCGGTGGACCGACCCGGACGTGATCCTGGAGGCGGGTATCGAGCCGTGGGTACAGCTGCCGGTGTGGGTGCCGCCGGGCAGCGACCTGCACGACGCCCTGCACGCTGCGGACGTCTCACGGACGCTGGCGACGGGACTGGACTGCCGGCCCGTGGCCGACACCGTGATCGATACCTGGAAGTGGCTCCAGGACATCGGCGGTACGGCGCCGCAGCGGCCGGACCGGACGGCCAAGGGCCTCGATCCGGAGGTGGAGGCGAAGGTACTGGCGAGCGGCGGAGGTGTACCTGGCAACACCCCCTGATCCGGCGCCCAACCCCCGTGCCGCGCACCGCTCCCTCGGCCAGACTGACGCCATGACGACCATCGAGACGAAGAGCGGCAGCGGTTCAACCAGGGTGCGGGGGATCGGACTCGCGGCGGTACGGGGGCTCGGGCTGGCGCTGGTGTTGCTGCCGGGGGCCGTGCTCTGCTTCACGCTCTCCCTGGTGTCCATCGCGTTGATACCGATCGGGATCGGGCTCGTCACCACGCCCTGGGTGCTCACGGGGGTGCGAGCGTTCGCGGACTGGCGGCGGGTGCTGGCCGCCCAGTGGTGCGGGGTGACGATCCCGTCGGCGTACCGGCCGGCCCCGCAGGACGCCAACCCGTGGACGCGTACGTTCGCGTTGCTGCGCGACCCGGCGACCTGGCGGGATCTGAGGTGGCTGCCGGTCGACATGACGGCGGGATTCGTCACCGCGCTCCTGCCGGCCGTGCTCATCCTGTACCCGCTGGAGGGGTTCGCGCTGGCGGCCGGGCTGTGGCGGACCATGACGGGCGGGCCGTACGTCGAGTACGGGCCGTACTGGTACGGGTTCGTGCCGGTCAGCGACCAGACGTCCGCGCTCGGCGCCGGCGCGCTGGGTGCCGCCCTCCTCTTCGTCGCCCACCGGTACGCCGTGAGCGCCTTCCAGCTCCACTTCCGGCTCACCCGGGCAGTCCTCAGTCCCAGCCAGGGCGAACTGGCCGAGCGGGTCAGGGTGCTGACGGAGACCCGTCGTGACGCCGTCGACACCTCAGCCGCCGAACTGCGCCGTATCGAGCGGGACTTGCACGACGGCGCCCAGGCCCGGCTGGTCGCGATGGGTATGGATCTCGGCACCGTCGAGATGCTCCTCGACAAGGACCCGGAGAAAGCCAAGCAGCTCCTCGCACAGGCCCGTAAGTCCTCCGCCGACGCGCTCACCGAGCTGCGCGACCTCGTCCGGGGCATCCACCCGCCCGTACTCGCCGAGCGTGGACTGGGCGACGCCGTACGGGCGTTGGCGCTGCGGCTGCCCGTCGGCACCGAGGTGGACGTGGACCTGCCGGGACGCGCGGGCGCTCCGGTCGAGTCGGCCGCGTACTTCGCCGTCAGCGAGGTCCTCACCAATGCGGTGAAGCACGCGGGGGCCGACCGGATCTGGATCGATGTGCACCACATCCGCGAACCCGACGGGATGCTGCGGATCACCGTCACCGACAACGGCAAGGGCGGTGCGGTGATCGGGGCGGGTTCGGGACTCTCCGGAGTCGAGCGGCGACTGGGTACATTCGACGGCGTCCTGGCCGTCAGCAGCCCCGCGGGCGGTCCCACCATGGTGACCATGGAGATCCCTTGCGAGTTGTCCTAGCCGAAGACCTCTTCCTGCTGCGCGACGGACTGGTACGGATGCTCGAGGCGTACGACTTCGAGATCGCGGCGGCGGTGGAGAGCGGGCCCGAACTCACCCGGGCACTTGCCGAGTTACAGCCGGACGTCGCCGTCGTCGACGTTCGGCTGCCGCCTTCGCACACGGACGAGGGCCTGCAGTGCGCGCTTCACGCGCGCCGGGCGAGACCCGGGCTGCCGGTGCTGGTGCTGTCGCAGCACGTGGAGCAGTTGTACGCGCGGGAGTTGCTCGCGGACGGGACCGGCGGGGTCGGCTATCTGCTGAAGGACCGGGTCTTCGACGCCGAGCAGTTCATCGACGCCGTACGCAGGGTCGCCGCGGGCGGCACCGCGATGGATCCCCAAGTGATCCAGCAGCTGCTGTCGCGGCGTCAGGCGGAGAGCCGGCCGCTGGGGCGGCTGACGCCGCGCGAGCGGGAGGTGCTGGAGCTGATGGCGCAGGGCCGCTCGAACGCGGCGATCGCGGAGCGGCTGGTCGTGACAGAACGGGCCATCGCGAAGCACACCTCCAACATCTTCGCGAAGCTGGACCTTGAGGTGTCGGACGATGACAATCGGCGCGTTCTGGCTGTTCTCGCCTATTTGGACCGGGGCCGCTGAAAAGGAATCGGCAGAGGGCCGGAGAGGACTCGCGGAGGGCCTGCAGAGGACCGACACAAGACCGACATAGCGACCCGGTATAAGAATTGGCCCGCATCGAAGATTCACTGAATCAGAGTCAGCATTCCCCCTCAACTGCCGTTGAAACAGGGGGTTCTGGGCCCCTTGAGCCGGAATTGCTCCACCAATCCCTCACCAATTTCTGATGCCGCTGAACACCCCATGAGCCCCTTGCGTATTGAACGGCGCCGCTTCACCTCCTGTCGGGCGCCTCAATGCCCCGCAAGGAAGCCAGAGGAGTTCCATGGGACGCACAAACCGAAAACGCCGCTCCACGCTCGCCAACCGGGCGATAGCCGCATCGGCGGCTCTCGCGCTGGGTGGCGGCGGCTTGCTGGCGGCCAACATCTACGCTTCTGCGGGAGAGGAGAACTCGCAGCAGAACGCGCAGACGACTGCCGCAGGGGTGGCAACGATCAAATGTCCGGACGTCGGCCAGCAGTTGACGGACGTGCCGGACGGCGCACGCGCCGGTGTCGACCAGGAGCTGGCGAAGCTCGACCAGCAGGTCACGGAGGCCTACAAGCGTCTCGCGGACACGCGCCAGGCCCAGGCCGGTGACTCCGGCTACGTCGACAACGCCATCCTCAGCCCGCTGAAGTCCAAGCGGACGGCCACCATCGACCGGATCGGCATCAACATCCGGAACGCGGGCGGTCAGCCTCCGCAGGGAGCCGAGCAGATGGCCCAGTGCGAGGGTGTGCCGGCCGAGCAGCCGGACACCGCCGCGGGTGAGGGTCAGGACCAGGCCGACGGCCAGGACGAGGGCCAGGACCAGGGTCAGGACCAGGGCGATGGCCAGGACCAGGGTCAGGACCAGGGCGACGGCCAGGACCAGGGCGACGGCGGCCAGGAGGGCAACGGCCCGGTGGCGGCCGACTTCCAGGACATCACCACCGTCCAACCGAACGGCGGCGCGAAGGGCGTCGGTGGAAACGGGCTCCCCGCGAACGGGGACTCCGGTTCGACGGGCAGCTTCACCACCAGCTGCGGCACCAACGGGAACGACAACCACAACTCGGACAACGTGATTGTCGCTCCGGGTGTCGACAACGGTGCGCAGCACACGCACGACTACGTCGGCAACCAGGACAACAACGCCTTCACCAGCGACGAGCAGTTCCTCCAGGCCGACACCAGCTGCGAGAACCAGGGCGACAAGTCGTCGTACTACTGGCCGGTGCTGCGCCTGCAGAACGGTGAGGACGAGTTCGACGCGAACGACCTCGGTGGCGGTGCGGAAGGCAACATCGGCCCGATCCAGGAAGCCACCCAGGCGGAGCTGAAGTTCGTCGGCAACAAGGCGAGCGATGTCGTCGCGATGCCGCAGGCTCTGCGCATCATCACCGGTGACGCCAAGGCCTTCACCAACGGCCTCGCCAACGCCAACACGAACTGGAGCTGCACCGGCTTCGAGGACCGGCAGTTGACGGACAAGTACCCGATCTGCCCCGAGGGCAGCTCCGTGGTGCGGACGTCCAACTTCCAGAGCTGCTGGGACGGCCAGAACATCGACAGCGCCAACCACCGTGACCACGTGGCCTTCGTCCAGGAGGACGGCACCTGCGCCAACGGTTTCCAGGCCATCCCCCAGCTCCAGGCCCGTCTGGTCTACGACGTTCCGGCCCCGCAGATCGAGAACGGACAAGTCGTGAACCCGTTCGCGGTGGACGGCTTCCCGACAGAGCTGCACAAGCCGATCACCGACCACAACGACTTCATCAACTTCTTCGACGAGGAGACGATGAACCAGGTGGTCGAGTGCATCAACAGTGGCCAGGATTGCCAGTAGCAACCCGGTAGCACTAGGAAGCCGGCGGTGGGATTTCCCACCGCCGGCTTTCGCTTGCCCCGGAACCTGCGCGGCATCCGCGCCCCACGCGGTCAGCCGGAGTGACCGCCACGGTTGTGACTGCCACCGGGATTCATGTGCTCGGACCCCTCTTCCAGGGTCCCGCCGATCTGGCCGCGCAGCGCCGTGACCGTCTTCTGCTTGCCGATGGCGATCCACTTGCGGCCGAGGAGGTAGTAGCCGCCGTAGTCCTTGGCCCCGTTGATCCACTCGCGCTGGCCGCGGTCGGTGGCGAACGTCGCGAGGACGAACTTGTCGTCGAAGTCTCCGTCGGTGTTCTTGCAGAGGGCCTGCCGGATCGTGTCCGCGTCGATCTGGATGTCCGGCTTGCAGCCCACCTCGCCGGCTATCTTCTCCAGACTTCCGCTCGCGGTCTCGGGGACCTTCTCCCCGCCGTCGTCCGAGCCGCAGCCGGTCAGCACCAGCAGCGCGGCGACTGTTCCGGCCGCGGCCAGCCCGTGTCGCGTCAACCTCATCTTTTCCTCCGGTCACGTCCGGCGACATGTACTCCACGCCGCAGAGAGCCCTGGCAAGGGCCCTGTACTCGATACGGCTCCCACCGGCCCCGCGCTCAATCGCCCCCTACGGAACCACACACCCGGCCCTGCCGGACATCACCCACAGAGATGCACCAGACGCCCACAGACTCACGGAGTGAGGCGCTGGACATGTGAACACCCTTGCGGCACCGTCCCGTTGGAGGCCGGATCCGATCGGTAAGGTGTTCGCATGACAACCGGGGTACAGGTACGCCGCAGGATGGGTGTCGAGGAGCGGCGGCAGCAGTTGATCGGTGTCGCGCTCGAACTGTTCAGCCGACGCTCGCCCGACGAGGTCTCCATCGACGAGATAGCGTCGGCCGCCGGTATCTCCCGGCCCCTGGTCTACCACTACTTTCCCGGCAAACTCAGCCTGTACGAGGCGGCGTTGAAGCGGGCGGCGGACGATCTGGCGACCCGGTTCGTGGAGCCGCAGGAAGGTCCGCTGGGCGCGCGGCTGCTGCGGGTGATGCGGCGGTACTTCGACTTCGTCGACGAGCACGGGCCCGGATTCTCGGCGTTGATGCGGGGCGGCCCGGCGGTGGGCTCCTCCGCCACCAACGCCCTCGTGGACGGCGTACGGCAGGCCGCATACCTCCAGATACTGGCGCATCTGGACATCAACCGGCCGCCCGCCCGGCTGGAACTGGTCATCCGCTCCTGGATCTCACTCGCCGAGTCGACGGCCCTGATCTGGCTGGACGGCCGCCGTATCCCCCGAGCCGAACTGGAAGCGCAGCTCGTCCACGACTTCGCGGCGCTGACGGCGGTGAGCGCGGCGTACGACGACGAAATGGCCACGTTGCTGCGCCGCATGCTCAAGGACGAGCCGGCCGAGGGCCCGTTCACGGACCTCGTCGGCCGGCTGATCGCCCTCGCGTCGTAGGTCTCTGGCCTTATGCCTCGAACTTGGTGTACGAGGCGTCGAGGTCCCGCACCTCCGCGGAGGCATGCAGCGTGATCCCGTCGGCGGGCTTCACATGGGCCCGTAGCAGCTCCAGCGTCCGCTCGGTCAGCGCCGCCTTCGTCTCCTCCGTACGGCCGGGCAGAAGCGCGACCGCGACATGCACCAGCGCGTGCCCGTCCGCCTCCGCGCCGATCACAAGGTCCTCGGTCGGCCGGAACCGCGTCTTGCACGCCTCGAGCTTCGCGGCGGCCGTCTCCACCACCATCGTGTGCAGCGCGAGCGCGAAGCCCTTCCGGTCGAAGGCGTCGCCAAGCGGCACCGAGTAGTCGACGGTGATCTGCGGCATGGGCACTCCTGTTCTACGGCTCTTGCCGTCAGCCTAGCCTGTGGCCTGCGAGAAGACCGCGGCGCTGCGTCCTGGAACAGCGAAGGTGCCCGACTCCGGCTCGTACGACGAAGCCCTGACGACCTGGTCCGCGCCCGCGGCCTGCACCGGATGCAGCGCGTACGCCTTCCCCGTGAGCGCCGCGACCCGCTGTGTCTGCCGGTCGGGCGTCGCGTTGAAGACGACGACCAGATCGCCGAGCCGCATGGTGATCACGCCGGGCGTCTCCTCCTTCCCGGACAGCGGGAAGGACAGCTTCGACTGCACCTGGTCCGCCGTGTCGAGGGAGAAGGCACCCTCCGTCGTACGGATCCTGAGCAGGTCCCCGTACGCCGCCGAGGCGCCCTCGATCTGCTCGCAGCCGACCTTGACGCTGCCGAGCAGGGGCTTGGCGTACGGCCACTTGGACGCGTTGTCGGCCGCCATCGGCAGCCCGCGCCCGAAGCCGTTGCCGTCGGCGCAGTTCCAGTGGATGGCGTTGAACCAGTCACCGCTGTCGTAGGAGTTGCGGTCGAGGGACTTGGAGCGCAGCAGGTCGGTACCGGCCTGGGAGAGCGCCGGGCCCTGCGAGAGAGTCGCCGTGGCCATGGCGAGGACCTGCATACGGGCGCGGTCGGCCCCACTCGTCGAGGACGGCAGCTTGAAGGCGAGGGCGTCGAACAGCGACTCGTTGTCGTGCGCGTCGGCGTAGGCGAGGGCGTCGCCGGGCGCGTCCGCGTAACCGGCGGGCGCCCCGTTGTAATCGACCTCGGAGCCCTTGACCGGCTTGCCGCCGGAGTCGGTGAAGCTGTAGTCGGCGAGATTGCCGGAGAGCCCCACCTTGATCAGGTCCTGGTAGCGCAGCAGACGGGCCTTCTGCTCGTCCGAAGTGCCGTTGTTCTCCGAGGAGTTGGGGTCGGTGTAGAGACCGGAGGCGAAGCCCTGGACGCCCGGGTCCTCGTCGAACGGGCCGCCGCCGCGCACCGCGTCACGGGCCCGGTCGGAGAAGGTCGCGATGCCGGTGCCTGCCATGTTCTTCTGCGTGGCCTGCACAAAGCGGGCGTCGTCGGCCACCTCGCCGAAGTTCCAGCCCTCGCCGTAGAGGATGATCTCCTTGCCGTCGACGCCGTCCTTCTCGACGGTGAGCGCGTCGAGTGCCTTGCGTACGGCGAGGATGTTGGCCTTCGGGTGGTGTCCCATCAGGTCGAAGCGGAAGCCGTCGACCTTGTACTCCTTCGCCCAGGTGACGATCGAGTCCACCACCAGCTTGCCCATCATGGCGTTCTCGGGTGCGGTGTTGGCGCAGCAGGTGGAGGTGGCCACGGAGCCGTCGGCGAGCAGCCGCTGGTAGTAGCCGGGCACGATCTTGTCGAGCACGGAGGTGTCGGCCTGACCGCTGGAGGTGGTGTGGTTGTAGACCACATCCATGACGACCCGGAGCCCGTCCTCGTTCAGGGACTTGACCATCTGCCGGAACTCAATCGTACGGTCCGCACCCTCGGGGTCAGTGGCGTACGAGCCCTCCGGCACCGTGTAGTGGTACGGGTCGTAGCCCCAGTTGTACGCGTCCTTCGCGGCGGTCTTCGCCACACACTCCTGCTGCTTGTCGGAGTCGGCCGGGTACGAGGCGAGGTCGCAGCCGGGGGTCGCCTGGTCGGACTTCCTCTCCGGGATCGTGGCGATGTCGAAGGCGGGCAGGAGATGGACGTATGAAGTCCCGGACTCCGCAAGCTTCTTGAGGTGCCGGGAGCCGTCGCTGCCCTTGTCGGTGAAGGCCAGGTAGGTGCCGGGGCGCTTCGCCGTCTTGTCCTCGATGGAGAAGTCCCGGATGTGCAGCTCCTGGATCTGGGCGTCCTTCAGCGGGACGGCCTTCGGCTTCCTCAGGCCCGGCCAGCCGCTGGGGGCAAGGGACTTGTCGGCGAGGTCGACGACGAGGCTGCGCTCGGAGTCGGTGGTCAGGGCGAGTGAGTAGGGGTCGGTGACCTTGTTGGTGACGACCTTCTGGACCGTCGGCGCCCAGACCTTGACGACGTACCGATAGGGCTTGTTCTTCCAGGACTTGGGGCCGATCACCGACCAGACGCCGGTGTCACCGTCCCGCTTCATCGGCACGGTCCTGTCACCGATCTCCAGTGACACGTCCTGCGCCGTGGGCGCCCAGACGGAGAGCGTGGGCCTTCCCCTGCGGAACACCGGGCCGAGGTCCGCCTTCGTCGCGTCGTACACATCGTCGAGTACGCCCGCGAGTTGCACCCCCGTTCCGGCCACCACGGCTCCGCCCGCGGCCCGTTGGGTTGCGACGACGCGTCCGCGCAGCGCCTCGCGGACCCGGTCGCGGTCGCGTGGGTCGACCGACCAGGCGGTGTACTTCGCCAGGTGCGGGAACTTCACCTTCTGCGCCTCGGTGAGCTCGCTCCCCCGCAGCCGCAGCATGCGGGCGTCGGAGAGGTCGCCGTCACGGGAGTACAGCAGCTGTGTGGAAGCGGCCGACCTGACGCCGTTCCAGGCGATCGTGCCCGCGTCGAGCCAGACCGCCTCGGCCTTGGTGTAGTCGGGCCCGGTGGCGACGGGCTGCGGCAGCAGGTATTTCTCCTGGCCGCTCAACAGCCACACCTCGTGGCCGCCCGCCTTGAGGTCCAACGACTGATCGGCGGGCAGGTCCTTCTCGTCGCCCTTGTGGACGATGTAGCTGAGACTGCCGGCACCCGCTGCGAGCGGCACCTCGAAGACCGCGCCATACGCGTCAGTCTTCACCGGCTCCAGGGGCTTCGACCAGTCCGTGGGGTTCGCGGCTCCGGTCCAGGTGTGCAGACCCCAGCCCTCGTAGTCACCGTCGGCGCGATGGTAGTGCAGTACGGCCTTGGTCTTGTCCTGCGGCGGGTAAGCGCCGTCCGGTGCCGCCGTCGCCTGCCCATCCCGGCCCTGCTCGATCCACACCTCGCCGGTGTCGGCGAGCGGGACGGTGCGCTGCGGGCCGTCCGTGGCGCCGTCGCCCTTGACGACGGTGTACGAGAGGGCATCGGCGCCCTCGGGGACCTTCAGCCAGGCGAACGCGCCGTAGGCGTCGCGACCGGTGAAGTCCGCCACGCTGTCACCCGACTTGAGCTGCCAGCCGTCGTAGTCGCCGTCGGTCCGCTGGTAGTGGACGACGGCGTACTCGCGCTCGACGGCGCTCGGGTCCTCCGCCGCCGGCGGCTTGCCCGCCGTGGTCGAGGCGGAACCGCTCGCGGTACGGCCGGCCGAGTCGACGACAACTGCCTTGTAACGTACGGGAGTTCCGGCGCTCGCCTTGATCGTGTGGGTGACCTTGTAAGGGGCGTGATCGGCGGAGCCGAGCACCTGCCAGCTGCCGTTGCCGGTCTGGACGGCGAAGACGACGCGGTTGAGCTGCCCGCCGTCGACGTCCGCCGAGACTTCCACGGTGCCGGTGGCGCCCGCAGGAGGAGCCTTCAGCGTGATGCCCGCCTTGGAGGCGGGTGCGTCGAGCCGGCCCGCCGCCTTGAGGACGACCGAGGAACCGGCCGGGACGGTGACCGTGACCTTCTTGTCGGCATCGCTGGTGAGTGCATCCGAAGTCCCGTAGATGCCACGGAACTTCATGCTCGCCGATCCCGTCGCGAAGGTCGCCGTCCTCGCCTCCTGCGCGTTGTTCACGGCGACCACGTACTCGATGCCGGTCTTCGCGTCCGTACGGGAGAAGGCGTACACCCCGGCGCCATCGGCGGCGTACCGCTCCGTCTGGACTCCGTCCGCGAGTGCCGGGTTGGCCTTGCGGAGCTTTGCGAGAGCGGTGATCTGCTGGTAGAGCGGGGCACTTGTGTCGTAGGCGTCCTGCGCGTGCGTACGGTCCGTGCCCAGCTGGTCGTCGTCCAGGTAGTCCGCGACCTTGGAGCCGAACAGCGTCTGACGGGCGTCCTTGTCGCCGCCGGCGCCGGTGAAGCCCTGCTCGTCGCCGTAGTAGACGACGGGGTTGCCACGGCTGAGGAACATCAGCTCGTTGGCGAACCGGTCCTTCTTCAGCAGCTCGGCGTCGGACGCCCCGGGGCTGTCCTGCTTCAGGAAGGTCCCGATGCGCCCCATGTCGTGGTTACCGAGGAACGTGACCTGCTCGTACGCGTTGGCCTTGTCCGTCGTGTACTTGTAGTCATCCCCGAAGACCGAGGCCAGCCGCTTCGCGCTGCCGCCTTGCGAGGCGTACGCGCGTGCCGCGTCCTGGAAGGGGAAGTCCAGCGTGGAGTCGAGGCGGCCTTCGGTGACGTACGGCGAGGTGATGGACGTGTCCGACGAGTACACCTCGCCGAACATGAAGAAGTCGTCCCGCCCTTGCTTGGCGGCGTACGCGTCCAGTGCGGTGGCCCACTGGGTCCAGAACTCCGTGTTGACGTGCTTCACGGTGTCGATCCGGAAGCCGTCGATGTCGAAGTCCCGCACCCACCGCTGGTAGATCTTCTCCATCCCGCTGACGACCTCGGGGCGCTCGGTCCACAGATCGTCGAGCCCGGAGAAGTCGCCGTATGCGGAGCTCTCGCCGGCGAAGGCCGAGTCACCACGGTTGTGGTACATCGTCGGGTCGTTGAGCCATGACGGGACCTTGACGTTTTTCTTCGCGCCGGGCACCACGGGCGTACGCGGGAAGGACCCGGCGTCGACGGAGGGGAACCGGGCAGTCCCGTCCGCGTAGTCGGCGTCGTCGAAGGGCTCGCCGTCCTCGGTGAGGTACGGGAAGGCGCCCTTGGAGAGGTAGTCGTACGACTTCTCCTCATAGTCGACGACATCGGCGGTGTGGTTGGTGATGACGTCGAAGAAGACCTTCATGCCCTTGCCGTGGGCCTTGTCGATCAGGGTCTGAAGGTCCTTGTTCGTGCCGAAGTGCGGGTCGACCTGGGTGAAGTCGGTGATCCAGTAGCCGTGATACCCGGCCGAGACGTCGTCCCCGGACCTCTGCACCGGCTGGTTCTTGAAGATCGGCGCCAGCCAGATGGCGGTGGTGCCCAGGCCCTTGATGTAGTCGAGCTTCTGGGTCAGGCCCTTGAGGTCGCCGCCCTGGTAGAAGCCCTTGTCGGTGGGGTCGTAGCCGGTGGCGAGGCGCGAACCGGTAAGCCCGCCTCTGTCGTTGCTCGTGTCGCCATTGGCGAAACGGTCCGGCAGGACGAAGTAGAACTGCTCGCGGGTGGCGTCGTGCCGGGCGGGCTCGGCGGCGAGCCTCGCGTCGGACGGCGGCGGGGGCGGGGTGTCGGCCCGGGCGGCGAGGGGCTGACCGAGCGCTGCGGCGAGCGCGGCCACGGTGACGGCCGCGACCCGTCTCACCTGGGGGGTACGGCGCGTGCGGGGCGCCGGCCATCTCGGTATCACAGGCGTGAACTCCTTGCGATTACGGCTTGGTTGCGGGTTCCGACCCCTGCGCCGCGGCACGGCTCCGTAGCCGGGCGCCGGCGCGACCGTATCGCTGACGAAAGACTTACAGCAAGAGTCGTGAAACTCGAAGCAAGAACTTTCAAGAGCGGAGTGTACGTCCGTACGTTCCGGAGGGTACGGTCGTACGCATGCCGACGGACTACTTCGCTGACGACCCGCGCACGAATCTGGAACGCATGCTCGCGGGCGACCTCTACATCGCTGACGACCCGGAGATCGCACGGCGACAGCAGCGCGCGATGCAACTGGCCGCCCACTACCAGGACGCCTACATCCGGGACGCCGACGGCGCCAGGCCCCTCCTGGCCGGCCTGCTCGCGTCGGTGGGCGAGGGCGTCGACGTACGGCCGCCGCTGTACGTCGATTACGGCAGCAACATCACCATCGGGGCCCGCACCTTCGTCAACTACAACCTGACCGCTCTGGACGTCGCACGGATCACCATCGGCGAGGACTGCCAGATCGGCCCGAACGTCCAACTCCTGACTCCCACCCACCCGGTGGAGCCGGAACCCCGGCGCGACAAGCTCGAAGCCGCGCACCCCATCACCATCGGTGACAACGTATGGCTCGGTGGCGGGGTCATCGTGTGCCCGGGAGTGACCATCGGCGACAACGCCGTCATCGGCGCCGGCGCAGTCGTCACCAGGGACATACCGGCCAACGTCGTGGCCGTCGGCAACCCCGCCCGCCCTGTCCGCAACTTCTGACCGCACATCCCTCATGGCCACCGGACACACCGATCCACAGCGGCGCGAACGGATCCTCGCCGCCACCCTCGACCTGATCACCGAAGCGGGAGTCGCCGGCGTCTCCCACCGCAAGATCGCCACCCGGGCGCAGGTGCCCCTCGGGTCGATGACCTACCACTTCACCGGCATCGACGACCTGCTGCGCCAGGCCTTCACACGCTTCGCCGACCACATCGTGGCCGTCTTCGAGCAACACCTCAGCCGGGCAGGCAGCCCTGAGCAGGCCAGGGAAGCCGTCACCGACCTCATCCACACGCTCTCCGAGGGACCTCGCCGCGATCTCGTCCTCGCCCACGAGCTCTACACCCTTGCCGCCCGCCGGCCGGAATACCGTCAGCTGACCCAGGAGTGGATGAACCGCAGCCGCCACCTGCTGGAACAGCATTTCGACGCGGACACAGCCCGCCAGCTGGACGCGCTGATCGAGGGTCTGACCCTGCACCGCGCCCTGGCCCGCTCGCCCCACGACCGCGCGCTGACGCGACGGGCCGTCGCCCGCATCACTGCCCCGTAGGCGGCACCCCGAGCAGCCCGTGGGGAGCGGCCCGTGACACCGCACCCCACGGGCCCGGGAGGGACGGCCGGCGTCGGCCGTCCCTCAACTTGGTGTTCAGCAGCTGGACTTGCCGGCGTGAATCGCCAGAGCCGTGTTGGAACCGAGGGTGGCCGTGAACTGTCCCGAACCGTTCACCGTGACGGTCGTGTTGCTCTGCACGTCGCAGTACGTGCCCGCAGGCAGCGAGGTCTGGTAAGCGCGGGTCAGGGCGCTCGGCTCGTGATTGATGGCGACATAGCCCTTGCTGCCGCGCCCGAAGGCGATCGCGTCGGCTCCGTTGTCCCACCAGTTGCTGACGGACTCACCACGGGTCGCGTTACGGAAGGCGACCATCGACTTGATCTCCGGCCAGGCGTGCTGGCACTTCCAGCCGTTCTGCCAACAGGCGTTGACCGTACCGCCGTTGGGCGGGCCCGCATCCGTGGACGAGAACTCGTAGCCGGAGTTGATGTCGGGTGCGCCGTAGGGATACGCCAGCATGAAGACGTTCGCCAGGGTGTAGTCGGCGTCGTCCTTGTAGCTGAGCGTGGATCCGTTGCGCTCGGTGTCGTGGTTGTCGACGAAGACACCGGAGACGCCACTGCTCAGGTAGCCCCAGCCCTCGCCGTAGTTCTTGAGATAGGCGAGGTTCTCGTTGTTGAAGACCCGCTTGAGGTCGTACGCGTACCGGAACTCCTGCACGTCGCCGTTGCCGGTGTACTCCGTCGGCTGGACGGCTTCTCCACTGCCGTGGATGACCTCCTGCTTCCAGTACACGGACGGGTTCGTCAGGCGGGACTTGATGTTCGCCAGGTCGGCCGCGTCCATGTGTTTGGCCGCGTCGATGCGGAAGCCGTCGACGCCGAGTGAGAGCAGGTCGTTCATGTAGCCGGCTATGGCACCGCGGACGTACGACTCGTTCGTGTCCAGGTCGGCGAGGCCGACCAGTTCGCAGTGCTGGACGTTCCAGCGGTCCTGGTAGTTGCTGATACGGCTCGTGCAGTCGTCGAAGTCGGGCGACGAGTACAGGCCGGGATAGTCGTACTTCGTGTACGACGAGCCGCCGGTGCCGGTGCCGCTGCCTGCCGACATGTGGTTGATGACCGCGTCGACGACGACCTTGACCCCGGCCGCGTGGCAGGTGTTCACCATGTTCCGGAAGGCGGTGCGGTCGCCGAGCCGGCCGGCGATCTTGTAGCTCACCGGCTGGTACGAGGTCCACCACTGCGGCCCCTGAATGTGCTCGGCAGGCGGGGAGACCTGGACGTAGCCGTACCCGGCCGGGCCGAGCGTGCTGGTGCACTCCTTGGCGATCGAGTCGAAGTTCCACTCGAAGAGGACGGCGGTGACGTCCTTGGTGCCGGGCGGGGAGGCCTGGGCCGTGGTCGGGGTCATGACAAGAGCGGCGGCGGCCACGAGCGTGAGGGCGCCGGAGAGGGTTCTTTTGGCCATGTGGGGGTCCTTCTTCTTTGAAGGCGCCATGGGATGTGGCGTTGAAGGTTCTTGCTGCAAGACAGCTGAAATCTTTCAGCGGAGCTGACGGTACGAGCCCCTTGTTCAAGGGTCAACCCTCTGGGGACGGCTTCGTCACCCGCACGACATCCCTTCATGCTCAAGGTGGTTGACCACTGCGGGCAACGAAAAACGGTTCGACCAACCGGGGCACGACGGGCCAAGATCCGCACTCGTGACGACGCCGAAGCAGTTCCTGATCCAGGCCGCCGCGCGCAACAACGCCGAATGGTGCGCAGCCATGAACCGATCGCACGGCTTGGCAGGCGAGTCCGGGGATGAGGCATGGACGTCCCAGGTCCGCACACCGCCGTACTACCCCGACGCGGTGACGCTGGTGTCGGGCGCCGACCCGGCTGCGCTGGTGGCCCGGATCGACACCACCGCGCCCGGCGCCTCCGTCAAGGACAGCTTCGCCGACCTCGACCTGACCGAGGCCGGCTTCCAGGTGCTGTTCGAGGCGCAGTGGATCCACCGCCCGGCGGGTGCGCCCGGCATCGTGCCGGATCTCGCCTGGGACGTGGCGGGGGACCCGGACACGCTGCGCGCATGGGCGCTCGCCTGGGACGACGGGGACGGCAACGCGGACCTTTTCCGGCCCCGACTGCTCGCTGACGCCGAGACGTTCGTGCTCGCCGGGCGCTCAGCCGACGGCGAGGTGGCCGCCGGAGCGGTGGCGACCCGCAGCGACCAGGTGGTCGGCATCTCCAACGTCTTCTCGCTGGACGGCGGCCCTGACGGGGCCTGGCCGGTCGTACTGGGTGCTGTGCACTGGCTGTTCCCCACTCTGCCGGTGGTCGGCTATGAACACGGCGACGACCTGGCGGTCGCCGTGCGCCATGGCTTCGAGCCGGTCGGTCCGCTGCGGATCTGGCTGCACGGATGACCCGGCGGCCGGGCGGCCGGGCGGCCGGGCGGGCCGAAGGGCGGCGCCGGCCGCCGTGGGCCCGCGTGGTCAGTCCCCGCCGCCTCCACCGCCGTCGTCTCCCCCACCGCCTCCGCCGTCGCCCCCTCCGCCGTCCGCATCCCAGCCGTCTCCGGACCCGCCGCCGGAGCCGTTGTCGTCGCTGCCGGCGCCCAGGTTGGTGAACCAGGGCTGGTCCCAGTCGGGCTCGTCCGTGGACGGTTCCCGGCGGGCGCGGAAGCGGACCGTGCCCGTCGCGTCGCCGAGGCCGAAGGCGACCGCGAAGGTGTGGGCCATGACGGCATCCAGCGGGTCGGGGCTGTCGTGCCGTACGTCCGCGAGAGGAAGGAGCACCGTGCCCGGCACGAACGCGCCGGGCCGGGGGCGAGTGAGGAGGGCCACGGGACTGCCGTTGCAGGTCAGGCGGGAGGACCGCGCGTTCTCGCGCGTCAGCTCCCAGCGGCGCTGCGGGAGCCCGACGGCCACGGAGCGCCTCGACTTCCGCCGGGCGAAGCTGACGGTCAGCGTGGCGGGCGTCTCGCCCACCGTCAGCAGCAGCCCCCTGCCGGGGTTCCTGCGGTCGGCCGACACTCCGTGCGGGGATCGGATCCGTACCACGGGGGCCGACGGCGACCAGACGTCGACGCGCACGGACCGCCGGTCCACCGCCACTGCGACCGGCCCGCCCGGGCCGTCGGCGACACGCCGTGCCATCCACAGGGGCACGCCTTCCGCACGCGCCCGGTCGGCGAGCGCGCTGACCGCCGCCGGGCCACCGGCATGACGTACCGCCATGTCCCCAAGAGCCCGGGCGAATTCGGCGGCCCGGCGCGCCTTGACCGGCTTCGTGGACCCGGTGATACGCGTGACCGGCACGATCCCGGTGCCGGAGGCGAAATACGCGAGCGGCCGCTCGGAGCCACCGCCGCCGAGCCACTGTCCCCGCAAGTACGCGTCCGCCATGGCGACGACATGCAACTCGGCCAACGGGGTCGTCCTGCTCCCCGCCTTCAGCCCGCCCTCGGTCAGTTCGACCGTCCTGGCCAGCGGATTCCAGGACTGTTCCGCGTACACGGCCTCGCTCACCTGTGCGTCCCCCACGTCTCGGCCGTCCGATGCACTGGTGAAGTCGCTCAGAGCCCCGTGCGCGGTTCCGCGGTGATCAGGCCGTGTTCCTACCGCCGAACTGTCGCGTCGTCATCGACCGAGACCTTGTCGGCCCCGATCCGCCGTATGCGTTCGGTGCCCCAACTCCCCAGGGGGGCCAGGGCGGCGTTGAGGGAGATGCCGTGCTCTGTCAGGGAGTACTCGACCTTCGGTGGCACCTCGCGGTACACCTCACGATGCACGAGCCCGTCTTCTTCCATCTCCCGCAGATGCTGAACCAGCATCTTCTCGCTGACGCCCGGCAGGCCGCGGCGCAGTTCGGCGAACCGGCAGGTCCCGTGGTGGTGCAGCTCCCAGAGGATCAGTGATTTCCACTTGCCGGCGACCACGTCCATGGCCGCGTCGATGCCGCAGAAGTAAGGACCTCGTCGTGCTGACAATGCCATCCCGCTCCTCCCCGGAGGCACTTACCAAAAGGTGAGTACCTGACTAATTAGTCCGTACTGGTCAACTCTAGCGGCGGCGGAGAGGATCGAGCCGAGGAGCCGACGAGCCGCAGAACACGAGGGGAACCGCGAAGTGACAACGAACAGCGACGTTCAGGTGAGCGTTCTCGGACTGGGGGCGATGGGGAGCGCCCTCGCAGGCGCTCTGGTGAAGGCCGGGTACACGACAACGGTCTGGAACCGCTCACCCGGCAAAGCAGAGGGCCTCGTCTCGCTGGGCGCCAAGGCCGCCACCACGTCCGGCGACGCCGTCCGTGCCGGCCGGCTGGTGATCGTATGTCTGCTGGACCACGCCTCGGTCCATGAAGTACTCGATCCGCTCTCCGACGAACTGGCCGGGCGAACCCTGATCAACGTCACCACGACATCCCCGGCCCAGTCCCGGGAGCTGGCCGCCTGGGCCGCCCGTGCCGGGGTCGCGTACTTGGACGGCGGCATCATGGCCGTACCGCAGATGATCGGCGGGCCGGGGGCATCGGTCCTCTACAGCGGGTCGGCCGAGGTGTTCCATCAGCACAAGCCGCTGCTCGACCTGTGGGGAACCAGCAGCTATTTCGGTGAGGATGCCGGGCTGGCATCCCTGTACGACCTCGCCCTGCTCTCCGGCATGTACGTCATGTTCGCCGGATTCATGCACGGCGCCGCCATGGTCGCGCCGGCCGGCGTGACGGCGGGCGAGTTCGCCGCCATGGCGGCGCCCTGGCTGACCGCCATGACCGGCGCCTTCCAGGGATTCGCCGCAGTCATCGACGGCGGGGACTACACCGTCGAAGGGCAACAGAGCCTCGAGTTCTCCAACCTCGGTGACATCCTGGCCGCCAGTTCCGAGCAGGGCCTGAGCACCGAGGTGGTGGCCACGGTCCAGCGGCTCATCCAACGCCAGATCGACGCCGGCCATGGACAGGAGGGCTTCGCCCGGATCTTCGAGAGCATCCGGCAACCCGGCTGACAGCCCCCACGGACCGGTTCGGGGCGCCGCCGCCCCGAACCGGGGCGGCGGGCCCTGAAAGCCGACTACAGGCGGCTGCCGGAACAGCCGGCCCTTGACGAACGAAGCGGACCGTCAGCCCGTCGTCCACCACACCGTCGTGTCCGCCGGCAGCTTCGCCTCGCCCTCGTCCGTGACGGTCACCTCGCCGCTGGTGAGCAGCACTCGGCCGTACGCCGGTACGGTCACCGCGTCGCTCCCGGTGTTGGCCGTGCAGGCGAACTCCCCGCGGCGGAAGGCCAGGACGCCCTCGGGGGCCTTCAGCCACTCGACGCGGTCACCGGCGCCGAGGTCGGGCTGGTCGCGCCGTACGGCGAGCGCGGAGCGGTACAGCTCCAGTGTGGAGCCCTCGACCCCGGTCTGCGCCTCGATGCTCAGCTCGGCCCACTCGGCCGGCTGCGGCAGCCAGCTGCCGCCGGTGCCGAAGCCGTACGACGATCCCGTACGGGTCCAGGGAATCGGCACCCGGCAGCCGTCACGGAAGCCGTCCTGGCCCTCGCCCCGGAAGTACGCGGGGTCCTGGCGCACCTCGTCCGCCAGGTCGACGACGTCCGGCAGGCCCAGCTCCTCCCCCTGGTAGATGTACGCCGATCCGGGCAGCGCCAGCATCAGCAGGGTCGCCGCCCGCGCCCGGCGCAGGCCCAGGTCGCGGTCGCCGGCGGTACGGATCTGGGTGCCGAGCCCGGCCGGGTTGGCGAACCGGGTCGCGTGCCGGGTCACGTCGTGGTTGGACAGCACCCAGGTGGCCGGGGCGCCCACCGGGCGCATCGCGTCGAGGGTGCGGTCGATGCACGCGCGCAGCTCGGCCGCGTCCCAATGGGTGCTCAGGTACTGGAAGTTGAACGCCTGGTGCAGTTCGTCGGAGCGTACGTAGTTGGCGGTGCGCTCGATCGTCGGGGTCCACGCCTCGGCGACGAAGATGCGGGCGCCCGCGTACTCGTCGAGCACCGTGCGCCACTGCCGGTAGATGGCGTGCACTCCGTCCTGGTCGAAGAACGGCATGACATCGTTGCCCAGCAGCTTCACCTGCTCGTGCGTGCCCAGGTCCGGCAGCCCCTCGGCCTTCACCAGTCCATGGGCGACGTCGATACGGAAGCCGTCGACGCCCATGTCGAGCCAGAACCGCAGGATCGAGCGGAACTCGTCGCCGACGGCCGGGTGGTCCCAGTTGAAGTCGGGCTGCTCGGGCGCGAAGAGGTGCAGATACCACTCGCCGGGTGTGCCGTCCGGCTCGGTGACCCGTGTCCAGGCGGGCCCGCCGAAGATGGACTCCCAGTCGTTGGGCGGGAGCTCACCGCTCGCGCCCTTGCCGGGGCGGAAGTGGTAGCGGTCCCGCAGCGGGGAGCCCGGCCCTTCGGCGAGTGCGCGCTTGAACCACTCGTGCTGGTCGGAGGAGTGGTTGGGCACCAGGTCGACGATGATCCTCAGGCCCAGCGCATGGGCGTCGCGGATCAGCGCGTCCGCGTCGAGCAGACTGCCGAACATGGGGTCGACGGCCCGGTAGTCCGCGACGTCGTAGCCGGCGTCGGCCTGCGGCGAGGCGTAGAAGGGGCTGAGCCACACGGCGTCGACGCCGAGGTCTCGCAGATACGGGAGTCGGGAACGTACGCCCTCCAGGTCGCCCATGCCGTCGCCGTTGCTGTCGGCGAAGCTGCGCGGATAGACCTGATAGATCACCGCGTCCCGCCACCAGTCGCGGTGTCTGGCGACAGTGGCGAGAGCCGACGTCGAAGCGGGGGCCGGGGCCGGGTCAGTGGAGTGCTGGCTCATGGCGTCCTTGATGCGTAACGGGGTTCGGTTCACTGAGGTCTGTCGATGCGTCTACGGATTCACGGGGCTACGGATTCACCGTTCTACGGAATTGTGGCGCTTTCAGGTTTTCGGCGGTTTACGGAAGTCTCGGAGTGTTCCGTGGCACGGATGTGAGACGGCCGCGGTGCCGGCGGGGTCGGACAGGCACCGCGGCCGCCACCCGCGCGGTGTGCGCGCGGGAGCCGTACGGCAGGGACGGTCAGCCCTTTGTGCCGCCCGCGGTGAGACCGGTTACCAGGTTCTTCTGGACAAGGTAGAAGAAAGCGGAGACGGGCACGGCGATCAGCACGGCCGTCGCGGCCATGTAGTGGCGCTGTGCGTCATGCTCGCTGACGAAGCTCTGCAGGCCGACGGCGAAGGTGTACTTCGTGTCGGACAGCATGAACGTCGAGGCGAAGGCGACCTCGCCGAACGCGGTGATGAAGCTGTAGAACGCGGCGACCGCCAGGCCCGGTTTGGCCAGCGGCAGGATCAGCCGCGCGAACGTGCCGAAGGGGGTCAGCCCGTCGACGCGCCCGGCCTCGTCGATCTCGAACGGGATCGTGTCGAAGTAGCCCTTGAGCAGCCAGGCGCAGTACGGCACGGCCGTCGAGCAGTAGACGAGGACCAGGCCAAGGTAACTGTCGATGAGCTGGAGTTCCGACAGAATCTGGTACATGGGCACGATCAGTACGGCGATCGGGAACATCTGGGTCACCAGCAGCACCCACATGAACTTCTTGTAGCCCGGGAAGCGCATCCGCGAGACCGCGTAACCGGTCGTCGCCGCGACCAGCACGCCGATGAGCGTCGTACCGAGTGAGACGACGAGCGTGCTCGTCAGCCAGTCGAAGAACTTCGTCTCCTGGAGCACGAAGACGTAGTTGTCGAAGGTCATCTTCCCGAAGATGCGCCCGGGGTGGAGGTAGTCGTCCTTGTCCGGGCCGAGGGACAGGAAGACCAGCCAGGCGATCGGGAAGAGCGCGATCAGGCTCGCGACGATCAGGACGCCGTGCGAGGCGAGGGAGGCACCGAGGCCGCGCTCGCCGCGGCGGCGGGCCTTGCGCGGCCGAACCGCGTCCGGGGCCTGATCCGCCGCCGAGGTGGTCGGAAGGGTCGTGGTGCTCATGGGGACTCCTGCCTCAGATCGCGAGCTGCGGATCGTTGCGGTTCAGCCAGCGGCGATAGACGGAGGTGAAGACGATCAGGATGGAGAGGAGCAGGATGCCGTACGCCGCGGACTGCGCGTAGTCGCGTGGCTGCTGGCCGAAGCCCAGGTAGTACGCCCAGGTCACGAGGATGTCGACGTCCGGGGCGGTGTTGCCGAACAGCAGGAAGATGATGGCGAACTGGTTGAAGGTCCAGATGACGCCGAGGAGTACGACGGTGGAGCTGACGGACCTCAGGCCCGGCAGGGTGACGTACCGGAACCGCTGCCATGCGCCGGCGCCGTCCATCTCGGCGGCCTCGTACAGCGCCGAGTCGATCGACTGCAGTCCGCCGAGCAGCGAGACCATCATGAACGGCACACCGCACCAGGTGTTGACCATGATCGCGGCGAACCGCTGCCAGAAGGTGTCCTCCAGCCACAGCGGCGTCGGCAGGTGCAGCGCGTCGAGGGCCGAGTTGATGACGCCGCTGTCGGCGAGCATGAAGCGCCAGCCGAAGACGGTGACGAAGGTGGGCACGGCCCACGGCAGGACCAGGATCAGGCGGTACAGCGTCCGTCCGCGGAGCTTCTGGTTGAGCAGCAGCGCGAGGCCGAGGCCGATGGAGTAGTGCAGGGCGACGCAGGCGGCCGTCCAGACGATCGTCCAGATGAAGTGCGACCAGAAGCGGTCGTAGGCGGTCTCGCCCCACAGGAGGTCGGCGTAGTTGTCGAGGCCGATGAACTTGTACGTCGCCTCGATCTCGTTGACGCCGATCGTGCGGGCCGTGTTGAGGCTGTTGGCGTCGGTGAGCGACAGGTAGAGGCCGTATCCCAGGGGGTAGAGCACGAGGACACCGAGCACGATGACCACGGGCGTGATCATCGCGTACGCGTACCAGTACTTCTGGTAGCTGTGCCTGAGGCGCCTCAGTGGCCCGGGGCGCGGGGCCCGCTCACCGCGGCGCTTGCCGGTCGCGCGGTCGATGGCGACTGTCATGGTCGACAACCTTCGTGGAGATCTGCGGATCTGGGGTGAGCCGGGTGGCGGCAGGCCGGTGGCCGTCGGGTCCCTCCCCCGAGATCAGGGGGACCCGACGGCCACGCGGAGTCACTTGCTGAAGTCCGGGACCAGCTTGGCGATCGCGGTCTGAGCGCTGCTCAGGCCCTCGTCGAGGGACTTCTTGCCGCCGGCGACCTCGTTGAGTTCGGTGTCGAGCGGGGTCCACAGGGAGCTGTACTCGGGCAGCGCCGGGCGCGGCTGGGCGGCGGGGAGCACGGCCTGGTAGCCGGCGATGCCCGGGTCGGCCTTGACCTCGGCGGTGTAGGCGTCCTCGCGGGTCGGCAGCGTGGAGTTCTTGAGGGCGATCGTCTCCTGGGACTTCGCCGAGGTCATGAACTTCAGGAACTTCAGCGAGGCCTCCTGGTGCGCCTGGTCCGAGCCGGCGTACACGGAGAGGTTGTGGCCGCCGGTCGGGGCGCCCGCCTTGCCGGTGGAGCCGGCCGGGACGGTGGCGATGCCGAGGTTGGCCTTGTCCTTGAAGGCCGAGCCCTTGTAGAAGTTCGTGATCTCCCAGGGGCCCTGGATGATCGAGGCGACCTTGCCGCTGACGAACGCCTCCTGGATATGGGCGTACGCGTCGGCGGTGGTGTCGGCCTTGTGCAGGCCCTTGCCGCCGAAGAGGCTCTTCCAGGTCTCGTAGCCCTTGACCGCGGCCGGCGACTTCACGGTGATCTTCTTGGCGTCGGCGTCCACCGTGTCGGCGCCCTCGCCGTAGAGGAAGGACTGCGCGTAGTAGGCCTGGGTGGAGCCCCAGTAGCCGTCGACGCCGGTCTTGTCCTTGATGGTGGCGGCGGCCTTCTTCAGGTCGTCCCAGGTGGCGGGCGGCTTGCTGATGCCGGCCTGCTTGAAGAGGTCCTTGTTGTAGACCAGTGCGAGCGTGTCGGTGACCAGGGGGACGCCGTACGTCTTGCCGTCGTACTTGGCCTGCTCGACCAGGCTGGACTGGAACTTGTCCTGGTCGGCGAGGGCCTCGGTGCCGTCCAGCGGCAGGAAGAAGCCCTTCTTGGCGAAGGCGGGGGTCCAGCCGACCTCGGAGCGCAGGATGTCCGGGGCGCCCTTGGCTCCGGCGGCGGTGTCGAACTTGTTCTGCGCCTGGTCGAAGGGCACGTTGACGTAGTCGACCTTGATGTCAGGGTTGGCCTTCTCGAATTCCTTGACCAGGGCCTGGTACGTGGGTGCCTCATTGGTGGCGTTGGAGGTGTCCCACCAGGTGATGGTGAGAGGGCCGTCCGACTCGTCGCTGCCGCTGTCACTGCCGCCGCAGGCCGTCGCCATGAGGGCGAGGGACGCCACCAGTGCGGTGGCCGCTATGCCACGCCGCATGAGTTCTCCTTGAGGGTGAAAGCCCGTGTGGTTTCGAGAGCGGCCCCGTCCGCCGCTCGCCGCCGACTCGCGGACTGCGTCGCTGCCGCCGCCGGGCGACGCTGAACGTAACAGCGCTGCAAGCGTTACGAAAGAGCTTGCAGCAAAAAAATGCAAGTGATCTTCGAAGTTATCCCGACGTGACCCAGGAGCGACCGGCGTGAGACGCTTGTTTACGGACGTAGAGCAGCCCGCACTGCCTATGCAAGACTCTGCAAGCCCTTGCCGTCACTTTCACCAGGGAGCGCGATGCCCCAGCAGCCCGGACCGGGCCGGTCACCAGGTCGCCCACCACGCCGGACCGGTGTGCACGGCGACACCCGGCCGGTACAGTCCACCCCTGTGACCACACGGCTTGCCGACATCGCAGCCCAGGCGGGGGTGAGCGAAGCGACCGTCAGCCGCGTCCTGAACGGGAAGCCGGGCGTCGCCGCCACCACCCGCCAGTCCGTACTGGCCGCACTGGACGTCCTCGGCTACGAACGCCCGGTACGGCTGCGGCAGCGCAGCGAGGGTCTGGTCGGCCTGATCACGCCGGAGCTGGAGAATCCGATATTCCCGGCGCTGGCCCAGGTCATCGGCCAGGCCCTGACCCGCCAGGGCTACACGCCGGTCCTCGCGACACAGACTCCGGGCGGCTCCACCGAGGACGAGCTGACGGAGATGCTCGTCGACCGGGGTGTCGCCGGGATCATCTTCGTCTCGGGGCTGCACGCGGACACCTCCGCGGACATGCAGCGCTACGAGCGGCTGCGCGGCCAGGGCGTCCCCTACGTCCTCGTCGACGGTTTCTCGCCGAAGGTCCAGGCCCCGTTCATCTCGCCGGACGACCGCGCGGCGATGGCTCTCGCCGTCACCCACCTCGTCTCGCTGGGGCATACGAACATCGGGCTCGCGCTCGGCCCGAAGCGGTTCGTGCCGGTACAGCGGAAGATCGAGGGCTTCGTGCGGACGATGCAGGACCTGCTGGGCCTGAGTACGGCCGACGTCGAGCAGCGGCTGGTGCAGCACTCGCTCTACACCCTGGAGGGCGGCCAGGCCGCGGCCACCGCTCTGATCGACCGCGCGTGCACGGCCGTCGTCTGCGCGAGCGACATGATGGCGCTCGGTGCGATCCGGGCGGCGCGGCAGCGCGGCCTGGATGTTCCGCGGGACATCTCGGTGGTCGGCTTCGACGACTCCCCGCTCATAGCGTTCACCGACCCGCCGCTCACCACGATCCGCAAGCCGGTGCCGGCCATGGGCCAGGCGGCCGTGCGGACGTTGCTGGAGGAGATCGGGGGGACACCGGCTCCCCACAGTGAGTTCGTGTTCATGCCGGAGCTGGTGGTACGGGGTTCGACCGCTTCGTCCCCTGGGGAACGGAATCGTCCCTAGGCAGTAGAAAACGCCGCGTCCCCAAGTCCCTGAGGCGTAGAAGGTGCGACCAGGACCCGACCGACGGATGATCGGTGGGGGACGGATTCTCTGGCAGACTCTTCCCCTATGGGTGAGACGACGGTGACGACTCTGGAAGGCCGTCAACAGGCCGGTCCGACGCCCGTCGCGGACGAGGTCGACGGCCGCCGCCGCGCGGGCCAGGACTTCCTGCGCCGGCTGCGTGCGCCGCGTCGTCCCCGCCTCTGGTTCGAAATCCTGTTGATCGCGGTGAGTTACTGGACGTACTCGCTCATCCGCAATGCCGTTCCGGAGCAGAAAGCCGAGGCGCTGCAAAACGCCGACTGGATCTGGAAGGTGGAGCACCACCTCGGGATCGCCGTCGAGGAGACCGTCAACCACGCCGTGAACTCGGTGACTTGGCTGATCGTCGGCATGAACTACTACTACGCGACACTGCACTTCATCGTCACGCTCGGTGTCCTGGTGTGGCTCTTCCGTAGCCATCCCGGCCGCTACGCGGCGACCCGCATGGTGCTGTTCGCGACCACGGGTGTCGCCCTCGTCGGCTACTACCTGTATCCGCTGGCGCCACCCCGCCTGATGAACAGCAGCGACTTCATCGACACGGTCGTCGTCCACCAGACCTGGGGCTCCATGGCGTCCGGTGACCTGAAGAACATGTCGAACCAGTACGCCGCGATGCCCTCCATGCACATCGGCTGGTCCGTCTGGTCCGGCCTGACGATCTTCGCCCTCGCCTCCGTCCCCTGGGTCCGGGTCCTCGGCCTCCTGTACCCCACGGCCACGCTGGTCGTCATCGTCGCCACGGCCAACCACTTCTGGCTGGACGCGGTGGGGGGCATGCTGTGCCTGGGGTTCGGCTTCGCGGTGGCGTGGGTCTGGTACGGGGTACTGCCGTACGGGTTGCCGCAACTGGTACCGGTACCGACGCCCGCCGGGGGCCGGGAGCGGCGGGTCCTGCCGACCAGAGCGTGAGGGGGCGAAAACCCCCAAGCCCCTACCCCCCGTAGAACAACTCCTCCACCACACCCCGCGCCCGACGCGTCGTACGCCGGTACGCGTCCAGCATGTCGCCCACATGCCCTGGGCCGAAGCCCAGATACCGGCCCACCGCCGCCAGCTCGCGCCCGCCCGACGGGAACGTGTCGCCGGCCCGCCCCCGCACCAGCATCACCGCGTTCCGCACCCGAGTGGCCAGCACCCACGCCTCGTCCAGTACCGACGCGTCCTCCGCGGAGATCAGTCCGGCGGCGCATGCGGCGGCAAGGGCCTCGCGCGTACGCGTCGTGCGCAGGCCCGGCTCTGCCCAGCCGTGCTGGAGCTGGAGAAGCTGCACCGTCCACTCCACGTCCGACAGTCCGCCGCGCCCGAGTTTGGTGTGGAGGGTGGGATCGGCGGCGCGGGGCAGACGCTCGGATTCCATGCGGGCCTTCAGACGCCGTATCTCGCGTACGGCGTCGTCGCCGAGTCCTTCCGCGGGGTACCGCAGCGGGTCGATCAGTTCGATGAACCGCTGCCCCAGGTCCGCGTTCCCGGCGACGGGTTCGGCTCGCAGCAGGGCCTGGGACTCCCACACCAGGGACCAGCGCCGGTAGTACGCCTCGTACGAGTTCAGCGTCCGCACCAGCGGCCCCGACTTCCCCTCCGGCCGCAGATCGGCGTCGATCAGCAACGGCGGGTCGGAACTCGGGATCTGCAACAGCCGCCGCATTTCCGCGACCACGGCGTGGGCGGCCTTCGAGGCCTCCTGCTCGGGTACGCCCTCGCGTGGTTCGTGTACGAACAACACGTCCGCATCGGAGCCGTAACCCAGCTCGTGCCCGCCGAACCGCCCCATCCCGATCACCGCGAAGCGGGTCGGCAGCGTGTCCCCCCAGCCCTGCCGTACGACGGCACGCAGCGTCCCGGCGAGCGTCGCGGCCGTCAGGTCGGACACCGCGCCGCCGACCATGTCGACGAGCGCGCCCTGATCGGCGGCGGCGGGCGACTCCTCCGTGCCGTACGAGCGGACGATGTCGGCGGCGGCCGTACGGAACAGCTCGCGTCGACGCACCCCGCGCGCGGCGGTGACCGCGGCCTCTCCCCCGTCGGCGCGCCCCACGGCGGAGAGGATCTCCTGCTCCAGGTGGGCACGGTCGCGGGGGCCGAGGCCGCCCCCGTCGCCGTTGCCGTCGCCGAGCAGCGCCACCGCCTCGGGGGCCCGCATCAGCAGGTCGGGGGCCAGCCGCCCGGCGGACAGGACCCGGGCCAGGTTCTCGGCGGCGGCTCCCTCGTCCCGGAGCAGCCGTAGGTACCAGGGGGTTTTACCCAGGGCGTCCGACACCTTGCGGAAGTTGAGCAGTCCCGCGTCGGGGTCGGCGGAGTCCGCGAACCAGCCAAGGAGCACGGGCAGCAATGTCCGCTGGATCGCCGCCTTGCGGGTGACGCCGGACGCCAGCGCCTCCAGGTGGCGCAGCGCGGACGCCGGGTCCGCGTAGCCGAGGGCGACCAGCCGCTCGCGGGCCGCGTCCGCGCTCAACCGGGCCTCGACGGGCGCGAGTTGGGCCACGGCGTCGAGCAGCGGCCGGTAGAAGAGCTTCTCGTGCAGGCGTCGTACGACGGAGGTGTGCCGCCGCCACTGACGGTTCAGCTCGGTGACGGGGTCGGTGCGCAGGCCGAGCGAGCGGCCGATACGGCGCAGATCGGCTTCGCTCTCCGGCACGAGATGCGTACGCCGCAGCCGGTAGAGCTGGATACGGTGCTCCATCAAGCGCAGGAACCGGTACGCCTCGTCCAGCTGCACGGCGTCGGAGCGCCCCACGTAGCCGCCCGCGGCCAGTGCCTTCAGGGCCTCCAGCGTGGTCCGGCTCCGTAGCGACGTATCGGCCCGGCCGTGCACCAGCTGCAGGAGCTGTACGGCGAATTCGACATCCCGCAGTCCGCCGGGACCGAGTTTCAGCTCGCGCTCGATCTCGGCGACGGGGATGTTCTCGACGACGCGGCGGCGCATCTTCTGGACGTCGGGGACGAAGTTCTCACGTTCGGCGGCCTGCCAGACGAGGGGGGCGAGCGTGGCGATGTACTCCTCGCCGAGTTCGATGTCCCCGGCGACCGGCCGGGCCTTGAGCAGGGCCTGGAACTCCCAGGTCTTGGCCCAGCGCTGGTAGTAGGCGAGGTGGCTGGAGAGCGTACGGACCAGCGGGCCGTTTCTGCCCTCCGGCCGCAGATTGGCGTCGACGGGCCAGATGGAGCCCTCGACGGTGGTCTCGGAGCAGATCCGCATCAGGTGGGAGGCGAGCCGGGTCGCGGCGCGCAGGGCCTTGCCCTCGTCGGCTCCGTTCACGGCCTCCGCCACGAAGATGACGTCCACGTCGGAGACGTAGTTCAGCTCCTGGCCCCCGCACTTGCCCATCGCGATGACCGCAAGGCGGCACATGGCGGCGTCCTCGGGGGCGGCGGCCCGGGCGATGGCCAGCGCGGCGCGCAGCGTGGCGGTCGCGAGGTCCGCGAGCTCGGCGGCGGTCTCGGCGAGATCGGTGGTTCCGCATACGTCGCGTGCGGCGATGGACAGCAGGCAGCGGCGGTACGCGACGCGCAGGGACACCGGGTCGGCGGCTTCGGCGAGGCCACGTTCGAACTCCGCGATCCCCGGGTGCAGGTCCTGCGGCTCGTACATCACGAGCGCCTGCCAGTCGAGCGGGTGCCGGGCCAGATGGTCACCGAGCGCGGCGGAGGCGCCGAGCACTCCGAGGAGCCGGTCACGCAGCGGCTTCGCCGAGATCAGCGTGTCCAGCAGCTCGCGCTGACCCGCGTGATCCTTCTGCGCTTCGACGAGCCGTACAAGCCCGAGCAGCGCCAGGTCCGGATCGGCAGTCTCCCCGAGTGCGTCGAGCAGCACCGGGTCGTTCCTTATCGGCGCCAGCTCGCCGCTCTCCAGAAGCCGCTCGGCGGCCGACGGATCGGTGAAACCGTGCCGCAGCAGCCGCGAGAAGGTACTGCTCCTGCGCCCCGGCGTCGCCATCCCCGGCCTCCCCTCGGATCAAGGTCCTACGGCCATGAGCCTAACCGGAGTGCTTGCGGGAAGCGCCCGGACGGGAGTGCGAGCGATGAGTTCGGGCGGCCGGCGGAGTCTGTTCCGTCGAGGAGAAATCACGGAACAGAAGACTCAGAGGAAGACTCAGAGAAGGAAGAGGCGAAACCGCATGGCACCACTGGAACCGCTGGAACCACGAGCTGAACTCGACCCCCGCTACAGCAGCGAAGGCGCCACCGCACCGCCCTGGTCCGAGACCGAGGCGATGCTCTCCGAGGCCGAGCTGTTCTGGATCTCGACGGTACGGCCCGACGGGCGGCCGCATGTCACACCGCTGCCCGCGGTGTGGGCGGACGGTGCGGTGCACTTCTGCACCGGGCCCGAGGAGCGCAAGGCGAGGAACCTGGAGCGGAATCCGAACGTGGTCCTGACCACCGGTACCAACACCTGGAACAAGGGCTACGACCTGGTGGTGGAGGGCGAGGCGGTCCGGGTCGCCGACGACGGCCGGCTGCGCGAACTGGCCGACGCCTGGGAGCGCAAGTACGGCAGCTTCTGGCACTTCGAGGTGCGGGACGGCCGTTTCCACCACGGCCCGGGCGACGCCTTCGTCTTTTCGGTGGCGCCCCGGATCGTTTTCGGCTTCGGTAAGGGAGAGCCGTTCAGTCAGACCCGCTGGCGGTTCGAGTGACTCTTTCGTCGGGGCGAACTGGAGGACCAGTGATGGAGTACACGCTCGAAGTGATCCCGCTGCCGGTCAGTGACCTGGACCGGTCCCGGGACTTCTACCGGGACAAGCTCGGCTTCCATGTCGACATCGACCAGGAGGTCATGCCGGGCATGCGCATCGTCCAGCTGACGCCTCCGGGCTCCGGCTGCTCGATCGCCCTCGGCGACACCGTCTGGGACACGATGGACGGACCGACGCCGGCACCCGGCTCGTACCAAGGGCTTCAGCTGTGCGTCACGGACATCAAGGCGGCCCACGCCGAACTGACCGAGCGCGGCCTGGAGGTCTCCGAGCCGGTGCAGTACGCGCCGGACGACGGCGCCACCTTCATGTACTTCAAGGACCCGGACGGCAACGGCTGGGCCATCCAGGAGTACCGCCGCCGGGCCACAGAGCCCTTGCACGAGCTGCTGGCCGAGCAGAGGCGGCAGCGGGAGGGCTGAGCGGCAGGTACGGGGAGGGGCGCCGACTCGGCGCCCCCGACCGTCTCCGCCTACAACGCTTGCAGCGCCTACAGAACCGGCAGGTTCTTCCGCAGCTCGAAGGCCGTGACCTCGCTGCGGTACTCCTCCCACTCCTGGCGCTTGTTGCGCAGGAAGAAGTCGAAGACGTGCTCGCCCAGAGTCTCGGCGACCAGGTCGCTGCGTTCCATCAGGGAGAGGGCCTCGCCGAGGTTCTGCGGGAGGGGTTCGATGCCCATGGCGCGGCGTTCGGCGTCCGTGAGGGCCCAGACGTCGTCCTCGGCGCCCGGCGGGAGCTCGTAGCCCTCCTCGATGCCCTTGAGGCCGGCGGCCAGCAGGGACGCGTAGGCCAGGTACGGGTTCGCGCCCGAGTCCAGGGAGCGGACCTCGACCCGCGCGGAACCGGTCTTGCCGGGCTTGTACATCGGGACGCGGACCAGGGCCGAGCGGTTGTTGTGCCCCCAGCAGATGTACGAGGGGGCCTCACCGCCGGCGCCGGCGGTGCGCGCGGCGCCGCCCCAGATGCGCTTGTACGAGTTGACCCACTGGTTCGTCACCGCCGCGATCTCCGCCGCGTGCTTCAGCAGGCCCGCGATGAAGGAGCGGCCCACCTTGGAGAGCTGGTACTCCGAGCCCGACTCGTAGAACGCGTTCCGGTCGCCCTCGAAGAGCGAGAGGTGCGTGTGCATGCCGCTGCCCGGGTGCTCGGAGAACGGCTTCGGCATGAAGGTCGCCTGGACGCCCTGCTCCAGCGCCACCTGCTTCATGACCAGGCGGAACGTCATGATGTTGTCGGCCGTGGACAGCGCGTCCGCGTACCTCAGGTCGATCTCCTGCTGGCCCGGCGCGCCCTCGTGGTGCGAGAACTCGACCGAGATACCCATCGACTCCAGCATCGTGATCGCCTGGCGGCGGAAGTCCATGCCCACGTTCTGCGGGGTGTGGTCGAAGTAGCCGGAGTTGTCGGCGGGCGTCGGGCGCGAGCCGTCCAGCGGGCGGTCCTTCAGCAGGAAGAACTCGATCTCGGGGTGGGTGTAGAAGGTGAAGCCCAGGTCGGAGGTCTTGGCGAGGGCGCGCTTCAGTACGTACCGCGGGTCCGCGAAGGACGGAGAGCCGTCCGGCATGAGGATGTCGCAGAACATACGGGCCGTACCGGGTGCCTCCGCGCGCCACGGCAGGACCTGGAAGGTCGACGGGTCCGGCTTGGCGATCATGTCCGACTCGTAGACCCGGGCGAAGCCCTCGATCGCGGAGCCGTCGAAGCCGATGCCCTCGTCGAAGGCCTGCTCCAGCTCGGCCGGGGCCACGGCCACGGACTTGAGGAAGCCCAGCACGTCCGTGAACCACAGCCGTACGAACCGGATGTCGCGCTCCTCCAGCGTCCGGAGTACGAACTCCTGCTGCTTGTCCATCTTCCGCTTCCACCCATCCTTGCTGGTCAGACCGCCTGCTCCCGCGCCAGGGAGGCGGTCGGGCACATGAGCATCCCACCACAACACCATTTCGTGCGCGTTGCGGACCTTGATCGGGCGGCCGACCTCGGTCTGAACGCCTCACGTACGGCAGGTGTCCTGCTCTGCTGCCCATAGTGCCTGTTCACCCGAGCCCCTGTAATGCCGGGGCGGGAAATGTGCGGCCGACGACCAGGGGCACTACGTACGCCGCTTCCGGCCGGACTACGATCAACCTCACCCGACCGTCTCCCCCAAGGCCACTAAGGACTCACCATGGGTTCCGCGAAGAACAAAGCGTCCGCGTCGCGCAAGGCACGCATAGAGGAGATGCGCCGCGCCGAGCAGGCCCGCGAGCGCCGCAACCGGATCCTCACGATCACCGCGAGCGCGGTCATAGTCGGCGGCCTCGTGGCCGGCGGTGCGTACCTCATCAGCACGCAGTCCGACGACAGCAGTAACAGCAGCTCGTCGAACAGCCAGAAGGGGAAGTTCGTCGCGGGCAAGGACGGCGTCAGGACCTGGAGCACGAAGCTGTCCCAGACCCACGTCAACGGCGACGTCGACTACCCGATGAACCCCCCGGTGGGCGGCGACCACAACCAGGTGTGGATGAACTGCGACGGCGACGTCTACACCGAGGAGATCAAGAAGGTGAACGCCGTGCACTCCCTGGAGCACGGCGCGGTCTGGGTGACGTACAACGGCAAGGCCTCGGACGCGGACGTGAAGGCGCTCGCGGACAAGGTCGAGAAGACCCCGTACTCGCTGATGAGCCCGGTCGAGGACCAGAAGGACCCGATCATGCTCTCCGCCTGGGGCAAGCAGCGCACGGTGACGAGCGCGAGCGACCCGAATGTGAACAAGTTCTTCGAGACGTACGTACAGGGCGAGCAGACGCCGGAGAAGGGCGCCGCCTGCACCGGCGGCCTCGACAAGTAGCAGCCCGTACGCAGGAAACGAAGGCAAGCAGAAAGCCGTGGCAACGATGAAGCACGTCGGCTGGATCGCCGGGGCCGCCGCGGCCGTCCTCGTGGCGGCCGGCGGGATCACGTACGCGATCGCCGACGGCGACTCGGGCGTGCGGATCCCGGCGGCCGACTCCGCGGACGCGGGCTTCGCACGCGACATGGCGGTCCACCACCAGCAGGCCGTCGAGATGTCGTACATCGTGCGGGACCGCACCGAGGACGAAGAGGTACGCCGTCTCGCGTACGACATCGCACAGACGCAGGCCAACCAGCGCGGCATGCTGATCGGCTGGCTGGACCTGTGGCAGCTGCCGAAGGTGTCCGCGGACCCGCCGATGACGTGGATGGGCATGGGCGACATGCCGTCCGGCGAGGACGGCGCGCTGATGCCCGGGATGGCGACCGACACCGAGCTGAAGTCGCTCGAGAAGGCGAGCGGCAAGGCGGCCGAGATCCGCTTCCTCCAGCTGATGTACGCCCATCACATGGGCGGCGTGCACATGGCCGAGGGCTGCGTGGAGCGATGTGAGGCCGGGGTGGAGCGCGATCTCGCGCGGGGCATGGTCGAGGCCCAGGAGTCGGAGATGAAGCTGATGACGGACCTGCTGAAGAAGCGGGGGGCGAAGCCGCCCGAGTAGCACAGGGTGCGCCCCGAAGGGGCGTGGGGCTGTGACATGTGCGGCTCCGCCGCGTGGGCGCGACCAGCCACAGCGCACCCGCAGACAAAGAACGCCCCTTGGAACCGCTCTCCAAGCGGAGCGCTTACGTGGGGCTCGCCACACCCCATCGCGTCGGATTGACGATTACACTGGCCGCGTGCCTCAACTACGCCTCGCCCTGAATCAGATCGACTCGACCGTCGGCGACCTCGCCGGCAACGCCGAGTCGATCGTCCGCTGGACCCGGCACTCCGCCGAGCAGGGAGCGCATCTGGTGGCGTTCCCGGAGATGGTGCTGACCGGGTATCCCGTCGAGGACCTGGCCCTGCGGCCGTCCTTCGTCGAGGCCTCCCGCGCGGCCCTGCGGAACCTCGCCGCGCGCCTCGCCGACGAGGGCTTCGGCCGGCTGCCGGTGATCGTCGGCTATCTCGACCGGTCCGAGGCCGCCCAGCCGAAGTTCGGCCAGCCGGCCGGAGCGCCGCGGAACGCCGCCGCCGTGCTGCACGGCGGTCAGGTGGCGCTCACCTTCGCCAAGCACCACCTGCCGAACTACGGCGTCTTCGACGAGTTCCGCTACTTCGTCCCCGGCGACACCTTGCCGATCGTGCGGGTCCATGGCATCGACGTGGCCCTCGCCATCTGCGAGGACCTCTGGCAGGACGGCGGGCGGGTGCCGGCCACCCGGACCGCCGGGGCCGGGCTACTGCTCTCCGTCAACGCCTCCCCGTACGAGCGCGACAAGGACGACACCCGTCTTGAGCTGGTGCGCAAGCGGGCGCAGGAGGCCGGCTGCACGACCGCGTACCTCGCCATGATGGGCGGGCAGGACGAGCTGGTCTTCGACGGGGACTCGATCGTGGTCGATCGGGACGGTGAAGTCGTCGCGCGGGCCCCGCAGTTCGCCGAGGGGTGTGTCGTACTCGACCTCGATCTGCCGGCCGCTGCCGTCGAGCCCCCGTCGGGCATCGTGGACGACGGGATGCGGATCGAGCACCTCGTCATCTCCGAGGACCCGCTGCCCGCGTACGAGCCGGAGCTCACCGGTGGATACGCGGAACGGCTGGACGACGACGAGGAGGTGTACTCGGCGCTCGTGGTCGGCCTTCGGGCGTACGTCGCGAAGAACGGTTTCCGTTCGGTGCTGATCGGGCTCTCCGGTGGCATCGACTCCGCGCTCGTGGCCGCGATAGCCTGCGACGCGCTCGGGGCGGAGAACGTGTACGGGGTCTCGATGCCGTCCAAGTACTCCTCGGACCACTCCAAGGGGGACGCGGCCGAGCTGGCGCGGCGGACCGGGCTCAACTTCCGCACCGTACCGATCGAGCCGATGTTCGACGCGTACATGGGGTCGCTGGGGCTCACGGGTCTCGCCGAGGAGAACCTTCAGTCGCGGCTGCGCGGCACGATGCTGATGGCGATCTCCAATCAGGAGGGGCACATCGTGCTGGCGCCGGGCAACAAGTCCGAGCTGGCGGTGGGGTATTCGACGCTGTACGGCGACTCGGTGGGCGCGTACGGGCCCATCAAGGACGTGTACAAGACGTCGATCTTCCGGCTCGCCGAGTGGCGCAACCGGGCGGCGGCCGAGCGCGGCCAGACCCCGCCGATCCCCGAGAACTCCATCACCAAGCCGCCGAGCGCCGAACTGCGGCCGGACCAGGTCGACACCGACTCACTCCCGGACTACCCCGTCCTGGACGCGATCCTGGAGCTGTACGTCGACCGGGACACGGGCGCCGACGCGATCGTCGCGGCCGGGTTCGACCGCGACCTGGTCACGAGGACACTCCGCCTGGTCGACACGGCGGAGTACAAGCGGCGGCAGTACCCGCCGGGCACCAAGATCTCGGCGAAGGGCTTCGGCAAGGACCGCCGGCTGCCGATCACGAACCGCTGGCGCGAGAACGTGTGACCTGGCCACCACACCACGGGGTCCGTCGAAGCGGAACAGGCTCGGTGATGGTGGTGGCGGTGTGTGGCTGGATGTTGATGAGGCGTCAGCGGACAGAGTGGAGCCTGAGTTTAGAAGGCGCTTTCCGTGAGACTTATGGCGGAGTCGTGAACGGGCCGGTGATGACACCGGCTCGTCAACCACCGCTCCCGTTAGGGGAAGTCGCCATGAGTGTCACCGCTTACCGTCGCGGCCGTACCGTCCGCACTGTCTCCGCTTCTGTGCTGGCCATCACCGCCCTGACCCTGACCACCGCGTTCAGTGCGGGCGAGGGCGCCGGCAGCAGGGCCGACGCCGCAAGCTTAGGCAACGCCGCCGGCGGAAGCTCGAAGGGCGAGCCGATCGGAGACTGCGACATCAACAAGACGGTCTTCTCCGTCCAGAAGGTCGAGCGGCCCGTCAACCACCTGCTGCTCACGGCGACCAACGGGGCCGGGGTGGACTGCAGGCTCGCGGGCTTCCCGAGCCTGAGGTTCGGAGACTCGCAAGCCGCCACCCCGCAGATCGAGGCGAGCAAGCCGCAGTCCGCCCCCGTCCTCGCCCCGGGAGAGAGCGCCTACGCCGGTATCACCACGTCCGCGGCAGACGGCTCGGGCTCCCACGGCCGCGTGGTCAACTCCCTGGAGGTGTTCATCGAGGGCAACGAGGACGGCACGGACGTCGAACTGCCCGGTGGCTCCGTCTTCGTCGACAGCAGTGCCAAGGTGACCTACTGGCAGACCGATGCGGAGGACGCCCTTTCCTGGTGACTCCTGCGAGCACTCTGTGCGGCCCGGCGGACCGTTGTCCGCCGGGCCGCGGTCGGTATCTCGGTCCGGCGCTACCGCGCGCATCCGCTGGATGGTGCGCGGTGCCCGCATCGGCGCGAACATGTCGCAGGCCTGGTGCGGGCGGCGACCCACTTCGACGCCGACGCCGACACCCGGGCCGGGGCTGACCCCGGCGGCCGGGATTCGTCGACGGCGGGGATCGCCGTGGGTGCGCCCCGGCAGCGGTCATCGGGTCAGCGGTCAGCGGTGGGTCGTTTCGCGATGGCGCAGAACGTGCGTAGCGACCACTCGGCCCGCCGTCGGGGCGACATCGCGCCGGTCCACCGCGTACGCCGCCCCCGCAACGCCCAGGCCCAGAACCGCGAGCGCCGCCCCGGCCAACGCCGGCGACGTCGTGCCGAAGCCCACTGCCAGGGCGAGGCCGCCGATCCACGCGCCGCCCGCGTTCGCGAGGTTGAACGCCGCCTGGTTGGCGGAGGAGGCCAACGACGGGGCCGCCGACGCCTTCTCCATCACCATCAACTGGAGCGGGGAGCCCGTGACGAACGCCGCCGTGCCGAGCAGTGTCACCGCCAGTGCCGCGCTCCATTGCGTCTGCATGAGTACGGGGAAGAGGGCCAGCACCGTCACCAGCGACGCCAGGCCACCGAAAAGAGTGCCGCGCAGGGAGTGGTCCGCCAGGCGGCCCCCGGCCAGATTGCCCACCGTGGCGCCCACGCCGAACAGCGCCAGCAGCAGCGTGACATGGGAGTCGGCGTAGCCGGCGGAGTCCGTGAGCATCGGCGTGATGTAGCTGTACGCGGAGAACAGCGCGCCGAAGCCCGCGACCGTCGTGCCGAGGGACAGCCAGACGGGCAGGGAGCGCAGGGCGGCCAGTTCGCCGCGCAGGCCGTCGGTCGCGGCGCGGGCGTGGTCCCGGGGCACCAGCAGGGCCAGCGAGCCGATGGCCGCGAGGCCGATCGCGCTGACGCCGAGGAACGTGGCACGCCAGCCGAGGTGTTGCCCCATGAAGGTCGCCACGGGGACTCCCGCGATGTTCGCGACCGTCAGGCCGAGGAACATCAGCGAGACCGAGCGCGCCTTGCGCTCGGGGGCGACCAGGCCGGTGGCGACGACGGCGCCCACACCGAAGAACGCGCCGTGCGGCAGACCGCTCAGCAGCCGGGCGGCGAGCAGCCAGTGGTGGTCGGGCGCGAACGCCGAGAGCGCGTTGCCCGCGACGAACAGCGCCATCAGGCCGATCAGCACCTTGCGGCGCGACATCTTCGCCGTCACCGCGGCGAGCAGCGGGGCGCCGACGACGACACCGAGCGCGTACGCCGAGACGAGGTGCCCGGCGGTGGGGATGGATATGTACAGGTCATCGGCGACGTTGGGCAGCAGGCCCATCATCACGAATTCGGTGGTGCCGAGACCGAAGGCGCCCACGGCGAGCGAGAGCAGGGGTGCCAGGGGCATTGAGGGCCTTTCAGAGTTGCAGAGCGAAGTTCCGTACATCGTATGTTCACGTACGGAACAAACTCTCTCAGGCCCAGTATTCCCAGGGGTTACGAGCCGGTGTCCGCAAGCTTCACGCGGGCGGCGATCGGGAGATGGTCACTGCCCGTCTCCGGCAGGGTCCAGGAGGTGACCGGCTCGACGCCCTTCACCAGAATCTGGTCGATCCGCGCCATCGGGAACGACGCCGGCCAGCTGAAGCCGAAGCCGCTGCCCGCCGCGCCCTGCGTGGAACGCATCTGCGCGGTGACGGCATTGAGCGAGCGGTCGTTCATCGTGCCGTTCAGATCGCCGAGCAGGGCGGCCTTCGGCAGCTTCTCGTGGGAGATGGCCTCGCCCAGCGCGTCGGCGCTCTTGTCGCGCTGCCGCGCGGTGAACCCGGCCTCGATCTTCACCCGTACGGAGGGCAGGTGCGCCACGTACACGGCGAGCTGCCCGCCCGGTGCGGTGACGGTCGCCCGCATGGCGCGCGTCCAGCCCAGCTTGATGTCGACGGCCTTGACGTCGCTCAGCGGGTACTTGCTCCACAGGCCGACGGTGCCCTGCACGGAGTGGTACTTGTACGTCGCGGCGAGGGCCTTCTCGTACACCGGGACCGCGGTCTCCGTCAGCTCCTCCAGGGCCACCACGTCGGCCCCGGAGGCGGCCACGGCGCGGGCGGTGCCGGACGGGTTCGCGTTGTCCGCGTTGACGTTGTGGGTGGCGACGGTGAGGTCCCCGCCGCTGCCGGTCTTGTCGAAGATCAGTGAGTCGAAGAGGTTGACCCAGACGATCGCGGGCACCAGCACGGCGATCAGTGCGGTCGCGGACCGCCTCAGCAGTGCGAGACCGAACAGCAGCGGGATGAAGACGCCCAGCCAGGGCAGGAACGTCTCGTTGAGAGAGCCGAAGTTGCCGACCGCGTTCGGGATCTGCGAGTGCAGCACCATCACGAGGGCGAGGAGCACCGCGCACACGGCGAGGACGATGCCGCGCCGCCAGATACGACGGTCACTGCGGACGGAGTCGAGCAGGCGCTGAAGCCGGGGCTCTCTGCGGTCGGGCTCCTGGCCGCCGCCGCCCGTCTCCGTCTTGTACGCCTGCGCCATACTCTCGCCTCACAACCTGCCGTTCACACCATCCCCCGCACCCAAAACCCTAGGGGATGATCGCGTTCCTTCCGGCCGCCCCGAGGACGGCAGTACGGGCACGATGACGTGCCTGCCTGCATGCCCAGTTCCGATCGTCCACCCGGCGGCAGTGGTCTGTGACAAAACACTCACATTCACTCAGGGGTCGGCCGGGCTTCACGACTTGGTGCCTTTACGTCATGGCACCTTTACGTCATGGCACCTTCACACCTGGCACCTTCACGACGTGGCGCCTTACGACGCCTGCACCTTTACGACATGGCGGGCCGCAGTCCCTCCAGGACGGTGTCGACGATCTCCTCGGCGAGATGGTCGGGGAGTTCGGCGTCGGGGCGCATGGCGGTGCGTACGAGCATGGGACCGCTGAACAGGTCACCGATCAGCTCGACATCGACGTCTGAACGGATCTCGCCGTTCTCCTGCCCGCGGCGCACCACCTCGTAGGTGAGCCGGCGCCGTGGCTCGATCACGTTCGCGTGGTACGCGCTCCACAGCTTGGGGCTGCTCTTCATCTGGGCGAAGACGTTGTGCACGAGCGCCGACGACCTGTTGGCCAGGCCGCGCCTGCGTATCGACTCGAGGAGGGCGATCAGGTCGTCGCGCATCGAGGTGCCGGGCAGCTCCAGGTCGGCCTGCTCGGCGGTGCGCATGACGTCGCAGAACAGCTCCTCGCGGCCGCTCCAGCGACGGTAGATGGTTGCCTTGCCCACGCCTGCGGTGCGGGCTACGCGCTCTATGGAGATCTCCGCGAGCGGGACACCGTCCTCCAGCAGCCCGATCACACCCTCGATGATGGAACGCTCCACGCTCTCACTGCGCGGGCGCCCTCTCACGGCCCCACCGCGTCCGGCCCCCTGCTCCGCGAGGTCCACGCCAACTCCGTTCGTCCGCCGCCCTGTTCGGGCTCGATTCTCTCAGCGCTCGGCAGCCACCAGTTCGGTTTCCTCTTCCCCGGGCTCCTTCGGGGCCGGGTCCCGGCCCGGCAGGAACAGCGCCACGACCACGGTTCCGACCAGGGCGACACCGGCTCCGCCCACGGCGGTGAGGTGCATGGCGTGCAGGAAGGCGTCGTGCGCCGGGGTGACCAGGGCCTCGCCCCGGGGTCCGAGCTCCGCGGCGACGCCGAGGGTGGCCTCGATGGACTCGCCCGCGTGGTGCCGCAGGTCCGCGGGCAGCAGGGTGAGCTTGTCCTCGATGCCCGAGCGGTACGACGCGGAGAGGACCGAGCCGAGTACGGCGATGCCCAGGGCGCCGCCGACCTGGCGGAAGGTGTTGCTGAGCGCGGAGGCGGAACCGGCCTTCTCGCGGGGCATGGTCTGCATGATCACGACGCTGGTGGGCGTCATGACGTGTGCCATCCCGGTACCCATCAGGAAGAAGATGACCTCGAGGATCCAGATCGGCGTATCGGCGTCGAGGATGGTGAACGCGGCCAGCATCGCGGCGATGAGCAGCATGCCGCCGGCGGTCGTGGCCCGGTAGCCGATGCGGTCGACGACCAGCCGGGCGCGCGGCGCGAAGGTGAGCTGCGCCGCGGCCAGCGGCAGCATCAGCAGGCCGGTCTGGAAAGGCGAGTAGCCGCGCACGGTCTGCGTGTAGAAGACCGCGAAGAACGTCACGCCCATCAGCGCGAAGAAGACCAGCCCTATGGCGCCGATCGCCGCCGAGAAGACCCGGTTCTTGAAGTATGTGACGTCGATGGACGGGTGGTCGATGCGCTTCTCGTACCAGACGAATCCGATGAGTACGGCGAGTCCGGCGCCCATGGTCGCCAGCACCTCGGCGTCGGTGAAGTCGGCGAGCTGGCCGCCCTTGATGATGCCGTACACGAGCAGGACGAGCCCGATGACGGACAGCAGCACGCCCACCGGGTCGATGCGGCCGGGCTTCGGATCGCGGGAGTCGGGAACCAGCCACAGCATGAGCCCGAGCGCGAGGATCACGATCGGCACGTTGATGAGGAACACGGACCCCCACCAGAAGTGATCGAGGAGCACCCCTCCGGTGATGGGCCCGATGGCGATGGCGAGTCCGACGCCACCCGCCCAGATGCCGATGGCCTTCGGCTGCTCGTCGCGCTCGAAGACGTTCATGAGGACGGCGAGGGTCGCGGGCATCACGAAGGCGGCACCGAGCCCCATCAGGGCGCGGAACCCGATGAGTTGCTCCGGCGACCCGGAGAAGGCGGCGAGCGCGGAGGCACCGCCGAAGACGACGAGCCCGCCGAGCAGCACCTTTTTGCGGCCGAGCCGGTCGCCGAGGAGGCCGGCCGTGAACAGCAGTCCCGCGAAGACGAGCGTGTACGCGTTGATGGCCCACTCGAGCTCGCTCTGGGTGGCTCCAAGACCGGTCGGGGCGGGCGTCGAGATGGTCTTGATCGCGACGTTCAGGATCGAGTTGTCGAGCACGACGATCAGCAGGCTCAGCATCAGCACACCGAGGATCACCCAGCGACGCCGATGCACGGCCTCCGGTACACGGGAGTCGGTGGCGGCGGGAGTAGTCATGCCGTCGAGGTTAGCGAATAACGATACGAGACGGTCTCGTATCTAAAATCCTTTACCGAGAACTTACGCGGGAGAGGTTGCGGCGCGTTGCCGCGATCACAGGGGTGTTCAGTGGTGGTCCCCTAGCCGTTCGGTGGCACGAGGTGCCACCATGGAGGGGATCCGGGGACGCCGTCAGGGCGCCTCGAGATGACAGAAGGAGCCGTTGCGATGACGCAGCTCTCGGCTGCCCCGAAGACCCCCGACAGCAGCAAGACGCTGTACGGCGGAAAGGGCACCCGCCGCATCACTGTCCGCGACCTCAACGCCGCCAAGGATCGCGGCGAGAAGTGGCCCATGCTCACCGCGTACGACGCGATGACCGCGTCCGTCTTCGACGAGGCCGGCATCCCGGTCATGCTCGTCGGCGACTCGGCGGGCAACTGCCACCTCGGGTACGAGACGACCGTGCCCGTCACGCTCGACGAGATGACCATGCTCTCCGCCGCGGTCGTACGGGGCACCTCGCGGGCCCTGATCGTCGGCGACCTGCCCTTCGGGTCGTACCAGGAGGGCCCCGTGCAGGCCCTTCGCTCGGCCACCCGCCTGGTGAAGGAGGCCGGGGTCGGTGCCGTCAAGCTGGAGGGCGGTGAACGTTCGCACCGCCAGATCGAGTTGCTCGTCGAGTCCGGGATCCCGGTGATGGCGCACATCGGTCTGACCCCCCAGTCCGTGAACACCATGGGCTACCGCGTCCAGGGCCGCGGCGAGGAGGCCGCCCAGCAGCTCCTCCGTGACGCCAAGGCCGTGCAGGACGCCGGGGCGTTCGCCGTCGTCCTCGAACTCGTGCCGGCCGAGCTGGCCGCGGAGGTCACGCGCGTGCTCCACATCCCGACGATCGGCATCGGCGCCGGGCCCGACACCGACGCGCAGGTCCTCGTCTGGACGGACATGCTGGGCCTGACGTCCGGCAAGGTGCCGCGCTTCGTCAAGCAGTACGCGGACCTCCGGTCGGTCATGACGCAGGCCGCGCAGGCGTTCGCCGAGGACGTGGTCGGCGGGACGTTCCCGACGGAGGAACACTCCGTTCACTGAGCCACTGGTCCACTGATCCACTGGTCCACTGGTCCACTGTGGTACCAAGGCGGCCCGCCGATCTTCCCCCGTCGGCGGGCCGCCGGTTGCCTCCGGCGGTTGGGCAGGGCGCCTATGGGGGTGGTGGGTTGGGTGCGTTTGGCGCGTGCGGGTGCTTTGTGGCTGGTCGCGCAGTTCCCCGCGCCCCTGGGTGCGTGGTGGGTCGGGGCCGTGGGCCGGTGCGTCAGCCCGTCGCAGGGTGGGCATACGGCCCTTCGTCTGACACAAGGCGCAGGTGACCTGAGACAGAACCTACGCGACGGGCATACGACGCACCGGCCCACGTCCCCTCCCGCCGGTGGGAGACTGCGGGCAGTTGGGGGTACGGGCTCTTTCTGGGCACGGATCCTCTCGGGGCGCGGGAAGTCGCAGGCTTTTGCTTTTTCAGGGGCGCGGGGCTGTGACATCAGCGGCTCCGCCGCGGGGCGCGACAAGCCACGACACACCCGCAGCCGCGACACGCCGTGTCACTCCCCACCCCCTTGCGGGGGGTCTGGGGCGTAGCCCCAGTTTCGGGAAGGGGCGGGGCTGGGGAAAGAAACCCCACCCACGACGGGCCCGCAGTCGAGATACGCACCTCAACCCGCCTCCCCCGTAGTCGACAAGCCGCCGACAGCCCCCTGTAGGCGGGCTGTCGGCGGTTTGTCAGTGGGTGCTGACACCGTTTGCGGCATGACACGAATCGACAACGACCCCGACACCCGCGCACGGAGTGCGGTCACCGTTAGGGGACTGGTCAAGCACTACGGCGAGACCAAGGCACTGGACGGCGTGGACCTGGACGTACGCGAGGGCTCAGTGATGGGCGTGCTCGGGCCGAACGGAGCGGGCAAGACCACCCTCGTACGGATCCTGTCCACCCTGATCCAGCCCGACGCCGGCCAGGCGACCGTCGCCGGCTACGACGTCGTACGACAGCCCCGCCAGCTGCGCCGGGTGATCGGCCTCACCGGCCAGTACGCCTCCGTCGACGAGAAGCTCCCCGGCTGGGAGAACCTCTACATGATCGGCCGCCTGCTCGACCTGCCCCGCAAGGAGGCAAGGACCCGTGCGGACGAGCTGCTGGAGCGCTTCTCGCTCACCGAGGCGGCGAAGCGCCCGGTGAACACGTACTCCGGCGGGATGCGGCGGCGCCTGGACCTGGCCGCGTCGATGACAGGGCAGCCGACGGTGCTGTATCTCGACGAACCGACCACCGGCCTCGACCCCCGCACCCGTAACGAGGTGTGGACGGAGGTCAAGCGCATGGTCGGCGACGGCGTGACCGTGCTGCTCACCACCCAGTACATGGAGGAGGCCGAGCAGCTCGCCTCCGAGCTGACCGTCGTGGACCGCGGCAAGGTCATCGCGAACGGCGCCATCGACGAGCTGAAGTCGAAGGTCGGCGGCCGGTCCCTGCGCATTCGCCCGGCCGACCCGATCGAGCTGCGCCCGCTCGCCGGCGCGCTCGACGAGCTGGGCATCACCGGGCTCGCCACCACGACGGTGGACAGCGCGAACGGCACCCTCCTCGTGCCGATTCTCAGTGACGAGCAGCTCACCGCCGTGGTCGGCGCGGTCACCGCACACGGGATCACGATCGCCTCGATCACCACCGAACTGCCCAGCCTGGACGAGGTGTTCCTGTCCCTCACCGGCCACCGCGCGAGCGCCCCGCAGGACGCCGTGCCCACCGACGCCCGCGAAGAGGTCACCGTATGAGTGCCACCACCCTCACCACTACCGACGCCGTAAAAGACGTAAAGGGCGATGCGCGGATCAGTCCGCGCGCCCACCTGAGGCACACCGGCGCCCTGATCCGCCGCAATCTGCTGTGGATCCGGCAGGACCCGGAGTCGATGTTCGACGCCATCCTGATGCCGATCGTCTTCACGCTGCTGTTCGTGTACGTCTTCGGCGGCTCGATCGGGCAGGCCCTCGGCGGCGGCCAGGACGACTACGTGCAGTACGTCGTGCCCGGAATGATGGCCATGATGGGCATGAGCATGGCCATGTCGGTCGGGACCGGCTTCAACACGGACTTCAACTCCGGTGTCATGGACCGTTTCCGGTCCCTGCCGATCGGACGTGGCTCGGTGCTCTTCGCCAAGATCGCGGTGGAGCTGCTGCGGATGATGCTCGCCACCACGATCATGCTGATCGTCGGTGTCCTGGTCGGCTTCGACATCACCAACTGGGGCGGGCTGCTCGCGGCCGTGGCGCTGGCCGCGCTGTTCGGCTCGGCCCTGATGTGGGTGTTCCTCACCCTCGGCGTGGTGCTGAAGAGCGCGCAGTCCGTGCAGGGGCTGGGCTTCCTGGTGCTGATGCCGCTCCAGTTCGGCTCGTCGATCTTCGCCCCGACCGACTCGATGCCGGGCTGGCTGCAGTCCTTCACCGACGTCAACCCGCTGTCCTCGCTCGCGGACGCCGCGCGCGGGCTGATGGTGGGCGGTCCGGTCACTCAGGACCTGTGGGTGACGGTCGCCTGGTCGGTGGGGCTCACGGCGGTCATGGCACCGATCGCCATCCACAAGTTCCGTACGAAGACCTGACGTCGACGCACCCGGCCCCGCGCCGGTGCGCGTCAGATCAGGGCGGCGGCCTCTACGGAGGAGAGGCCGCCGCCCTCCGCGTACGCCGCCTCGTACGCCTCGTCGCCGAGCACGGCGCGCGTTCGCTCCACCGCCCGCTGGTGCACCTCACGCTCCTGGGGCGACGCGCAGTGCCTGGGCGGCAGCAGCGCGTCGGCGGCTCCGAGGCAGCGGGCGGCGTCGCGGGCGCGGCTGCCGCCGTCGACGTGGGCGAGGGCGAACGCGGCGGTGGTCAGATACCCGGAGCGCATCTGCGGGGCGATGGCCTCGGCCAGCGGGTCCTCGGCGAGTTCCAGCGCCCGCCCGATCGTGTCCAGGGACTCCGCGTAGCGGCCGTCGGCCGCGTCCACCCAGGCCTCGGAGCCGAGGATGTACGCGTCGAAGATGATGAAGTAGGCGATCGTGAACTCCTCGCGCAACAACCGGAGTTGCTCACGCGCCTCGGGGATCCGGTCGGTCAGGCTGAGCCAGCCGGCCAGGAACAGCCGGGCGAAGGGCATCGCCTGGTCGGTCGTGCCGCGCCCCTGCTCGATGACGTCGCGCAGGAGGCGCTCTCCCCGCTCCGCCTCACCCCCCTGGATCAGCGCGCCGCCGAGCCGGGCGGTGAGCACGGCCATCTGGGCGCGGGCACCGAGGCGTTCGGCGCGTTCGATGGCCGCCTCGAAGTCGGCGGCGGCCCTGCCGTACTCGCCCTTGCGCTCATGCGCCTCTGCGCGCGCTGCGAGTGCCTCTGCGGTGCCCCACAGGTCGCCGAGGCGGCGGTAGATCTCCAGCGACTCGTCGGCGTCGCGGGTGGCGTCGCCCTCCCATTCGGTGCGGTTGGCGAGGAGGTTGGCGCGCATCTGCAGATTGGCGCCCAGATCCCACTCGTATCCGGGCATGCCACGGCAGGTGTCGACGGCCGCGTTGACGATCGTCCGTACCCGCTCCATATCACCGGTGAGCATGACGGCGAAGAACCACACCGTGCCGGGGAAACGGCTCACCTGCGGAAGCCCGGGCTCGTACGTCTCGGAGATGACCCGCAGCTTCGTCTGCGCCTCGGGTGTCTGCCAGGCAGGCAACTCGGTGTCTATGCAGGCGAGATGGATCAGGTGCAGCTGGCGCCTGGCCTCGTCGAGGACCTCGCCGTTCCACGGCGGCGGGGTGTCCGTGCAGCGCTCCCACAGCGGGGCGGCGGGCCGCACGGGCTCGGTGAAGGGGTCGGGGCCGAAAACCTGGACCTCGCGGCACCAGTTGCGGGCGACGATCCGCAGGTCACGCATCTGCCAGTACCAGGCCATCGACATGATGAGGCACAGCGCCTCCTGCTCCTCGCGTGCGGCGACGGCGTGGTGCAGGGCGGCGCGAATGTTCTCGCTCTCGCGCTCGAACCGCTGGATGGCGTCGCGTTGACCGGAGCCCCGCAGCAACGGCTCGGTGGTGCGGGCGAGTTCACGGAAGTACGTCAGATGCGCGCGCTCGGCCTCCGCCCGCCGCCCGGACTCGTCGAGCCGCTCGCCCGCGTACTCGGCGACCGTCTCCAGGAGCCGGTAGCGCATGTCGCCGTCGGGCGAAGGGGCCGCCACGACAAGGGACTTGTCGACGAGCGAGCCGAGCGCTTCGAGCGCTTTCGGCCCGCAGACCGCCTCCGCGGCGGCGAGGTCGCAGCCGCCGGCGAAGACGGACAGCCGCCGCAGCACGTCCCGTTCGTCCGCGTCCAGCAGCTCCCAGGACCAGTCGACGACGGCCCGGAGCGTCTGCTGGCGGGGCAGGACGGTACGGCTGCCGGAGGTGAGGAGGAGGAAACGGTCGTCGAGCCGGTCGGCGATCTGCCGGGGCGTGAGCATCCGCAGCCGGGCGGCGGCGAGTTCGATGGCGAGGGGGAGACCGTCGAGGCGCCGGCAGATCTCCGCGGCGGCCTCCGGATCGTCCTCGATCCGGAACCCGGGCCGGGCGGCGGCGCCCCGGTCGGCGAGCAGCCGCAGCGCGTACGGCTCCGGCAGCGGCTCCACGGGCCGCAGCAACTCCCCCGGTACGCCGAGGGGTTCGCGGCTGGTGGCGAGCACCGTCAGCTCCGGGCAGCGTTCCAGCAGTTCCTCGACGAGCCGGGCGGCGGCGTCGACGACGTGCTCGCAGTTGTCGAGGATCAGCAGCATCCGCCGCTTGCCGCAGTGCTCGGCGAGCCGCTCGACAGGGTCGTCATGCCGCTCGGATCCGGCCCGCATCGCCTCGGCCCCGGCGCCGTACAGCACGGTCTCGCGGGCCCCGACGGCGGTGAGCACGGCCTCCGGCACGGCGTCCGGGTCGTCGACGGGCGCGAGCTCGGCCAGCCACACCCCGTCCCGGACGACATCCCGCACGCTCTCGGCGGCCTCCTGCGACAGCCGCGTCTTCCCCGCCCCACCGGGCCCGAGCAGGGTGACGAGCCGGGCGGTCGCGAGGTCGCCACGGATGGCTTCGATGTCCCACTCACGACCGACGAAGGAGGTGAGGCGGGCGCGGAGGTTGCCACGGGCACGGAGCCCGGAGGTACGGGCGCCGTCGGCGGCAGGGGCGGATGCGGCCGCGGCGGGGCTGTCTCCCGCGCTCAACAACTCCCCGTGCAGCGCCCGCAGTTCCGGTCCCGGGTCCGATCCCAGCCGGTCCGCCAGGAGCTGTCGTACGTCCTCGTAGGCGGCCAGCGCCTGTGCCGTGCGGCCCGCGTAGCGCAGGGCGCGCAGGCGCAGGGCCTGGAGGGGTTCGTCCAGGGGATGGGTGTCGCACAGGGCGGTCAGCTCGGGCAGGGACTGCTCGGCGTGGCCGAGGGCGAGGGCGGCGGTGTGCCGGGCACGGAGGGCGTCGAGCCGCCGGGCATCACAGCGGGCCGACTCGGCGGTGCGGTCGGGAAGATCGGCGAGGGCGGGCTCGCGCCACAGGGCGAGGGCGTCGTCGAGGGCCACGGCCGCTTTGGCGGGGTCGCGGTCGCCCAACGCGCGCGTACCCTCGCCGACGAGCCGCTCGAACCGGTGCAGGTCGATGTCGTCGGCCGAGGCGGCGAGCCGGTACCCGCCCTCCTCCGACACGACGGCATCCGCTCCGAGCACCCGCCTCAACCGCCCGACCAGTGCCTGCAACGCCCCTGTGGCATCGGCGGGCGGATCCCCGTCCCACACCTCGTCGACCAGCAGCCCCGCGGGCACGGTACGGCCACCCCGCAACGCCAGCACGGTCAGAAGAGCACGCAGCCGCGCCCCGCCGAGAGGAACGGGGCTGCCGTCGGGGCGAATTGCCTGGGTGGTACCGAGGATGCGATAGCGCACGGGGTCCATTGTCTCTGGTGGGTTCGGCAGAGGTCACAGGGTTACGGCGGCGAGGCGTAGCACCATGCCCCCACCCTGTACGGAACTCACAGCCGATCGCGAGACGTTTTCCACATACGCCCGGTACGGTCGGGCACGCCCGCTTGTATGAAACCCAGGGAGCCCGACCCCATGACCACCGCCACCAACCGCCACAGCGACCGGCGGATCAGCCCGGTCTTTCTCGGGATCGTGGCCGTCATGGCGGTCACGGGCTGGGCCACCTGGACCGGTTTCGCGGAACAGCCCGGCATCGCCGTGTTCCTGTTCGTGACCGCGGCCTGGGTCGTCTCGCTCTGTCTGCACGAGTACGCACACGCGCGTACGGCCCTGCACAGCGGCGACATCTCGATAGGCGCGAAGGGTTACTTGACCCTCAACCCGCTGAAGTACACGCACGCCCTGCTGAGCATCGTCCTGCCCGTCATCTTCGTGATCATGGGCGGTATCGGTCTGCCCGGAGGTGCCGTCTGGATCGAGCGGAGCCGCATCCAGGGCCGCTGGAAGCACAGCCTGATCTCGGCGGCGGGCCCCCTGACGAACGTGCTGTTCGCGGTGGTCTGCACGGCCCCGTTCTGGCTGGACGCGCTCGACGGCGTGCCGGCCGACTTCCGGTTCGCCCTGGCGTTCCTGGCGCTGCTCCAGGTCACGGCCGCGCTGCTGAACTTCCTGCCGGTGCCGGGACTGGACGGCTACGGCGTGCTCGAACCCTGGCTGTCGTACAAGATCCGCCGCCAGGTGGAGCCGCTCGCGCCCTTCGGGCTGCTCCTCGTGATCGCCATCCTGTGGATACCGGCGGTGAACGGTGTGTTCTTCGACGTGATCGACGCGCTCCTGCGCGGCCTGGGGATCGACGAGATCAGTACGTACTGCGGTCAGAACCTCTACCGCTTCTGGACGGAGACCGACCAGTTCTGCGGCGTCAGTTCGTGACCGTCAGTTCGTGACGGAGCCGTCCCGCGCTTTGCCGCGCCTCAGGTAGTACCAGGCCATGTTGGAAGCCAGGCCCGCGAGCAGCACCCACACGATGCCCAGCCAGTAGCCCTTGGCGAAGGAGACGACGGCCGCGGCGACGGACAGGACGCAGACGACGAGGGCGTAGAGGGCGAGGCGGGGCATCGGACGGACTCCTGTCGGGGGGACACTGCTTTCCTTGCCACCAGTGTCCCCCACCCACTCATACGTCGGTGATGCGCAGGCCCGCATGGGCCTTGTAGCGGCGGTTCACCGAGATCAGGTTCGCGACCAGCGACTCGACCTGGTGGGCGTTGCGCAGCCGTCCGGAGAAGATGCCGCGCATGCCGGGGATACGGCCGGCCAGCGCCTGCACCATCTCGACGTCCGCGCGGTCCTCGCCGAGCACCATCACATCGGTGTCGATCTCCTCGACCTCCGGGTCCTGGAGCAGTACCGCGGACAGATGGTGGAAGGCGGCGGTGACGCGCGAGTCCGGGAGCAGCGCGGCGGCCTGCTCGGCGGCGCTGCCCTCCTCCGGCTTCAGCGCGTACGCACCCTTCTTGTCGAAACCGAGCGGGTTGACGCAGTCGACGACGAGTTTCCCGCTCAACTCCTCCCTGAGCGACTCCAACGTCTTGCCGTGCCCGTCCCACGGCACCGCCACGATCACGATGTCGCTGCGCCGCGCGCACTCGGCGTTGTCGGCGCCCTCGACGCCGTGCCCGAGTTCGTCCGCGGCGGACTGGGCCCGCTCCGCGGCCCGCGACCCGATGATCACCTTCTGCCCGGCCCGGGCCAGCCGGTAGGCGAGGCCCTTGCCCTGCGGGCCGGTGCCGCCGAGCACGCCCACGACGAGCCCTGACACGTCGGGCAGGTCCCAGGGGTCCTTGGCCGGGGCCTTGGCGGCTTGCTGTGCACTGTTGTCGGTAGAGGTCATGGGCCGACTTTACGTCCGTACGTCCGTGGGGAATCGCCCCACCGCTCACGTGAGGTCCGTCACGGGGACTCGGCGGAAGGTGATCGTCTCGTACGCGCTGAAGTCGCCCGTCTCGTAGAGGAGGCCGACGGTCGACGCGTCGAGGCGTACGAGATCGGAGTACGCGGCGGGCAGTCCGTCCACCGTGTGCGCGGGCCGCCAGGTGATGCCGGCGTCGGTACTGGCGCGGATCGTCATGAGTGCGCGGTAGCCGGGGACGGCTGGGCCGGAGAAGAGCAGCACGTCGGGGTCGCGGAGCTGGAGAACGCTGCCCTCGCAGACCGGGGCGGTCAGTCCCGCCTGCGGCCGGAAGGGCTTCACCAGGGTCTCGCCGCCGTCCGTCGAGTAGGCGTCGGCGCGGGTGCCTGGTGCTGTCGCGTCGTTACGGGTGTTGAAGTAGACGCGGCCGTCGGGGAGTTCGGCGGCGGTCGTCTCGTTCACATTGATGTAGCCGTCGGTGTTGTCGTCGAGGTAGCCGATGCGCCAGGTCTCGCCGCGGTCGTCGCTGAGCAGACAGTGGCCGCCGTTGTACTTTCCCTCGGTGCCGTTGTCCCGGCCTGCCGGCGGGAGGGAGTGGTTGGCGGGCACGACCACGCGGCCGCCGGCGAGCTGGACGGCGTGGCCCGGTGTGGTGGCGTACCACCGCCAACTCGCCTGCTTCGTCTGTGCGGTGATGTCGCGTGGCGTCGACCAGGTGACCCCGTCGTCGTCACTGTGCTGGACCCAGACACGACGGCCGTCGGCGGCGCTCACCTTGCCCCTTCGGATGGCGTCCTCGGTGGCGAGGGCCGCGTTACGTACGTGGACGAGGAGGAGGCGGCCGGTGTCCAGGACGACCGGGGCGGGGTTGCCGGCCAGGTTGTCGCCGTGCTTGGCGGCGACCTCCAGGGGGCCCCAGGTCCGGCCGCCGTCCGTGGACCGCTTCAGCACGATGTCGATGTTGCCGAAGTCGTCGTGGGATCCGACGCGGCCCTCGCACATGGCGAGCAGGGTCCCGGCCGCCGTGACGACGACGGCCGGGATCCGGAAGCTTGCGTAGCCTTCCTGGCCTGCGCGGAAGGGTACGGACGTTTCTGCCATCGGGGCCTCCACGTGTGGGGGTGTTGGGCCCCCTTGCCCGCGGCGGGCCAATTCGGGGTGAACGCGACGTTACGAGTGGGCGGTTGGGATCGGGAGGAGTTCTTTTCCCCAGCCCCGCCCCTTCCCGAAACTGGGGGCTGCGCCCCAGGCCCCCGCCGGGGGTGGGGTGACACGTAGTGTCGCGGCTGCCAGTCCGTCGTGGCTGGTCGCGCAGTTCCCCGCGCCCCTGAAAGACAAAAGCCTGCGCCCCGACGAACCCCGCACTCTCCCACCGGCGGGAGGGGACGTGGGCCGGTGCGTCGTATGCCCGTCGCGTAGGTTCTGTCTCAGGAAACCCGCACCCTGTATGAGACGCAGGGCCGTATGCCCACCCTGCGACGGGCTGACGCACCGGCCCACGGCCCCGACCCACCACGCACCCAAGGGGCGCGGGGCTGTATCAATCTGCGGCTCCGCCGCGTGGGCGCGACCAGCCACACTCAACCCGCACCCAAAAACGAACCCAACCGCCCAACCGCCGGAGGCGACTGGCGCAGGTGATCAGTCGTCCTCCCCGCCGCGCGGAGTGCCATCCTGCCAGCGGGGGTCCGTCTCCCATTCCAGATTCCGCTCGCGAGCGAGCTCCATCGCGTGGGAAGCCTCGGCTCGGGTCGCGTACGGGCCGAAGCGGTCCTTGCCGGGGCATTCGGGGCCCTCTTCGACCTTCTTGTGCTCCAGGCAGTAGTACCACTCACCCGGTTTACCGACCGTGCGCTTCTTGAACAGGGCCATGGCTGGGGCTCCTTTCGCCACGGTCATCGTCCCCCAGCGGCCGCTGGTTAGACTCGCTGGCATGTCTGGCCAGTCGCTGCTCGTACCAGGGGAGCTCTCTCCCACCCGTCCCGTCCCGGGAAACATCAGGCGTCCGGAGTACGTGGGCAAGCCCGCCCCCACGCCGTACAAGGGTCCGGAGGTGCAGACCCCCGAGACGGTCGAGGCCATGCGGACCGCCGGGCGGATCGCCGCGCGAGCGCTGGCCGAGGCCGCGAAGCTGATCGCGCCCGGGGTCACGACGGACGAGCTGGACCGGGTCGCCCATGAGTACATGTGCGACCACGGAGCCTATCCGTCCACGCTCGGTTACCGCGGTTTCCCCAAGTCGTTGTGCACCTCGGTCAACGAGGTCATCTGCCACGGCATTCCGGACTCCACGGTCCTGCGGGACGGCGACATCATCAACCTCGATGTGACGGCGTACATCGGCGGGGTGCACGGCGACAACAACGCCACCTACCTCGTGGGCGAGGTGGACGAGGAGTCGCGGCTGCTCGTCGAGCGCACCCGTGAGTCCCTGAACCGCGCCATCAAGGCCGTCAAGCCCGGCCGGCAGATCAACGTCATCGGGCGGGTCATCGAGTCGTACGCGAAGAGGTTCGGCTACGGGGTCGTACGGGACTTCACGGGGCACGGGATCAACTCGTCGTTCCACTCCGGGCTGATCATTCCGCACTACGACAACCCGAACGCGACCACTGTCATCCAGCCCGGGATGACCTTCACCATCGAGCCGATGCTCACGCTGGGCTCGTACGAGTACGACATGTGGGACGACGGGTGGACGGTCGTGACGAAGGACCGCAAGCGGACGGCTCAGTTCGAGCACACGCTGGTCGTCACCGACAGCGGGGCCGAGGTCCTTACGTTGCCCTAGCCGCGCCGCGTCACAGCATCAGAGCCGCCCGCTCCCTCCCCCGGGAGCGGGCGGCTATTTCATGTGGGCCTGACATGTGGGTGTGGTGGTGTTTCGGGGTAGGGTTTTACCGACAGGGCGTCGGGAACCTCATTGACTTAGGTAAGCCTAACCATAGAAGATGAGCCCGGCTCTCGTCTCCCCTTCGGCCTCGGAGGTCCACATGAACTCGTCGAGTACACCGTTCTCGACGCTCATCCGCACGGCGTCGCACGAGCTGCACGGGGAAGCGCACGACTCGACGTTCATGAGTGACCTGCTGGGCGGCAGGCTCGGCGTGGATGCGTACACGCGGTACACCGAGCAGCTGTGGTTCGTCTACCGGGCGATCGAGGAGAGCGGGCGCGAGCTGGCCGACGACCCCGTGGCGGGACCGTTCATCCGGCCCGAGCTGATGCGACAGGCCGCCCTGGAGCGGGACCTCGCGCATCTGCGGGGCGCGGGGTGGCGCGAGAGCATCACCGCACTGCCCGCCACGGAGGAGTACACGGCCCGCATCAAGGAGTGCGCGCGTACGTGGCCGGGTGGGTACGTCGCGCATCACTACACCCGCTACCTCGGCGACCTCTCCGGTGGGCAGGTCCTGAGGAGCAGGGCGGAGACGACGTGGGGGTTCGCGCGCAAGGGGGACGGGGTGCGGTTCTATGTGTTCGAGGACATCAGCAACCCGGCCGCGTTCAAGCGGGATTACCGCGAACTCCTCGACGGAGTTCTCGCCGACGATCTGGAGAAGCAGCGGATCATCGGGGAGTGCAAGCGGGCGTTCACATTGAACATCGCCGTTCTTCGTGCACTGAGTGAAGAGTTCCGCGTCAGCGCGTGAACGCTCCGCTGGGGGCGCGGTTTGAAGCTGCGGGTTCGTTGTGGCTGGTCGCGCAGTTCCCCGCGCCCCTAAGGGGCTACGCTCCTTCCGGGGCGCGCCCCCCGTACGGGCGTATCCCGTACGGGGCGCCCGTAGCCCTCAGCGTTCCAGGGACACCCTGCCGCCCACCTCGACCCATCCCTCCGGCTGTGGTGCCGTGAGGATCTGTGAACCCGCGCCCTGGGTGATGTTCAGGGCGCGGCCCAGTTGGGCCGTGAGCTGGAGGGCCGCCGCGCCTGTTGCCTCGTCCTCCTCTATGCCGTCGCCACGCCCCGGGAAGGCACGAGCACGGACACGGCCCGCCGCCTCGTCCTGCCAGGCCCAGGCATAAATCCACTCCCCCGGCGGAGGCACCTCCAGCGCGTCGACCTCCGCTACCGACCCGTACCGACGCAGTGTGCGCGGCTCCGGCCACTCCGGACGCGCCTCGATCCAGCTGAACTCGCCGTCGAGGCGTGTGCCCACCACGCCCGCCGGAGTGACGAGTTCGGGCACGTCGAGGAGCCAGGCCGTGCCGACACAGGGGTGGCCGGCGAAGGGCAGTCGCGCGCTGGGTGTGTAGATGTCGATGATCCCGCGCTCGGGGTCATCGACGAACACCGTCTCGCTGAAGCCGAGTTTGGCCGCGAAGGCCTGGCGGTCGTCGCGTTCCGGCATCCGGGTGCCGTCGCGCACGACCGCCAGGGTGTTCCCGTGTCCTCCACCTGGCCCGCAGAACACACGCAGCACGTCGTAATCAGTCACGCGGGCATCAAACACCAACCTGCGGCCGGCTACGGATCAGCCCTGCCCCCGGCCCTCCGCCGACGTACCGCGAAGACCACACCCGACCGGCTGCTGCCGGACGTCTACCGGCAGCCCGTCGAGGTCTTCCCGCATCCGCGCAGCGGGGAGGCGCTCATTACTCCTCGACGGGGTTCTTGACCCCCCTTTGACCGTTTCGTGGGGTGCGGATTGAGCCACCGTGATCAGGCCGTGCTCGTACGCCATTCATGAGAGCTGAATCACTGGACGGGCAGGCGGAACTGAGGTAAGCCTCAGATAAGTTAGGGCGGCCTCACTTGGAGTCTTCGGCTCCTCGATGTACTTCCCTTGAGCTTCCTTGGAGCCCGTATGCGAGCCGTCCGCCTCTCCGTCGTCACTGCCGCCGCCACCGCGGCGGCGCTGACCGCCGTCACCGGCTGCACCGAGAAGAGCGACGCCGCGGGCGGCGACGGCGTCATCGCGGTGACGGCCACCGACACCAAGTGCGAGGTGTCCAAAAAGGAGTTCCCGGCGGGGCACGTCGAGATCGACGTGGAGAACAAGGGCTCCAAGGTCACCGAGGTCTATCTGCTCTTCCCGGACGACCGGATCGTCACCGAGCGGGAGAACATCGGTCCCGGCACCAGTCAGAAGGTCACCGCCGAGGTGAAGGCGGGCGACTACCGGATCGCCTGCAAGCCTGGCATGAAGGGCAAGGGCATACGCCAGGACGTCACGGCCACGGGCGGCGGCAAGGTCGCCAAGCGTGATCCGCGCCTGGACAAGGCCGTCGCCGACTACCGCGCCTACGCCCAGCAGCAGGCCGACGAGACGCTGCCCAAGGCGAAGGTCTTCGCCGAGGCGGTCAAGGCCGGCGATATCGAGGCCGCGAAGAAGGCGTACGCCGACTCGCGCATCGGCTGGGAGCGCACCGAGCCGGTCGCAGAGTCCTTCGGTGACATCGACCCGAAGGTCGACCTGCGCGAGGACGGTCTCGAGGAAGGCCAGGACCTGGAGAAGGACTGGACCGGCTGGCACCGCCTGGAGCGGTCGCTGTGGCAGGACAAGAAGCTCACCGACCGCGACTCCGAGCTCGCCGACCAGCTGATCACGGATCTGACGGACTGGCAGAAGCGGGTCGGCAGGGCCGAGATCACCCCGACCTCGATGGGCAACGGCGCCAAGGAACTCCTCGACGAGGTCGCCACCGGCAAGGTCACCGGCGAGGAGGAGCGCTACTCGCACACCGACCTGGTCGACTTCAAGGCGAACGTCGAGGGCGCCGAGAAGTCGTACGAGCTGCTGAAGCCGGTCGCCTCGGAGAACGACGCGGCGCTGGCCAAGGAGCTCGACACACAGTTCGCGGCACTGAACACGCTGCTCGACAAGTACCGCGCGGACAAGAACTCCTACGAGTTCACCTCGTACGACAAGGTCGGCAAGGCCGACCGCAAGGAGCTCTCGGACGCGGTGAACGCGCTCGCCGAGCCGCTGTCCAAGCTCGCCGCCGCCGTCGTGAAGTAAGAGGGCCTGCCGCCATGACGGACACCACGAACACCACGGACCAGACCGACGAGAGCGGCCGGCCCGACGGCGCCGATGGGGCCGATAAGCCCGATGGGACGCAGCGCTCCAACTCCCGTACTCCGTCCCGCCGTTCACTGATCGGCTGGGGCGGCGCCGGGCTCGCGCTCGGGGCCGCCGCGGCCGGCGGTGCGGTGGCGATGGCCCGTACGGGCGACGACGCCGAGCCGACCGCCGCCGAGACGGGCGCCGCGGTCGCCTTCCACGGCGCACACCAGGCGGGCATCGCCACACCGGTGCAGGACCGGCTGCACTTCGCCGCCTTCGATGTGAAGACCGAGGACCGGGCCGAGTTCGTCCAGCTGCTGAAGGACTGGACGGCCGCGGCGCGCCGGATGACGGCCGGGCACACGGTCGGCGAGGGCGCGTACGGCGGTCTGGCCGAGGCGCCGCCGGACGACACCGGTGAGGCGCTGGGCCTCAAGCCGTCGCGGCTGACGCTGACGATCGGCTTCGGGCCGTCCCTGTTCGGGAAGTTCGGGCTGGAGGGTGAGCGGCCCGAAGCCCTCGTGGACCTGCCGAAGTTCGCCGGCGACAACCTCGACAAGAACCGCAGCGGCGGCGATCTGTGCGTCCAGGCCTGCGCGGACGATCCGCAGGTCGCCGTGCACGCGGTCCGCAACCTCGCCCGGATCGGCTTCGGCAAGGTTGTCGTCCGCTGGTCCCAACTGGGGTTCGGCAAGACCTCGTCGACGACTCCGGAGGAACAGACCCCGCGCAACCTCATGGGGTTCAAGGACGGCACCCGCAATATCGCGGGGACGGAGACGGACCGGCTGGGGAAGTTCGTGTGGGTGGACTCGGAGGGGCCGTCCTGGATGACCGGCGGCTCGTACCTCGTGGCACGGCGCATCCGCATGAACATCGAGACCTGGGACCGTACTTCACTTCAGGAGCAGGAGGACATCTTCGGCCGCGACAAGGGCGAGGGTGCTCCGGTGGGCAAGGCCAAGGAGCGCGACGAGCCGTTTCTGAAGGCGATGAAGCCCGACGCGCACGTCCGGCTCGCGCACCCCGACTCCAACAACGGGGCGACGCTCCTGCGCCGCGGCTACTCCTTCACCGACGGCACGGACGGGCTCGGCCGCCTGGACGCGGGGCTGTTCTTCCTCGCGTACCAGCGTGACGTACGCAAGGGCTTCATCCCGGTGCAGCGCAGCCTCGCGATCGACCCGCTCAACGAGTACATCCAGCACGTGGGTTCGGCGATCTTCGCGATCCCACCGGGCGTCCGGGACAAGGGCGACTGGTGGGGCCGGGCGCTGTTCTCCGAGGAGGCGTAGACCGTGTTCAGCAACTATCTGATCGGCCTGCGCGAGGGCCTCGAGGCCAGTCTCGTCGTCTGCATCCTCGTCGCCTACCTGGTGAAGACGGACCGGCGGGACGCGCTGAAGCCCATCTGGATCGGCATCGGCGTCGCCGTCGGCATCTCCCTCGGCTTCGGCTTCGCGCTCGAATTCGGCTCCCAGGAGCTGACGTTCAAGGCGCAGGAGGCGCTCGGTGGTTCGCTGTCGATCCTCGCGGTGGGCCTGGTGACGTGGATGGTCTTCTGGATGCGGCGTACGGCCCGCCATCTGAAGGCCGAGTTGCACGGGAAGCTGGATGCGGCACTGCAGTTGGGCACGGGCGCGCTGGTCGCGACGGCGTTCCTGGCCGTGGGACGCGAGGGCCTGGAGACGTCCCTGTTCGTCTGGACGTCCGTGCGCGCCTCGGGCGACGGCAGCCAAGAGCCCCTGATCGGCGCCCTGTTGGGCATTGTGACCGCGGTCGTCCTCGGCTACCTCTTCTACCGCGGCGCCCTGCGGATCAACCTCTCCAAGTTCTTCACCTGGACCGGCGGCATGCTGGTGATCGTGGCCGCGGGCGTTCTCGCGTACGGCTTCCACGATCTGCAGGAGGCCGACTTCCTGCCCGGCCTGACGAACAAGGCCTTCGACATCAGCACCGCCATTCCGCCGGACAGCTGGTACGGCACGCTCCTGAAGGGCATCTTCAACTTCCAGCCGGACCCGACCGTGCTCCAAGTCACCGTGTGGGCGCTGTACTTGGTACCGACGCTCGCCCTCTTCCTGTGGCCGACGCGGCTCGGCGGCGGGACGGAGAAGACGCCCGCCCCGGTTCGCGAAAAGGTCGAGGAGGCCTGAGCGGAGGCCCGTGGTCACCCTCGTACGTGATCCCACGGTGCGGCGCGTTTCCCTGCCCCGATAGGGTTCGCCTCCGGGAAGGGGAAGGTGAAGACGAACCGATGAAGACGCCGCAGACACTTCGCAGGTGGGGCCGGCTGAGCACGTCGGCGGCAGCGGTCACCGTGCTGTCGGTGACGGCGAGCGGGTGCATGGTGGTGCACGGGGAGCGGGAGATCCTCCCGGGGGCCACGAAGACCGAGGCCGCACGTGCCCTCAAGGACTTCACGGCCGCCTACAACGAGGCGAACGCGGCCAACGACCAGGCCCTGGACGCCGGCCGGGTCACCGGCCCGCTCGCCGACATCGACGGCGCCAAGCTCAGGGCGGGCGCGAAGAACCAGCCGGGCGGCAATCCCGACTATGCGCCGCTGAAGCTGACCGACACCGAGTTCACCATCCCGAAGAAGGCGGGCTGGCCGCGCTGGTTCGTCGCCGACTCGCAGGCCAACAAGGGCTCCGACAACACCCGTTGGCTGCTGGTCTTCACACGGGGTGGCGCGGACGAGGTGTGGGAGGTGTCGTATCTGACGATCCTCGCCGCCGACGACGTACCGGAGTTCAAGAAGGACAAGGACGGCTGGGCCGAGCCGGTCACCGCGAACGCCGGGGACCTGGCCGTACCGCCGCAGGATCTGGCCGAGACGTACGCGACATACCTGCAAGAAGGCGGCGACGCCTTCGCTCCGGGCACGCACACCTCCGCATGGCGGGACGCCCGCCAGAAGAACGCCGAGAAACCGGGCCTGGTCCGCCAGTACCTGGACGAGCCGCTGACCTCCGGCGACTACGCCCCCCTGGGCCTGCGCACCACGGACGGCAGCGCCCTGGTCTTCTTCACCACCCGCCACTACGAGAAGCAGACGGCGGCCCAGGGCGTGCCGCTGAACGTCTCCGACGCGAACGTGAAGGCCCTGATGACAGGCGAGGCCAAGCAGTCGATCACGCTGGAGTCGGTGTCCAACCAGGCGGTACTGGATCCGGGGCCGGGCGCGGCGGACCAGAAGGTGGAGTTCTTGGCGAGGATTCAGGGGCTTACGGGGGCGAAGGGGGAGTAAGGCCTCGCTTGGGAACGGGGGCGCCTTTCAGGGGCGCGGGGCTGTGACGTTTTGCGGCTCAGGCGTGCGCGACCAGCCACAACGGACCCGCAGACGAATCGCAGCCCCGCGGAGCGCTTGGCGTCAGCTCCGCATGGGCCAAGCCAGGTGCTCTGGCTGCGTCCCCATGTACCGGGCGCACTCGTCCGTCAGGATCTCGAGGAGGGTCAGCGGGTCCGGAAGCGGATGCTCGGGGCCGCGAAGCCAGGTGACCGCCAGGTCACCGGGAAGCTGCGCGGGCGGGACGAGGACGTAGGAGCCGCGGCAGTGCCACCGCAGCCCAGGATGCTCATCCATCGTCTCGGGATGACAGTCCAGCTCGCAGGGCCACCACTCGTCTTCTTCCTCGGGCGTGCCGCGAGTCGCCGTGAAGAAGAGCATCCGGTCACCGCCGGACTCGGCGACGGGCCCGACGTCGATGCCGGAGGCGAGCAGCCGCTCCAGGGCCTCGCGGCCGGCTTCGAGGGGCACGTCGAGTACGTCGTGGACCATGCCCGTCGCGGTGATGAAGTTGGCCTGCGGCTGGTGCCGGGCCCACCGCTCGATCTGCGCGCTGTCGGTCGTGGACTGGGTCTGCCAGGCGAACGAAACGGGATGCCGGGCGGGAGTGGGACAGCCGACGCGGTCGCAGGAGCACCGGTAGCCGGAGGGGTAGGCGGCGGGCGCGAGCGGCAGCCCGGCTCCGGCGGCGGCGAGGAGCAGTTCCTCACGGCTGGTGTCGTCGGCGGCTTCTGCCATCAAGGGACGTCGGCGGCCGCGCAGCCACTGGGAGATCCTGCCCTGCCCGCCTGAACGGCGGCCGAACTCTGCGCTCATCTATCCCCTCGCCTCGCTGTTGTGCGGACAGCGTGTTGCGGACAGCATGCCTCATGGTCCCACGATCCGGCGGCACGGGGTGCCGAAGCGCCCGTCCCGGGGTGGGTGGGGCGATGCATACGCGACACAGGGATCAGGCGCTATCGCGCATTTTGAGGGGATTTGACAGCCTCATTTGCTTGCCTCCGGTGTCGCCCTGGTCACATTGGGGGCTCCGCGGCGCGAAGGTCGGCGCTCAGCGCGGGGCGAGGCCGTGGAGTGCGTAGTCGACGAGGGTGTCGACGTACTCGTAGGAGATCGGGCCCGTGTATTGGAGCCAGCGCTGGGCCAGCGGGGAGATGAAGAACTCCAGGGCGATGCGCGGGTCGATGTCGGGGCGCACCTCACCGGCCTCCTGCGCGGCGTGCAGCCGCTCGACGTAGAGCTGGAGTGACGGTTCCATGAGCGTGGCCGCGCACCTTCGGCCGAGCGCTTCGTCGACCAGCCCCTCGGCGGCCAAGGCCCGCGACGGCGCCGCATACCGGGGGTCCTTCAGCTGGTCGACGGTGGCCCGCAGGACGGTCTTGATGTCGGCGGCGAGGTCACCGGTGTCCGGGATGACGTACGGTTCCGCACCCGCCTCCCGCGACGCCTGCGCGAAGAGGTCGAGGAACGCCTCCAGCAGTACGTCCGCCTTCGACGACCACCACCGGTAGATCGTCTGCTTGCCGACCCCCGCGCGGGCGGCGATGCCCTCGATCGTGGTCTTGGGGTAGCCGAGCTCGACGACGAGTTCGAGGGCGGCCTCGTAGATCGCGCGACGGGACTTCTCGCTGCGGCGGGTGGAGTTGGGGGCGGGCTTCGTCGGGGACGGGGCCGGGGGCAGGCTCTGGTGCTGCTGGGTGGATTTCTGGACCATGGGCGCAATTTATCAGGTTGACAAGACGGTTCGTCTCGCCTGAGAGTGGGCAAGCTTTCGCGAGACGGCTCGTACCGTCTCGACAAATCATCCCGCACCCGTGACCAAGGAGCCCAAGATGACCCGATCCGGATCCGGAAACATGCTCGGAGTAGGCGGAACCCGCAACAAGCTGGGCCGCAAGGCACTGCGCGGCGGCGACCGTGGCGCCCGAACCGGCGGACGACTCGACCCGCAGGCCCAGAAACGGGAGCTGCTGCGCAAGCTCCAGGAAGAACGCGCGGCACGCGACGCCTCCGAGCAGGAAGCGAACTCGCCGTCGAGCACCACTCCGAGTCCCCGGGACCCGACTGCGTGAACACGTGCCGCCGCGAGGCAGGAGCTATGCGCCCGCAGGGGGCCACGCGTCGCCCCAGTCCGCGTTGCGAGCTGCCCGGTAGAGCGGACCATGGCGCTTTGTCACCGTCTCGCGCCGCAGATGCTCCTCGGTCTCGCACAGGTCGAGGAGTACCTGCCCCTTGCGGATCTGCGGCCGCCGGACCACGCGGGCGGGGGCCGGCGTCACCGGAAAGCGAGCAGCGGCGACGTAGCTGAACTTCTCGTCCTCGTACGGCAGGGAGCCGCCCTTGACCTGCCGGTGCAGGGAGGAACGGCTGACCCGGGCGGAGAAGTGGCACCAGTCCTCGCCGGGGACGATGGGGCAGGTCGCGCTGTGGGGGCAGGGGGCCGCGACGTGGAAGCCGGCGTGGATCAGGCGGTCGCGGGCTTCGATGACGCGGGCGTAGCCGTCGGGGGTGCCGGGCTCGACGACCACGACGGCCTGGCCGGAGGCCGCGGCGGCGTCGACGACGGCGACACGGTCGCCCTCGGTCAGCTCGCCGAGGACGTACGAGATGGTCACGAGATCAGTGCTCTCGATCGTGAGCGCCGCTCCAATACGAGAGCGCTGCCACTCGGCGGCCTTCAACTCCGGGTTGGCGGTGGCGATTTCGCGCCCGAGCGCCAGCGCGGGCTCGGCCCAGTCGAGCACGGTGACCGCCCGCTCCCCCTCCCAGGTGGCACTGACGGCCCAGGTCGCCGCCCCGGTCCCGCCCCCGATGTCCACATGACCGCCGGGCACCCACCCGGGCACCGCCGCCGCGAAGGCCTCAAGCGCCGAGCACACCGCCTCGTACGTCGCCGGCATCCGGTACGCCGCATACGCGACAACATCCGAACGATCCCGCAGCACCGGCGCATCCGTCGGCGTCCGTCCTCGATAGTTCGTGATCAGCCGCTCGACCGCCTGCGCGGCCACCTTCGGCGGCAATCCGTCGACCAGCCCGGCCAGGGCGGTGCGCAGGGAGTCATCAGGGGACCGTGGGACGTTCACATGGTGATTCTAGGGTTGAGGCCACCACGACGACCGAGAGCAGTCCGGGAAGGACCGACACATGATCATCTTTGGCACCAAGGGATACCTCTACCAGCTCGCGATACTGACGTTTATGTGCGGCAGCTGCGGCAACCCCGCGGCGCACACCCTCAAGAAGCGTGTCACGAAGTTCACGCTGTTCTTCGTGCCGCTGTTCCCGTTCTCGACGAAGTACATGACGCAGTGCACCTTCTGCGGCACGGAGCAGCGCATCACCAAGGAGCAGGCGGAGCAACTGCAGGCACAGGGCACGAACGGCCCCGGCGGCCAGGCATACGGACAGGGGCAGCCTCAGCAGCAGCAGCCGTACCAGTCCTGAGAGCACCGCTCACCGCAAGGAGCACCGCTCACCGCAAAGAGCACCGCTCACATCCCCCGGACCGCCCCCGCCAGCCGCGTCCCCGCCGCGGCTCGCGGGCCGTTGTCCGGGACGGGTCGTCGGCGCGGATGCACCGCGTTCGTCAGCAGCACCAGGAACGTGTCCGTCGCCGGGTCCAGCACCAGTGACGTACCGGTGAAGCCCGTATGCCCCGCCGCCCCCCGCCCCGCCAACTCCCCCATGAACCAAGGCTGGTCGAGAGCGAAGCCCAGGCCCGGCGGGATGAACAGCAGCTCGACGTAGTCGGGGCCGAGGACGCGGGCCGTGCCGTACGAGCCGCCCGCGAGGAGCGTGCGGCAGAAGACCGCCAGGTCGCGGGCCGTCGAGAAGAGGCCGGCGTGGCCCGCGACGCCGCCGACGGCCCAGGCATTCTCGTCGTGGACCACGCCGCGCAGCATGCCGCGGTCCGCCTTGGCCCAGGGTCTTCGCTGGTCCTCGGTGGCCGCTGCACCCGGGCACGGCCCGAAACCGGTCGCTGTCATCCCGAGCGGCCGGGTGATCCCCTCCCGCACGAGGACGTCGAGCGGGAGCCCGGTGATCCGTTCCAGGACGTGCTGGAGGAGGAGCATGTTGAGGTCGGAGTACGCGTACGGCCCGCCCGGCTCCGACACCGGTGCCTCCGCCCTCAGCAGCGCGAGCCGTGCCGCGTCGCTTCGGCAGTCGTACAGCGGGAGTTCCGGGCGCAGCCCGGAGGTGTGGGTGAGCAACTGCCGTACGGTGATGCCGTGTTCGGCCGCGGCCGTGAAGTCCGGGAGGTACGCCGCCACGCGCGCGTCGATGCCGAGCGTGCCGCGTTCGATTTGCTGGACGGCGGCGACGCTCGTGAAGAGTTTCGTGAGGGACGCGAGGTCGAAGGGCGTGTGCACACTCGCCGGCACCCAGGCGCTGCGCGGCAGTTCGAGGCCGCGGCCGGTGTCCTCGTCGTAGGCGGAGTAGCGCACCGCCCAGCCCGCCGCCTCCTCGACGGCGATCACGGGGCCGCGTCCGGCGATCACCACCGCGCCGGCGGCCCAGGGCGGATCCCCGCTGGTGAGTTCGCGGACCTCCCGTACGAGTTGAGCCAGTTCATCGGGATCGAGCCCGGCACGTTCCGGTGTGCCGGGGCGCAGTCGCGGTGCGCTCAGCTGCCTTCTCCCTTCAGGTCCGCGCGTCGCTGCCAGGGACGGCACAGTCCCATGAAGCAGCCCAGGGCCACCAGTGCGCAGGCCAGTTGGACGACGGCCATCGGGACGGCGGTGTGTTCGCCGGCGATGCCCACGAGGGGTGTGGCGATCGCACCGACGAGGAAGGAGGAGGTGCCGAGCAGGGCGGAGGCGGAGCCCGCGGAGTGCGGGGTGCGCATCAGGGCGAGCGCGTTCGTGTTGGGCAGGCACAGGCTCATCGCGGACATCAGGACGAACAGGCCGACGGCGATCGGTACGAGGCCCACCTCGCCGAAGACTCCCGCCGCCATCAGCAGCAGCGCGAAAGACGCGGCGGTGACGATCGCGAGTCCGACCGTGAGCACCTTGTCGAGGCTGACCCGGCCGACGAGGACCTTGCCGTTGATCTGGCCGACGAGTACGAGTCCGACGGAGTTGACGCCGAAGAGGATGCTGTACGTCTGCGGTGAGGCGCCGTAGAGCTCCTGGATCACGAACGGCGAGGCCGAGACGTATGCGAAGAGTGCGGCGAAGGCGAAGCCGCCGGCGAGCAGGTAGCCGGTGAAGACGCGGTCCGCGAGCAGTCCGCGCATGGTGCGCAGAGCCTCCAGCACGCCGCCGCCGTGCCGTTGTTCCGGCGCGAGTGTCTCGGGCAGCAGACGCCAGACGACGACGGTCAGCACGACGCCGACGGCCGTCAGGACGTAGAAGACGCCCCGCCAGTCGGTGATCCGCAGTACCTGCCCGCCGATGAGCGGCGCGATGATCGGCGCGACTCCGGAGATCAGCATGAGCGTGGAGAAGAACCGCGCCATGTCCACGCCGTCGTACAGATCACGTACGACGGCCCGCGCGATCACGATTCCGGCCGCGCCCGCGAGCCCCTGGAGCAGCCGGAAGGCGACGAGCAGTTCGACGGTGGGTGCGAACGCGCAGACGGCGGTGGCGACGATGTAGACCAGCAGTCCCGCGATCAACGGCCGCCTGCGCCCCCACTTGTCGCTCATCGGCCCGACGACCAGCTGCCCGAGCGCCATCCCCGCGAGGCACGCGGTGAGCGTCAGCTGCACGGTGGCCGCGGGCGCGTGCAGCGAGGCGGTGACCTCCGGGAGGGCCGGGAGGTACATGTCGATGGACAGCGGCGGTACGGCGGTGAGGCCACCGAGGATGAGCGTGACGAGCAGGCCCACGGAGCGGCGGGCGCCCGGCGACGGCACGCCGCGCTGCACGCCCGATGGCGGTATGGGCGTTGCGTCCGCCAATGCGGGTACGGGCGTCGCGTCCGCGGCGGTCGCTCCCGTGACTGAAGCGATCGCCGCGCCCGGCATGTGGCCCTTTCCGCCCTCCTGGCTGCTCTGCCCGTCCTCGTCCCGTCTTGTACCGCCCTGCTCGGGCATGTGCCCCTCCCTGCCGGTTGAACGCTGGACCTATGCTCTCAGCTCGGACACGGTGGCGAATCACAGATCCATGGAGCGAGGGTTCGAGGATGGCGGAAGTGGCGGCAGAACGGGTGCGCTGGGGTGTGCTGGCGACCGGAGGGATCGCTGCGGCGTTCACGGCGGACCTGGTGGATCTGCCGGACGCGGAGGTCGTGGCGGTGGCCTCGCGGACCGAGGAGTCGGCGAAGGCGTTCGCGGACCGGTTCGGGATACCCAGGGCGTACGGCGACTGGAGCGCCCTCGCGGCGGACGAGGACGTGGATGTGGTGTACGTCGCCACGCCGCACTCCGCGCACCGGGCCGCGGCCGGGCTGTGCCTGGAGGCGGGGCGCAATGTGCTGTGCGAGAAGGCGTTCACGCTCAACGCGCGTGAGGCCGAGGAACTGGTCGCCCTCGCGAAGGAGCGCGGCAGCTTCCTGATGGAGGCCATGTGGATGTACTGCAATCCGCTGATCCGGCGCCTCAAGGAACTCGTCGACGACGGCGTCATCGGTGAAGTCCGCACGGTCCAGGCCGACTTCGGTCTGTCCGGCCCCTTCCCGCCCACTCACCGGCTGCGCGACCCGGCGCAGGGTGGTGGCGCGCTGCTCGATCTGGGCGTGTATCCGGTGTCGTTCGCGCACCTGCTGCTCGGGGAGCCCGCGGAGGTGACCGCGAGAGCGGCGCTCTCCGACGAGAGCGTCGATCTCCAGACGGGAATGCTGCTCTCCTGGGAGAGCGGCGCTCTCGCTTCGTTGCACTGCTCTCTCGTCGGCGGCACGTCCACCTCCGCCTCGGTCACCGGATCGCAGGGCCGTATCGACATCCCTTACGGCTTCTTCCACGCCGACCGCTTCGTACTGCACCGCGACGGCCGCGAACCGGAGGAGTTCACCGCGGCCGACGCAACGCGGGCCAGCCTCAAACACGAGGCCATCGAGGTCATGCGCTGCCTGCGCGCGGGCGAGACGGAGTCTCCCTTGGTCCCGCTGGACGGCACCCTGGCGGTGATGCGGACGCTCGACGCGGTACGGGACCGCATCGGCGTCCGCTATCCCGGAGAACTCGGTCAGCAGGACCTCACACCGGCTTGAGCCCCTGCTCCCCCACCTCGGTGACAAACGACGCCGCGGTGGTGATCGGCGCCCCCGGCGTCGTCACGGCGTTCACCGTCTTGAAGTCCACGTTCGCGGCATCCAGGCCAAGCGCGACGGTCGTATAACCGCGCTGCCCGTTGTAGTGCTTCATGTGCGGGTTGGCGGCCAGGTACCCCGCCCAGTTCGGCGGCTGCGCGGCCCCGTTCTGCCCGCTGCTGATCGACGTGGTGACGATCTCCGTACCCACCGTGCGGGAGTTCTGGTTGTCGAAGTCGCGCTTGATGTCGAAGCCGTACGACACATGGACGTCACCGGTGAGCACCATCAGGTTCTCCACGCCGGCCGCCTCGGCGCCCTTGAGGAGACGCTCGCGGGAGGCCGGGTAACCGTCCCAGGAGTCCATGCTGCGGGTGGTGTTGCCGGGCGTCGCGTGGTTGCGGCGGGCGAAGACGACCTGCTGCGGGAGGACGTTCCACAGCGCGTTCGACTGCTGCCAGCCGTCGGTCAGCCAGCGCTCCTGCTCCAGGCCGGGCAGGGTCTGCGACTCGGCCTCGGACTCGGGCGTCGGCGTCTTCCAGCCGTCGCCGTTGGCCTGGTTGGTGCGGTACTGCCGGGTGTCGAGGATGTCGAACTGCGCGAGCCGGCCCCAGCTCAGCCGCCGGTAGAGCCGCATGTCGGGACCCTGCGGCTGCTGCGGACGGCGCAGCGGCTGGTTCTCCCAGTACGCGCGGTAGGCGGCGGCGCGGCGCAGCAGGAACTCCTCCGGCGGGACGTCGTTCTCGGGGATGTCGTCCGCGTAGTTGTTCTCGGTCTCGTGGTCGTCCCAGGTGACCACGAAGGGGTGCGCGGCGTGCGCGGCCCGCAGATCCGGGTCGGACTTGTAGAGGGAGTACCGCAGCCGGTAGTCCTCCAGCGTGACCGTCTCGCGGTTGAAGACGTCGGGCAGCGTGCGGTCCGTGTAATTGCGGGCGCCGCCGACGGAGTTGACGGCGTACTCGTAGAGGTAGTCGCCGAGGTGGATAACGATGTCGACGTCGTCCTCGGCCAGGTGCTGGTACGCGGTGAAGTAGCCGTCGTGGTACGCCTGGCAGGAGACGGCGGCCAGCGTCAGTTCGGCGACGCGTGCGCCGGTCGCGGGCGCGGTGCGCGTACGGCCTGTCTCGCTGACCCAACGGCCCGTACGGAAGCGGTAGTAGAAGGTGCGGTCGGGGTCGAGGCCGGCCACCTCGACATGCACGGCGTGGTGGAACTCGGGGTGCGCGTCGGTGGTTCCGCGTCTGGCGATCCGCCGGAAATTCGCGTCGTGCGCCAGTTCCCACTGCACGGGGACGCGCTGCCGGGGCAGTCCGGAGCCGGCTTCGAACGGGGCCGGCGCGAGGCGGGTCCACAGCAGTACGGAGCCCGGCTGCGGGTCGCCGGAGCCGACGCCGAGGGTGAAGGGATCGTCGGTGATCTTCGCCGCGTCGAGCTCGGCGGCGCCGGCCACGCCCGCGGTCGGCAGGTTGGTGGCGAAAGCGAGCGCGGCGGCGGCACCGGTGACGGTGAGGAAGCGGCGCCGGCCGAGGTGACGGGCTGCGGCGCGGAGCTCGGGGGCGTGCCGTGAAACGCTTTCCTGCGGCGGTAGTTGACGGGCTGCGGGTGTCATCTGGCCCTCCCCTGACGGTTGTTGTACGACGCATTGGAGTGGCCAGGGTCGACGGCAGCCCGTCGTGTACACAACAGACGGGTGTCGGGAGGATGAGTTCCGGATGCCGGGCCCTCCCGTACGCTGCGGGCCCATGAACGACAAGGAAACGAAGATCGCGCTGGTCACCGGGGCGGGCTCCGGCATCGGCCGCGCCGTGGCCCTGGAACTCCTGCGCACCGGCTGGTCCGTGACGCTCGCGGGCCGCCGCCCTCAGACACTGGAGGCGACGGCGGCCCTGGCGGACACCCGGGCGGGAAACAGCGCCTCCCTCTGCGTACGCGCCGACGTCTCACAGCCCGATGACGTGGCCGGACTCTTCGCCGCCGTACGGGAGCGCTTCGGGCGGCTCGATCTGCTCTTCAACAACGCCGGCACGTTCGGGCCGGGCGGCGTCCCGTTCGAGGAACTGCCCTATGACGCCTGGCGCCACGTCGTCGCCACCAACCTCGACGGCGCGTTCCTGTGCGCGCAGGCGGCGTACCGGCAGATGAAGGAGCAGGATCCGCAGGGCGGACGGATCATCAACAACGGTTCGATCTCGGCGCATACGCCCCGCCCGCACTCGGCTGCGTACACGGCAACCAAGCACGCGCTGACGGGTCTCACCAAGTCGCTGTCGCTGGACGGCCGCCCGTACCGGATCGCCTGCGGTCAGATCGACATCGGCAATGCGGCGACCGACATGACCGAGCGCATGCAGACGGGAGCCCTGCAGGCGAACGGCGAGGTGGTTCCGGAACCCGTGATGGACGTCGCGGATGTGGCCCTGACGGTGCGGCACATGGCGGAGCTGCCGCTGGAGGCGAACGTGCAGTTCGCGACGGTTCTCGCGACGACGATGCCGTTCATCGGTCGCGGATGAGCACGCCGTAACCGGAACCTGCACAATCGGAATGGAAACATCCGGCGCATTCGGACCGGTGACAGGCTTATGCTCGACTCTCCTCCACCAGAGCTTCACATTTGGAGCACGAAACTTCCTGATCCACATTCAAGGGGGACGGGGGTGGGCAGCCGTTCCGGGCCACACGGATGGGGTGGGCTCCCGCGCGGGACCGCGGGAAGGACCCGGGCGACGGAACGGCTGCCCCGTTATCAACGTCGGTGACCGCCGTGGCTGGACCGGTCAGCGAGCCAGGATTTCCTCGATCTCGGTCAACTGGTCCGCGGTGAGCGGGCCGCAGCGAAGCGCCCCGGCGTTGTCCTCGGCCTGTGCGACCGAGCGGAAGCCCGGGATGGGGATCGTGCGCGGACTGCGGGCCCACAGCCAGGCGAGGGCGCCCTGTGCGAGCGTACGACCCTCGCTGGTGAGGACGGAACGCAGGGCGTCGACGCGGCGCAGCCACTGCGCGTCGGCCCCCTCGCCCCGCTGGAAACCGGGCAGCCAGGCGGGCGGCGCACTGCGGATGTCCCCGGCTTCCAGGGGCTGTCCAGCCGCCCGCTACCCCGTCAGCAACCCCATCGCGAGGGGGCTGCGGTTGATGCTCGCAAGCCCCGACTCCTCGCAGAGCGCGAGCATTTCGGGCGCGTCCTGGAGCACGTTGAGGCAGTGCTGCACGGCCGTGCAGTGCGGCCCCCGAGCGAACACGGCGGCCCGTTCCGGATCGTCGGTGCTCCAGGCGTACGCGCGGATGAGCCCCTCGCGTACGAACTCCTCGCAGACTTCACGGAGTTGGCCCGCCCGCTCCAAGTCGGCGTCGGAGATGTGCAGTTGGTAGAGGTCGACGTAGTCGGTGCCGAGGCGCTTCAGAGACGCCGTCAGGGCCCGGCGGGCGTACGCGGGCGTGTCGTCCTGGCCGATCCGCGTGCGGGTCGCCTCGTCGAAGACGTTGCCTCACTTCGTGGCGACGACGACGTCCGTACGACGCTTGCCGAGGGCCCTGCCGAGCAGCCGCTCGCTGTGCCCGGTGCCTCCCCCACTCTCGGCTTCGCTCGAGCGGGGGGACCCCCATCGTCCGCCGTGTCGAAGAAGGTCACGCCGAGTTCGAGCGCGCGGTGAATCGCCCGTACGGACTCCTCGTCGTCGACCTTGCCCCAGCCCAGGGGCTGCCCGTCGACGGACTGCCACTCCCCGCCGATGGCCCAGCACCCGAAACCAAGGGCACTGATCTCGATGTTGCTTCGGCCCAGTGTTCTGTGCCCGTTCCTGTGCTTGATGCTCTCCATGCCTGCGAACGCTAGGAGTTGGAGCGCAGGCGAAGACAAGGGTGAGCGCGGGAGCTGCCGCCCTCGCATGGCACGCTGGCCGGCATGAGCGATCACGACGCAGCGGCGACCTCGGCCACGTACGACGAAATGTGGGAAACGGTGGGACGCCTCCAGGAGTGGCTCGTACGTGCGCAGCCCTCGCGTCCCCCTCAAGAGGCTCTGCTCCTACGGATGCTGAAGCTCTCGGAGGAGGTCGGTGAGGTCGCCGAGGCGGTCATCGGCGCCACCGGACAGAACCCGCGCAAAGGTACGAGCCACACCTGGGACGACGTCCAGTCGGAGCTGTGCGACGTGATCATCACGGCAGCCGTCGCCCTGCGCACACTGACACCCGATGCTCGTGAGGTCTTCACGAGCCACTTGGAGCAGGTGCGGAAGCGTTCGCTCGGCTCGGGTCAGCTCCCCTGACGCCCGCCCTTACATGTTGATCATGTGTCCGGCGAGTCCGTGGACCGCCTCCTTGACCGCCTCGCCGAGCGTCGGGTGGGCGTGGACGTTGCGGGCCACCTCATGGACGGTCAGGTCCCACTGCTGGGCGAGGGTCAGTTCGGGAAGGAGTTCGGTGACGTCGGGGCCGATGAGGTGGCCGCCGAGGAGTTCGCCGTACTTCCCGTCGCTGATCAGTTTCACGAAGCCGGTGGCGTCACCCAGGCCATGCGACTTGCCGTTCGCGGTGAAGGGGAACTTGGCCACCTGGACGTCGTAGCCCTGCTCGCGGGCCTGGGCCTCGGTGTAGCCGAAGCTGGCGATCTGCGGCTGGCAGTAGGTGGCCCGCGGGATCATCACGTACTCCAGCTCCATGGTCTCCGCGTCCGCGATGGTCTCGGCGGCGACGATGCCCATCGCCTCGGCGGCGTGCGCGAGCATCAGCTTGGCGGTGACATCGCCGATGGCGTAGATGTGCGGAACGGAGGTGCGGCAGCGTCCGTCGACGTCGATGGCGCCGCGGTCCGTGACCCGTACGCCCGTCTTGTCCAGGCCGTAGCCCTCGATGTTCGGGGCGAAGCCGATCGCCTGGAGCACCTTGTCGGCCTCCAGCACCTGCTGGGTTCCGTCCTTGGCCGTCACCGTGACACGGACCTGCGGGCCGGACTCGTCGATCGCGTCGACGCGGGTGGAGGTGAGCACGTCGATGCCCAACTTGCGGTATTGCTTGGCGAGTTCGGTGGAGACCTCGGCGTCCTCCAGCGGCGTCATACGGTCCAGGAACTCGACGATCGTGACCTTCACGCCGTAGTTGTGCAGCACGTAGGCGAACTCGACGCCGATGGCCCCGGCGCCGGCGATCACGATCGACTGCGGCAGGTCCTCGGCGAGGATCTGCTCCTCGTACGTCACCACGCGGGAGGTGCGGCGGGTGCGGGGCAGCAGCTTGGGGGTGGCGCCGGCGGCGATGATGCAGTGGTCGAAGCCGATGGTGCGGGTGTTGCCGTCGTAGTCGGCCACCTGGAGCGTGTTCGGGTCGAGGAACGTGCCGCGACCGCTGAGCTCCGTGATCTTGTTCTTTTTCATCAGGTAGTGGACGCCCTTGACCCGGCCGTCCGCGACCTTGCGGCTGCGCCGGTAAGCCTCGCCGTAGTCGAAGGAGACCTGCCCGTCGACCTTGATGCCGAAGGTCTTCGCCTCGCGCGTGAAGATGTGCGCGAGTTCGGCGTTGCGCAGCAGCGCCTTGCTGGGGATGCAGCCCACGTTCAGGCAGACGCCGCCCCAGTACTTCTCCTCGACGACCGCGACGCTCTTGCCCAGTTGGGCGGCCCGGACGGCGGCGACGTAGCCGCCGGGGCCCGCTCCGAGTACGACGACGTCAAAGCGCTCACCCTGCTCGTCCATGGGGTGTCCTTCCGATGAGAGGTGGCGACCCGGCGCCTTGCCGCGACCGCCCTCGGCCTCGAACAGCATGCGCCATCAGGGGCGACGGCCCGTCACCCTGGTCACCCGGACGGCGCAACAGCCGTCTCTCCTCGGGGCTTCGCCCGAAACCCCACCAGGGGCTCACGCCTCCGTACGGCCACGCCCGGCCGCAGTCATCTACAAACCCGCCCCCGCCGGAGGCACACTCACGCCGTGAGAAAAGATCACCCCCGGGTCCGACGGGGCCTGGTTCAGGACCCAGAGGCCGATCAGGGTGGCGAGGGTGAAGACCACCGCTATCAGGACGGCCAGGACCACGCGGCGGCGGCGTTCGCGGCGGAGCCAGTCGCCGCGGGCCGTGCGGTAGGCGTCGGGGGCGGCCTGGACACCGCCGGCCAGCGTTCCGAGCGCTTCGCGCAGCGCCTGCTCCGTACGATCCACTTCGTTCATCGCCGGGCCTCCATCGCCTGGGTCAGGGCGGCGATACCGCGCGAGGTGTGGGTCTTGACCGATCCGGGGGAGATTCCCATCGCGGCGGCTATCTCACTCTCCTTCAGGCCGAGCCAGTGCCGCAGCACCAGCGCTTCCCGCTGGCGGGCGGGCAGTTGCTGCAGGGCGTCGATCAGTACGCGCTGGTCGTCGCGGAGCAGCGCCGTGCTCTCGGCGGAGGCGACGACCTCGCTCGGCGGCTGCTGGACGTGCTTGCGGGCGACCTGAAGGTGACGGATGCGCATACGGGTCAGATTGCACACCGTGGAACGCAGATACGCCTCCGCCGCCTCGGCGTCCCTGAGGCGCCGCCACTTCCGGTAGATCTGGTAGTACGCCTCGGCCACCACGTTCTCCGGGTCGTCCGCGCCGAGGAGGACGGCCAGGCGCAGCATCGAGGCGTAGTGCAGCTCGAAGAGCCGGGCCAGGGCGGCCTCCCGCTCGAGGTCGGCCGGATCACTCACGGGCGGGGACAGCACCTCGTCCCCGGTCGGGTCACCGGCCGGCGGGGGCATCGCCGACTCGCCGGAGGCGGCGGGCCGCGGGATGTGATCGGTCACGGCGGGCCGTGGGATACGGGGATCGGTGACGGCGGCCGGAGCGGCCTGCGGCACCGGCAGTCGCGTGTGCTGTCTGCGTCTCACGGGTTGCTCGCTCCCGTCTCGGGGCGCCGCCTGACGGTCAGGCGGGACGGTAGGTCGGTGAGGTCGGCGCCCCGCGGGACGCCGAAGCGTTCGAGGGCCGCGGTGCCGGACACCGCGACGGTCAGGTTGAGCAGCAGGGCGACGAGCCCGGCGTAGATCTCCAGCGGCTGGTCGCCGCCGCCGAACGGCACGATGGACGAGAACCCCTCGCGGACCACCAGGAAGGTGCCGGCCGCCATGCCCACGGCCCACCCGGCCAGCAGCGCCCGCGGATGCAGCCGGCCCGTGAAGAGCCCTATGGCCACCGCCGGGAAGATCTGCAGGATCCATACGCCGCCGAGGAGCTGGAGGTTGATGGCGTCCTGGTCGCGCAGCCCGAACACGAACGCCACCGCCCCCACCTTCGCGGTCAGCGAGACCGCCTTGGCGATGCGGACCTGTCGTTTGGGCGTGGCGGTGGGGTGAAAGTACTCGACGTACACATTGCGTACGAAGCAGGTGGCGGCCGCGATCGACATCACGGCTGCCGGGACCAGCGCCCCCACGGTGATCGCTCCGAAGACGAGTCCGGCGAGCGGGCCCGGCATCAGCCGGTCGACCAGCATCGGCACGGCGGTCTCGGCGCCGCCCTCGGGTGCCCGTACCCCCGCCGCGAGTGCCGCGATGCCGAGGAGGCCGAAGAGGGCGAGCAGTCCTGTCCAGGCGGGCAGCGCCACGGAGACCTTGCGCAGGGTGCGCGGGCCGTCGGCGGCGAACCCTGCGGTGAGCACGTGCGGATACATCAGCAGGGCCAGGGCCGAGCCCAGGGCGAGCGTGGCGTAGGCGGGCTGCTGCTCGGGGGACAGCAGCAGGGCGGAGTCCGCGACTCCGGTGCCGCCGAGCCGTCGCGCCGCGCCGTCGAAGACCGCGCCGGGTCCGCCGAGCCGGGCCAGGACCAGCCAGCACACGGCGGTGAGGGAGACGAAGACGGCCACCGCCTTGAACGCCGAGATGACGGTCGGTGCCCGCAGCCCGTGGCGGTACGTCGCCGCCGCGAGGCCCGCGAACAGCGCGATCAGCACCAGATCGCCGCTCGCGCCCCGCGGGTAGACGCCCCCGGCGGTGAGCACCGCGCGGATGCCCAGCAGTTGCAGCGCGAGGTAGGGCATCGTCGCGAGGATCCCGGTCAGCGCCACCACCAGGGCGAGCGGTGGTGAACCGTACCGCCCGCGCACGAAGTCGGCGACGGTGATGTAGCCGTGCCGGCGCGCCACCGTCCACAGCCGGGTCAGCAGGACGAAGGCGAGCGGACAGACGATCACCGTGTACGGCACGGCGAAGAAGGCGGGCGCCCCGTTCCCGTACGCCAGTCCCGGTACGGCGGTGAAGGTGTACGCGGTGAAGATCGTGCCGCCGAGCAGCATCCAGGTCCAGACGGGGCCGAGGCTGCGGTCGGCCAGTGCCCAGCCCTCCAGGGACGGCAGCCGGTCGCTGGGCCGCAGCCGGCGCGCGGTGACGGCGAGGAGCGACGCTCCGCCGGTCACGGCGAGGAACGTCGCGGTCATGGCGCCGTCCGCCATGGGTCACCGTCCTTGGTGTGCCTGAGGTCCTGTGGCCTGTCCGCCGGACAGGCCACAGCCCGAGCCCTTGCCGGAGAGTTGCGCGGGCAGACCGTCCGGTTGACACGGTTGATGGAAAACCGGCGGGAAATCTTCTGGAAATTCCCTGTCAACCAGTTCCGCCCGGCGGGCAACTCTTGCACAGACCGACACAGAGCGGGAGAGGGAACGGGAGGGGAGCGCAGGTCATGACATCGACTGACACTGGTCACCACCGGCTACGGCGCCTCGCGGTCGCCGTACTGCTTCTCGCGCCCGCCGCAGGACTGCTGTGGGTCCCCTGGTACGCCGGCGCCGGCCCGCGGCTCGCCGGGACGCCGTTCTTCTACTGGTACCAGCTCGCCTGGGTGCCGGGATGCGCACTGTGCCTGCTCGCCGCGTACGCGCTGACCAGGCATGACCGCGACGACCGGCACGACCGGCCCGATCCCTGAGCCACTTTCCCGCCACTTCCCCACCGGCGTACCGCCCGGTACCACCACCCAGTAGCGCCGCACACGATCACCCCGTAGCGCCGCACACCATCACCCAGCACCACGGCCAGGAGCCGCCATGCCTACGTCAGCCATGCCCGAATCCGCTCCCCCGGCACCGGAAAGCCCGCCCCCCTCCGGATCCGCCCGGCCCCGTATGACCCCCCGGTCCGTCCTCCTGTGGACCACCGTCGCCCTGGTGGGCGCCGTCTGCTGGGGTGTCCTCGCGCTCTCCCGGGGCGAGGAGATCTCCGCGGTCTGGCTGGTGCTGGCCGCCCTCGGCTCGTACGCCATCGCCTACCGCTTCTACGGCCGCTTCGTCGCCCGGCGCGTACTGAAGCCGGACGACCGCCGGGCCACCCCCGCCGAACGGCTCGAGGACGGCGTCGACTTCCAGCCCACCGACCGCCGGGTGCTGCTCGGCCACCACTTCGCGGCGATCGCCGGGGCCGGACCGCTGGTGGGGCCCGTACTCGCGGCGCAGATGGGGTATCTGCCCGGCACGATCTGGATCGTGGCCGGCGTGATCTTCGCCGGAGCGGTGCAGGACATGGTGGTGCTGTTCCTGTCGATGCGGCGGGACGGGAAGTCGCTCGGGCAGATGGCCCGTGACGAGATCGGCCGGGCGGGCGGGGCGGCGGCCCTGATCGCGGTCTTCGCCATCATGATCATCCTGCTCGGTGTGCTGGCCCTCGTCGTCGTCAACGCCCTCGCCCACTCCCCCTGGGGCACTTTCTCCGTCGCCATGACCATCCCCATCGCGCTGTTCATGGGCTTCTGGCTGCACCGGATCCGGCCGGGCCGGGTCGTCGAGACCAGCCTGATCGGTGTGGCGCTGCTGCTGCTCGCGATCATCGGCGGCAGCTGGATCCAGGACTCCTCGCTGGCCGACACCTTCACCCTGAGCCCGACGACCCTCGTCTTCTGCCTGGTCGGATACGGCTTCGTCGCCTCCGTACTCCCCGTGTGGATGCTGCTCGCGCCCCGCGACTACCTGTCCACCTTCATGAAGATCGGCACCATCGCGCTGCTCGCGGTCGGAGTCGTCATGGCCGCGCCCGTCATGCGTGCGGAGGCGGTCAGTGACTTCGCCTCCTCGGGCGCGGGCCCGGTCTTCGCGGGTTCCCTCTTCCCCTTCCTGTTCATCACCATCGCCTGCGGCGCGCTGTCCGGCTTCCATGCGCTGGTCGCCTCCGGTACGACTCCGAAGCTGATCCAGAAGGAGTCGCAGGTCCGGATGATCGGCTACGGCGCCATGCTGATGGAGTCGTTCGTCGCGATCATGGCGCTGATCGCCGCGGCCACTCTCGAACCCGGCCTGTACTACGCGATGAACGCGCCCGCAGGGCTCCTCGGTACGACCGCCGAGTCCGCCTCGCAGGCGGTGGCGGGCCTCGGCTTCACCATCAGCCCCGACCAGTTGACTCAGGCGGCGAAGGCCGTGGAGGAGCAGACGCTCATCGCCCGCACCGGCGGTGCGCCCACCCTCGCGGTCGGTATGTCGGAGATCTTCTCCGGGGTGTTCGGCGGCGCCGGGATGAAGGCCTTCTGGTACCACTTCGCGATCATGTTCGAGGCACTGTTCATCCTGACGACGGTCGACGCGGGCACCCGGGTCGGACGCTTCATGCTCCAGGACATGCTCGGCAACGTCTGGAAGCCGATCGGCCGGGTCACCTGGAAGCCGGGCATCTGGCTGTGCAGCGGAATCGTCGTGGCCGCCTGGGGCTACTTCCTCTACACCGGCGCCACCGACCCCCTCGGCGGAATCAACCAGCTCTTCCCGCTCTTCGGCATCGCCAACCAGCTGCTCGCCGCCATCGCCCTCACCGTCTGCACCACCGTGCTGGTCAAGTCCGGGCGGCTGCGCTGGGCCTGGGTCACCGCGATCCCGCTGGCCTGGGTGGTCGCGGTCACCTTCACCGCCGGCTGGCAGAAGATCTTCTCCGACGACCCGCGCATCGGCTTCTTCGCCCAGCGCGACCGGTACGCCGACGGCATCGACGCCGGCGAGGTCATCGCGCCCGCCAAGAACCTCGACGACATGCACACCGTGGTCACCAACTCCACGGTCGACGGAGTCCTGATCGCCCTGTTCCTGCTGCTGGTCGCCGTGGTGATCGTCAACGCGGCGGTGGTGTGCGTACGGGCCATCCGCGCGCCGGGGTCGCTGCCGACGACGGAGGCGCCGTACGTCGAGTCCCGTATCGACATCCCCGAGCAGGCGGGCGAACCGCTGGTGGGAGCCCGTCCATGAGCATGCCGTCCATGAACGTCCGGCGCTGGACCAGGGGCGTGCGCTGGGTGCACTGGTATCTGCGCGAGCTGACCGGCGAGGCGGAGTACGACCGCTACTGCGCGCACCACCGACGCCTGCACCCGGGCGCTCCGCTGCCCAGCCGACGGGAGTACGAGGTCCTGCGGACGCACCACCGGGAGAACCATCCGCAGAGCCGCTGCTGCTGACGCACGGCACGCACCAACAGACCGCGGGGCGGGCACGCCATCAGCCCTGACGCGACGCCCGCCCCGCGCACCACGTAGCACCCCAAGATTCAACTCGACTCGAGATTCGAGATGCTGAGACGCCGCCCCGCCCTGCTGATCCGGCCCGAACTCGACGACGACGCACTGCACGCCGTCCTGGCCGAACTCCGCCCCGCCCAGCAGCTCCACGGCCTCGGCGCGGGCCGCACCCGCCCGTTCTGGGAGCCGGTCGCCGAGCTGCTGCACACCACCGGGCGCGACTGGGACCGCCGGGTACACCGGATCTCCGTACTGGCGGGAAGCCTGCCGGCGGCGGTGGCGCAACGGTGGATCGGTGACCGGCCGGGCGACGGCGACGCCTTGGTCCTGCAGGCGTTCACCCTGTCCGGGCGGGCCCCGGCCGAAGGGCCGGCCGCCGCCCGGCGGGCCGAGCAGGCGTGTCTGCACGCCGCGCAAGCCTGTCCCGAGGACCCCACCCCCTGGCTGGCGTTGCTGTCACTCCTGCACTCCTTCGCAGCTCCCGCCCGGGACGTCGTGCCCGTGTGGAGGGAGGCCGTCAACCGCGCCCCGTGGAACAGAACCGCCCATCACCGGCTCCTGCACTATCTGTCCCCGCGCGCACACGGAACCGTCCCCGACATGCTGGACTTCGCCGAGCAGTGCGCAGCCCACGCACCATACGGCTCACCCCTGGCCCTGCTGCCCGTGGCGGCCCGCGTGGAACTCGTCGCCCACCGGCTGCGGCAGGACCCGCTCGCCGCGCTGGGGGCGAGCGGGTCCTGGAACGAACCACGGGCGGCCAAGGAGATCGACGGGGCCCTGACCGGCTGGTTCCACACCGCCGCCGCACCACACGCGGAAGCGGTCACCGACCTCAACTTCCTTGCCTTCGCCCTGACCCGCACCTACCGCCCGGCCGAGGCAGCCGCCGTCTTCCACCGCATCGGCCGCCATATGACGAACCACCCGTGGGACCTGCTGGCGGATCCGAAGCGCACGTTCCTGTACTGGCGGGACCGGTCGGCGGGCCGTCGCGGGAAGTGACCTCCGCGCTCGCGTAGCCGCCGAGGATCTTCGAACGGTCCGCCGCCTGACGGGAGTTGGTCGTCGCGCTCCCGATCGACGGAATATCCCGAAGGAGCCGCCGGTTGGGGCTGCTGCGACAGGTTCGTACGACAGTGCACAACCTTCGGAAGGAGTCGGAGCCGATGACGGACGACGTCACGACTGGGGTTCGCCACAGTTCACCCAAGGAGGCAGTCGGACGGTACGGCATCTGGAGTGTCGGGCTGCGTTCGGAGGATCCGGCACAACGGGGTGAGCTTGCCGAGACCGCCGCCGAGCTCGAACAACTCGGCTTCGGCGCCGTCTGGTTGGGCGGCAACAGCGCGACGCAGCATGCCGTGCCGCTCATCGAGGCGACCTCGCGGCTGACCGTGGCGACCGGCATCCAGAGCATCTGGCAGTACGAGGCCCCCGACACCGCCGCGCGTTTCGCCGAGCTGGACGCGGCTCACCCCGGCCGGTTCCTGCTGGGCCTCGGGGTGAGTCACGCCAAGCTGGCGGACCAGTACCGGCGCCCGTATGCGTCCATGGTCGGCTATCTGGACGCCTTGGACGCCGCCGGAGTGCCCGCCGAGCGCCGGGTCCTGGCCGCCCTCGGACCCAAGATGCTGAAGCTGTCCCGCGATCGCGCCGCCGGCTCGCACCCGTACCTGGTCACTCCCGAGCACACCGCGGACGCCCGCGAGATCCTCGGCGAAGGCCCGCTGCTCGCGCCGGAGTTGAAGGTCGTCCTGGAGACGGACCCGGACCGCGCGCGCTCGCTCGCCCGCGACACTCTCGCCATGTATCTCACCCTGCCGAACTACACGAACAGCTTCCTGCGGTTCGGCTTCTCCGAGGACGACTTCGCGGACGGCGGCAGTAACCGACTGATCGACACGCTCTTCGCCTGGGGCGACGACGATCGCATCCGCGAGCGGATCGACGCCTTTTACACCGCCGGCGCCGACCATGTGGCCTTCCAACTGGTCACCGACCAGGATCGGTCAGCCCTTCCTCGCCCCGAATGGCGCCGCCTGGCTGGGCTGTTGGCCTGACGGCGACGGGTCCTCTCCGGCTGTCCGGTCCCGTTCCCAGAACGGCTGAGCGACGACTGGGCAACGGTCCTCGCATCCGCTGGAGCCGGCTCGGCACGGGATGTGACGGTGAGGCGCATGAAGCCTCGTATCGCCTTGTCAGCCGTCGCCGTGAGCGTCGTGCTCGCCTCGCTCACCGGATGCGGCAGCGACGGAACGGGCCGCGAGCCGTCCCCCTCGGGCGGTGGGACGTCGGCTGCGCCGGTTCCCAGCGCGCCTGCCGAGAGCCGGGCGCCGACGCCGGGGAAGGGAACGAAGGACCCCGACGACATCAACGGCGACGGGCATCGCGATCTCTTGGTTCCCGTCCAGGTCCGCGGCAATCCGGAAGCCCCCGGCCGCGAGCAGCGGATCGGTGTGGTCTACGGATCGGCCAAGGGACTCGACCCGGCGACCCGCACGGTCTACGACCGCGCCGATCTGGGCCTGCCCGCTCCGCCGCCGGGGTGGGCGGGTCCCGACAGTGTCCTCGCGGAGGCCATGGTCACCGCCGATCTGGACGGCGACGGCTTCCCGGACTTCGTCACCAGCGTCGCGGGCGAGCGGGTGACGGACGGGCAGGTCTCCGCCCCCAGCTCCCTCCCGTACGTGGCGTGGGGCGGACCTGCCGGGCCCAGGACGGGTGCCGGGGCAACCGAGGTGCGGCTGCCCCCGAGCGTGTCCGAACAGGGCGTGGAATCCGAGGTGCGCGGCGACTTCGACGGCGACGGGCACCACGACCTCGCGGCACTCGCGCGGAACCAGTCGTCGCTCGTGGTGCTGTACGGCCCGTTCACCCGGTCGGGGGTGCCCGCGCGCACCGACACCAGCCTGCCCTGGTCGGAAGGCTGGCTCATCGCGGACGACATCGACCCGACGGGCAAGCCGCGCGCGACCTCTCTGCTCATCCAGGGGGCAAACGACGGTGAGCAGTCCGCCAACACCCTCCACCCCGCCCGCCGCGGCGAGGGCGTGTCCGCGAACGGCAGGCAGCTGCGCCTCGGAAACGCCCACGCCTTCGGCGACTTCGACGGCGACGGGCAGCGTGATGTGGTCATCGGAGACGACGGCGGCCGCAACGACGAGCCCGGCTACGAGACGGAAGCCCCCGAGGTCGACGGCTCGCTCGCCGTGTACCCCGGCAGCGGCGCCGCACCGGTCACCCACCGGCTGCCCGAGGCACCCAAGGACCGGAAGACCGACTACGGCCCCGGAGACTTCGCAGCCGCCGACCCCGACGGCGACGGCCGCGACGGCATCCTCGTCGCCACGTACGAGAACGCCACGCTCATCGACGGCGACCGGCGCACCCCGGTCCTGCGCGAAGGACCGGCGAAGGCGGACGGCAAGAAGATCCCGGCGAAGTGGCGCCATGCCCGGCCCGCGGGAGCCGCCGACTTCGACGGCGACGGCAAGGACGAGCTGATCCTCAACTGGGCGGCCGGCGGCCTCTTCGGGACGTACGGTGAGCACCCCACACACTGGTGGATCACCGACGGCACGACGCCCCGGGACCAGACGTCCTTCACGACGACGGGCTTCGCCCCGCCCGGCTCTTGACTTCCGGGCGGGGCTGGATCCCATGGGGGGCGTATGGCGCCCCGTAGGGGCGCGGGGCTGTGACATTTGCGGGTCCGCAGAGCGACCAGCCCCCACCGGCCCGCAGGTTCATCACCGTGCTTCCAGCGGAGCTACTCGGCGTAGTACGTCGCGTCCTGCCGGTCGAGGCTGGTGCTCATCGGCTGGATGTACAGCAGGTTCTCGTAATGGCGGATGTAGCGGCCCGGGAAGTTGTACGACTCGAAGGAGACACCGCTCGCGGAGTCGGCGAGGCCCGCGCGCCGCGAGAAGGTGGCGTCGTTCCTGAAGGTGGTCGAGCCGTCGTTCTTCTCCACCCACAGCTCGTAGTTCTTGTGGCGCAGGTAGTAGCCGGGGAAGTTCGCCGACTCCAGGGAGACGGTGCCGCTGCCGGACAGGCCGGCGACGACGCGGAACTGGGAGTCGGCGAGGTTGGTGACGTTCGGTTCGAGCTTCGCCCGGTACTCCCAGTGGCGGATGAAGCGGTCGGGGAAGTTGTACGAGGAGAAGCGGACCGGGGTCACACCGTCGGCGACCGGGATGCCGAAGTTGGGTGTGCCGTCGGCGTTCCAGTACAGCTTCTGGTAACGGGTGCGCCGGTTGGGGTCGTTGAGCGGATCGCCGCTGATGTCCTTGTAGTTGCGGGCGTGGTAGACGAGTACGTCCGACTTGCCGTCCTCGGAGACGGTGAAGGTGTTGTGGCCGGGCCCGTACTGCCCGGTGGCGTCGTTGCTCCTGAAGACAGGCTGCGAACTCTTCGTCCAGGACGCCGGGTTGAGCAGATCGGCCGAGGCGGAGGCGGTCAGCAGGCCGAGGCAGTAGTTGGCGTCGGTGGCGGCGGCGGAGAAGGCCATGAAGACCTTGCCGCCCCGCTGGATGACGGCAGGGCCCTCGTTGACGCGGTGGCCCACGGTCTCCCATGCGTGTGTCGGCGTGGAGATCCGTACCGGAGTGCCGGAGATGGTCCACGGGTTGGACAGCTTCGCGAGATAGAGATTGGTCCCGCTGCCCACGGCCGGATCGTTCTGCGCCCAGCTCAGATAGCGGCTGCCGCCGACGACGAAGGTGGTCGCGTCGAGCGAGAAGGTGTCCAGCGGCAGGGCGATACGCCCCTTCTCGGTCCAGGTCCCGGTCAGCGGGTTGGCGGAGCTGCTCTCCAGGACGTACGGCCGGATCTTCCAGATGTCGTTGGAGGCACCGGCGGCGAAGTAGACGTACCACTTGCCGTCGATGAAGTGGATCTCCGGCGCCCAGATATGGGCGCCCATCTCACCGCTCGAGTGCTTGGTCCAGATGGTGGTCTCCGGGGCGGTGGAAAGGCCCTGGAGGGTGGTGGCGCGGCGCATCACGATGCGGTCGTACGCGGGCACGGTGGCGGTGAAGTAGTAGTAGCCGTCGGTGTGTTTGTGGATGTGCGGGTCGGCGCGCTGGAGGGCGATCGGGTTGGTGAAGGTCACGGAGGGCGAGGCGGGGGCGGCGGCGTGGGCGGGTCCGCCCGCGGCGAGTACGGCCGGCCCGGCGGCCATCGCGGTGGCCGCCCCGGCAAGGAAGGTTCTGCGTCTCATGAGGATCTCCCGATCAGTCGGTGGTCAGGCGGTGGTCAGGCGGTGGTGGGCTGGATGCGCCACTGCTGGCAGTTGTTGTTGAGCCAGGTCCACTGGCGTACGTCGGTGCCGTTGGCCGTGCCGCAGTTGGCGACGTCCATGACCTTGCCGGTGGCGGCGCTGACGATCCGCACGTAGTCACCGCCGAGGTAGACCATGCGGAACTTCTGGCAGTTGTTGTTCAGCCAGGACCACTGCCGGACGTCGGCGCCGTCGGCGGTGCTGCAGTCGGCGATGTCGGCGACCTTGCCGGTGGTGACGTTGACGAGACGGCTGGTGTCGTCGGCGCGGTCCTCGATGCGCCACTTCTGGTTGGCCCCGCCGTTGCAGGTCCACTGGAAGATGTTGGCGCCGTCGGCGGTGCTGCCACCGTTGACGTCGAGGCATTTGCCGCTGTTGCGGTTGACGAGGGTGTAGGCGGTCGGGGTCGTGGCCGTCTCACCGGAGGGGCCGGCCATCGTCGTACCGAGGGCGACCGGGGTGCCGAAGTTCGGGGTGCCGTCGGCGTTCCAGGTGAACTTCTGGGCGCGGGTCGTACGGCCGTTGTCGCAGCCGTCGCCCGCCGCGTCGTTGGCGTGGTAGACGATCCAGTTCTCCGTGCCGTCGGGCGAGGTGAAGAACCCGTTGTGCCCCGGCGCGTACACGCTGTTCGCGTCGCTGCGCTGGAAGACCGGGGTCTGCTTCTTCGTCCAGGAGGAGGCGAGGAGCGGGTCGGAACCGGTCAGCTCCAGCTGGCCGAGCTTGTAGTCGGGGCCCCAGCAGGCGCTGGCGGAGTAGACGAGGAAGGTCCGTCCGTTGCGGTAGAGCGGCTCGGGACCTTCGTTGACCTCACCGCTCTGCGTCTCCCAGCTGAGCGTCGGGCTGGAGATGACGGTGAAGGTGGAGCTGGCGAGTGTGTACGGGTTGCTGAGCGGCGCGATGACAAGGCTCTGCTTGCTGCCGCCTGCCGAACCGCTTCCCACCAGATACAGCTTGTTGTTGTGCTTGAGCACGCTGGCGTCGATGAGCCAGCCGTTGGGGTTGAGGTTGGAACCGGTGAGGGTGTTCTTGTGCGTGTACGGCCCCATCGGGTCCGATCCCGCGCTCTCCAGCACATGGGTGCGCTGGTCGTCGCAGCAGGCGGAGCCGCGCGGCCCGGCGGAGTAGTACAGGTACCACTTGCCGTCAAAGAAGTGGATCTCCGGCGCCCACATGTTCCAGTTGCGGCTGGAGGTGCTGTCCGACCAGATCTGGACGCTCGGGGCGGTGCTCAGCCCCGCCAGCGTCGGCGACTTGCGCATGGTCAGCTCACCCGTGAACGAGGTCGTCACCAGGTAGTAGTTGCCGTTGTAGTACTCCAGCCAGGGATCGGCGCCTTTCTGCGCCTTGACGGGGTTGGTGTACGGCCGGCCTTCGGCGGCGGCCCCGGGCTGAGCGGTGACGAGCGCCCCCAACAGGGCCAGTAGCGCCGCCCCGAGGATGAACCAGTGGCGTGTGCGGAACACGGTAAGTCCCTTCTGGGGGCGGCAGGTTGGGCGTCCGCCCGGACTACAGTACGTTCGAGATCACGAACACTGTGCGTAACTTCGACCAGAAGGTAAGGGTGGGGCGGAAGGAGCGTCAATGGATGCGACGGGTTTGATTTCGATCAGTTTTCCGAGGCGTGACGGCTTCCCGGTGCGCGACGGCTTTCTGGGGCGTGACGGCTCAGTTTTTGTTATCCACCACGGGCCCAAGCGTCTCCTGTCCGTACGCCTACGCATCGGCACGCACCCCACCCCTGAGGACCGAAGCCGTGAAAGCAGAGATCAACCGCCGGAGCATGCTGAAGATCGCCGGTACGGCCGCGGGCGCGGCAGCCATCGGCGCCGCCGTCCCCGCGACCTCCGCGTCAGCGGCAGGCACGGCGTTCGCGCACCCCGGGCAGCTGCACACCCGAGCCGACCTCGACCGCATGGCGGCCAAGGTGAAGGCGGGCGCGGCCCCGTACACGGCGGGCTTCGCCAAGCTCACCGCCAACCGCCACTCGCAGACCGACTGGAGGCCCAACCCGCAGGCCACGATCTACCGGGGCGTGGGCTCGCCGCAGAACTACACGATCCTCTACAACGACATCCACGCGGCCTACCAGAACGCCCTGCGCGGCCATGTCACCGGCGAGGACGCGCACTTGGACACCGCCGTCGCCATCCTCAACGCCTGGTCCGCGAAACTGACCAGCGTCGAGGGCTCCGCGGACCGCTTCCTCGCGGCGGGTCTCTACGGCTACCAGTTCGCCAACGCCGCCGAACTCGTCCGCGACCACGACGACTTCGACCTGCCCCGCTTCCAGAAGATGATGCTGAACGTCTTCGCCCCGCTCAGCAGGACTTCCTCAAGAACCACAACGGCGCCGTCGTCTCCAACTACTGGACCAACTGGGACCTGACGGCCATGTGCTGCGTCCTCGCCATCGGCATCCTCTGCGACGACAAGGCCAAGGTCGACACCGCGGTCGAGTACTTCAAGCACGGCGAGGGCCTGGGCTCCATCAAGAACGCCAGCCCCGTGGTGCACCCCGACGGGCTCGCCGAGTGGGTCGAGGCCGGCCGCGACCAGGGCCATGCCCTGCTGGGCATCGGCCTGATGGGCACCTTCTGCGAGATGGCCTGGAACCAGGGAATCGACCTGTACGGCTACGACGACAGCCGCTTCCTCAAGGCCGCCCAGTACGTGGCGAAGTGGAACCTGGGCGAGGATGTGCCGTTCACGCCGAACACCCGCGACAAGGGTGCGATCAACGGCTGGTCGGGCAGGGAGACCGTGAGCGAGGAGGCCCCGGTGGACCCGGCCATGACGCGCCCGGTCTGGGCCATGATCGCCAACCACTACACCAAGCGCCAGGGCCTGTCGGCCTCCTACCTCACCCGGATAGCGGCGAAGTCGGCAGCGGAGGGCGGCGGTGGCGACTACGGCCCCAACAGCGGCGGCTACGACCAACTCGGCTTCGGCACCCTGGCGTTCACCCGCGACCGCTCCACCAAGCCGGAGTCCCCGGCCTCCCCGTCGGCGTCGCCCTCCCCCACGTCCGGCTCCGGCGCCGCGCCCGCCACACCCTCCCCCTCGTCCAGCCCTCAGGGCGGCAGGGACGGCGACCTGGCCGCCACCGGCTCCTCGGACCTCCCGGCCTGGACCGCCGCCACCGGTCTCACCGCCGTCGCGGGCGGCCTGCTCCTCCTACGGCGCCGTGCCCGCGCGAACCGCGACGCCTGAGCGCTCCGCTGGAAGGCCGGTTCGAAACTGCGGGTTCGTCGTGGCTGGCCGCTCCCCCACTCTCGGCTTCTCCCCCACTCTCGGCTTCGCTCGAGCGGGGGGACCCCCATGAGCGGGGGGACCCCCATCGCGGCGGAGCCGCATATGTCACAGCCCCGCGCCCCTGAAGGGGCGCGGTACCGCACCGACTTCAGGAAGGCCGCTTGGTGACGGAGCGCCCGGCCCGCGGGAACCGAACCGCACGAACGAGGGCTCTGCCGAGGCCGTACGACCTGGGCAGAGCCCTCTCGGCGTGATCTGCGCCACTTCCCGCTGACTGGCAGTGATGTTTCACAGATGGGACTCGCTTGGTTCATCGCCACCTGAGTGACAGGTGGTTCTTTTGTGAGGCATTTTCCTAGGGGTGGGGCAAGTTGAGTCCACGCAAGACCCATGCGTACACACCGCTGAGTTTGAAGCGAAGAGCATGGCTGACGATTGGTGCTGTCCTCGTGGGTGGTGCGGGCGTGGTGACCTACGCAGTCGCCGGCCCCGGCGACGATCCCGCCGCGACCGGCAGGTCCAAGCGGCCGGCGAAGGTCTACGAGCTGGCTCTGAAGGGCACCGGCAACAGCAGGCGCGAGCTGCCGCGCACGGAGACCGAGCTGTTCTCGATGCTCGGTGTCTCCTGGACCGAGGTTTCGAAGAAGATCCAGGGCACCGCCCAGGTGCGTACCCGCAGCACGGAGACCGGCGAGTGGACCGGCTGGCAGGACCTGGAGCTCGGTCTGGACCCGCCGGAGGACGCCACCGCCAAGACGCGCGGAGCCTCGGAGCCGCTGTGGGTGGGCCCGTCCGACGGCGTCGAGGTACAGGTCGTGCGCGAGAACGGCACGACAAGTGCCGGGCTGCCCAAGGGACTCGAAGTCAACCTCGTCGACCCCGGTGTGGTGACGGCCGCGGAGTCCGAGTCCACCGGCACCGAGATCGAACCGGCCGCGTACGTGGCCGAGGAGATTCCCGGCGCCGCGACCACAGAGCCCACCGAGACCAACACCGCTCCCGCGCCGAGTGAGTCCGAGAGCACCGACCCCGCCTCCACGGAAACCACATCCGACGCCACGGACCCCGCCTCCACGTCCCCCACCGACTCGGCCACGGCCACGGCCACCGACACTGCGCCTCCTCCCCCGCCCACCGAGACCAAGCCGACCGCCCCGCCGTCCACCGTCACCCAGCCGCCCGTCATCAGCCGGGCCGGGTGGGGCGCGGACGAGTCGAAGGTCGACGACCCGCCCGCGTACAACGACAAGGTGCAGTCCGTCTTCGTGCACCACACGGTCGGCTCGAACAGTTACAGCTGCGCCCAGTCCGCCTCGCTGGTGCGCGGCATCATGGCGTACCACATCGACGCCAACGGCTGGAACGACCTGGGCTACAACTTCCTGGTCGACAAGTGCGGCCAGATCTTCGAGGGCCGTGCCGGCGGCATCGACCTGCCTGTGCTGGGCGCACACACCTACGGCTTCAACAGCTACTCCACGGGCATCGCCGTGCTCGGCGACTTCGAGGGCGACCCGGCCAAGGGCATCCCGGCCGGCAAGCCGACCCGCGCCACCCAGGAGTCGGTGGCCCGCGTCGCGGCCTGGAAGCTGGGCCAGTACGGCGGCGACCCGAAGGGCACCGTCACACTGACCGCCAAGGGCGACACCGGCGTGTGGAAGAACGGCCAGGCGGCCACCCTCAACCAGATCTCCGGCCACCGTGACGCGTTCGCCACCGAATGCCCCGGTGCCAACCTCTACTCCAAGCTCGCCGAGATCCGCCGGTACGCGTCGAGCGCCGGCAAGAACTCAGCCATCCCGACCGCCGACTTCAACCGCGACGGCATCACCGACCTGGTGGCCGGAGTGCCGAAGGCCTCGGGCAGCGTCGGAAACGTCGTCGTCATCCCCGGCGGCAGCGACGGGCCTGCGGGCAGCGCCAAGGTGAAGCTCACCCAGTCCAGCCCGGGCGTCCCCGGCGGCTCCGAGTCGGGCGACAGCTGGGGCGCGTCGACCGCCTGGGGCGACATCAACGGCGACGGCCACGCCGACCTCGCCATCGGTGCGCCGGGCGAGGACGACACCTCCGGCAACGCCGACCGCGGTTCCGTCACCGTCCTGTACGGCCCCGGCCTGAACTCCGGCTCCTCGTACGCCACTTCGGGCGTCACAGCGGCCGGTGCCAAGCTGGGCTCGGCCGTTACGGTCGGCGACTTCAACGCTGACGGCAAGGCCGACGTGTTCGCGGCCGGCACCGGCAAGGGCGGCAACTGGAACGCACGCCTTACCGGCGGCGGCACCCAGTACGGCACGCTGACCACCGCGACCGGCTCCGTCGGCTACCTGGACGCCGCCACGGGCGACTTCAACCGCGACGGTTACGCGGACGTGGCGCTCAACTACCGCGACACGTCCGGCATCGGCCGCGTCACCTGGTTCAAGGGATCGCCCACCGGCCTGGTCAAGGTCAGTGTCCTGTCCGTCAAGGGCGGCCGCTCCCTCGCCGCGGGCGACGTGAACGGCAACGGCTATGACGACATCGTCATCGGCCAGCCGTACGCCGGCGAGTCCGGCGGGGTCTCGGGCGGCCAGATCACCGTGGTCCCCGGGACGTCCACCGGCTTCACCACCACGGGCATGCGCACCGTCCACCAGGACACCACGGGCGTCCCCGGCGCCAACGAGTCCGGCGACGCCATGGGCACCTCCGTCTCCGTCGGCGACCAAAACCTCGACGGCTACGCGGACGTCCTCACCGGCCTCCCGAACGAGGACATCACCCGCAGCGGCGCCAACCAGACCAACGCGGGCGCGACCCTGCTCCTGAAGGGCACCTCGACCGGCCTGACCGGCTCCGGCGCACTCTCGTTCAGCCAGGACACATCCGGCATCACCGACTGGACCGAACCCAACGACAAGCTCGGCTCCTCGGTCGTACTCCAGGACCTCTCCGGCTGGGGCCGCGGCGACCTCGCGATCGGCGCCGAGGGCGAGAACGGGTACGACGGCACGATCCTGCAACTGGACTCGGGCAGCACCGGCGTCGACACCACGAAGGGCGTGTACTACGGCCGCGACGGGCTGGGTACGCCCGGAGCCGGGTACCTGGGGCAGACGCTGACCCCGTAGACACCGCCGGCACACGACACGGCGAGCAGCACCAGGGTGGGGCCCTCCACACGGAGGGCCCCACCCTGGTGCGTCACTGGGCACGGTCTTCTGCCACCGGCAACATCTCGTGGCGCGACACCCTTGACACCTTCTCGAAACGAGCCGATAGTACCAAGACTTAAAGCGCTTTAAGCATTGGTCGCCGGGAAGACCACTCCATCCAGAAGCCGCAGGTCACCGGCCCAACTATCCCTGCCCCCCTTGCACAGCGAGGTGCACGAACCATGAACCGCACGTACTCTCCCCGCCCCCGCAGAGTCACCCCCGTCGTGGCCGTCGGCGCCGCGCTCGCGCTGGCCCTCGCCGGCTGTTCCAGCAGCTCCGGCGGGAAGAAGTCCGAAGAGGAAGCCGGCGGCATCTCCGCGGGCAAGGCCGACACCCCCCGTATGACGATCGCGATGGTCACCCACGCGCCCTCCGGCGACACCTTCTGGGACATCATCCGCAAGGGTGCCCAGGCCGCCGCCGCCAAGGACAACGTCAAGCTCATCTACTCCAACGACGAGAACGCCGCCAACCAGGCCAACCTCGTCCAGAACGCGATCGACCAGAAGGTCGACGGCATCGCGGTCACCCTGGCCAAGCCGGACGCCATGAAGAGTGTGGTGGCCAAGGCGGTGAAGGCGGGCATCCCGGTGGTCGGCTTCAACTCCGGAATGGACGAATGGAAGGCACAGAACCTGCTGTCTTTCTTCGGCCAGGACGAGTCCGTCGCCGGCGAGGCCTTCGGCAGGAAGCTGAACGAGACCGGCGCCAAGCACGCCGTCTGCGTGGTCCAGGTCCAGGGGCACGTGGGCCTTGAGGCGCGTTGTGCCGGGGTGAAGAAGACCTTCAAGGGCAAGACGGAGAACCTCTACGTCAACGGCGCCGACATGCCGTCCGTGAAGTCGACCATCACCGCCAAGCTCAAGCAGGAGAGCTCCATCGACCAAGTGGTCACGCTCGGCGCCCCGTTCGCGCTGACGGCCCTGCAGTCCGCCGCCGATGCGGGCAGCGAGGCGAAGGTCGCCACCTTCGACCTCAACAAGGACCTGGTCGGCTCCGTCAAGGACGGCGACATCGAGTTCGCCGTCGACCAGCAGCCGTACCTCCAGGGCTACCTCGCGGTCGACTCCCTCTGGCTCTACAAGAACAACGGCAACTTCTCCGGCGGCAGCGAGCAGCCGGTCCTGACCGGCCCGGCCTTCGTGGACAAGTCCAACGTCGACACGGTGGAGAAGTTCGCCACGCAGGGCACCCGCTGATCCGCGCGATCCCTCTGTCTGAACACCCCGCCTGCTCACTGCGCCCTTCGCCTGATCACCCCGCCCTTCCGAAAGGCACCCCCCATGGCCACATCCGCCAAGCCCCTCTCCGTCGCGGTCATCGGGGCCGGCATGGCCGGCCGCAGCCACGCGGCCGGTTACCGCAACGTCAACACGGTCTTCGGTGCCGGTCTGCCACCGGTCCGGCTGGCCGCGATCGCCGACGCCAATGTCGTACTCGGCGAGGATGCCGCTCGTCGTTACGGGTACGAGAAGGCGCTGCCGAGCTGGGAGGCCGTCGTCGAGGACCCGACGATCGACGCGGTCAGCATCGTCGTCGGCAATGACCTGCACCGTCCCATCGCGGAAGCTCTCGTCGCCGCGGGCAAGCACGTGCTGTGCGAGAAGCCGCTGGCCGGATCGCTCGAAGACGCCCGTGCCATGGCGGAGTTGGAGCGTGGCGCCGAGGTCGTGACCGCCGTCGGGTACACCTTCCGCCGCTCCCCCGGCATCGCGGCGATCCGCGAGCACGTCCAGCGCGGTGAGCTGGGCGATCTGACCCTGTTCAGCGGCCGGTACTGGTGCGACTACGCGACCGACCCGAACGGCCCGCTGACCTGGCGGTTCAAGGGCGGCTCCGGCTCGGGTGCGCTCGGGGACGTCGGCTCGCACGTCATCGACGTCGCCGAGTACGTCGCCGGGCCGATCGCCGCGGTCTCCGGAGCCACGCTGTCGACGCAGATACCCAAGCGGCCCCTGCCGCTGGGCGCGGTCGTCGGGCACAACGCGGCACCCGTCTCCGACGAGGTCGGCGAGGTCGAGAACGAGGACACCGCGTCCTTCACCGCCCGCTTCGAGTCCGGGCTCGTCGGTACGTTCTCGATGTCGCGCACCGCCTATGGCCTGCCCAACGGGCTCGCCTTCGATGTCCTGGGCCTCGGCGGCCGGGCCGCGTTCGACCAGCACCGGCCCGCCGAGTACCTCTTCGACGACGCCCAGCCCGAGGCCCGTACGCGCGGCGCCCGGCAGGTCATCGCCGGCCCGCAGCTGCCGTACTTCGCGGGCGGCGTCCCGATGGAGGCGCCGGGGGTGGGCGCCAGCAACGCCGACAACTTCACGTACCAGGCCCGTGCCTTCCTCGACCAGGTCGCGGGCGTCGCCGATCCGCGGCCGGCCTGCGCCACGTTCGCCGACGCGCTGCGGACCATGGAGATCATCCAGGCGGTCGTCGAGTCCTCCCGCAACGGCGGCGCGGCCACCTCGGTTCCGCCCGCCGCCTGACGCCCCGTATCCAAGGAGTACGCACATGGCCCTCAAGCTCGGCGCCTACACCGCCTGCCTGCACGACCGCACGCTCACCGAAGCCCTCGACATCCTCAAGGAGAACGGTCTGACCTCCGTCGAGGTCAACACCGGCGGTTTCATCCCCGCCCCGCACTGCCCGGTCGACCTCCTCCTGTCCTCGGCCACCGCGCGCGAGGAGTACCTGGCGACCTTCGCCGACCGCGGCATGGAACCGACCGGCCTCAACTGCAACGGCAACCCCCTCAACCCGCTCCCCGGCGTCGGCCCGAAGCACGCCGACGACCTGCGCCGTACGATCCGCCTCGCGGGCCTTCTCGGCGTCAAGCACGTCGTCACCATGTCCGGCACCCCGGGCTCGGACCCCGACGCCAAGTACCCCTCCTGGGTGGTGAACCCGTGGGACGGCGTCTACATGGACGTACTCGACTACCAGTGGGGCGTGGCCGTCGAGTTCTGGAAGGAGATCGACGCGCTGGCCCGGGAGAACGACGTCCGGGTCGCCATCGAGATGCACCCGCACAACCTGGTGTTCTCCCCCGTCACACTCAAGCGGCTCGTCGACGAGACGAGCGCAACGAACATCGGCGCCGAGATGGATCCCTCCCACCTGATGTGGCAGGGCATGGACGTTGTCGCCTCCATCAAGTGGCTGGGCCCGCTGGTGTTCCACGCCGCCGCGAAGGACGCGACGCTCTGTCCCGGCGCCGACATCCGCGGCGTACTGGACACGTCGTTCACCCGCGTGCCCGCGGACGCACCCGGCAAGGTCCCCACCGGCTACGGCTTCTGGTGCAACGCATGGCCGGAGAACCCCGCGTGGAAGTTCGTCGCGGTCGGCCTCGGCAACGACGTCCCCTACTGGACCGAGTTCCTGCGCGCCCTCGCCGAGATCGACCCGGACATGGCGGTCAACATCGAGCACGAGGACGCGGCGTACTCCCGGACCGAGGGGCTGGCTCTGGCTGCGAAGAATCTGCACAGCGCGGCGGCGGGGGTGTAGCGCAGGCCGTCCGTGGCCCCGGGCCCCGGCGCCTGGACCGGCGGGGCCTGGCACGCGGCGTCATCCAGGTCCTGCGTCCTGTTCTCCTCCGCCGCGCCGGTCACACACCGTGAACGGCTGACTCACTGCCTTGCGGGAGGGACCGGAAAGAGCATGCAGCTACTGGTGGCGTGGGCGAGGAGACGATCCTTCGCGTCGACCAACTGGGCTTGGGCCAGGGCGGTTTGGCGGCCCTGGCTGACGACCGTGCCGATGGCGCGCACCGTGCCCGTGTCCACCGTGATCCGCCGCAGGAACTTCACCGTCAGATCGAGTGAGGTGTACGCCATGCCCTGCGGGAGGGTGGACTGGACGGCGCAGCCCGCCGCCGAGTCGAGCAGGGTGGCGAAGATGCCGCCGTGCACGCTGCCGATCGGGTTGTAGTGCTCCTCGCCCGGTGTCAGAGAGAAGACCGCCCTGCCGGGCTCCACCTCGTCCAGGGCGAAGTCGAGGGTGTAGCTGATGGGCGGCCCCGGCAGTTGCCCCGCATGCAGCTCGCGCAGGAAGTCGATGCCGGCCATGCGTCCGGCGGCTTCCGCCAGGATCGCGGGGTCTTCCCAGTTGTACGTACGTGTTCGTCCCACGACCGAGGCCTTCCCATCTGACTTTTGCAAGTGAAGCTAGTCTCTGTCCCACCTGACTGTCAATGACGAAGCCAGGGCCGTACTATGGCGGAATGGAGTGGCTTGAGGCGAGCACGGAGAACTGCCCCGTCCAGCGCACGCTCGACGTGGTCGGAGAGAAATGGACGCTGCTGATCCTGCGTGACGCCGTCAACGGCGTCCGCCGCTTCGACGACTTCCACCGCCACATCGGCCTGTCGGAAGCCGTCCTCAGCGACCGCCTCCGAAAGCTGATCTCGGCCGGCATCCTGAAGACCGTCCCCTACCAGGAGCCCGGCAGCCGCTCCCGCAACGAGTACCGCCTGACCCGCAAGGGCTGGGACCTGTGGCCCGTCCTGATGGCACTGAGCCAGTGGGGCGAGACGTACGCCCTCGGCTCCGAGGGACCTCTACTGGACGTCCGCCACACCGACTGCGACGCCCCGGTCCGCGTCGTCGTCGAGTGCTCCGCGGAGCACTCCACCCTCACTCCCCGCGAAGTCACCGCCCGGCTGGGACCTGGTGCCCGCCTCAGGTCCTGAAGGTCGTGAGCCAACGATCCGGTAGGCGATGGGTGTGAGGGCGGCCCGCATGGGGGCCGCCCAGCATGCAGTCGGGCAGGGGCTCGGCGCGGTGGCGGAGTCTCCTCAAGTCAGAGTGCTTTCTCATAGAGAGTGACTACGCATGCCCCGCCCAGTCCTATGTTGTGCTGGAGTGCCGTCGTCGCATCCTCGACCTGGCGGGAGCCTGCCTGGCCGCGCAACTGCCAGACGAGTTCGGCGCACTGGGCGAGGCCGGTCGCGCCCAGGGGGTGTCCCTTGGAGAGCAGGCCTCCGGAGGGGTTGACGACCACCTGGCCGCCGTAGGTGTTGTCGCCATCGAGGACGAACTTCTCACCGGTGCCCTCGGGGGTGAGGCCGAGGGCTTCGTACGTGATCAGCTCGTTGGCCGTGAAGCAGTCGTGCAGTTCGACGACACCGATGTCCTCCGGCCCGCAGCCGCCGGCTTCGTACACCTGCCGGGCGGCCTCGCGGGTCATGTCGTAGCCGACCACCCGCATCATGTCCGTCGAGCCGGAGGTACCGAAACTGGTCGGCGAATCGCTGGTCATGGCCTGGGCGCGTATGACGACGGGACTTCGCACACCGTGCCGCCGGGCGAAGTCCTGGCTGCAGAGCACGGCTGCCGCGGCCCCGCAGGTGGGCGGGCAGCACTGCAGCCGGGTCAGGGGTCCGTAAATGGGCGGTGAGGCGAGGACCTCGTCCTCGGTGATGGGGGTGCGGAAGACCGCGTACGGATTGCCTGCCGCATGGCGGCGGGCCTTGACCGCGATCTTGGCGAAGGTGGCGGGTGCGGTGCCGTAGGTGTCGGCGTAGGCGGCACCTGCGCCTCCGAAGAGCTGGGCTGCGACCGGTATCCGGTCGTCGAAACCCTGCAGTTCGGTCATGCGGTCGAGGAAGCGGTGCAGGGGGTCGGGACGGTCGTCCCAGATGCGGCCCAGGGCACCGGGACGCATCTGCTCGAAGCCGAGGGCCAGCACGCAGTCGGCGGCGCCGGAGGCGACGGCCTGACGGGCGAGCCAGAGGGCGGAGGATCCGGTGGCGCAGTTGTTGTTCACGTTCACGACCGGGATTCCGGACAGGCCGAGGGAGTAGAGCGCCGACTGGCCGGCTGTGGAGTCCCCGTAGACGTATCCGGCGTAGGCCTGCTGTACGGCTTCGTACGGAATCCCGGCGTCGTCCAGAGCTGCCCGGGCGGCATCCTCGGCCATGACGGGGTAACTCGCGCTTCTGCCGGGCTTGCTGAACGGGATCATGCCGACCCCCGCCACCCGCACCTTGTCAGCCATGCGAACCCCTGTGCAGCAAGCGGGATCTGACCTCGCCCTTGAGGACCTTGCCGACCTTCGACCGGGGGAGGTCCGGCCACACCTCGACCTGCTTGGGGGCCTTGACGCCGCCGATGCGGGTCTTCACGAAGGCGCGCATCTCGCCGTCGGTGACGCTCTGTTCAGGGTGGAGCTGCACGACCGCCGTCACCCGCTCGCCCCACTTGTCGTCCGGTAGTCCTACGACCGCGCAGTCCTGGACTGCCGGGTGCTCCATCAGCGCCTGCTCGACTTCGGCGGAGTAGACGTTGAAGCCGCCACTGATGATCATGTCCTTCGCGCGGTCGACGATGAAGAGGTAGTTGTCGGCGTCGAGGTAGCCGATGTCCCCGGTGTGGTGCCAGCCGTGCCGGGAGGCCTCATCGGTGGCCGACGGGTTCTTGTAGTAGCCCGCCATCACCAGGGAGCCGCGCACCACGATCTCGCCGCGCTCACCGGGCGGCAGCAGTCGACCCTCGCTGTCCATGATGGCGACACTCACCAGCGGGGCAGGCCGCCCGGCGGAGGTGAAGCGCTCGGCGGCGAGCGAGCCGTCGGCGTGGAAGTGGTCCTCGGGTGCCATCGTCGAGATCATCATCGGCGCCTCGGACTGGCCGAAGAGCTGTGCCATCACCGGGCCGATCCGGTCGATGGCCTCCGCCAGCCGGGCCGCCGACATGGGGGCCGCGCCGTACCAGAGGCAGCGCAGCGACGTCAGGTCGGTGGATGCCAGGTGGGGATGGCCGAGGAGCATGTAGATCAGGGTCGGGGGCAGGAACGTGTGGGTGACGCGGTGGCGTTCGATCTGCGCGAGGAAGTCGGTGAGATCGGGGGCCGGCATGATGACGATCTCGCCGCCGAGGGTCATGACGGGGAAGCACAGCACCCCGGCCGCGTGGGTCAGCGGGGCCAGCGCCAGGTAGACCGGGCGGCTACCGAAGGGGTAGCTCATCAGTGTCAGCGCCGACATCGTCTCGATGTTCCGGTCGGTGAGCATGACCCCTTTGGGGCTGCCGGTGGTGCCGCCGGTACCGACGAGCATGACGGTGCCGTCGGCCGGCGAAGCCTCCCACGGCTCGGCGGGCAGGCCCTCCAGCCAGCGCGCGAAGGGCGTGGCCGGGGCCGGGGATCCGTCCGGGGATCCGTCGAGGCAGACCAGCGTGGTCAGCTTCGGCAGGTCCGGGAGGATCTTCGCGATCAGAGGGGCGTACGCCTCCTGGAAGATCAGGCAGGTGCAGTCGAAGAGGTCCAGCAGCTCCCGGTTCTCGGCGGCTTCGTTGCGGGGGTTGACCGGGCACCACACGGCGCCCGCCCGGGAGATGCCGAAGACGCAGGAAAAGGCGGTGGGATCGTTGGCGGACAGGACCGCCACCTTGTCCCCCGGCCGTACGCCTGACCGGTCCAGGGCTCGGGCCACCCGCCATGACAGTTCCTGGACCTCGCCATAGGTGAGGGTGCGGTCCCCTGTGGTGAGGCAGGGTGCTGCGGGGCCCAGGGAGGCGCCCTTGTCGAGATAGTCGGTCAGACGCACGGCAGCACCTTTCAGCTGTGGACGGTGAGCACCGGGTCGAGTACGAGCCCGAAACTCTTGAGTACGCCGAGCAGTTCGCGGTGGCCGAAGGCCTGGCAGGCCGAGGCCAGGCCGGCTCGCCGGGGCGGCTGCTGGAGCAGTGAGTACGCGGCGTACGCCTGGAGCAGCCCGGTCTGCTTGTAGTTGCTGTTGCCGTGGATCACGCAGTGGGCGCGGCCGAGCGGGCCCGAGGCGTGGACGGAGTCCACCGAGGTGTTGATCCGGGGGTTCTCCCGGGGTGGCATGCCGGCCTGGACCGAGGCGGCCACCTCGGCCAGGGCGGCGTCCTGTTGGTCGGCCGGGAGGGTCTTGATCTGCGACTCGACCATCTTCACCGTGTCGACGACGCCCTGCATGACGGCGCGGTCCATGACCCCGCCGAGCACCCTGCAGGTCGCCACCCTCGGGTCGTTCTTGAACCACACGGGGTGGCTGGTGCCGCCCCACGGCAGGGTCAGCGCCGTTTCGTGCTGTCCGGGGACGGCGACTTCGACGGCGGTGAGCGGGTCCCACTTCTTGTACTGGTTCTCCTCCAGGTAGTGCCAGTCGGCCTTCAGGATGGTGAAGATCGTCTGCGTGGAGGCGTAGGTCGGGAATCCCTTCCACAGCACGAGGATGTCGAGGGTGTCCAGTCCGGGGGTCTCCAGGCAGATGTTGGCCGCGATCTCCCCGGTGGTGTACATCTGCGCGACGCCGGGCGAGAGCAGCAGGCCCTTCTCGGCGTACTGGTCGCCCCACCGCGCCTGGGCGTCGAGGACCCAGTCCTGCTCCCCTGTGGTGTCGAGGTAGTGGCAGCCGGCCGCGAGGCTGGCCTCCACGACCTCCGGCCCGTACTTGATGAACGGGCCGACCATGTTGCTCACGACCTTGGCGCCGCGGAAGAGCTCGGTCAGCGGTCCGACAGCGTGCTCGACCTCGACGACCTCGTGGTCCACGGTGTCGATGCCGGGGACCTTGTCGAGGACTTCCTGGATGCGCGCCTTGTCGCGTCCGGCAGCGATGAAGGGGACGTTGTACTCGCGGAGGTACTCGCAGACGAGGCGGCCGGTGTAGCCGGAGGCACCGTAGACGACGACGGGCTTGTCATTGCTCATGGTCATGCGTCCTTTCGGAGGAGGAAGGGGACGAGGGGCCCGTCACATGCCCATGCCGCCGTCGACCGGCAGGCCCGCGCCGGTGATGAAGCGGGCGCCGTCGGAGGCGAGGAAGACCACCGCGTCGGCCATGTCGGCGACCTCGCCGAGCCGGCCGAGCGGGGTGAGGCCGATGACGTCGCCGACGGCCGCCTCCGCGCTGGGCCACAGGCCGAGGGTCACCATGTCGGCCGCGAGCTTGGCGCCCATGTCGGTCGGTACCAGTCCGGGATAGACGCAGTTGACGCGTACGCCGTAGCCGAGCTTTCCGGACTCCAGCGCGGCCACCCGGGTGAGCCGGTCGACCGCCGACTTCGTCGCGGCGTAGCCCGCGATGCCGGGGAACGGGATGGTCGCCGCGACCGACGAGATGTTGACGACCGCACCGCCACTGCCGGCCGGCCCGTCGGGGCGCATCGCGCGGAACGCGTGCTTGACGCCGAGCGCCGTCCCGAGGACGTTCACCTCCAGCATCCGGCGGACGTCGGCCGGGTCGAGGTCGACGACCAGACCGGAGATCTCGACTCCGGCGTTGTTGACGACGATGTCCAGGCCGCCCAGCTCGGCGATCGTCTGGGCGACGGCCGATTCCCAGCTCGCGTCCTCGGTCACATCGAGCGAGACGAACCCGGCGGTGGCGCCGGACTCCCTCAGCGCATCGGCCGTCGCCTTGCCCAGTTCCTCCTGGACGTCGCCGATGACGACGGCGGCGCCGGCCCGGGCAAGCGCCTCGGCCATCCCGGCACCCAGTCCGCGGGCACCGCCCGTCACCAGGGCCTTGCGTCCGGTCAGGTCGTACACACTCATGGAACATCTCCTCATTGAGATGACTGCACTGCGTGGCAGCGCCGCACGCTCAGCCGCAGGCCGATAGCCCGGACCGTGGGACGCAACGCCAGCGTAAGCACTTCTTGACAGTCGTCAAGACTTTCTTGGACGATTGTCAAGATTCTTGGCGGGAGCCGGTCACGGGCCGCGCTAACCTGGTGCGGGACCCGCACGGTGCGGGCGGGTGGAAGGGCCGACGTAGGCGGGGAGACATGCTGTGACCCAGGTCGTGGGCAAGAACCAGGATCGGATCTCCCGGCGGCAGGTCGACAAGTTCGCCGAGCGGCGGGCGCAACTCGCCGCGTCCGCGCTGCAGACCCTGTCCGAGCTCGGCTATGCCCGTACGAGTCTGCGCGAGATCGCACAGAACTCCGAGTTCTCCCATGGCGTCCTGCACTACTACTTCCGCGACAAGGTGGAGCTGATCACCTACTGCGTGCGGCAGTACAAGGCGGAGTGCGTCACCCGCTACGACCAGATAGTGATCACCGCCGGCTCGGCCGAGGAGCTCAAGCACGGCTTCGGCACGGCGATGGCCGGCACGTTGCGTGAGGACGCGACGATGCACCGGCTCTGGTACGACCTCCGGAATCAGGCCTTGTTCGAGGAGTCGTTCCGCGACGATGTCCTCGAGATCGACCAGAGCCTGGAACAGATGATCTGGCGCATCGTCAGCCAGTACGCGGAACTCGTCGGCTCACCCGCCGCTGCCTCCCCCGCGGTGGCGTACGCACTCTTTGACGGGCTGTTCCAGCAGGCACTGCTCAGGCACCTGACCGGTCACGACAGTGCCCCGGCCGATCTGCAGGCAGGTGTGGAACAACTCTTGGAGCGGTTGGTCCCCCAGGCGTGAGTCGGAAGGTGCGCGTGAGCCCGGCGCCCTAGATCTTCTGCGCACGGAGGTTGGTGACAGCGATCACTGGCGTGTGCCTGCGCCTACCCGGGTCCTGTGCGTCGGCGCCTCCGGTGCCCACCGGCTCACCCGCGCAGGTGGTGCAGGGCTCGTGCGGCGGCATGGGCGCCGCACATTCCGTGCGCGCCCGGGCCGGGCGGGGTGGCCGCGGAGCACAGGTAGTGGCCGGGCAGACCGACGTCGTAGGGCTGCAGGGTGAACCGTGGACCGGCGATCAGCTGGGGGATGTCCTTGGCGCCGGTCATGATGTTGCCGCCGACGTAGTTCGGGTTGTACGAGGCGAATCCGGGCGTGGTGCGCACGGCGGTGCCGATGATCCGGTCCCGGAATCCCGGGGCGAACCGTTCGATCTGGGCGGTGATCGCTTCGGTGGCGTCGCCGGAGTAGCCGTTCGGGACATGGGCGTACGTCCACACGGGGTGCACCGTCCCGGCAGACCGCGACGGGTCGGCCAGGTACTGCTGCCCGACCAGGACGAAGGGCCGCTCCGGCATCCGCCCGGCGTGGATCTCGCGCTCGGTGGCGGCGACTTCGGCGAACGTGCCGCCGACGTGCACCGTGCCGGCCCGCCGTGCCGCTTCGACGGTCCAGGGGACTCCGCCGTCGACCGCGAAGTCGACCTTGAACGCCCCCGGGCCGTAGCGGTACCGACGGTAGGAACGTGCCACCCGCGGCGGCAGCCGGTCGCCCAGGATGTCCACCAGGGCTGTGGGTGTCACGTCCCAGACGGTCACGTCCGTGGGCGGCAGGTCCGCGACCGACCGTACCCGGACGCCGGTCTCGATCTTTCCGCCGAGGTCGAGCAGCAGCGCCGCCATGGCGTCGGTGATACGGCGCGATCCCCCTTCCGCGACGGCCCAGCCATGACGGTGCCCGGCGGTGAGGATGCCGAGCCCGATGCTGGCGCTGAGCGGCCGGTGCAGGGGATGGAAGGCGTGCGCGGCGGCTCCGCCGAAGAGCGCCCGGGCCTCCTCGCCGCTGAACATCTTCGCCAGCAGCGATGCCGGGGCCAGTGCGGGGATGCCGAAGCGGGCGAGGTGCACGGGGTGCCGTGGGATCCGCAGCAGCGGGCCGAGGATGTCGTCGCTCAAGGTGTCGTACGCCGCTGACGGGCCGTCGAACAGCCGCCGCCAGCGCCGGCCGTCGGCGCCGAGACCGGCGGCGGTCTCGGCGACCGAGCGGTGCAGCACCCCGGCCGTGCCGTCGTCGAGCGGGTGGACGCAGTCGATCTCCGGCAGCGTCCACTTCAGCCCGTAGCGGGCCAGGCCGAGGCTCTTCAGGAACGGTGATCCGACGGTCATCGGGTGGACGGCGGAGCAGTGGTCGTGCAGCAGTCCGGGAAGGATCGCCTCACCGGAGCGCGTGCCGCCGCCGATCTCGTCGGCCGCCTCCAGCACCGTGACCTGTACGTCCGCCCGGGCCAGGGCGATGGCGGCGGCAAGGCCGTTGGGGCCTGCGCCGACCACGGTCGCTGTGCTCATGTCGGCCCCTCCTTCCTGAGGTTCTTCCTCAGGTTTCCCAAGGTTGTTCCTGGGGTTGTGCCCAAGGGTTGTTCCTGGGGTTCTTCCTGCGACTCGGCCGGGATGCATGCGGTTGTTCTACGGTGCCAGTTGTTCCGCCACGTCGGGCCGCACCGCCGACGCCGGAGTCGGCTGTGCCCGCGTCCAGGTGACGTCGAGCGGGATCGGGCCGTTCGGCAGCCACGGCTGCTCCTTGACCGCGTCGGCGACCTTCCACGTGCCTCGCTCGATCACCCCGAGCGCGGCGTCGATCACCTGGTACTGCTGAGTCCCGCGGTGGATGGGCTGCGACTCCACCCAGACGACGATCCACTCCCCGGGGGCGAACCCGATCCGCGACTGCACGGCGTTGATCAGATCGATGTTGTGCAGGTGGCCGTCGCCGAAGTTGAACCCGATCAGCGAGTTGCACGCGAACTCGGCCTCCCGCACAGTGCGTCGGTCCAGATCGGGAAGGTTCCTCAGCAGCACCGAGAACAGGCCGCGGCCCTGGCTGTGCATCGACCGCCAGGCGATCGTCTGCTGCATGGTGACCTCGGCGACCACCTGCGGGTAGCCCATCGCCTGGAGCTGGTCGACCTGGTTCTTCGTCGGTCGGTGCGGCAGCGAGTTCAGCTTCTCCTCCGCGCCCGGCGCGAAGGCCCAGAGCGCGGAGGCCCAGTTGCCCGCGTACTGCCGCATCGATGGCAGGAACGACACCAGGTCCGGGCGCAGGTTGCCCAGGATCGGGAAGAACGCCAGCCCGGCGGCGATTCCGACGGCCAGCCATGGCGAGGACATGTCGCCGACGCCGTACCCGTCCCAGGCCGGGAAGCCGAGGAACAGGAAGACCGAGAGGTACACGAACAGGAGGTTCCACTCCAGCGGCACCGCCAGCGGGAACGTCGAGGTGATGAACAGGTGGAAGACGACCATCAGCACGACCCCGGCGAGCGTGAGCCAGCGGTTCGTGGAGAACAGCAGCACCAGCGGGGTGACGATCTCGACGGTCGAGCCGCCGACGTGCGCCATGAAGGTCGCGGTCCTCGACGGGCGGATGTCGCGGGGAAAGTCACGGTAGTGCAGCCGCTTGATCCACTTCGCCGGGACGAAGGGGCTGTTGGAGATCATCGGCGAGACGACGCTGGTGAAGTGCCGCCCGAACTTCGAGATCCCGGCCCCGACCCAGACCGCGCAGATCAGCAGCTTCGCCGCGATGACCATGTCGGTGAACGGCAGGACCGCGAAGAACACCAGCGCGGGCAGGTACTGCTCGCCCCGGGCGGCCAGGAAGACCGTCTTGTCCCGCAGGCCGTTCAGCACGTACAGCGCGATCGGCGCGATCAGCAGGGACGGGCGCACCAGCCCGGAGGTGTTGTCCGGCAGCGCCTCGGTGAGCGACGCGCTCGGCACGCCGGGCAGCAGGACCGCCACCAGCAGGGACACCAGGAAGGCCAGGTAGAGCAGTACATCCCCCACCGTGCGGCGGTCCCCGCTCGTGAACGGCACCCGCTTCCACGGCCGCAGCCGGATGGTGCCGGTCCGGGCCCAGAAGAGGATGCCGCCGGTCATCGGCTTGAACTTGCCGGCGATCGGGCCCCACGACCCCGCCACCCCGACCGTCTCGAGGAAGACCGTCCAGAGCACCAGTTTCTGGTAGACGACCGGCTGGTTCCACCAGTGCGTGACATCCCAGAACGGGCCGGCGTCCGAGGTCCAGGTCGCCAGGGCCGTACCCCCGAGAACGTAGAGAAGGAGGACCTTGACCACGTAGGTCGCCGGAATCATTTTCGGCGTGCCGAAGCCGTATTCCACCCAGTGCAGGGCCAGCGCTCTCAGGCGTTCCTGAAGCGGCTTCTCCGGAAACGTCTCCAGGTCCACCGGCGGAAAGTCACCCGTTTTGAACCCCATTGTTCTCACCTTTCGTTGCCGTTTTCGGGCATGACGGCCCGCACCCGGAAATCCCCGGGTGAATACTGAGCCTGAATACTGAGCGCGATTACTGGGCCTGGTTACTCGGCCTGGTTACTCGGCCTGGTTACTCGGCGTGAATCCTTTACGAGTTCACGACGATGGAGCGAAGGCGCCGTTTGTCGATCTTTCCCACCGGATTCCTCGGCAGCGACTCGGTGACGAGGACCGTCACCGGTACCTTGATCCGGGCCAGCGAGCCGCGGCAGTGCTCGACGAGCTCACCGGCGGTGACCTCCGCGCCCGGCAGCGGCACGACGTGCGCGACCGGGACCTCCCCGAGCACCGGATCGGGGGCGCCCACCACCGCCGCCTCCAGCACCGCCGGGTGGGTGTGCAGAACGTTCTCGATCTCCTTGGGGTAGATGTTCTCCCCGCCGCGGATGATCATGTCCTTGATCCGGTCGACCAGGACGAGATAGCCGTCGGCGTCGAAGCGCCCGACGTCGCCGGTGTGCAGCCAGCCGTCGACGACGGTTCTGGCGGTCTCTTCCTGCAGTCCGAGGTAGCCGCGCATGACGTTCGGGCCCCGGACCACCACCTCGCCGGCCGACCCGTCGTCGAGAACGTTGCCCTCGCCGTCCATCACGGCGACGGTCTGCCCGGGCAGCGGAAGCCCGACCGTGCCGGGCTTGCGCGGCCCGGCGGGCGGGTTCAGCGTCGAGGCACAGGTGCCCTCGGACAGCCCGTAGCCCTCGACGACCGGCACGGCGTACCGGTTCTCGAACCGGGTGATCAGCTCGGCGGGCATCGGCGCGGCCCCGCAGATCACCCGACGCAGCGACGAGGTGTCCGGACGCACCTCGTCGGGCAGTGACACCAGCATCGCGTAGACCGCCGGTACCGCCGAGAAGTAGGTGGGCCGGGCACGTTCCACCGAGGCGAAGAACGTCGACGCCCGGAACCGGCCCGCGACCGTCGCGCGCCCTCCCGCCAGCAGCGGTGAGAGCACGCTCACCACGATCCCGTTGACGTGGAACAGCGGCAGGACCAGAAGGCTGTGGTCGGTCTCGTCCAGGCCGAGACCGTCAATGATCATCCGGCACATCGCGGCGACGTTGGCATGGTCGAGCATCACGCCCTTCGGACGTCCCGTGGTTCCGCTCGTGTAGATGATCAAGGCGAGAGCATCGGATGCCAGATCACCGGCGTCCACGCCGGTGCCCTCCGGGCCCTCCGCACCCTCCATGCGTTCCGCCGCGAGCGAGGCGTCCACGACGGCAGCCACGTCGAGCGTCCCGACGGCACGGGCGCTGTCGTCGGTGATCACCACTTTTGCCGCGGAATCCTCGATCTGATGGCGGGCCTCGGCATCGGTCAGCCCCGGATTCACCGGCGTGACAGCGGCGCCCAGCCGCCATGCCGCGAACATGATGACGACGAGTTCCAGGCGATTCGGCAGAACCACCGCCACCACGTCCCCGGCACCTATTCCGTGAGCACGCAAGGCAGCCGCCGCGTTCCGGACCCGCTCCAGGAACTCCAGATTGCCCAGTTGCTCGTGGTCGTCCCCGATACAGGGGCCCGTGGGATTCCGGGCGGCCCGGACATCCGGCAATTCGGCGATATGCAGCACGTTTCCTCACCATTGAGTCGCACCGTGACGAAGGTAGTGAGGAAAAAGGTAGAGAGGACGAACGCGGCCGACTATGGGCTTGCGCCCCAGCCCGGGCCCGCCGCTTTGTGCCACCGGCACAAAGTCAACCCGGAGTCGCCGAACGCCCGCCCTGGATCCCGCTCCGGGCGGGCCGCTGGGCGTGTTCAGCCGGGGCTCCGCGCCCGTGTGAACCCGCCCAGTGGGATCCGCCGCACCACCAGCTACTTTCCGGACAGGAACCGTTGGCCTACGGTCCCGGTATGAGCCCCGATGCCGACGGAGTCGTGCGAGATGTCGCCAAGGGCATCCAGGCCGATCTCGAGCACCTCACCGGCGAGATGACCTCGATGTTCGTCGACGTCATCCCCGAGTTCCGCCACGACGACGCCGTACGGCGGCTGATGGTCGCGAGCACTTCCTCGAACCTGGCGGCCATCCTCGACATGCTCGCGCTGAGCATCTCCCTCGACGACATCACCGTGCCGCCGGCCGCGGCCGAGTACGCCCGCCGCTTCGCCCAGCACGATCTGTCACTGGAAGCGTTGCTCCGTGCCTATCGCCTCGGCGAGCACATGGTCCTGCAGTGGGCCATGACCGCCCTTCGGCGTCTCGACCTGCCCACGGACGAGGCGCTGGCGGCGACAAGCCGGATCGCGCTCCTGATCAACAGCTATATCGACCAGGTCATCGAGGGTGTCATCGACATCTACGAGAACGAACGCAGACGGTGGGACACCCGCTCCGACGCGACCCGCGCCGCCCAGGTCCGCGCCGTGCTCGACACCGACGGACTCGACCTCGCCTCGGCCGAGAAGATGCTGTCGACGTCTCTTCGTGGCTGGCACCTCGCCGCGATCATCTGGAGCGGGCCCGGCTCACCCGGCCTCGCCTCGGTCCAACTCCGCGCGGGCGCGGCGATGCTGGGCGCGGCCACTGGCAAGGCGCCGCTGACGATCTCCGCCGACGAGCAGACCTGCTGGGCGTGGATCTCCTCCACCGGCAAGCCGGCCCTCGACCTCCCCCGGCTCGAGAGCGAACTCCGCGAGCACCCTGCGCTCCGCATCGCCATCGGAGACCCGTCGTCCGGACTCGACGGATTCCGGCAGACGTTCCGGGACGCGCAGCGTGCCCGCGACGTCGCCGCCACCGGAGCCGGCCCGGACCGCGCGCTCGTCCTCCACTCCCAGGTCGCGCTGGTCGGCCTCCTCGTCGATCACCTCACCGATGTCAGAGCCTGGGCCGGTCGCGTCCTCGGCGACCTCATGCGCGACGACGAGGCCACGGTCCGCGTGCGCGAGACCGTGCAGGTCTTCCTCGACGCCCGAGGCAGCTTCACCGACGCCGCCGCTCGTATGCACATCCACAAGAACACGGTCCACTACCGCGTGCGCAAGGCCGAGGAGATACTCGGCCACCCGCTCACCGAGAACCGCCTGGACATCGAGGTGGCCCTGCGGGCCTGCGCGCAACTCGGCATCAGGTACGCCGAGGGCGGCCGAGGCAGTGAAGGGGCTGGTGGAGTCATGCGGTGACGCTTCCTTTCGCGGCGACACGCAGGGCGTTGGCGGCGATGGTGAGAGCGGGGTTGAGCGCGGCGGACGACGGGAAACAAGAGCTGTCCACGGCCCAGAGGTTGGCGAGGTCGTGGGCCCGGCAGTCCGGGTCGAGGACGCTGTGCGCCGGATCGACGCCCATCACCGCGGTGCCGCACTGGTGGGAGTTGGTCTCGATGCCCATCCGCTGACTGAAGACCAGCGGATAGCCGGCTCGCCGCATCATGCGCGTGGTCCGCCGCACCAGTTCGCGATGGGGCCGCAGGTTGTTGGGCCGCCAGTGCACGTCGATCCGTCCCTCCGGGCCGACGGTGATGCGGTTCGCGGGGTCGGGCAGGTCCTCGGTGGTGAGGTAGAGGTCGATGCTGCGGCGGGTCATGAAGTCCAGCACCGGGAGGGGTACGGAGCGCCGGGCGCCCTTGACCATGGGTGCCTGGATCTTGCCCAGCATCTGCAGGTTTCCCAGCGGGTAGGGCGTGCCGGGTCCGGCGGTGTACCAGTCGTTGAGGCCCAGGGTCTTCTGGAAGTCGACCGGGTTGCGGCGCCGGGGGTCCACGGCGACGAGGAAGGTGCTGTTGTGCACCATGTAGTTCCGGCCGACCAGTCCGGAGGAGTTCGCCAGTCCGTGCGGATGGCGCTCGCAGGCCGAAGTAAGCAGCAGGGCAGCGGTGTTGACGGCCCCGCAGGCGAGGACGAAGCGGTCGGCACGGATACGGACGGGGCTGCCGTCGCGTTCGGCGACGGCCTCGGTGACGCGGGACCCGTCCGCCGAAGTGAGCAGCCGCCGGACGGTGGTCCGGGTCATCAGCCGCACGGTGGGGCTGCTCAGCGCGGGGCGCATGGCGCATGTCTCGGCGTCGCTCTTGGCCCCGTACGGGCAGGGGAAGCCGTCACAGGTACGGCAGCGGACGCAGGTGCCGCCCTCACGCAGGTCGACGCCGACCGGCATGGGGAACGGCCGCAGGCTCTGCGCGGACATCGCTTCGGCCAGCCGGGCGACCGGCGGCTCGTGCGGCAGCGCCGGGTAGGGGAAGCCGCCCGAGCGCCACGGATCGGTGGGGTCGCGGCCGGTCTCGCCGTGGACGCGGTAGAGACGCTCGGCCTCGGCGTAGTGCGGTTCGAGGTCGGCGTACGACACCGGCCAGGCCGGGGAAGCACCGTCGTCGTGTTCGACGGTGCCGAAGTCCTGCTCGCGGAAGCGGGGCAGGCAGGCACCGAAGACCTTGGTGTTGCCGCCGACGTAGTAGTGGACGCCCGGCTGGAACGGTCGGCCGGTGGCCGCGTCGTACCACTGCCCGGCGTTCTTGTAGCGGCCGCGGAGGAACACCTCGGTCGGTGACCGGTTGGCGTCCTCGCGGGGCAGGAAGTCGCCGCGTTCCACGACCAGGACCCGGGCGCCGGATTCCCGCAGAGCGTGGGCGAGGGTGGCCCCGCCCATGCCGGAACCGATGACGGCTACGTCGCACTGCACTGTGTCGTCGTCCAGTGCGCCGACGACGCGCGAAGAGCGTGGTCCAAAGAGAGCGTCGGCTCCGAAAGGGCCTGTCATGTCATTTCACCGATCCGGCGGTCAGGCCGCGCACGAAGAAGCGGCCCAGCAGGATGTAGACGAGGGCGGTGGGGAGCGCGGCGAGCAGCGCGCCGGCCATGACGCTGTTCCACTGCACGGAGAAGTTCCCGGCGAGGTTGTTGAGTGCCACGGTCACGGGCTGCTGGGTGGGATCCGGTACGACGGTGATGCCGAACAGGAAGTCGTTCCAGATGTTGGTGAACTGGAAGATCGCGCAGACCACGAAGCCGGGCAGGGACAGCGGCAGCATGACCCGCAGGAAGATCGCCGCGTTGGAGCAGCCGTCGACGCGGGCCGCCTCCACTATTTCGTGTGGCAGTTGGTTGAAGTAGTTGCGGAAAATCAGCGTCGTGATGGGGATGCCGTAGATGATGTGGACGAGGATCAGGCCCGGCAGCGTCCCGTACAGATCGACGGACTGGAGGAAGCGCACCAGCGGAACGAGGATCACCTGGTACGGGATGAACATCCCGAGCAGCATCGCGGCGAACAGCACCTTCGCCCCGCGGAACGGGAGTTTGGCCAGGACGAACCCGTTCAGGGCTCCCACGAGCGAGGAGACGATCGTGGCGGGCAGGACCATCAGCAGGCTGTTGCGGACATTGGGGGACAGCTTCTCCCACGCCTGCTCGACGCCGCTGAAGTCGATGCTCCTGGGCAGCTCCCACATGTGGACGGCGTCGGCCTGGACGGGGGGTTTCAGGGCCGCCATCACCATCACGTAGACCGGAACCAGGAAGAGCGCGGCGAGCAGGACCAGGGCGACCGCTCCCGCGAGCGGCCCGGTCCCGGGGTACCGGATACGGCGACGCCGTGGTGGCGTGGCGGAGATACGGGCTGTACTCATCAGTGCTTCTCCCTGATGACGCTGCGGTAGAGGTACGGCACCATGACTGCGGCCACCAGCAGGAACATGACGACGGAGGCGGCGGCGCCGGTGTTGTAGCGCAGCGCCCGGAAAGTCTGCTCGAAGACGAAGATTCCGGGTACGTCGGTGGCGAAGCCGGGTCCCTGGCCGACCATGGCGTAGACGAGGTCGAAGGACTTCAGGCTGATGTGGCCGAGGAGGATCAGGACGACCGCCGTCACCGGACGGAGCCAGGGCAGGACGATGTGCCAGTGGTAGCGCAGTGTTCCAGCGCCGTCGAGGCTCGCCGCCTCGCGCAGTTCCTCGGGCATGGCGGTCAGCGCGGCGAGGAAGTTGGCCATCACGAAGCCGCCGAGCTGCCAGGACGCGGCGATGACGACCGGGATGAGGGCGAGCGGGATGCCGAGCTCGACCTGGATGAAGTGCCCGCCGGGCAGCATCGGTTCGAGTGCGGATGAGACATCGCCGGCCACCGCGGGGTCGGTGATCCATTTGGGTCCGTGGTCGACGCCGAGCCCTTGGAGGATCAGGTTCGCGCCGGTCGACGGGGTGAAGATCCACCGCCACACCACGCCGGTGACGATGAACGACAGTGCATACGGGAAGAGGAAGACGCCCCGGAAGAACGTCCGGCCGGCCAGCGCGTTGTGGACCAGCAGGGCGAGCACCAGACCGACCACGACGGCCAGGGTGAGGAAGAGGAGCGTGAACACGGTGACGTTCCGCAGGTCCGCCTGGAAGCGCGGAGTGTGGAACATGTCGTCATAGGTCTGGTACAGCGGATCGCGGGGCGACAGGTCGGGGTTCAGTCCCTGCCACTTGGACACGGAGACACGGACCGAGTATCCGATGAAGCCGTAGACGAAGATCCCGATCATGATCAGGCTGGGTGTCAGAACGGCGAGGCTGAAGCGGTGCTTCCGCCACCATGAGGACCCCGCCGAGGTCTTCGTGGGCGGTTTCGTCGTGTGGGGCGCCGGTGCGGCGGGCCGGGTCAGTACCGGCATGGGGACCTCCTGGGTGGGGCGGCGGGCTGGGCTGGGCCCGCCGCCAGTGACCCGAGTGGGACGGGGGTCAGCCCTTGGCGGCGGTGGCCAGGGCCTGAACGAAGGAGTCCACGTCCTTGGACTGGACGAACTGGGTGACGGCGTCGTAGAAGGACTGCTGGAACTGCGGGCTCATGGCCTCGCCGTGCACGATCGACTGCACGAGCGAGTCGCCACGGAAGGACATCGCCGCCTGCTGCTGATAGGCGGGCAGCGAGTCGGTGGGAACGTCGCCGCGGATCGGCGTCGAGCCCTTGTCCTTGCTGAAGGCCAGCTGGACTTCCGGTGTACTGATCACGGAGGCCCACTTGAGCGCCAGTTCCTTGTGCTTGGCGTTCTCGGCAACCACGAAGGTGTCGACCACGGTCACGAAGGTGCCCTTGGTGCCGGGCTGCGGAACGTAGCCGAAGTCGGTGCCGTCCTTCGCACCGTCCTTGACGAGTTCGCCGTACGCCCAGTCGCCCATGCTCTCCACGGCGCAGTCACCCGAAGCGAGCCGCTTGGTGGCCTGGTCCCAGGAGAGCGCGGACGCGTCCGGGTCCGCGTACGGGAGCATCTCGGCGAACAGCTTTGCCGCCTGCTTGACCTTGGCGTCGTCCCAGTCCGTATTGCCCGAGGTCAGGGAATCCCAGCCGTTCGGGCCGACCGCGCCGAGCAGGATGTTCTCGAAGAGCTCGGCGGTGGCGAAAGCGTCCTTGCCGCCCAGGCACAGCGGGGTGATGCCCTTGGCCTTGAGCTTGGCGAATGCGTCGACGAGCTGGTCCGGGGTGGTGGAGGCGGTCAGTTCGACGCCGGCTTGGGCGGTGAGCTTCTTGTTGAACCAGAGCACGTTGCCCCGGTGGGCGCCGGTGGAGACGCCGTAGGGCTTGCCGCCCTTGCTGACCGAAGTAACCAGTTCCCTGGGGATGGCACTGTTCAGGCTGTCTTGTTCGTACACCGAGCTGAGGTCGGCGACCAGATTCGAGTTGATGTACTCGCCGATGGCCGCTCCGGGGTGGGTCTGCCAGGTGTCAGGCGGGTTGCTGCCCTGCAGCCGGGTCTGCAGGACGGCCTGTGCGTTGCCGCCGCCTCCGCCCGCGACCGCCCCGTTGACGACCTTGACTCCCGGGTTGTCCTTCTTGAATCCGGCGATCAGCTCCTTCAGTGCGGCGTCCTCCGAGCCGGAGGTCCACCAGGAGAAGACCTCCAGTTGCTTCGCGTCGGATCCGCCGCTTCCGGCGGACTCGCTCCCGCCGCCACAGGCGGACATGGTGAGCAAAGCTGCCACCACGGTGGCGGCTGACAGGTATCTGGGTATGCGGTGCTTCATGACGCGGCTCTCCTAGGTCATGGCTTTGCGGGCCGTTCGTAACTCCCAGTACTGCTGGATCAGTTGGCGGGGCGGGCGACGCCGTCGACAGCGGCGATCGCGTCGAGGAACCAGTAGTCGCCCCACATCACGGACTCGTCGACGCCGAGACCCTTGGCCTCGTGGTAGCTGCCGTGCTTGAGCAGGCCCTCCCACGCCGGGTCGTCGTGGGCGAGGAAGTCGTCCTCGCACAGCCGGGTGAGGATGCGTACGGCGTAGTCGGCATAGCCGCGGGCCCGGGCGCTGTCAGGTTCCAGCCCGGCCAGCTGCCACAGCCCGCCGGCCGCCGCTGCCGCGGCGGACGACTCGTAGGGGCGCTCCGGGACGGGCTCCTCCCAGTCGTTGGGGGGAACGAGCCGGTCTCCGGTGCGTTCGATGTAGAAGTCGGCGCAGGCGCGGGCCGTTTCGAGGAAGCGACGGTCGCCGGTGTGCCGGTAGACGGTGCCGAACCCGTAGAGGGCCCAGGCCTGGCCGCGCGCCCAGGAGCCGTCGTCGCAGTGGCCCTGCTGGGTGGTCTGGCGCAGGAATCTGCCGTCTGTGAGGTCGAAGATGCCCTCGTGGGAGGCGCTGCCGTCGCCGCGCACCAGCACCCGGCGAGTGGTGAGGCAGTGTTCGTGGGCGATGCGGGCGAGGTCGGGGTCCCCGGTGCGGCGGGCGGCGTGGAAGATGATCCCGACGTTCATCATGATGTCGATGAAGAGGCTGTCGGGGGCGAGGAAGCTGGGCAGGTACCGGCCCAGCTCGTTGAAGCGGGACGCCGCCGTGCGCCCGGCGTGCACGACGACGTCGTCGCGGGCGGGGTCGCCGGTGGCCTCGTACCAGCGGCGCCAGGTGGACCAGAACAGGAAGCCCAGGTCGTGCACGTTCCGGTCGTCCTTGCGGTGCTCGACGAGCCGGCTGTAGTGCTCGGCCCGTTCCCGGAACCAGGGGTCGCCGGTGTGGTCGGCCAGCATCCACAGCTGCCCGCCGAGGAAGCCTTCGCACCAGTTGGTCCACGCCTCGGCGTCCACCGCCCAGGCCCCGCCTTGCGTGTAGAGCGGGAATCGGTCGGGGTGGCGTTCGACGAGGCCACGGACCTTCGTCGCGGCGGTCCGCCAGGCGCGGTCGGCGGCCGGGGCGAAGGAGGCGGGGACCGTCCAGCCGTCCGGGAGGGCGAGCGGCAGCGGCTCGGGCAGGATCGGGTACGTCGTCATGTCACGCCTCCCCGGGCAGCCAGCGGGCCGTGCGGGGGCCGACCTGGAGCTGGATGGTCTTGGTCTCGGTGAAGGCGGTGAGCGCCTGGCGTCCCAGTTCGCGGCCCAGGCCGCTGGCGCCGTAGCCGCCGAAGGGCAGTTCGGGGTAGCCGTCCATCCAGCGGTTGACCCAGACGGTGCCGGCCCGGATGCCGCGCGCGGCCGTCAGCGCCGCGTCGATGTTCCGGGTCCAGATGCCGGCGGAGAGGCCGTACATGGTGGAGTTGGCGATGCGGATCGCGTCGTCGAGGTCGTCGAAGGTGATCAGGGACAGGACGGGGCCGAAGATCTCCTCGCGGGCGATGGACATCTCCGGGGTGACCCCGGTGAAGACGGTGGGCTGGTAGAAGCGCCCGGTCCCGGTCGGCAGGCTGAGCCGGTCACCGCCGAGCAGCAGCTGTGCTCCGTCGGCGTTTCCTTCGCCGACGTAGCGTTCGATGGTGTCCAGCTGCTGCTGATTGACGATGGCGCCGACCTTGGTCGTCTCGTCGAGGGGATCGCCGACGGGGACTTGGCGGGAACGCTCGACGACCGCCGTCTGCAGTTCCTCGGCGATGTCGCGGTGGACGAGGACGCGGCTGCCGGAGTTGCAGCACTCGCCGGCGTTGAAGTAGATGCCGAAGACGATGGCGTCCAGCGCCGCGTCGAGGTCGGCGTCGGGGAGGACGATCTGCGGGTTCTTGCCGCCGAGTTCGAGTTCGACGCGCTTGAGCTGTTCGCCGGCGGTGCGGGCGACCAGGCGTCCGACCGCGGTGGAGCCGGTGAAGGAGATCAGGTCGACGCCGGGGTGGGAGGTCAGGGCCGAACCCGTCTCACCCGCTCCGGTCACGGTGTTGACGACACCTTCCGGGATGCCCGCCTCCAGCAGCAGCCGCGTCAGGTGCACGGTGGTGCCGGGGGTGAGCTCGCTGGGCTTGACCACGGCGGTACAGCCGACGGCCAGCGCGAACGGCAGCTTCTGGCAGGCGATCAGCAGCGGGAAGTTCCAGGGTGTGATCACCCCGACGACACCGACCGGCTCCTGGACGACCAGCGCGAGGACGTCCTCGCCCAGTTGGTTGTGGGCGTCGCCGTAGGAGTGCCGGGCGAGGGTTGCCGCGTACTCCCACAGTCCGGCGCTGCCCTCGATCTCGTCGCGGGCCTGGGAGATCGGCTTGCCGCTCTCCAGCACCTCGGTGCGGGCGAGCTGTTCGGCATCGCGGCGGATCAACGCGGCCACCCTGTACAGCAGTTGGGCACGCTCGGCACCGGACATCCGGGGCCAGGGGCCCTCGTCGAAGGCCCGGCGGGCAGCACGCACAGCGTTGTCCACATCGGCGGCCCGGGCCTGCGGGTAGCGGCCGACGACCACGTCGTGGGCCGGGCTCTCGCGTTCGAACCACTCGTCGGCTGCGGAACCGACGTCCTTGCCGTCGATGACCATCAGCCGCTCTGCGGCAGTGATCTGATGGGCGGTCATGTCCAGTTACCTCGATCTCGTACTCGCTCGAGTGGTGGCGGTCAGCGTCCGTGGAAGTGCGGGGTACGGCGCTCGCGGAAGGCCCGGATCCCTTCGGCGAGGTCTTCGGTGGCCGAGGTCAGGCCGCCGCCGATGGCCTCCAGTACGCGGCTGGGGGCGCCGTCGGCCGCGGCGTCGATCAGCTGCTTGGCGAGCTGGACGGCTATCGGTGCCCCGGCGGCCAGCCGGTCGACCAGGTCCGTCACGGCGGCCTCGGCGGCGTCCGGTTCGGGGCATGCCGTGGCGAGGCCCCATGCGGTGGCCGTCGGCCCGTCCAGCTGCTGCCGAGCCAGAACGACCTGCTTGGCGCGGGCCCGGCCGACCAGCTCGGTCAGCCGCTCGGTGCCTCCCCAGCCGGGGACGGTTCCCAGGCCGACCTCGGGCAGGCTGAGCCGGGCGCCCGCGGTGACGATCCTGAAGTCGCAGGCGAGCGCGAGTTCCAGCCCGCCGCCCGCAGCCACCCCGTGCACCACGGCCACCGTGGGCTGGCGCAGCGAAGCGAGCAGGTCGAAGACGCGGTGGCCGCGGGCGGTCCACTCCCGCCACATCTCGACGGGGGTGAGGGAGGAGAAGCGGTTGATGTCCGCGCCGACGCAGAACGCCTTCGGGCCGGCGCCTCGTAGGACGACCACTCGGGCGTCCCCTGCGGCGACAGTGCGGAGTTCCGCTTCGAGGTCGTCCAGCATCTCGGGAGTGAGCGCGTTGAGCTTGGCGGGCCGGTCGAGGAGGATCGTGGCGACGTCGCGTTCGGTCGTGCCCCGTACGGCGCCGTCGACATCGTTGACGGTCATGCGACGCTCCCGCCCAGGTCTCGGGCCAGCTTCTCGGCGGCGCGCAGGACGACCGCCCAGATGGTGAGCGTCGGGTTGATGCCGGGGCAGCTGGGGAAGGCCGAGCCGCCGTAGACGTGCAGCCCCGGGGTGTCGTGAACGGCCAGCCACGGGTCGAGGACCGTGCCGGTGGGGTCCTCGCCGAAGCGGGTGCCGCCCAGGTCGTGGCTGGAGCCGACGCCGGTGAAGTGCGGACCTTCCCACGTGGTGGCCGCGCCCATCTCGCGAAGGAGCAGGTCGGCCTGCACGCCCATCCAGGTCGCGAGCCGACGCTCGTTCTCGCGCAGCCGGTAAGTGATCCGGACCACCGGCATGCCCACGCCGGATCGGTCGCGGTGTCGTGGGTCGAGGTCGACGAAGTGCCCGGCGTACGGGAGCGAGTCCGGCTGGATCCGCACCACGCCCTGGTGCTGCCAGCGCAGCAGGTGGTCGCGGTAGGACCGCCCCCAGGGGCGGACGTCGGGCGGCAGGCACTCCCGGCTTATCTGGAGTGGCAGGAACTGCTGCTCGGCGCCGAGGGTGGCGCCTCCGAGGAAGCCGTGCGCCGCGAAGTCGAACTGCTCGGCGACGTAGTCGTCCAGCACCACGCCCTGGGCCGCCGGCCCGGTGTGCCGGTTGAAGTACACGCCAGGGAAGTAGCCGTTGACGTGGGCGAACATCTTGGTCATGTAGTGCTTGCCGAGCTGGCCGGTGCTGTTGCCCAGTCCGTCGGGGTGCTTGCTGTCCGCGGAGACGAACATCAGCCGCAGGTTCTCGTACGTGTAGGCGGCCAGGATCACGGCACGGGCATGCTGAGTGCGCACCCTGCCGTTCGGGTCGAGGTACTCGACTCCGACGGCTTTCCCGGTGGAATCGAGCAGGACGCGGGTGACGCGGCAGTGGGTGCGCAGCTCGAACCTGCCGGTCCGCAGAGCCTGCGGCACCGGGCCGAGCCCCGGGTGCCACCGCTCCCCGCTGCTGGTGCCGAGCCCGTTGCTCCACGCCGAGTAGGTCGTCGCGGGCCGACCGCCGTACTCGACGGTGTTGACGCCCACGGGCACTGAGTGCGGATGCAGACCCCGGGCCTCGGTCGACGTACGGAACCGCTCGCCGAGGGAGAAGGGCCGCATCGGGGGCATCGGCAGCGGCTTGCTGCGTTCGATGTACGGGTTGGACTCGTCGCCGGCCACACCGATCAGGTGCTCCAGGCGTGTGTAGTACGGCTCCAACTCGTCATACGTGACCGGCCAGTCGGCGAGGGTGCAGTCCTCGGGGAGCACGTCTCGCCCGTACTGCTCGGTGATGCGGGTCAGCGGCCGGAAGTGCCAGGGGTGGAAGCGGCGCAGCCAGGCACCGTAGTGGCCGGCGGAGCCGCCGACGCCGTTGACCATCCGGCCGAGCGAGAACGTCGCCTCCAGGGTCTCGGCGTCATCCGCGTCCTGGCGCCAACGAGGCGTCTCCGTCCGGAACTTGGGCCCGAGTCCGGCGCGGGCGTAGTAGGCGTCACCGAGCTCGTCGGGCCGGAAGTCGTCCTTCGCGCGCCAGGGACCCGCCTCCAGACCGACGACCGACAGGCCCGCCTCCGCGAAGGTCTGGGCGACCAGCCCGCCCATGGCACCGACGCCCACGAGCAGGACGTCCACTTCTTCCGTCGACTGGGAGAGGGCGTTGCGGTACGCCTCGCGTGTCCACTCCTCCTCCGCCTCGTCGTGCGGCAGCGCGTCCGCGACATCGGCCAGGGTGCGGACGACTCCACCCTTGGTCACCGGGTCCGCGGAGAGGTTCTCCTCGGCGGAGTTCTCCAGCCAGACGCCGGGGTGGCCGAGCAGCCGCCAGCCCGCCGCGTCACGGTTGCCGCCGTAGGCCGGATCGGCGAACAGCCCCTCTTGGAGATGGGCACGGACCTGCGCGAAGGCGAGTTGCTGCTCCTCGGGGCCGAGCGGTGCGTCGAGTCCACCTTCGCTGAAGTGCTGTACGAGCGCGTCCTGTTGGTCGGTGCGCAGGTCGGCGAAGCCGTGGCCGAAGGTGCTGCGGGCCGAGGCGTCGAGGGACGCGAGGACGGCCTGGTAGAGGGGGACGTGGCGGCTGTCGTGGCCGGCGAGGGCGCGGTCGACGTAGTCGAGGACGCCGATGGCACGGGCTCCGGGGCCGTTGTCGTCCGCGGGGAAGAGCCGTTCGAACAGGGCGTCTGCGACGCGCGCCTCGGTAGCGGTCAGCGCGGTGCGGGCCGCGCCGGACGGGAAGGAGGCTCCCGATGGGGATGTCCCGGGCGAGGGGGTGGTCATCGCATACCTGCCTTGGTGTGGTGCGGGGTGTCGAGTGCCAGGCCTACGGGTTCGGGGCAGAACAGCCGTGCGTCCATCTCGCGCAGGTCGTCCGCGACGGCCAGCGGGAAGGCGGCCTTGTCGAGTACGTCCATCTGAAGATCGGCACCGGGTGCGATCTCGATGACGGTGAGGCCCTGTTCCCGCAGTTCGAGCACACAGCGCTCGGTGACGTAGCGGACACGGCGGCCCTGGGCGAGGGCGCGACGGCCGGAGAAGGTGACCGCGCTGACGCGTTCCACGAGCTTGGGCACGGCGCCGTCCTGGCGGATGGTCAGTCGGCCGTCCGCGACGGATATGTCGCGCCGCCCGGCGGTGAAGTTGCCGCTGAAAACGATGTTCCGCGCCGCGGAGGTGATGTCGGCGAAGCCTCCGACGCCGGCGGTGACGTGCCGGCGGCCCGGCAGATGGTGCACATTCACGTCGCCGTACTGGTCGATCTCCAGGAACGAGAGCATGGCGCGATGGAAGCCGCCGCCCTGGAGCAGAGTGAACTGGTCGATGCTGGGCATCAGGGCCTGCGGATTGAGCGCGCAGCCGAAAGCGAACCCGGTGAGCGGCACTCCCCCGACGGCGCCCTGCTCGATGACCCAGGTGACGGCGTCGGCGTGGCCTTCCTCGACGAGAACCCTGGGGATCAGGGCGGAGATACCGAAGCCGAGGTTGACGGTGTCGTCCTCGCGCAGCTCCTGCGCGGCACGCCGGGCGATGATCTTCTCAAGGCCCCACGGCACCGGTTCGACGACCTGCAGCGGGCGGCGGATCTGGCCGCTGATCGCGGGATCGTAGACGGTCTGCGTGGTCTGCCACTGCTCCTCATGCACCACCAGGGCGTCGACGAGGATGCCGGGAAGGCGTACCTGGCGAGGGTCCAGGGTGCCGGCAGCGGCGATGCGCTTGACCTGGGCGATGACGATCCCGCCGTTGTTGTGCGCGGCGTATGCCTGGTCCAGCGCGCCCAGCGTGGAGCCCTCGTCCTCGAAGGTGAGGTTGCCGCACTCGTCGGCGGTGGTCGCCCGGACGATCGCCACGTCGGGACGGACCGCGGGGTAGAACAGCCACTCCTGGCCGTCGCGCGATTCGAGGGTGACGAGGTCCTCGGTGGTGGCGGAGTTCATCCGGCCGCCCTGGTGGCGGGGGTCGACGAAGGTGTCGAGGCCGACGTCGCTGAGGACGCCGGGCTGCCGGGCGGCGCCCGCCCGGTGCATCTGGAAGAGCGCTCCGGAGGGGAGGTTGTACGCCTCGACCTCGTCGGCCTCGATCATCTTCCAGATGCGGGGCGGTTCGGCGGACGACGGCCCGCTGGGATAAGAGCCGGCGACGATCCTGGACAGCAGCCCCGGCTGCGCCAGGTGGTCGATGCCGGGGACGCCGTACATGTCACCGGCCGCGATGGGGTGCACCGTGGTCAGTCCGCGCGGTGCACCCGTCTGTGCGAAGTGTTCACCGATACCGGCGAGGACGGCGTCCGGGCAACCAAGCGCGGAGGAGGAACTCACCGAGACGACCGCTCCGTCCGGGATCAGCTCGGCCGCCTCGACGGCGGTCACGGCGGGCACTGTTCGCATGGAGATGCCTCTCCTTCGTTCTTGGGGGCGCGTTCTGGCGGGCGAGTGATCAGTGCGCTGTGGCGGGGGCGAGGTCGACGGGTGTCGTGCGCCCGGTGCGGGCGGCCTCCTGGACGGCGAGGGCGACCGCGAGCGCATGCACTCCCTGCGTACCGGTGACGGTCGGCTCTCCCGCGCCACAGACCGCGCGGGCAAGGTCCTCCAGGACCACCTCGTACAGATCACGTCGGCCAGGTACGTCGATCTCCCGGGAGCCGGCGGCGTCGTGCAGATGGACCGTGCCGACCGGATTCTGAGTCATGACGTCGACCGCGGTGATCGACCCGTCGGTGCCGTGCACCTCCAGGCCGGTGCGGGCGTGGGCGACGGTGAACGCGTCGTGGGTCTGGGCCAGTACGCCGTCGCCGTAGCGAATGACACTCATCGCGGCGTCCTCGGCCGCCGCCTCCCACGAGCCCTGGCGCACCGCCAGTGCCGTGGCCTCGACAGGCGTACCGAACAGGGCGTTGGTGACCGAGGCATCGTGGCAGGTGATGTCGAGTACGACCCCTGCCCCGGCCCCCGGGTCGCGCAGCCGCCAGCCACGCAGCCGTTCCGGCAGCGCCACGGCGTGGGAAACCCGGGCCGCCAGCGGCCGCCCCACCGCGCCGGCCGCGACGAGTTCACGGATGCGGCGGTGGGTGGCGGCACCGGGCAGATGGTGGTTCACGCCCAGCACGACGCCCGCGGTCCGGCAGGCCTCGACCATCGACCAGGCGTCGGCAAGGGCGAGCGCGAGCGGCTTCTCACACAGCACGTGCTTGCCGGCGGCGGCAGCGGCGAGCGTGTGGGGCAGGTGCAGGTCGTTGGTCGTACTGATGTAGACGGCGTCGATGTCGTCCCGGGCGAGCAGTTCCTCGGCGCTGGTGGTGGTGTGGGGGACGCCGTGCGCACCCGCCCAGACGGTGGCGCGCAGTGCCGATGAAGAGCAGAGCGCGGTGACACTGTGGCCGAGCGCCCGCATGGCCGGGATCATCCGGGTGGCCGCGATGTCGCTGGCTCCGATCAGTCCCCAGCGGAGTCCGGTCGACGGCGCTCTCATCGCGGGTCCGCGGTGTGCGGGACGACGCCGTCCTGGCTCCGTGTGGAGTCGCGCACCTTCAGTTCCGGTGTCAGGAGCACGGTATGCGGCTGGAGATCCGGTTCTTCTATGCGGCGGAGCAGCAGCTCCGCCGCCTCGGCACCGGTCTGGTCGGGATGCGTGGCGACCGTGGTGAGCGAGGGGTGCTGCAGGGCGGCGTCGGGTACGTCGTCGAAGCCCGCGACCGCCACTTCCCGGCCCGCCTCGACACCCTGCGCCCGGAGCGCGGAGAGCGCGCCGAAGGCCACCACGTCGCTGTAGCAGACGATCGCGTCGTACGGCCGGCCGGTCTCGGCGAGCAGTTCGACCGCACGCTCGCCGCCGTCGCGGTCGGCGCTGGTCGCGATCGACAAGGCAGGGTCGAGGGCGAGCCCATGTGCCTCCAGTGCGGTGCACACCCCCTGCTCACGCTCCACCCGTGCCGTGGAACGGGGCGGGCCGCCGATGAATGCCACCTGCCGTCGCCCGGACCGCACCAGGTGATCGCCGAGCAGCTGTCCCGCCGCCCGGTTGTCCACCCCGATGTAGTCCGCCTGGTGACCGGGCACATGCCGCGTGACCAACACATGGGGGGTTCCTGAGGCGCCCAGGGACTTCTGGAGCATCTCGCCGCTGGTGTCGTACGAGGGAACCAGCAGCATCCCGTCCACCCGGTGCTCGCTCATCGCCTCCAGCAGCCGCGTCTGTCGCTCCTGGTCGTCGTGGCTGTAGCCGAGCAGAAGCGTGTAGCCGCGCTTGTACAGCACCCGCTCGATCGCCATCGTCAGCTCGGCGAAGTACGGGTTGCGCACGTTCGTCGCCACGAGTGCCACCGTCATCGACCGCTGGGCCCGCAGGTTCGCCGCCCGCCGGTCGTACACGTAACCCAGCTGCTCCATGGCCTCGCGAACGCGCACCTTCGTCGCCGCGGACACCCGGGGGCTGTCCCGCACCACGAGCGACACCGTGGCCTTGGAGACTCCGCAGGCCGCGGCTACGTCGCTGAGGGTGACTCTTGGCACCTGTTCCACCGCCTAGTAGATCGGTCTACCTAGTTGATGGTGAGGACTGTCGGCCGGGTTGCGCCCATGTGTCAAGAGGTGCTGCACAAGTTTCCGGAAAAGGTGCATGAATACGCAGAGATGACAGGCATCCGTCTTGACAGATGCCACATGTTCGCTTCAGCGTGGAGTCAGAGCTTGCTATATCGGTCTAACTACCGACGACCCAGGAGGCAGTTCATAGAGGCGTGATCACCACGTCAGCCGACATTCTGCTCCCGCCGGGATTCGAAACAAGAAATGGCCCTGCCCCGGGTAAACCCCCAGGTCAGGGCCATAGAAGCAGACGAGTCGGGCTGTACGCCGGGGACAGGTGCGCGGTTCGTGAAAATGTCCTCTGAGCTGCGCGTACGGGTGGTGACCGGTAGCAGGGTGCGGAGCCGGAATCACTCCCGCGGCAGGACCGACGACGCGGCCGCCGCCCCCCGCGGGCATTCCGGCGTCCGTGCCTTCGATGACGCCGAGTCCAGCTGGGTCATGGGGTGGGTGGTCCGGATCAGCCCTGGCACCGCGGCGTCGGCTGGTGCCGCACCGGTGGCCTGCACGCCGCCAACGAGCATCGACGCAGTCAGCATGACGCTCCTGCGGCGCGGCCTGGCCAGGTTCGTATGGTGGCTGCTCATACTCCTCATTCGTCTGGTAAGCGGATTTCTGCTGATTCGCGGCGGCGGAAGCGGCCGTCGGCCGCTTCCGCCGTCCGTGGTCATGCGCATCGTGGGCCGTTGCGGCAAGGGCGAGGTCGTCCGGCCGGTCGGCGGTCGTGGGCGAGCATGACCGCCGCATCCGTCTCACGGTCGGATCGCCCACCGGCTCACGGCCGGATCTCGTACACCACGTTGAACGGCGTCTGCGCGGCGCGGCGGAACCCGGTGAAACCGGCGTCGGTGATCACCTGGCGGACAGCGGTCTCGCCGGCCTGTGCGCCCAGGGCATAGCCGCCCGGCTGGGACAGGCTGTTGGGCACGCAGAGGAACGTGGAGCCGCTGTAGTAGAGCCGGCCGACCGGGTTGAAGTTGTCCTCGACCGTGTCGGAGGCGAACGGCTCCACCAGCAGCCAGGTGCCGTCCGGGGCCAGCGCCTCCCGCACCCGCCGGGCGGCGCCGAGCGGATCGCCCATGTCGTGCAGGCAGTCGAACGTCATCACCAGGTCGTAGTCCGTGCCGGCGAAGGTCTGCGCGGTGGCCACCTCGAAGGTGACCCGGTCGGTGACCCCGGCCTCGGAGGCCTTCTTACGGGCCAGCTCGATCGACGTGCCGTGGTAGTCCGAGCCCACGACGGTGGTGCGCGGGTAGGCCTCGGCGAGGAGCAGTGACGTGGAGCCGAGACCGCAGCCGATGTCGGCCACGCGCGCGCCGGCGGTCAGTTTCGCGTCGACCCCCTCCAGAGCCGGGATCCAGCTCGGGATCAGCTCGGCCACGTAGCCGGGCCGGTAGAACGCGTCGACCCCGACGAAGACGTCCTCGTGGTGTTCGTGCCAGCCGACGCCGCCTCCGGTGCGGAACGCTTCGGCGATCCGCGGTTCGGCGCGCAGCATCCCCAGAGCGGCGAGGAAGGCCGCGGGCACGTTGGGGCCGTTCGGGTCGGCCAGGCAGAATGCCTGCTCCTCGGTCAGCGCGAACCGACCGGTTGCCGGTTCGTAGTCGGCGTACCCGCCGGCGGCCTGTCCACGCAGCCACTCGGTGAGGTAGCGCGGGTGGCACCCGGTGCGCTCGGCGAACTCCTCGGGCGTCGCGGGGCCCTCCGCGAGTGCGCGGTAGAGCCCGAGCCGATGGCCGATCGCGACGGATCCGGCGGCTTCGGTCGCCCCCAGGTCGGTCACGAACCGGCCCAGGAACTCGTTGACCTTCTCGTGGTCCATCCCAGTTCTCCTTCTTGTCGAACCGGCTCGTTGCCGGTCACGACAGAAAGGATTGGCGCGCGACCTGTCACAGCCCTCGCACGGGCTATCGTCGTGCTAACAGACCCAGTTCGTCCTCGTCGCACGAGCGTGCCGGACACGGGGGTTCCCATGGCAGTCGGGCGTCTGTCGCCGTCGCCGTTGGTTCGTGTGGAGGTGCTCGGGCCGCTGCGGCTGCTCGTCGGCGGTGCCCCCGTCGACGTACCCGGTCCGAAGCGGCGTGCGGTGCTCGCGCTGCTCGCGCTCGCCGAGGGCCGGACCGTGACGGTCGACCATCTCATGGACGCGCTGTGGCCGTCGGAGGTACCTGAATCAGGGCGTCAGGCCCTGCACAACCAGGTGTCCCGGCTGCGCGGACACCTCGGTCCTGCGGTGGCCCGGCTAGAGACGCGGCAGGACGGCTATCGGCTCGCACTCGGACGCGACGAACTGGACGTCGCGCAGGCGCGTGCGTTGCTCGCGACGGCGCGTACGACGGAACAGCGCGACCCGGCCGGCGCGTTCGCCCTGCTTCAAGAGGCGCACGGGCTGTGGCGAGGCCCAGTTCTCGCCGACCTCACCGACATCGTGCCCATCGCCACCGCGGTCGAGGAGTACGCGCTGCTGCGCCGCGAGGTGACAGACGCGCTGATCGCGGTCGCCGTCGCCGCGGGACAGGCCGACCGGATCCTTGGCCTCGCTGCCACGTCATCGGCCGCCGACCCACTGCGCGAGCCCGCGGTCCTCCTGCTCATGCGGGCGCTGGCGGCGACAGGGCAGGCGCCGGACGCGCTGCGCGTCGGACGGGAATACCGGCGTCGGCTGGTCGACGAGACCGGCCTCGATCCCTCACCCGCGCTGGACGAGCTCGAGCGCGAGATCATCGCAGGCGCCGAGGGTTCGGCGTCCGGCCTGCGCGAGGTGCCCGCCCGGCCGGGGGTGCCCACCCTGCCCGGGATGGCCGCCGGGCCCGTGGTGCCGACCCGGCCGACCACCCGGCTGATCGGCCGTGCGGCGCAAGTCGCGGCCCTGCACCGGCTGTTGGCGACCGAGCGGCTGGTCACGCTCGTCGGTCCCGGCGGCGTCGGCAAGACCCGGGTCGCCCTGGAGGTCGCGGGGCAGAGCGGCACGGTGACGGTGCTGCTGCTCGCGCCGGTCACCGATCCCGCCGCCATCCCGCACGCGCTGGCGGCGGCCCTGAACCTGAAGGTCGACCGGGGCGACGTTCTGTCCGCCTGCGTCGCCGTGCTGTGCGACCGCCCCGGTCTGTTGGTGATCGACAACTGCGAGCACCTGCTCGACGGCGTACGGGACACGGTGGACACGATCCTCTCCACGTGCTCCGGAATCTCCCTGCTGGCCACCAGCCGCGAACCTCTCGGTCTGGCGGCCGAACATGTCTCACGGCTGGCGCCGCTGCCGCTGCCCCACCCCGACCAGGATCCTTCACGGGTTCCGTCCGTGGCGCTCTTCCTGGACCGGGCCCGCCGGGTTCGCCCCGGGCCGCCACCGACGCCGGCACAGCTGCGTACGATCGCCGACATCGTGCACCGGCTCGACGGGATGCCGCTGGCCATCGAGCTCGCGGCCGGCCGGCTGTCCACGTTCTCCCTGGCTGATCTGCGGGGCCGCCTCGACCGCTCGCTCGACCTGCTCGGCGGGGGCAGCCCCAGCGCGGATTCCCGGCACCGGACGCTGCGCGCGACCGTCGAGTGGTCGTACCAGCTCCTCACCGAGGACGAACGGCGGCTGTTCCGGCATCTGTCGGTCTTCGTAGACGGTGTCGACCTCGACACCGCGGAGCGGCTCGCCGCCGGCCTGGGCCTGGAGAGCGACCCCGGAAGCACTCTGGCCCGCCTCGTCGACGCCTCCATGGTCGAGGCCTCCTTCGAGGGGGCCACCCGGTTCCGCATGCTGGAGACGCTGCGGGCCTTCGGTCTTGACCGGCTCGCGGCGGCCGGCGAGGACAAGGCCGCGGCCGAGCGCATGCTGCGCTGGGCCGTCGAGCTGACCTCATGGATCGGCACCGTCATGGACACCGAGCGGGAGCCCGAGGCCGACGCCGTCCTGCGCCGCGAACTGCCGAACCTGCGGGCTGCGTGGCGGCTGGTCCGCGGCCAGGGATCTCTGGACGACGCCGTGGCGATGGTCGTCGCGCTGTTCGAGGCGGTCGCCTACCGCGATCTCGTCGAGATTCGCGACTGGGCGGAGGAACTGGCCGACGACCCGGCGCTCGCCGGCCACCCGGGTGCTGTGGCCGTGCTCGGAGTCGCGGCGGAAGCCGCCTACCACCGCGGCGACTACCGCCGGGCCGACCAGCTCTCCCGTACCGGGCTGGAGAAAGCGGCCGACAGCGCCGGATCATGGCACTGCCTGATGGTCCTCTCGGTGGCCGACCTGGCTCGCGGCGCCTACGACGACGTGGTCGAGCACTGCCTCGCCGCGGTCGATCTCGTCGGCCCGCAGCGGGAGAGCCTCGGGATCGCCGCCCTCGCGATGGCCTACGCGGGCGATCTGGAGGAGGCGCGGAGACTGAACGACCGGGGGCTGACCGCCGCGGTGTCGCCCTCGATGCTCTCGTGGGGCGCCTACGTCGCCGGGGAGATCGACAGCCTCGCGGGCCACACCGAGTCGGCCGAGCGGCACTACCTCCGTGCCATCGACCTGGCCCGCACCTCGGGCGCCACCTTCCTCGTCGGCGTCGCGACCGTCGGGCTCCACTCGGTACGCGCCTGTGCGGGCCGGGTCGACGAGGCGCTGGACGGCTACCGCGACGCCATCGAGTACTTCGCCCGCAACGGCAACTGGACCCACCTGTGGACCGCCCTGCGCAACCTCGCCGACCTGCTGCGCCGGCTCGGCGACGACGAACCGGCGGCCCTGATCGACGCCGCGGCCGACCAGGCCCCCGACGCACCCGCCGTAGAGGGCACCCGCCCCGCCCCAGACCGCTCTCACGGCGCCGAACCCACCGCGCACCCCGCGACCGCCGCAGCGAAACCGATCCCCGGCCGGCCGGCCGTCCTCGAAGCGGCACGGCAGGCGATCGAGCGGAACCTCAGACGACCATGACAGCCCTTGAGGGCAGCTCGGCAGCTGCTTACCGCTCTCAGTTCGGGTCTGCTGCTTTCTATGGGCGTCGTTCCACAGGCCGGTGACGGTGTTGCCGTCGTAGTAGTCCATCACCTCGCTACTCGGCGGCAAGCCGTCGATAGGCGCCGATCGACCGGCTGAAGGTTGTGCCGGCGAGCCCGACGATGAACGCGACGCTGATTCCGATGAAGCCCCAGTCGGCGCATCCCGACCGGAGGTCCTCGGCGACCGACAGGCCCTGGGCGTCGTCTTCGCCAGACGGAGCGCGGGGTCAGCCGCCGACGTGGATGCCGGGGCGGCGGTCGGGGTCGGGTTCGTTGCTGCGGATGATCTCGCGGGTGACCGGAGCTGTGTCGCCGCGGCCGAGCAGGAAGTAGCGGAACATGTGTATCAGGGGGCTGCCTTCGGCCCACGCGAAGAAGCAGTGCGGCTGAACTCCCGTGGCGTTGCGCAGGGCGAGCAGAATCGCGGCGATGGCGTTCGGCGCGGCCGGTGCCTCGGCGCGCAGGATGCGGTAGCCGTCGACCTCGACTCCGCGTACAGCGAGGACTTCACTGAAGTCGGACGGGTCGACCACATCGATTTCCACGAACAGCACATCGGCCGGGGCGGGCACCGGATTGCTGCCGCGCTGCTCGCGCTCCTTGCCGGAGTACTCGGCGCCATCGCCCGCCTGACGCCGGTTGGCGATGATGTTGATGGAGTTGTCGTGGGCAAGGGTGTCGGTGATGAACCGGCGGGCGGCCTCGTCGAAGACGATGCGGTCGGCGCGCAGTTCGGTGGTGCGTGAGACCCGGGAGATCAGCGACACGGCGATGATGCCGGCGATGAACATGCCGGAGATGGCGATGCCGTCGGGCTTGTCGACGATGTTGGCCACCAGGGCGTAGAGCAGGACCGCAGTGAGCAGTGCGAAGCCTGCGGCGGCCGCGCGCCGGCGGCGGCGTACGACCGAGACGGTGACCGCGAAGGCGCCGGAGACCATCATGGCCAGGATGCCGGTGGCGTAGGCGCCGGCCTGGGCATCGACGTCGGCGTCGAACGCGATGGTGATGAGGACACAGAGAACGGTGTAGACGATCACGACCGGGCGTACCGCCCGTCCCCACTCCGGGGCCATGCCATAGTCGGGCAGGTACCGCGGGACGATGTTGACCAGCCCCGCCATGGCGGAGGCGCCCGCGAACCAAAGGATCAAGATGGTGCTGACGTCGTAGACGGTGCCGAACGCCTCCCCGACGTGCTCGTGGGCCAGCCAGGCCAGGGCCCGGCCGTTGGCCTCGCCGCCGGGCTCGAACTCCTTGTGCGGGATGAGGACGGTGGTCACGAAGCTCGCGGACAGCAGGTAGACGCTCATGATGAGCGCGGCGGTGGTCAGCAGCCTGCGGGTGTTGCGGATTCGTGAGCGCAGCCGCTGCTCGGGATCAGCGCCGTCGGCGGACACCAGCGGCATCATGCTCACCCCGGTCTCGAAGCCAGACAGCCCCAGCACCAGCAGCGGAAACGCCACCAGCGCCGGCCCCGCCAGATCGCCGAGTCCGCCTCCCCCCTCGCCAAGCGCGTCCGTCCACGCCGACCACGCCCCCGGCGTGGTGAACACGTCCACCAAACCGACGGCGATGACCACCGCGTTGAGGACCAGGAAGACCGCGACCAGCGGGATGGCCACGCTGACCGCTTCGCTGAAACCGAGCAGGAACACCCCTCCGAGCACCAGCAACAACGCCACCGTGATGGCGACCTCATGACCGCGCAGGGCATCGGGCAGGTAGGGGTTCTCCACCATGTGGACGGAGGCGTCCGCCGCGGACAAGGTGATCGTGATGATCCACGACGTGGCGACAAAACCGAGCAGGACCAGCACGAACAGCTTGCCCCGCCAAAACGGCAGCAGATCCTCCAACATCGCCACCGACCCGGCTCCGTGCGGGCTCTCCCGGGCCACCCGCCGGTACATCGGCAGCATCCCCACCAGCGTCAACGCCACAATCAGCAACGTCGCCAACGGCGACACCGCCCCGGCCGCAAGCGCCGCGATCGCCGGCACATAAGCCAGGCTGGAGAAGTAGTCCACGCCCGTCAGACACATCACCTTCCACCAGGCGTGCGGCTCGGTATGCCCCTCACCCGCAGCCGGCCCGACCGGCTGCACTCGGTGGCGCAGCAACCACCGCGCCAGGCCTGCCGCTCGGCTGCGCCCGAAGAACGGGACTGGCCACCACTTCCGGCACGGCAAGTTCGTTCGCGTCCTTCATATCCCCCAACAACCCTTCTACCTGCTCAGCCCGCCGGTCACAGCAGTCACCGCACTCACGGCACTCACGGCACTCACGACACTCACGACACTCACGGCACTCACGGCACTGCGACGATCACCGAGTATGCGGACCTCTCGGAAGCGCCGACCCACCGGGGGCCACACACCGTCGACCGTGCGCGCCCTCGCGGAGGCTTCCGGCCCTCCACCCGCCTGGGACGGTACGAGCGGCGACTACCCGAAGTGCGCCAGTACCACCCACACCAACGTCGGCGGCGCGGCGGTGGAGGACTACAGCCCGCACCACAACGCCTTCGCCTAATACAAGTCGACCGCCAACCCGCACCACCTGGCCCGGAAGAGCATCGCCGAGGTGGGGCACAGCGGGCGGGCCAACCACAACTACGACCTGACCGACTTCGACGCTTCCCTCAAGGCCGGCAGCCTGCCCGCCGTCAGCTTCCTCGCCGAGGACAAGACCACGGCGTACGGCGGCGTTGCTCTCGGCGCGCTTCGTCACCGAGGCCACCGGTCGAACCAGTCTCTGGCATCCTGACTGGTCGCAAGGGCGATCACCAGGAATCCGGCTCCGGCACCAAAGCTCCAGGAGCCATCGTGGACCAGCACACCGATCGCGCAGAGGGCGGTGATCACTGAGCCGACGACAACCGCTCCGATGCGGACGCGATTGCCGCCGCGACCGAACTTCGCAGCGATGACGATCGAGCTCACGGCCAGCGCCCCGAACAGGAACACCTTGAGGAGCAGCAGGCCCACGATCAGCTCCCCCATGGCGCCGGTCTCCAAGGTGACAGCGTCCGTGACGAACCACAGAGCAGGGACAAGGCACCCCGCACCTATGACGAGGAGCATGGCGCAAACGGACTTGACGCTGCCGGGCATCTGACTCATGCGGGTCCTTTGAACGAGCTCACCTGGAGGGAGGCGCGCCTCCGTGACCGCATCCGCGGACGCACAGAATACGAGCAGGATGCGCTGGACGACCATGGCTGACGAGGTCGTCACCAGCGGGCGGCGCCGGCCTGGCCGGTGGCGACGCTGAAGTGGTTGGTGTTGGTGTGCAGCCAGGACTCGCGGATGCGGGAGGGGAGGAAGACCTCGTAGTCCATGGACAGGCCCGAGGACGATGGCGGACATCATCATCGGTATCGGCGAGGTCGGCACAGGAGATCCGGCCGCCGGGGCCGCGCTCGCGCAGCTCGTGGGCGGAGTCCGGGCGGAGGCCGAGCCCCCGCGGGTATCGCTGGAGCGCAGCGTGGTGGACGCTGCGGTCTACCACGGTGGACGGCGTGTCGACGCTCCCGCGTCGCCAACCATCTGCATGTGGCCCCGCCGGGGGTTCGAGGCGCAGTGCGGATCGAACAGAGCGGTGTGCTCACCACGTCAGCCGACCCCGCGCTCTCGGGAGATGTGCCGGCATCGTCACTCGCGCCCGGCGCGGACGGGGTGCCGCGGCCTGCCCGAGACCGTGCCCCAGTGCACAACGCGTGCACACTTGCGCGGGAACTCCCGGGAACTGGCAGGTAGAAGCGAGATGTGCCCAGACACGACAAAAGACTCCGACCAGACCATAAGTCCAGGTCAGAGCCCTGCTGGCAGACGAGTCGGGCTGTACGCCGGGGACAGCGGTGTGAATCGTGGAAGTTGCCTGTGACCTGCGCGGACGTTCCGCGTGACCAGAGGCCGTGCACATCGCGTGCACGGCGACATGGGGCGTCGCGTAAGTCGCCGTGGTGCCGTCCGACTCCCAGCCGTGCTCCTCCATCAGGCGAAGCAGGATCCGCTTGCGTTTCTGGGCGGTGCGCAGGCCTTCTGGTTTATCCGAGGTCTTCCAGCAGCAGGTCCAGAGCACCTTCCTCGTGCAGGGCGATGCCCAACGCCTCCATCACCGGGGTCAGTTCGGGGTCCCACATGGCCACGACCGGAGCGCCGGTGAGGGAGAGCTGCGGGGTGCCGTGCACCTGCGAGCGGGTTATGAGGTACTCGTAGTCGGCCGCATTCATACGCCAAGGAGTCGTCGCCTCGTACCGCTGCATGACGCGGTTGGCCAGGGCGATGCCCGCCCAGTCGAAGTCTCCGTGGTAGGCGAAGGCACAGCCGGTCGCGGCCAGCGCGTCCAGGAGGGTGAGGACGACCGTCGTCGCGCTGCCCGAGGTGCAGATCAACGGTGCGGTGCAGCCGGCGTCCGCCGCGGCCTCCACAATGCGTGGGTTCTCGCAGACGTGGATGCGGGTGCGCGGGGTCAACTCCAGGCGCACCGTGCGTAGTTCGCGCAACGTCAGGTGCGTCTCCAGGTGGTGGTCGGCGCGTTCGCGGAGGGCCGTCTCCTGCCAAGTGCCGCCCGTCGGGCGCAGACCGTAGGTCAGGACCGTGCTGGAGACCTCGTCCGGGGTGACCGAGGCCCGGCGCCACAACGCGCGGCGACCTGGGGCGTCGGTCGGGAACTCGACGTCCTGGGCCAGCGCGATGCCGCGCAGGACCAGGCGGGCCAGCAGCGTGCCGTCGTCCAGGCCGTGGGCCGAGCCCGTGGTGCGTGTGGCCAGTTCGCCACGGCCCCAGGTGGCGGGGGTGGGTGTGGGTGTGGGTGTGGAGTCGGGCCCTGTGCCGGGGAAGAGGGTGGCGAGGGTCTGGATGGCCTGGATGACGGTGGTAAGCGCCGTCTGGGACGACTGGTCGGATGACTGGCGGGACGACTGGCGGGTGAGCGTGCCGCTTCGTCGTATCTCCTCCAGCCATTGGCGGGGCCAGAGCTGATCGCCAAGCGGCGTGGCAGTCAGAGTCTCTTCTGCCGTGGACCACAGGCGGGTGCGTTCGGCTGCCGCCGCGTCGCGGGCCGCGCGGCGGTCGGTCAGGGGTGGGCCCAGTTCCGCCAACGTCGCGGCCAGGCCTCGGCCGACCGCGCTGGCGCGCAGGCGGGTGTCCAGATCCGCCAGGCGGATCGTGGCGTTGGGGGCCGTGAGCGGTTTCGCGAGGAGGAGGGACAAGGCCTCGCACTCCTGTGCGTCCAGGTTCTGGAGCCTGACCGTGCCGGTCGGCTGGAGGCCGTTGCGTTCCAGGCGTGCCCGTACGGCCGTCCAGAGGCGGGTGAGACCTGGGCGAGTGAGGAACGCCAGGGCGTCGGCGTCCGGGGGCGCCCCGGGTGCGTCCCGTCTCGTCATACCGACACCAGCCGCCGCTGCCGCCCGTTCCACGTGTAGTGCAGCGTCGCCACGCCTCGCACGTGCGGGTCGCGCAGGCACTCGTAGATGTGCAGCGACGGCACGTCGGGCCAGTTGCCGATCAGGCGTTCGCTGGTGAGGACGAAGTCCAGGTCCAGGTCGACCAGGATGCGGCCGAGGCGTGCGTGGGTGGGCTCGTCGACCTTGGCGAATGCATCGTCGAGCAGGATCAGCCGGGGTGCGTGCGGGGCCGTTTCCGCGAGGCTCGTGAAGTGGGCGGCCGCGGCGGCGAAGAGGACCAAGTAGGAAAGGACACGTTGCTCGCCCTGACTGAGGCCCGTGCGGCCCGATAGTTTGCGACGGCTGCCGGGGGCGGCGTCGTTCACGACCCAGGGGGTGAAGGTGAACCAGTCGCGGTAGTCGAGGGCTGTGCGCAGGTGGGCCGCATAGCCCGCGCCCGGGTCGGCGCGGCGGGCGTCCTCGATGCGGCGCTGGAGCACGTCGCGGAGTTGCTCGGACTGTTCGCGGGTGCGCAGGCCCGAGGGGCTGCGCAGGAGGTCGACGGCCGCCTTGACGTCGGCCTCCACGCCGTCGGCCAGCTTCCAGTCAAGCGTGACGCCCAAGCCGTGTGACGTACGGACCGTGGACAGGGTGACGTTCAGTGCAGCCACCAGGGCGCCTGCTGCCAGGACCTGGGAGGACAGATGGTCGCCCAGTTCTCCCGTCAGGAACCGCTGGAACACCTCACGCTCGCGTTCCGTCAGCCGTTCGCGGGCCTCGGCTGCCTGGGCTGCGATGCGCTCGCCCACCACGGCGATGTCGGCCGGCCCGTGGTCGTCGACGAGGCGGCAGACCTTGATGCCGTCGTGTTCCTCAAGCGTGGCGTCGTAGCCTCCGGAGAGCTGGTCGCGCAGCTCCGTGTGCCGGTTGAGGAGGGTGGTGTCCGAGATGTCGCGTCGCTCGGCGTCAAGGCCGCTCCGTACGGCCCCGACCAGTCGGCGCAGCGACTTTGTACGGTCCCGTGCCGTACGGTCCCGCGCATCGTCATCCGTGGAGTCCGCCCTGTCCGCCGTGCCTGCCCTGTCCGCCGTGTCCGCCGTGTCCGCCGTATTCGCCTTGTCCTCCGCCGGAATGTCGAGTGCCGCGCCCCTGCTCACGCCCGGCAAGGACAGCGCCGTACGCAGTCGCCGGCCGCTCGCGATCACCTCGCCCTCCTGCGTGGCCAGCGCCTCGCGCCGTACCCTCTCGTCCTCCTCCGCGCGTACGCGTTCGTCGTGTGCGGCACTCATGTCCCGCTGAACGCCGGGAAGTTGGCGCCGTACCGCCTCCATGCGGCGCTTCGCCTCGTCCTCGCGGGCGAGGATCTCCTGCTCCGACGCCCCCAGGGCCTCCTCCAGGCCCCGGACCGTGCGGCGGGCGGCATCCAGGCGGGCGAGCGGCTCGGCGTAGTCGGACTCCGCTTCCCGACAGGACGTCAGAGCGCGCTCGTAGCCTTCCCGGCCCTGGCGGTGACCGTCGGCGGAGGAGGCGACCGCGCGCAGTCGTCGGCGCAGTCGTTCGGTGCCCGTGCCGAGGCGGTCCAGGGCGAGACGTACGGAGTCGAGTGCGGTCGGGTCGACCGGGAGGTCGTTCGCGCTTGCTGCCGCCTCGGTCTCACGTCGGGCGGCGACCGCGTGGGCGCGCGCCTGCTCCGCCTCGCGGGCGGCTGCGGACGCCTTGCCGGCCGCCACCTGTTCGGTGCGCTCGGCCTCGGCCGCGCGGGCCCATGCGTCGGTCAGCCGTCGTGCTGTGGGCGGGTGGCTCAAGGTGTCGGCCACCTTCGTGCGGTGCTCCGTCAGGATGCGCAGGTTGCTCTCCTGCTCGGTCAGCTTCTCCTGTACGTCGGTGAGTTGCCGGTCGAGTTCGGCCAGGGCCCGGCGGCGGGTCTCAGCGCGCACCTCGGCGCCGACGTACTCGGCGGTCAGCTTGGTGTGGCGACCGTGGGCGACGCCCAACTTCCAGAAGCCGTCGGTACCGATCGCGGAGTCCGCCGTCGTGCCCATGGCCCCCGTCGTGCCCGTGACTCCCTCCGTCACCAGAGCCACCGCCCGCAGCACGCTTTCGACCTGCTCGGTCCTCACCCCGCTGTCCGGCGCCACGACCGGGCGCAGCACCTCGGCAAGGGTGTTCCTGGAAGGCGGCGTACCGGCGGGGACGAGGAGGGTGTCCCGCGTGGCCGGGTCCAGGACGGTGCCGTCGGCGCACACCCAGGCGTCGAGCAGGCCGCTCGCTTCGAGTGCCGCTTCGAGGCCTGCCCGGGCGGCCGGCTCCACGTCGTCGGCGAAGTCCACGAGCCGGTACAGGGGTGCGCCGGTGCCCGGCGTGCGGGGCGCTGAGCGGTGAGGCGGGGGCGCGGGCTCGGGGTCGGTGCGGCGTTCCCAGTCGTTCCGCTCACGCTGCAGGCGGTCCTGTTCGGCGGCCAGCTCGCGGATCGCCACGGCGCGCGCGTCACGCTGTTCGCCCAGTTCCGCCAGCCACGGGTCGACGGCCGACCGGGCGGTGTCGGCCACCTCGTCAGGGGCATGGGCGGGCAGCGGCCCGTCCGCCGGGTCGTGAGCGGTCAGGTCGCGTACGGCGTCGAGGGACACGCCGGTGAAGCTCTGCAGCCGTTCGGTCCAGGCCCGGACGCCATCGGAGTACGCCTCCCCCTCGCGCGCCGTCTCCTCCCGGCGGCGTCCGGCCCGCGAACGTGCCTCTTCCGCCTGCTCCTCCAGGCGCTCCCGTGCGGCATCGGCCCCGTACGCCTCTCGCTGGGCCTGGCGCGACTTCTCCATGAGCGCGACCAGTTCCGTCACGGCTCGGGCGCGGTTCCTGATCACCGGCCCCGCGGCGTCCAGTTGGGTGTCCCAGACGTGCAGCGCGTCGGCGCAGGCCTCCGTGTCGACGGCCAGCACCTCGCTGTGGCGGACGAAGTGGAAGTCGCCGTCGGGGGCCGTCAGTTCGGCCGCCGCCGCGGCCGCGACCGGGGTGACGGGGACCTCCGCGGGCTCTCCCAGGTGCACGGGGTCGAGCCCGGACCGCTCCGCCTCCCGCAGCAACTCGCCGTGCGCCGTGCCGAGTTCGACCAACTCCTCGCCGAGCCTTCCTGCCTCGTCGGTGAGACGCCGTCCAACCTCTTCCTGGGTGCTGTGGGCCTGGCGCAGGGCTTTGAAGGCGGTCGCCGCCGCGCTGTGCAGCGCGGTCACAGTGGCGCGCTTCTCCGCCAGTTCCTGGAGGCTGCGGTAGGCGGCGCTGTCGTGCAGGGCGGCGAGATCCGTCTCGGCTGCCTCCGACTCCGCCCTGAGGACACCGAGGCGAGCGGCGAGTTCTTCCTCACTCGTGCGGAGCTCCGCCGCTTTCTCCGCAGCCTCGGCCGCCGCACGTCGGTGCTCCGTCAGCCGTTCCAGTTCGTCGCTCACCCCATCGGCCCGGCGGCGCAGCGCCCCGTGCAGGTAGCCGCGGTAACCGGTGAGGAAGGTCCGCAGCGCCTCGTCGGTCCGCTCCAGGCGCCCGAGGTCGGTCCGTACGGCGTCCAGGTCGTCGAGGTTGCGGGCCACCTTGTCCACGATCTCGTCGTCGAGCGCGGGCAGCGTCTCCGCGAGGACGGAGACCAGTCCGCCGGAGTCGATGCGGTCGCCGATGGTGGGGCGGCGCAGGCGGTGCAGCAGGTGGAGCAGGTTGCGGTAGCGCGCGGGGTCGGTGAGGCCGAACAGGTGGCGGGCGACCCGGGCCCGGTGCTCCACTGCGCGGTCGGTGACATTCTCAGCACCGACGAGCGACTTGAGCTGGTCCACGGGGAGCGGCTGGCCGGCGGGTGCCAGATGCAGGTTCTCGCCCACCCTCAGCGGGGTGACGAAGAAGAACGGCTTGGCCGTCCTGGTCGACTGGGAGGCACGGATGGCCGCGCCGAGGGTGAGGTGGTGGTCGTCCCCCTGCTCGTCCGTCCGCACGAACTCCACCCACAGGTAGCCCAGTCGGTTGGTCTGCTCGAAGCCGTCGAGCATCAGCCAGAGGAGCGTGGTCCGGCCCGTTCCGGTGGCGTCCAGGGCGCGGGCGTCCCCGTCGAGGAGGTACGGAAGCAGCATCTCCAGGGCCTTGGACTTGCCCGCGCCGTTCTTGCCGCGCAGCAGCAGGCGGCCGTCTCCGAAGGAGAACTCCTGCTCGTCGTACTGCCAGACGTTCCGGATGCCGGCGCGGTGCAGGCGGTAACGGTGCGGGGACGGGGGGCGGTTCACCGGGGCGGCTCCTCAGTGACGTGGTCGACGTCGGTGACGTAGTCGGCGTTGTCCGCTGTGGACTGTCCGGTGACGTGATCTGCTGCGGTCTGTTCGGTACCGGTACGGGACTTGAGGGCCACCTTGGTGGCGAACCGTGCGGCCGCGGCAAGCAGCACCCAGCCGCCCGTACCGTCCTGCCCTCGGGCGTCCGAGACGTCCGTGACGGACCGGCCGTCGGGTGCGGCGTCCTCGTACCCCTCGGGCAGGCCGTGGCCGTCGGCGCGCACCGGGCCGGCGGGCGCCATCAGACGCATGCGGACCAGGAGGTCGAGGACAGCGGCGAGCAGCCCGTCCCGGTCCTCCAGGAAGCCGCGCCGCCAGTTGCTGCGCCGGCCGTACTCCTCGATCAGCTCGTCGAGCAGTTCTGGCAGCAGCCCGTCCGGGACGGGGACGCCGATGACCAGCCGTCCGCCGACCGCGGGGTGGCCCGGATCCTCCGGGTGCAATCGGTCGACCAGCCGCCCCACCAGCAGCAGCGCGGCCTGGGCCACCGTGCCGGTGCCGGGCAGGTGCAGGTCGGTGAGTTCGCCGTCCGGGTCGACCAGGGCGATGCCCTCAGCACGGATCTCGGCCTCAAGGCCCAGCAGTTCGGAGAAGGCCTGGGACTCGCGCCGCTGCCGGGTCCGCAGCCATTCGCGCTCGGCGCCGGTGAGGTCGTCGAGGTGGACGACGGGGGTTTCGACGAGGCGCCTGCGGACGTACGTACGCGGGCCGCCGAAACCGGGGTCGGCCGCGCGGCGTACGAGATCCGCTCCGTCGCGGCTCTGGGCCAGCGGCCCGGCGACGACCGAGCGGGCGATCTCGCGGTCCACGGTCAGCAGCGCCTCGCCGCCCCGCTCCTCGGCGACGGCCGAGACGTGCCCCTCGGTCTCCGCGAGGACACCCCAGTCGACGAGTTGCCGCAGCGCGGCGGCGAGCGTGCGACGCTCCGCCTGCCGCCCGGTGTCGCTGACCTCGACCCCGGCGTCCACGGCCGCGGCCCTCAGGTCGGCGACGAGTTGGGAGAGCAAGAGCTGTTCCGGGGCGGTGACGAGGACCGAGAGCGCGAGAGCCAAGTAGGCGTACGTCCGCGGGGTGAACGGTGTGCCGGTGGACGGCCGCTCCAGACGGTGACCGGATCCGGGGCCGAGACCCGCCTTGAACAGGCGGGCGTACGACGCCTCGACGAGGAGCCGGTAGCCGAACACCTGCTGGAAGCGCTGGGCGAGCCAGTCGGCGTGGCGCCGGATCAGCGGGAAGGTGTCGCTGTGCGGGCCGTTGCTGGTGACCAGGGGGTGGGCCAGCAGCAGGCGGGCGGCGGTGCGACGTTCGGCGGCGAGTGCCACGTCGTGCGCGGAGGGCAGGGCCATCAGGCGCTCGCCTCCTCGGCGGCGGGCGCCAAGGCGCTGTCGGCGACCATGCTCTCGACGACCAGGGTGAGGTCGTCCGCGGTCAGGTCACCGTCCACGGAACGCAGGAGTGTGTGCGTGCCCGGAGTGCGCCACGCGGTGAGCTTGATGCCCAGGTCGGCGTCGCCGGCCTGCGCGCCGTCGAGCAGAAAGTCACTGTCGCCCCCGTCGCCCTTATCGTCCTTATCGCCCTTGTGTAGCTGGGCGTTGCCGAGGGCGGCGGTGAGGAGTTCCAGCAGCAGGCGCATGGCGGCGGAGCCCAACCTGACCTGGTCGAACCGGCCGGAGGCGCTGCGCAGTTCGGCGGCCGCGGCCTGGCGGGCGGCGGCCTGCTCGCGTGCCTGCTCCATGAGGCGGCACTTCTGCACGCCATGATCCTCCACCGCCGCGGACCGCCCGCGCGGGGCCCGGCTGCCGCGCTCGCGCAACGCCACCGGAACGTCCACGACGGGTCCGGTCCACCAGCTCACGTACGCCGGTACGGTCTGGTCGGGATCCGGCGCCACCCCCATATGCCGCGCTCCGTACAGCCCGAAGGCGGCGACCGCGATGTCGTGGGCCTCCTCGGTCTCGGCGGCGTCGAACCAGGCCGCGAGCCTGAGCAGGTCCTTGCGGCGGGACATCTCCCCGGACGCCGAGCGCAGCATCCGCTTGGCGTTGGCGAGCAGCGACTGCAGGGCGCGCAGGGTGGCGTCCCGGAGCTGGTCCACCTGGCTGCCGTGCCCGTCGCTGTCGGCGAACCAGTCGCGCAGCCCCTCCCAGTCGGCCAGGTCCCGTCCCCGGCTGCGCTGCACGCGCGTCTTCGGCAACGCGTCGGAGAGCGCTCCGGACAGTGCTCCAAGGCCTGCCGCGTGTGCGTCGATGCGGCTCAGCAGTGCGGGCAGGTGGGGCCAGATCGCCCGCAGGTGTGCGGCGATGCGCGGTGCGCGGAAGGACACGTCTTCAGTGATCGCCTCCACGTAGTCGAGCAGCAGCTCCTTGAACCCCTGGTACTCGGCTCCGTCGAGGTCGTAGCGGGCGAGCACCTGGCCCAAGTAGGCGTAGAAGTCCCGTACCGACTCGGCGAATTCGGCGAACTGCACGAAGAGCGTGCTGATCCGCTCCAGCGCCTGCTGTGGATCCGCGCCGCCCGGCGCGGCGGCCATGGCGGCGATGTCGCGCAGGCCCCGGTCGACAAGCGTGAGCAGCTCACTGCTGACCTCGCGCGCGGCGTCCGCTCCGGCGAGCACCTCGTCCGCATCGCGCTGCACGCGCTCCCCCAGCTTGGACAGCTGGTAGCGGGACCGGGAGCGCTGGTACTCGGCGATGCTGCTCGCCGTGACGGTGTGCGTGCTGCGCAGTAGATCGCCCCAGCGCACGAGCTGTTCCAGCCGGGCGGTGAGTGTCTCCGCGTCGAGCGCCGCCGCCGGACCGACCGGGTTGCCCTGCTTACTCGGTGTGCCCGGGTCGCCCGACTGTGCCAGCTTGGCGAGCACGTCGGGAACGGCCAAGTCCGCGAGCAGCGTGCCGCAGAACACCCGCATCACCGCGACGTACTCCAGGCGCTCGGGTGCACTGAGGTACGCGTACGCGCTCAGCCGCTGCCAGGCGTCGGTGCCGCTCCCCTCGTCCGGCAGATCATCGGGCAGCTCTTCGTGCAATTCGTCCCCCTTCACACCGCCGAGCGTACGGACCCCCACTGACACTCCGGAGGAAGTCGGCAAAAACCGACCGCTCATGCGGACGCCGGCCCGGCGAAGTCGGTGAGCACCACACGGCCCTCGGCGCCGAGCATGACGTTGCCGGGCTTGACGTCACGATGCACGCCGGGTGCGCCCGGCACCACGGCTGCGCGGCATCACCGACCTGCCTCCGCCTGCTCTCCATGCTGCTGGGCACCCCCTCCCTCGTCACAGATAGCAATTGTTCCACTACTCGTATTCTCCATACTATGGTTCACTTGAGTATGCTCAAGATGAGCAACTTCGAAAGGTGATCGATGCCAGGCTTCGTAGGCCGCAAATCCGAGCTGACCGCGCTGAACCGCCACCTCGCCTGGGTGCGCGAGGGCCGCGGCGACCAGCGCGGCCGGGCCCTGCTGCTCCGCGGCCGACGCCGGGTCGGGAAGTCACGGCTGGTGGACCTCTTCTGTGAACGCGCCCAGGTGCCGTACGTCGTGCACCAGGCCACCCGAGGCGAAGACGCGCACCGCGAACGCGCCCGTTTCCTCACCGAGGTCCGGAACTCCTCACTGCCCGACACCACCCTCCTCACCGGCGTCACCACCGTCGCCGAATGGGACACCGCCCTGCGTCAGCTCGCGGCGGTACTCCCGGACGACACCCCCAGCATCGTCGTACTCGACGAGCTGCCCTGGATGCTCGAAGGCGACCCGGTCCTGGAGGGCACCCTGCAGACCGTGTGGGACCGGGTACTGAGCCGGAAACCCGTACTGCTCATCCTCATCGGCAGTGACCTGGCGATGATGGAACAGCTCTCCGCCTATGGCCGCCCCTTCCACCAGCGAGGGGTCGAGATGGTCCTCGCACCTCTCTCCCCCTCCGAGGTCATGGCGATGACCGGGCTCCCGGCCGCGGAGGCCTTCGACGCCCATCTGATCACCGGCGGCCTCCCGCTCATCTGCCAGGAGTGGCAGGAAGGCGAGAGCCGCACCGACTTCCTCGCCCGCGCCCTCGACGACCCCACCTCGTCCCTCCTCGTCTCCGCCGAGCGGGCCCTGGCCGCCGAGTTCCCCACTGCCCTCCAAGCCAGGCACGTGCTCTCCGTGATCGGCAGCGGTGAGCGGACCTTCGGGACGATCGCCGCGAAAGCCGGGGCTGCCGACCGGCCGCTCCCGCCCGGTTCGCTGAACCCCGCCCTGCGCACTCTCGCCGACAAACGACTCGTCGCCGTCGACAGCCCTCTCTCCGCCCGCCCCGGAGACCGCGACCGCCGTTACCGGGTCGCTGATCCCTACCTCCGTTTCTGGCTCGCCTTCCTGGAGCAGGGGATCCCGGAGATCGAGCGAGGGCGCAGCCGGATCGTCGTCGATGCCATCGAACGCGGATGGACCGCATGGCGCGGGCGGGCGATCGAACCCGTCGTGAGGGAGTCCCTGGCCCGGCTGCTCCCCGACGACACCTGGCCGCAGGTGCGGGAAGTGGGCGGCTGGTGGCCTCGTACGAACAATCCCGAAGTGGACTTGGTGGGGGCAGACCGGTCGCCCGCGCGCGAGATCGGGTTTGTCGGCTCGATCAAGTGGCACGAGCGCGGCTCCTTCGACCGCCGGGCCCTGGCAGCGCTGGCCCGGGACGCCCTGGCCGTACCCGGTGCCGACGAGGACACTCCGCTGATCGCGGTGTCCCGCTCCGGGGTCACGGTGGACGGACTCGCGGCGGCGTACGAGCCCGCGCAGCTGATGGAGGCCTGGGGTTCCGCTGCGTGACGCGAGCGCCCACTGGTAGGCGCATCAGCGGATCTGAAGCAGAGCTTTGACCTGCAAAAATATGAAACGCCAGACGAGTCGGGCTGCACGCCGGGGAGTGCCATCGCAGCGCTATGACCTGTGCAAACGCGTAGGGAGTGCGCTTGTGTGGCTACCTTGTTGGCTACGTAAGACGACATCGCGCCCTGCAGCGGTCCGGACGGGGTCTTCGTCACTATTGGGGTCAGACGGTCTGCTCGATGCGCTCGAAGGCGCCCGGGTCCGACTCCATTCGGCCGCCTTCGCATACTGCAGCGAACCCGACGGTGGTTACGTGAACCGCGAGCCCATCAACGGCTGGGCGGAGCGGAGCCTCAGCAGGAGCATGGACACGAGGTGGTCCCCCCCAGGGGACAAGTGACTCGTGCGGGTGGGGGGTAGGTCCTCGCGTAGGGGAAAGCCCGTCGGTCCGCAATTGGTACGGGTGATCTTAGTTACCCATGGACGTGTTAGACGGGCCCGCTACGCGGCCATGTGGCGGATTCCCGCCCGGCTCGGAGTCACCGTCGCAGCCTGGATCCCGGTGACCTCGACTGCGACGCCCCACGCCTCAAGGATCTTGGCCGTCTGCACGAGGGTGACCTGCGAAAACGGGAAGAGCGTGTCGGCGGTGAGGTCGGTTCCGTTTTTCAGCAGGATCGCGAAAGTAACCTTCGAAGGCCGGAAGCCTTCCGCCAGCCCCCTGCCAGGTCGGGCCGTAGCCACCTTGCGAGCGAACCCGTCCATGGCCTCCGGCGAGTGCAGCAGGGTCTGCACGGCGACCACGGCCTGACCGAACAGATGGCTCAGCGCGTCGGAGCCCTTGGCCCGCTTCACCATGACCAGGACGTCGTCCGGGCTCAGCAGGTCGCAGATCTCCACGCCGTTGCCCCGGTGCAACGCGGTCCGGACGTTGTCACGGTCGAAGCAGACGTACCCGGGCCGCAGGTCGGGCACCGACTCGTTGTAGTCCCGCTCCTTGTCCCCGAGCACCCAGGCCGGAAGGTCGACCGAGGGCGTGTCGGTGATGAGCCGCTCCACCTGCGAACGGATCGTCTCCAGGTACGCCTCACCGATCTCGTACCACTGCCCGTCCAGTAGGAAGAACCGGCGGGCACCGAGCGCTACCTCCGCCTCGATCCACCGCAGCACGCTCGACGTCCAGATGACGTCACCCTTCTCCGCCCGGGTGTGCGCGTAGAGGGTGACGGTGCCGTCCCGAAGCGCGGCGAAGCGTGTTCCCGACCTCTGCACGCGGGCCCGGTTGAGGACGTACTCCAGGCTGAAGTCGTCGGTGAGGCGCGCCTCCAGGCTGTGCACCTTGGTGGCGAATGCCTGGGCGGCGCCGTAGTCGTCCCAGTGATCGGACGGGACGGCGACTGCGATACGTCCGTCCGGCACGTCGCCCAGCATGTCGTCGAGCTGCTCCTCCAGCCGCGTGACGAGGTCGGCGTCCTTGACCGGGACGATGTGCTCGACGAACTCCAGTTCCGGAGCCGGGGCCTCGTCCCGAAGGACACGGGAGATGGCCCGGATGTCCGCGACCAGGTCCGCGGCGTCGATACCGAGGCGCATCCGCAGCCCGGTACCGCCCTCGACGCTGGAGATCTTCGTACGGTCGTCCTGAGCGATCGTCAGCTGTATCCCGTCCAGCCGACCGCCCAGCCGCCGCACGATCTGCGCGTGCTCCTGGACACCCAGGCTCCAGACCGGAGCGCCACTGGGCACGAGGGTGATGTCGGTCCGGCCCCCGCCCGGCGTATGGGAGACCATGTCCCGGATCTGGGCGGGGTCCACCCTGCGGATCACGAAACTCAGCCCGAACCGCCGGTCCTTGACCCGGTCGGGCACCAGGCGGAAGCCCTGGTCGTAGCCGATGGCATACACCTCGCCGTCGACCACGAGCATCAGCAGCCCGGCCGACCGGTTCACGGGCCGCGACACCTCGCACCCGGTCATGCGATTGATCTCACCGCACCAGTTCGCGACCGGCTGCTCGAAGCTGCCGGTGACCAGCAGCGCCGGAACGCCCAACCGCTCCTCCGGGAAGTGCAGTTCCGCGTCAACGGCTTCGAGCCGAGCCGGGTCGAGGACGTCGAACATCGCGTCGACCGTGGGAGCGACACCCGTAAGTCGGTACAGGGTGCGCTTGGACGTGCCGGAAGTACTGGTGGCCATGGTGCCGCTCCATTCGAATCGACATGTTGTGGGCAGGGGGAAGCCCGGGACACCCGGGGAAGCCGGGAAACCGAGTGAAAGCACAACCAGTAGAACGACAACTGAAAGCACTGTCAAACACTTCACATCGGTTGGGCGTCGGTATAGAGTGAAGCTGTCCAGCGCGCTCGCCCCCACGTCACCCGGCAGGAGCCCATGAACCAGCAGGCCAGTGCCCTCGTGACCGCCGCCGACATCTCCCGGCTAGCCGGAGTCACCCGCGCCACGGTGAGCAACTGGCGTCGTCGGCATCCGGACTTCCCCGCCCCTGCGGGAGGCACGGACACCAGCCCCACCTACGACCTCGACGCCGTACGCGCCTGGCTCTCCGCCCGTGGCCAACTCCCCGAGGACACACCGGCGGACCGGCTTCGCACCGCGCTGCGCACCCACCCCGGCGACGGCGAACTGGCCCTGCACCTGCTCCCTGTGGTGCTCGCGGCTACCCGGCTGGACCGGAGACAGCGCGAAGCCCTTCCCGAACTGCGTGACGACGCACTGCTGCGATGGGTCCGGTCAGCTGCGGACGACGGAGCCCAGGACATCCCGGGAAGCGAGGAGGCCGCATACGCCCCCGAGGCAGCCGGGCCGCTGAGGGCCTTGTTGCAGTGCGTCGTCACGGATGGCGCCGAGGCTGCGACGGATGTCCTGGCCGAACGCCTGCTGGAGGACACGGGGGGCACCGGCACCTACCTCACGCCGCGACCCTTGGCCGACCTCATGGCCCGACTTCTGACCGACAGCACGGGCGACTTCCCCGCGAGCGTTCTGGACCCCGCGTGCGGCACCGGATCGCTACTCGCCGCGGCGGCATCCGCAGGGGCGACCGAACTGCACGGCCAGGACATCCTGGTCGCACAGGCCGCTCAGGCCGCCGTGCGACTCCGGCTGAGCACCCCCGAGGCGGCGATCTCCGTACGCACCGGGGACAGTCTGCGCTCCGACGCCTTCAAGGGCCTAACCACGGACGCCGTCCTGTGCAATCCTCCGTACGGAGTCCGTGACTGGGGGCACGAGGATCTGGCATACGACCAACGCTGGGCCTACGGCGTGCCGCCCAAGGGCGAGCCCGAACTTGCCTGGGTCCAGCACTCCCTGGCCCACCTCGCGCCCGGCGGCCGTGCCGTGCTCCTCATGCCGCCCGCCGTCGCGGAACGCACCGCCGGCCGGCGCATCCGGGCGCAGCTCGTACGTGACGGAGCCCTCCGCGCGGTCGTCTCGCTTCCCCAGGGCGCGGCCACTCCGCTCCACATCGGCCTGCACCTGTGGGTGCTCGAACGGCCCGATCCGCAGGCTGAAGCTCCGGGGACGGTTCTGCTCGTCGATGCCGCCGCTTCCGAGAACCGGGATCTCGACTGGGCCACCATCGACGACACCGTACTCTCGGCGTGGCGGCCGTACCTCGCCGACCAGGACGGCTTCACCGGAGCTCCGGGCATTGCCAGCGCTGTACCCATCACCGACCTCCTAAACGAGTCCGTGGACCTGACCCCGGCCCGCCACATCCGCACAGCTTCCCGGCAAACTCTGCACCCCGCCCTACTGGCCCAGAAGGCAACGAAGCTTTACGACCAACTCCACCAAGCCGCAAGGGACCTGACCGGCCTCAGCGCCGAAGGCGACTGGCCACCGGCCGACGCCCACCCCCGCGACTGGCGCACAGCGACGGTCGCAGATCTTCTGCGTGGCGGCGCTCTCAGTTTGCTTCGCACCGCGCCCGCAGGCCGCCGGACTCGTAGCGGCGAACCGCTACCGCAACCCGAACCAGAACTCGGCGGACGACCGACGCTCACGGCAACCGACGTCGTGAAGAACCGACCCGCCTCCGGAACGGAAGCGGACCTTCCCACCGGCGCCGCCCTCCCTTTGATCCAGGGAAGTGACGTGCTACTCACAGAGACGCTCCGCGTGGGGCGTAGCGCCGTGGCCCGGGTCGTCGAGCCGAGCGAGACAGGCTGCTTCCTCGGACCCCATCTGCTGCTCTTCCGCCCGGATCAACGTCGGCTCGACTCCTGGTTCCTGGCCGGCTTCCTCTCAGCGGAACAGAACGTCAACGCCGCAGCGACCGGCACATCGATCGTTCGAGTGGACCCTCGACGACTACGTGTCCCCTTGCTCCCACTCGCCGAACAGCAGCGCTACGGCGCCGCGTTCCGCCGCCTGCACGAGCTGCGTACCGCCGCCCGCCGTGCCGACCAGGCCGCCGGGGACGTCACACGTCTCCTCAGCACCGGACTCACCGGCGGCGCGCTGTTGCCGCACGGATCGGCGTGAAACCTGCGGCCCGGCACCGCGAAGGGCCAGACTTGACCTCTCCGTCCCTCGGGGACGGCGAAACTCCGGAAGGACAGCGTTGAACAGCAGTAAGCACACGGAACTGGCGAACCATGCGTGGTCGGTCGCCGACCTCCTGCGCGGCGACTACAAGCAGTCCGACTACGGCAAGGTGATCCTGCCGTTCACCGTGCTGCGGCGCCTGGAGTGTGTCCTCGCCCCGACCAAGGACAAGGTCCTGGAGGTCGCCGCCCGCTACGAGAACCAGGACATCAACCCCGACCGCTTCCTACGCAAGGCGTCCGGCCACAGCTTCTACAACACAAGCACCTACACGCTGAAGGCCATCGCAGGCGACGCCTCCCACGCGGCGAAGTACCTCAACGAGTACTACGGCGCCTTCTCCCCCAACGCGCGGGAGGTCCTGGAACGGTACGACTTCGCCCAGCAGATCAAGCGGCTGGACGCGGCGGACCTGCTGTACCAGGTGGTCGGGCGGTTCGCCGACCTCGACCTGCGGCCGGTGGAGAGGGACGCAGACGGCAATGTCGTGCTCGGCGAGGACGGCAAGCCGATCGAAATCGTCACCAACCACCAGATGGGCTACGTCTTCGAGGAGCTGATCCGGCGCTTCGCAGAGCAGTCCAACGAGACGGCCGGTGAGCACTTCACGCCCCGGGAAGTCATCCGGCTAATGGTCAATCTGCTCGTCGCACCGGACGGCGACGCGCTGGCCCTGCCGGGCACCGTCCGTACGGTCATGGACCCGGCCTGCGGCACCGGCGGCATGCTCAGCGCGGCCGAGGAGCGCATCACCGCTCTCAACCCGGACGCCACGGTCAAGGTCTTCGGTCAGGAACTCAACCCCGAGTCCTGGGCGATCTGCCGGTCGGACATGATGATCAAGGGTCAGGACCCGGAGAACATCAAGTTCGGCAACTCCTTCAGCGACGACGGCTTCAGCAGCGACGACTCCAGGGGGGGCAAGGACAAGCCCACTACCTTCGACTACCTGCTGGCCAACCCGCCGTTCGGCGTGGAGTGGAAGAAGGTCAAGGACACCGTCGAGGACGAACACGAACGCCTCGGTGAGAGCGGGCGCTTCGGAGCCGGCCTGCCACGCATCAACGACGGGTCGTTGCTCTTCCTCCAGCACATGATCTCGAAAATGAAGCCGGTGGACGCGTCGGGGGCGGGCGGCAGCCGCATCGCGATCGTCTTCAACGGCTCCCCGCTGTTCACGGGGGCGGCGGAGTCGGGTGAGTCCAGGATCCGGCAGTGGATCCTGGAGAAGGACTGGCTGGAGGGCATCGTCGCCCTCCCCGACCAGCTCTTCTACAACACCGGCATCTCCACGTACTTCTGGGTGCTCAGCAACCGCAAGGCCAGGGACCGGCGTGGCAAGGTCGTCCTGCTGGACGCGCGCGACTACTGGCGCAAGATGCGGAAGTCGCTCGGCGACAAGCGCAAGGAACTGGGCGAGCAGCACATCTCCGAGATCACGAGGCTCTACACGGAGGCGCTGGCGGTCGTCGACGCGGCGAAGAAGGGCGGCGGCCATGACCTGGCCGACCGGGCTGGGAAGATCAAGGTCTTCCGCAACCGGGACTTCGGGTACCACCGGATCACCGTCGAACGGCCGCTGAAGCTCCGCTTCGAGGTGACGGAGGAGACGCTGGCGGCGGTCACCGCGTCCAAGCCGATCGCACGGGCCACGGACGCGGAGGCCTTCGCGGAGGCGCTGCGCCCGCTGGTCGGCAAGTCATGGACGACGAAGTCCGATGCGTGGATCGACTTGAAGGATGCGGTCGTCGCGGCCGGCCTGCTGTGGCCGACGGGTGCGCCGTTCGGCAAGGCGCTACGGGAGGCGGTCGGCGTCCGCGACCCGGAGGGCGAGGTCCAGCGCATCAAGGGCGAGCCTGAGCCGGATCCGGAGATGCGGGACTACGAGAACGTGCCGCTGGAGGAGGACGTGAAGGAGTACCTGCGCCGCGAGGTTCTGCCGCATGTCCCGGACGCGTGGATCGACCACAGCAAGACGAAGATCGGGTACGAGATCCCGTTCACGCGGCATTTCTACGCGTACAAGCCACCACGGCCGCTGGCCGAGATCGACGCGGAGCTGAAGGCTCTGGAGAACGAGATCCAGGCGCTGCTGGGTGAGGTAACGGAATGACGTCAAGGGTCCTGCCTCTTCGCCGCTTGTTCAGGATCGTCAACGGGGGCACACCCACTCCCGATGCCGAGAACTGGGGGGGCAACATTCCTTGGGCCACACCGGCCGACTTCGGGGAGACATTCAGCCCCCTCAGAACGACTCGCCGGAGTCTTACCCGCAGAGGGGTGGATACCGGGTCGACCGTCGCGCCCAAGGGGGCCATCCTACTGTCGACACGCGCTCCTATCGGCTACGTCGCCATCAGCGAGGTGCCTATGGCCTTTAATCAGGGCTGCCGCGCTCTTGTACCCACAGCCGATGTAGATTCCCGCTTCTTCGGGTATCAACTAGAATCAGCAAAAGAAGGCCTTCAGGCGCAGGGACTTGGCACGACGTTTCTAGAACTTTCATCTAGCGCGCTTGCCCAGGTGCCAGTACTCGCACCGAGCCCAGAAGAACAGCGCCGCATCGCCGACTTTCTCGATGCCGAGACCGCTCGCATCGATGCAGTTGCCGCTAAGCGACGCCGGATGAAGAATCTGCTTGCGTTGAAGCGCAACAGGATCATCGACGCCGAACTCGGCTTTGACGGCAGGGCATCAGTACACGGATTGACGCCTCTAAAATACCTGACGGAGGAAATCACGGTCGGAATCGTCATTACACCAGCCAAGTGGTACGTGGAAAATGGTGGCGTACCTGCACTCAGGGGACTCAACGTGCAGCCAGGCGAGATCACTACCGAAGACCTGGTACACATCAGCGAAGAAGGTCATACGGAAAACCGGAAGTCACGACTGCGGGCTGGTGACGTCGTTGTAGTGCGGACTGGTCAAGCTGGCTCAACAGCAGTAGTCCCCGCTTCTCTGGACGGGGCCAATTGTATTGACCTGATCTTGGTTCGCCCCGGAGATAAGCTTTCACCGACGTTTCTAGAGTACGTACTGAACTCCGACTACGCGAGTGAACGCGTTTCCGAACACGCCGTCGGCAGCATTCAGTCACATTTCAACGTAGGCGCCATGAAGCAACTCCCTGTGCCATCACTCTCTCGCTCTCAACAAGATGCCGTCGTCAAATCTCTCGACAGGAAAGTCGGCACCATTGACCAACTACTGGGGAAGTTCAAGGCGCAGGAGGCACTGCTCGCCGAGCGCCGCCAAGCCCTGATCACCGCCGCCGTCACCGGTCAGATCGACGTCTCCACGGCCAGCGGACGTGGGATCGATGAATGATCGCGCCATGAATCCCGCCGCGCCTCCCCGCCCGATGCCGTTCATCACCCGTGTCCGAGTCGAAAACTACAAGTCCATCGCTCATTGCGACGTGGCTCTCGGCCGGTTCACCGCCCTGCTCGGACTGAACGCCGCAGGCAAGTCGAACTTCCTCGACGCCCTGCGCTTTGTCCGCGACGCGCTCGCGGATGGCCCGGACGAGGCCGTGGCTGTGCGCGGCGGGTGGAGGGAGGTGCTGCGTCGGGTCCCTGAACCTGCAACCTCCTGCACGATCGCTCTAGAGTTTCACCTGCCGGCGATCACACTTTGACAAGTTCTGCCGCGACATCACCTATCTGGTCACCGGAAAACGGGGGGAATAGCCGTTCATGTCCGTCCACGACGAAGCAGCATTCGGAAACGCCATAGTCGCCGCCCTGTTGGAGCGCGGTTGGCGCGAAGGAAGCCGGTCGCACTACCAACCCCAACTCGGTCTGGACACCGCCCAGCTCTTCGAGTTCATCGGCAAGACCCAAGCCGATGACTGGGCCGAACTGATCGCCCTCTACGGCGAGGATGCCAACGCCGCCCAGGCCGGGTTCGCTAAGCGCGTCGACCAGGCGATCGGAACCGACGGTGTGCTGGACGTACTCCGCAAGGGCGTGAAGGACCACGGAGTCCTGATCAGGCTCGCGTACTTCAAGCCGTCGCTCGTCGCATCGGACGCTGTCCTGGACGACTATCGGGCGAACCGGCTGACCTTCGTCAAGGAGTTGCAGTACGCGGCGAAGCAGGCGGACAAGGGCAACGAGCTGGACCTCACCCTGTTTCTCAACGGAATCCCGCTGGCGACCGCCGAGTTGAAGAACGCCCTCACACGGCAGGGGGCGGAGCACGCCAAGGAGCAGTACCGACTCAAGCGGGACCCCACTGAGCTGCTCTTCGCGCGCCGCGTCATCGCGAACTTCGCCGTGGACACGGACGTGGTCTACGTCGCGCCCGAACTACGCGGCAAGCTGACGCGGTTCCTACCGTTCAACACCGGATCGGAGGGCCCGGGGAAGCCCGGCGGTGCCGGGAATCCTGCGCCCACCGTCCCCGGGACGTACGCGACCTCGTACCTCTGGGAACAGATCTGGGAGCGGGACACCTGGCTGGACCTGATCGAGCGGTTCGTGCACCTCAGCAAGGAGAAGGGCCCGGACGGGCGGACGCGCAAGAAGCTGATCTTTCCCCGCTACCACCAGTGGGACATCGTCAAGAAGCTCGCCGGCCACGCGGCCCGTCACGGCGCCGGTCACAACTACCTCGGCATGGCCTCCGCCGGCTCCGGCAAGTCGAACACCATCGGGTGGCTGGCCCACCGCCTGTCGTCGCTGCATACGCCCACCGATCCAGCCGAGGTCGACCCCGATGCCCTGGCCGCCGGACTCAAGCCCGGCGCGCCCGTCTTCGACAAGGTCGTGATCATCACCGACCGCCGCAATCTCGACGCCCAGCTCCGCGAGACCGTGGGCAGTTTCGAGAAGACCGCCGGTCTGGTGGTGAAGATCGACGAGAAGCACGGCGCGAAGTCCGACCAGCTCGCCAAGGCACTGTCCCGCGAGACCGGGAAGATCATCACGGTCACGCTGCACACCTTCCCGGCCCTCATCGACTACCTGCGCCGCAACCCCACCGAGATCCAGGGCCACAACTTCGCGATCATCGTGGACGAGGCGCACTCCTCGCAGTCCGGCGACGCGGCCACGGCCGTACGCGCGGCGCTGCGTGACTTGGGCCTGGACTCGGACTCCGACGAAGCCGGGGCAACCGAGCTCGAAGCGGCGGCAGCCACCACCGAAGCCAGACTCATCCGCAAGGCCACCCAGCGCAGCAAGGCATCAAACCTGTCCTACTTCGCGTTCACGGCCACCCCTAAGGCCAAGACCCTCGAACTCTTCGGCACCCTGGACACCGTCAACGGCAAAGCGGCGTACGTCCCCTTCCACACATACTCGATGCGCCAGGCCATCGAGGAAGGCTTCATCCTCGACCCCCTGTGCACCTACGTCACTTACGACACGTACTGGAAGCTGGTGAACAAGAACCCGGCCGAGCGCGAGGTGGACCCGTCCAAGGCGAATCCCCTGCTCGCCCGGTATGCACTCACGCACGACTCCACCGTGTCACAGCAGGCGCAGGTGATCGTCGAGCATTTCCGCACGCACACCGCCGGCCGGCTCGGCGGGCGTGCCAAGGCCATGGTGGTGACGGCCTCCCGGCACAGCGCCGTGCAGATGGCCCGTGCCATCAGGAAGTACGTCGGCGACAACGCATACGCCGACCCCGGCGTCCTGGTCGCGTTCTCCGGCAGCCTGACGTACGACGGCGAGGAGACCACCGAGCCGAAGGAGAACGGCGGCCTCGCCGAGTCCGCGCTGCCAAAGGCGTTCGCGTACACACGCAAGGACGACAAGGCCGTGCGCACCGGCGGGACGGCGACTCAGCGCGAGTACCGCATCCTGGTCGTCGCCGAGAAGTACCAGACCGGCTTCGACCAGCCGCTGCTCACCACGATGTACGTGAACAAGAAGCTCGCGGGCATCAGCGCCGTCCAGACCCTCTCCCGTCTGAACCGCACGGCCGACCGCAAGTCGCAGGCGGACCTTGCCGTACTGGACTTCGTCAACGACGCCGAGGACATCAAGGAGTCCTTCCGCCCGTACTTCGAGGAGGCGAACACTCTTCCCTCCGACCCCAATCTCCTCTACACCGCGCAGAGCCAGGTCATGCAGCCCGACATTCTCGTCGAGGAGGAGATGCAGGAGTTCGCGGATGCCTATCTGGCGGCCGAGGAGAATGCGGCAGGCTCGGCGGCCCGCTGGGAGAAGCTCCACGCGGAGCTGTACCGGCATCTGGACCCCGCCGTCAATCGGTTCACCGAACTGCTGGACCGCAAGGACGAGGCGGGTGACCCCGAGGAGGAAGCCGCCGAGGCCGCCGAGCAGTTCCGCGCAGATCTCAACGACTACGTACGGAAGTACGGCTTCCTCTCGCAGATCGTGCCCTACCGCGACGCCGACCTCGAATGCCTCTACCTCTACGGCCGCCACCTGCTCAACCGCCTGCCGCGACGCGGAGACGGCGGCGTGGACATAGGAGACGTCGACCTCAGCCACCTGCGGATCCAGAAGACCGGCGAGCACGACCTCGCGCTGACCGCCGAGGGAGCGGCGGAGCTGCGCGGCTTCGGTGAAGGTGGGGGCGGTGCCAAGGAGCAGGAGAAGTCGCTGCTGTCGGAGCTGATCGAGAAGTTCAACGACAAGTTCGGCACCGACTTCACAGATCAGGACGTGATCACACCGTTCTCGGAGGCGAAGGCGGACCCGAAGGTCCGCGCCGCCGCCGTCAACGACGAGGAGAACTTCGGTCTCGTCTTCGACGAGGTCTTCGAGGACAAGATGGCCGAACACATCGACACCATCGCCGACATGGGACGGCAGTACTTCAGCCACGACGACAGCTTTAAGCAGTCGCTCAACCAGAGTGCGCGCCGGGCGGCCTGGCGGATGATCCGCCGGGAGGAGAACATCGACGACGAGGCGGCCTGACCCGCCTGGCCTTCCGGCCGACCACTCCGCCGGGTCAACCGCCCTGGTGGAAAGAGAGGCCCGCGACCACAGACGTCCCGCGCGTGGGGCGGGGCCGGACGGTCCATGCGGTGGCGAGGCTCTCGACGATAATCAGACCCCGGCCGCTTTCGGAGTCCGTGTCCGGGCGAGCCAGCTCGGGTTTGCCGCTACCCGGGTCGGAGACGGCGAGCCAGTAGTGTCCGTCGGCGGGCCACAGGACGAGTTCGATGAGGTCCTCATCCTCCCGGCACGCGCCGTGGCGGATGGCGTTGGTGACCAGCTCGGAGGTCAACAGGCCGAGGTCGTCGCCGAGCTGGGGGCGGAGGACGTGCGGCAGCGATTCGGCGACGGCGTGCCTGGCCCGCCGTACGGAGGCGGGATGGGCAGGGAAACGCCAGTGGGCAGGGACGAGGGGGATCTCGGGCATGGCGAACTCCACGACTGTGTGAGGTGTTTTGGGTCGCCGGTGGCCTACCGCCCTGGTCGCGGGCGCACCGGTCCCAGGGCGGACGGGCATGCTCGCGCGGTGCACTTCCGGCATTGCGGTGTGTAGCGTGCGCGATACTCACGGTAGGACATCGGGGGTACATGTGCTACCAAATCCCGAAGGTCCGTTGGAAGGAACTTCGCTTCGCGGCAAACTGAGCCGCACGCGACGAGAGGGAACGTATGCCGCCGAGGAGCAATCCGACCGCACGCCAGCAGCGTCTGGGCGCAGAGCTTCGCAAGCTACGGGAAGGGGCGGGACTGTCCACCGAACAGGCCGCCGTGCTGCTGGACACGAAGCGGACCGTAATCACCAGCACCGAGGCGGGACGCCACGGCGTCAGCCCGGAGCGTGTCCGGCGCATTGCCTTCCGGTATGAATGCACTGACCAGGCCCTGGTGGATGCACTGGTCGCCATGTGTGGCGACCGCACGATCGGCTGGTGGGAGGCGTATCGCGACCTCCTGCCCACGACATTCTTGGACATCGCCGAGTTGGAGTGGCACGCCCAGGGCTTGCGTGTCAGCACGATGACGCACATGCCGGGACAGTTGCAGACCGAGGCATACGCGCGCGCTCTCTTCCAGGCTGCCATCCCGCCGCTGCCCCCCCGAGGAGTTCGACGCAAGAGTCGCCCACCGCGTGCAAAGACACCAGGTCATCGACCGGCCAGGGGCTCCGGACTACGTGCTGATCATCCACGAAGCCGCCCTACGGATCGAAGTCGGTGGACGCGCGGTGCTACGAAACCAACTTGGTCACCTGATGGCAGCCGCAGACCGTGACAACGTCACAATCCAGGCCATCCCCTTCTCCGCGGGGGCGTTCCCCGGTTCGGGCCAGGCGATCCTGTACGCCCTCGGCCAGATGCCCCCGCTCGACACGGTGCAACTGGATCGCACGACGGCAGGAGAATTCCTTTATTCGGGCGCCCATTTGTGCAAGTACCGTCTGCAACTCGACGAGATGCAAAGGATCGCGCTCAAGCCTGAGGAGACCCTCGATCTCATGCACACCATTTCCCAGAGCCTTTAGGAGAGCTGGTCATGTCTGACATCAGCTGGGAAGCCCCCTTCTGCCAGGACGCGAGCAACTGCTTCCGCCTCGGCACCGACGCCGACGGCAACGGCTACATAGCCGTCAACGGCCAAGAGGATCGATACCTCACCGACTCCCTCGAAGCGCTGCGCACCCTCATCACCGACATCAAGGCCGGCAAGGCCGACCACCTGGTGTAACCCCTGCCGCGCGCCCCGCCAATAGGTACCGTGTACAGCAATCGACTGACGTGGCATCAGGACGACGGGGGCGCAACGCGTGTCACAGGCAAGGAGAATCGGCGAGCAGGGCCGCTATGAGCTGATCGAGGAGATCGAGTCCGGCGGCATGGGCACGGTCTGGCGGGGCTACGACGCCGTTCTCGACCGGGAGATCGCGGTCAAGCTCATCCGGCCCGACGTCGTCGCATCGCCCGCGCAGGCAGAGGAGTTCGCCCGCCGCTTCGAACGCGAAGCGCGCGTCACCGCTCGGATCGGGCATCACGGGGTGCCGCAGGTGTTCGACGCGGTACTCGACGAGGCGTCGTACGACCGGCTGTACCTGGTGATGGAGTACGTGCGCGGGATCTCCCTGCGCAGGGTGCTGGCAGGCGCGGAGGACGGGACGGCGGCGCTGCTCCCGGTGAGCTGGGGCGCGTCAATCGCGGCGCAGATCTGCACCGTCCTGTCGTACGCGCACGCCATCCCAGTCGTGCACCGCGATCTGAAGCCGGACAACGTCCTGATCGCCGCTGACGGCACGGTCAAGGTGCTGGATTTCGGCATCGCGAAGCTGCTGCGCACGGATGTCACCCGGCTCACGGCCACCAACAGCCGGATCGGCACCAGCCGTTACATGCCGCCCGAGCAGATCGACTGCGCGCAGATCACACCGCTGAGCGACCTCTACGCGCTTGGCTGCGTGCTGCACGAACTCCTCGCCGGAGAGCCGGTCTTCAGCGGCGACAACGACTACCAGCTCCTGCACCAGCACATGAACGTGTCGCCGAAGCCGTTGCGCACCCTGCGGCCCGAGGTGCCGGAGGACCTGGAGGCGCTGACCCTGGACCTGCTGGCCAAGGTGCCCGAGCAGCGTCCCGCCGACGCGTACGCGGTGTACGAGCGCCTGTCGCCGCACCTGCCGCAGCCGGGATCGGCAGCCGAACCCGTGGCCCTCACCCACGGCGGCTCCCCTTCTGCAGTACCCGACCCGACGGGGGTCTACCGGCAGCCGAACGCACCCCTCCGGCGGACCACGGCGCCAGCGCCCTCACCGGAGCCGACGGGTCCCGCGGCGGTCGCCGGGCGTGTCGACACCGCGCTGCGGGAGGCGATCCGGGACGCCTACGCCCGGTCCGCGGACCTTGCCGAGAGCGGGCGGTTTGCCCAGGCCGCGGACGTCCTCAAGGCGGCGATCGCCACGGCGGCCACCGCCCTCGGCGCACTCAACCCCCGTGTGCTCGGTCTGCGGCGGCAGCGAGCGGCGGTCCTCATGGCCGGCGAAGACTTCCGGCGTGCATTGCCGGAGTTCGATGCTCTGGCCGCCGTCTACGCCCGTACGGCGGGACCGGCCGATGAAAGCACGCTGGAATGCCGTCGGCACGCCGCCCACTGCCGGGCCAACCTAGGTCAGGCCACCGTCGCCCTGCGGGAGTTCCAGGAGGTCCTGGAAGTCGTGTCCGACGCGGCCGGGGACGCCTCCGAAACCGCTCTCGACCTGCGCCGCAGTATCGGTGTGCTCCTCTTCTCCGAGGGCCGCCGCACCGAGGCCGAGGGGGTCCTCGACGCCCTCCACGAGGACATGTGCGTCCTCCTCGGCGAGGACCATGAGGAGACCCGCGAGATCGCTGATCTCCTCGCCCGGCTGCGCGACCCGGAGGGACCACGCCCTTACTGACGTCCTGCCGGTGTGGGGCACACGCCGTCAGGCCTCGTCCTCAGCCTCGCCCTCTTCAATGTGGATGCGCTGAGCCAGATCCCACAGGCTCAGGTCATCCGACTGGAACCAGCGAGCCGTTCCCTGGTTGGCCACGGGTCGCTCGTCCCACTCGGCGTCCGCCCACATCTTCGACACCAGCCCGGACGGCGAGTACTGCTGCTCGTCGTACGCCCACAGGATCGGCTTGGTCCGGTGATTGACCCAGGTCGCCTGGCGTCGGCTTTCGTCTTCGGCGAGCCACTCTTCCATGGCGTCACGCTCGGGCTCGGTCTGAGCCACGTACCGAAGGGGGGATCCGTCCTTGATGACACGGCGGTCGACCAGGAGCGGCACGGTGTTCGGACGACGCGGCTTGCGCTCCTTCACGGGAGGTGCGGGAACGGCGACGCCATCGGCCAGGTCGCCGAGGACATGCTTCGCGAGCTCCCGGCACGTCTCCGCGGTCTGGAAGGCGGTCCTGATTTGGGGACGTGGCCCGTAACGAGTGACGATCTGGTGCGTCAGCCGACGCACCAGATCCGGTACGAGGGCGGGAATCTTCTCCAGGACCTCGCTGTCCCAGTCGAAGTCGGGGTCATCGATACTCGTGGCGCCGAGATGCTGAAAGAGCAGGTGGGTGACGAGAAAGCCACCATGCTCGGTGGTCGCAGCCTCGCGGCTGTTCTGACCACTGCCCAGTTCGTAGACCGCGCTCCGTGCCGCGCGCAGCGTGAGCACGGAGCGCCACACCTTCTGGGGAGAGGGCTCGCGTTTGAACAGCAGGGTGTGGCTGCCCTTGGGGCCCTGCTCCCAGAGGTTCTCCGTCGAACTGGCGGCCCGGGCGGCCTGTTCCGCATCCGGGTGCAGGCACGCGAGTGCGAGAGCGAGTTCGTCCAGTGAACAACCGGTCTCGGGCGCGGCGACCGGCTCGCCGCGCTTGATCACGTACTGCTTGCGCAGTTCGGCGCGCAGGTTGGCCTTGATCGCCTGGTGCACGGGTTCCAGCGCGATGTGATCGCGCTGCTCGATGGCGTTCTGCCGGTTCGCCGCCTGCGAGACCTGGACGCCGAATTCCCGGTCTTCATGCGTGTTGATGACCTTGATGCTCAGGGTGGCGTTGGCCGCGGCCTCACCGTCGTCGTGCATGGCCCTGGCGACAGCACGTACCGTCTGAGCGCCGTTGACGATGCTCGCCCCCGTCACGGTGAGAGTGGTCGGCTTGCTCTGCGGTGCCTTGGCGCTGTCGTTTTTCGCCGTGAGCGAGTCGCAGATCATGGTGATGCCGTTGTTCAGGTGCCAGAATCTTGTGGGATCGGACGTAAGGGTCTGACCGATCTCCGCATTGGTGACGGTGGTCCCGAGCGGGGCCCGGAGATTCTGCTCGAACAGGCCGGTACCGTGCGTCTCGTACCACTCGGCGACGCTCTCGGCGGAGACCGTGCCCTGATAGGCCTTGAGTGGTCCCTTCTGCTGGTACCAGTCGTCAAGGCGTACGTCCAGGCAGATCGGCTCCGGCCGGAGATCCGCGTGGATCTGGTTATGGAAGTCTGCGGCGTACAGCACTTCGACGCTCATGCGGGCGCCGTGCTTGTTGAACTCGTCGAGAGCGTTGTCGAGAACCTCGCGTGCGGGTGGAGAGGGCTCCACAGTGCCCATCAGCGCGATGACCAGAGTGGCTCTCTCGTTGACGATGAACGGCCTGGCCTCCAGGGCGAGCGCGCCGGCACGCTGGTTGAACTGGTCGTACAACTCGTTCTCAATACGGTTCAGGCCGTCCACCATCGCCTTGGCGGCGCCCACGTCGAAGGTCGCCGTGCCCTTGTCGCTCCACTTCGCTTGGACCAACAGAGCCTGCCCGCTCTCCGGCAGGGGGGCGATGGCGTCCATTCCCTGGTCCGCGATGCCGTCCGTGACGAACCGGGCCGCCTCGGCCACGCTGCATTTGGCCACACGTCGTACCGCGAGGGCTGCGAGGGCGCGGGAGAGGAAACGCTGTTCGTAGTTGTCGCCTCGGAAGTGGGCGATGTCGCTGTCGTCTATCACCCCGTCGAATGTCTCGTGCAGTTGCTCGCGCACCTGCGTGACCTGGCGAGGTGTGTCCGCCCCCGAGGTGGCCATGGATGGTTACCTTCCCACTGGTGGTGTCTTGTTGATGGCCTAGGCCCACGCCTCGGCCCCTGAGCCGTTGCCACGCTGCCGGAGGCTGAAGTCCACGACCACCAAAGCAACACCAGCCGTGTCGATCGTGGCCTCCACCCAGTCCAAGGCCACTTCGAAGGGCACCCCGGTCGCGCCGAACCAACCGTCGCGCACCAGCTGGGCGAAGTGGGTCGGTACCAGGTGGCGGGTGAGCGCGCCCACGGAAGGGCCTGGGAGACCGGGTTCAACCGCGGCCGAGATCGCTGCGGCGACCTGGTCGTAGGGGTAGATCGCACCGGAGCTCGTCCGGTGCAGAGCGGCGGTGAAGGGCTCCGGCTCATGAATGCGGAGAAAGAGAGGGTCGTCCAGCAAGCTGTAATCATCGGCGCTCGGCCGGTCGCGTCTCGGCAGGCGGTGAACACGGCTGTGGAACTCGTCCAGACTGTGCCGGGCGTCAGGCGAGAAGAGCCCGTGCGGGCCGGGACGCACGTAGCGCAGGATGACAAGCGTCCGAGTGTCGACGTGGTAGTAGTAGGCGTCGAGGGAGCCCTCCCGACCGTCCACCACCGACTGATCGGTTATCGAGGTGGCCTCGAAGTCATAGCTTCGGTTACCTCCGCGACTCGCGAACGCTTGGACGACGGTCTCACCGATGCCGCTGAACCTCGTCGCTGCCTGCCCGCGGATGTCGTCGAGCATCGGCTGAACCGGAGTCCCGACAAGCCCGCTGATAAAGGCTGCCTGGGCGGCTGTCCTGTCCCAGAGACGTACCTCCGAGAAGTCGCTCCGGCCCAACCCCGCTATCTTGGCGAAGAGCAGAAGAGCGTCACGCTCATCACGCCAGCGGAGTTCCCTCTCGCTCCAGCCTTCGGCGTCGTCGAGGAGAGGCATCAGCCTCTGGACTTCGGCCTCGACATCAGGGGAGATCCGCCGGAGATTGGCGAACACGGTGTCTGCGCCGACCGTGACAGGACCGCTTTCCGGTAACGACTTGGAGAGTGCGGTGTCCCGCTCGCCGCCGGCGCACCAGAGCCCTGAGACAGGCACCAGGCCTCGAAGGCTTCGCGCACGGGTGACGACGACCTTCCGGTCCCGGTCGGTCTCATGAGCAGGGCGCACAATACCCAGCCCCCAGATCCGCTCCGGTTGCTCCCCGCCACCTTCGTCACCCTGCTGGTCGGCAGGAGCAAGCAGGATCGCGAGGTGTGACTTGACCTCGGGCCAGTCACGGCAGGGTTGGGAGTAGGACCTTTCCTTGGTGTGGTCGGCATCGAGCAGACGAAGTAAGCCATTGTCAGGGCGCAGAATCGCCAGCCGAGGCGATCGCGCCGAAGACGGGAAATCTGCCCGCCTTGATTGTGCGAATGTCATCCACTCCCCCGTACCACCTGCCACCACACCGAGCCAGGCTCAAGGGGATGGTAGCGCGCCAGCTCCAGCTTCCGGCTTACACGTCCCCAGTTCTCGCCGCCCCGGTCGGCTCCGTTACGAACAAAGTATGGCCCTGACCCGAGTAAACCCCCAGGCCAGAGCCTTAAAAGGCAGACGAGTCGGGCTATACGCCGGGTTCTGTCGCCCGGTCGCCTCGCGGCGGCCGGGGAGACGGTCATCCATCTAGGACCGGCGTTGCCGCCGGCCTCGTGCGGTCTACCCGCGGACTCGGGCGGGCAGCCCTCGGACGTCCGCGCAGAGCTGCTCTTCTTTCGAAGAGGCGGCTCCTCTTGACCTTGCTCCGGGTGGGGTTTACCTAGCCGCCTGAGTCACCTCAGGCGCTGGTGGTCTCTTACACCACCGTTTCACCCTTACCGAAAGCCGGAGCTCTCGGCGGTTTGCTTTCTGTGGCACTGTCCCGCGGGTCACCCCGGGTGGCCGTTAGCCACCACCCTGCCCTGTGGAGCCCGGACGTTCCTCGGGGAGGTCCACAGGGACCTCCACGCGACCGTCCGCCCGGCTCGTCTGCCGTGTCGACCATGGTACCGGGCGGGCGGCCCGCCCCGGACCGGCGGCCGGTGCGGAGGCGGGTCCGGCAGCCGACCCCGATTCCGATCCCGGTCCCGAAGCCCGTCCCGAAACCGTGGCCAGGAGGGAGCCCAGCAGGATCAGGGTGAAGGACACCGCGACCCCGGCTGTCAGCTGTTCGTCCAGGAACAGCACGCCCGCCGCCACCGCCACCGCCGGATTGACGTATGTGAAGACCACTGCCCGGGTCGGGCCCGCCTCGCGGATCAGCTCCACGAAGACGACGAAGGCGAGTGCCGTGCAGATGACGCCGAGGCCCGTGAGTGAGGCCAGGACCGAGGGCGAGGGGAGCTCAGACGGCCGCGTCACCGCCGCCGCGGGGGCGTACACGACTGCCGCGAGCAGCAGGCACGGGGCGATCAGCTGGAGCGTGGAGACCTGCTTGAGGTGGCGGGCCATGATCAGCGGCGCGGTCGCGTAGCCGACGACCGTGACCCCCATTTCCGCGAGAGAGCGGGCGTTGCCGCCCGTCAAGTGCGGGGCCGTGAGGACCGCCACTCCGCCCAGGCCCAGCGCCAGGCCCGTCATCCGGTGGACGCCCAGCCTCTCCGTGTCGCCGAAGAAGCGTGCCAGTACGACGCCCACGATGGGTACTCCCGCGATCAGCAGGCCCGCCGTCGAGCTGGACAGATGGCGTTCGGCGTCCGTGAGCGTCCACCAGGGGCCGATGATCTCGATGCACGCGAAGGCCAGCATCGGGCGCCAGTGGGCCCGGACGACGGTGATCAGCCCACCCTGCCGTACAGCGAAGGGCAGCAGGATCGCGGCGCCCAGCGCACAGCGCGCGAACACCACCATGGACGGAGACACACCACCGTCCACGGCCACTTTGATCATCAGGTAGGGGATGCCCCAGAGCAATCCCATCAGGGAGAACAGAACCCAGCCGCGTGCAGTCATGCGCGCAGTCTCGGCCGGGTCAACGGCGTACGTCTTGAACGCTGTTGCGCTCAACGCTGTTGCGGTACGCCGCCGGGGTCACCCCCAGCACCCGCCGGAACCAGCGCGTCAGATGCGCCTGGTCCGCGAAGCCGACGAGTGCGGCGGCCTCGGCGGGGCGGTGGCCCGACTCCAGCAGGCCCCGGGCCCGGGTCACCCGGTGCTGGGCGAGCCAGGCATACGGGGGCAGACCCATGGTCGTACGGAAGGCGCGGAGGAGTTGGTACCGGGACAGGCCCAGGTCGGTGGCCAGGTCGGCGAGGGAGGGTGGGGCCAGGAGTTCGTCGGCGAGACGGTCGCGTACGACGTGGGCTATGCGGCTCGCGCCGGGGATCCTGTCGCACACCGGGCGGGCCGTGGAGTGGCGGCGGGCGAGGGCCGTGAGCAGCCACGGGATACGGGACTCGGCCTCCAACTGGTCGGGGCAGGAGCTGAGTTCGGTGTGCGCGAGGCGCAGGGCCGTGGCCAGTTCGGGGTCGTCGAGGAGGGGCTCGCGGAAGTGCGGGACGCTTCGCGTGCCTTCGGTGAGGAGGGTGGGGTCTGCGTACAGGGCCCGGTAGGCGTAGCCGTCGGACGCGGCCGGGCCGCCGGTGTGGGTCTCGCCGGGCGCGAGGACGACGATCGAGCCGGGGCCGGTGCGGATCCGGCCACCTCGGTAGTCGATGACCTCCTCACCGCCGACGCAGACGCCGACGGTGAACTCCTCGTGGGCGTGGGGCGCGTAGCGGTGGCGGTCGAAGCGGGCGGTGAGGAGATCGAGCGGACGGTCGGTCCGGCCCAGGGTTGCCCTGGTCCAGACTGCCTGTTCACGGCTGGTCGCTGTCTCGCCTCGCACACTCGGTGCAACACCCGTGCGGGCTGTCTCTATGCCCGATGATCACCAGGCTGAGGCATCGCAGTACAACCGCCACGGGATCGGAAGACCTTCCCTCGATCAGGGGGAGGCACTGACGCCGCCCCTTGACCCCGCCGCAACGTCAACGTTTCTACTGACTGCATGCGAATCGGAGAGCTGGCCGCGGCTGTCGGCGTCACCACGCGGACCCTGCGGCACTATCACCACCTCGGGCTGCTGCCCGAACCCGAGCGGCGCCCCAACGGGTACCGCGACTACGGGCTGCGGCACGCCGTCGTGCTGGCCCGGATCCGGCGGCTGACCGAGCTGGGGCTCGGGCTCGCCGAGGTGCGGGACGTGCTCGCGGAGGATGCGGGGCGCGACCTCGCCGAGGTGCTTGCCGAGCTTGATGACGACCTCGCGCGGCAGGAGCAGGCCATCCGGGAGCGGCGGGCTCGGCTTCGGGCGCTGCTGGCCGATGCCGAGGCGGGGCGGTTGCCCGTCGAGGGGCCGGTGTCCCCCGAACTGGCCGCGCTCTTCGGTGACTTGGACCGGGGTTCCAAGGGGCGGCCCGAGTCCCCCATGGCCGCCAAGGACCGCGAGATCATCGCCCTGCTGGACACCGCCGCGCCCCCGGAGGAGCGGGAGCGGCTGCTGTCCGCGCTGGGCAGCTTTGCCGGCGAACCGGGTGCGGTGGACCGGGCGCACGAGGCGTACGCGCTGCTCGACGCGCTCATGGACGCCGACCCGGGCGACCCCCGCGTGGACGAGGCCGCCGAACTGCTCGCCTCCTGCCTGCCGGACTCGGCTCTCGACGGGCTGGGCATCGGGAACGCGGGCGAGGAGCACAGCTTCATGCGGGCCTTCCTCGACGACTTCGCGCCTGCGCAGGCGGAGGCGATCCGGCGCACGATGCGGCTCCTCGTGCAGCGCCACGCAGGCGGTGCCCGGTGAAGGCCGTCGGGCTCGTGCGGCGTCTGACCGCGCACGAGCTGCGGCTGCTCGTGAGCATCGCCCTCTGGATGGCCCGGCGTCCGCACGGCGCCCGGAGCGGGCGGACCTTCGGATACGTGCGGGGCCAGGGCGCGGTCATGTTCGGGTTCGCCTTCGTGTGTGTGCTCGAGACGATCGCCATGGCGGTGCTCCTGCGCCCCTGGCCCGCCATCGAGCGGCCCGTACTCGTCCTCGACCTCTACGGCGTGCTCCAAGTCGTCGGCATGCACGCGGCCTCCGTGAGCCGCCCGCACGTCCTGGACGACACCGCGTTGCGCATCCGCCGAGCCGCCCACATGGACCTCCGCGTCCCCTTGGACCTCATCGCGTCCATACGTCGCGAGACGCGCTACACACATGAGAAGCGCGAGGGCGAGCTCGACCTGGCCATCGGCTCGCAGACCACGATCACCCTCGAACTGACCGAACCCGTACGGCACTTCACCTTCCTCGGCCGCCCCAGGGGCGTACGCCTGGTCCGCTTCCATGCCGACGAACCGGACGTACTCGTTCAGGCGATACGCGAGATGCGTACGCTGGCGCCTGCCCCTCGTACGCATTGAAGGAGAACCACCGTGCTCGTGCTGCTGCCGCCGTCCGAAGGAAAGGCTCCCTCCGGGCGGGGCGCGCCGCTGAAGCCGGAGTCGTTGTCGCTGCCGGGGCTTGCCGAGGCGCGGCGGGCGGTCCTCGACGAGTTGGTCGAGCTGTGTGCGGGCGATGAGGAGAAGGCGCGTGAGGTGCTCGGGCTGAGCGAGGGGCTGCGGGGCGAGGTCGCCAAGAACGCGGCGTTGCGGACCGCGGGGGCGCGGCCCGCCGGGGAGATCTACACGGGGGTGCTGTACGACGCCCTTGACCTGGCCTCGCTCGACGCGGCGGCCAAGCGGCGGGCGGCGCGTTCGCTGCTCGTCTTCTCGGGGCTGTGGGGCGCGGTCCGCGTGACGGACCGGATTCCCTCGTACCGCTGCTCGATGGGCGTGAAGCTGCCGGGGCTCGGGGCGTTGGGCGCGCACTGGCGTACGCCGATGGCCGCCGTCCTTCCCGAGGCCGCCGGGAACGGGCTCGTGCTCGATCTGCGCTCCTCCGCGTACGCGGCGGCGTGGAAGCCGAAGGGGGAGGTGGCAGGGCGTACGGCGAGTGTGCGGGTGCTGCACGCGCCGACCCGGAAGGTGGTCAGCCACTTCAACAAGGCGACGAAGGGCCGGATCGTACGGAGCCTGCTGCTGGCCGGGGCCGCGCCGAAGGGGCCTGCGGAGCTGGTGGAGGCGCTGCGGGACCTCGGGTATGTGGTGGAGGCTCAGGCGCCGGGGCGGTCGGGGACGGCGTGGGCGCTGGATGTGCTGGTGGATGAGGTTCACTGACACCTTCGCGCACCATTGCAGTATGCGCAACGTTCATTGCGCATGCTGCCTTCCGCGGGCAGCATGGAGAACATGACTCCGCATGCGCCCTCGCCCTCGGCATCGCCTTCCCTCCCCATGCCGTCGTCCCTGCTGGACCTCGCGCCCGTCATCCCCGTGGTCGTCGTCAGCGACGCCGCCGACGCCGTTCCCCTCGCGCGGGCGCTCGTCGCAGGCGGCCTGCCCGCGATCGAGGTGACGCTGCGGACCCCGGCGGCGTTGGACGCGATCCGGGCGATCGCCGGTGAGGTGCCGGACGCGGTGGTCGGGGCGGGGACGATGCTTACGCCGGAGCAGGTGAAGGAGTCGGTGGCGGCCGGGGCGCGGTTTCTGGTGAGCCCGGGCTGGACGGACGTACTGCTGGAGGCGATGCGGGGGTCGGGGGTGCCGTTCCTGCCGGGGGTGTCGACCACGTCGGAGGTGGTGGCGCTCCTTGAGCGCGGGGTGCGGGAGATGAAGTTCTTCCCGGCTCAGGCGGCGGGCGGAACGGCCTATCTGAAGTCCCTTGCCGGGCCGTTGCCGCAGGCACGGTTCTGCCCGACGGGCGGGATCGGGCTCGCGTCGGCTCCCGACTATCTGGCACTGCCCAACGTCGGCTGTGTGGGCGGGACTTGGATGCTCCCGGAGGATGCCATCGCCGCGAAGGACTGGGCGCGGATCGAAGAGCTGGCCCGCGAGGCGGCGGCGCTCAGCGCAGATGGGACGTCTCGTTGAGCAGGCGCAGGCTCGCGTTGCCGTCCGCGTAGTACGCCACCTCCGAGAGGGAGGCGGCCGACAGCTCCATGCGGAACAGGGACTCGGGCGGGGCGCCGAGGGCCAGCCGTACGAGGGTCTTGATGGGCGTGACGTGGGAGACGACGAGCACGGTACGGCCGGGGTGGGCGGCGAGCAGCTTGTCCCGGGCGGCGGCCACGCGTTCGGCCACTGCCGCGAAGCTCTCGCCGCCGCCGGTGGGTTCGGCGTCCGGCGAGCCCAGCCACGCGTTCAGGTCCTCCGGATACCGCTCCCGCGCCTCCCCGAAGGTCAGCCCTTCCCACGCCCCGAAGTCGGTCTCACGGAGCCCGTCCTCGATACGCACGTCAAGGCCGAGCCGCGCTCCCACGATCCCCGCGGTCTCCCGACACCGGGCAAGGGGCGACGAAACGATCTCCCCCACGCTCCCCCGCCCATCGAGCGCCTCGGCCACCCGCTCGGCCTGCCCCCGCCCTACTTCCGACAGCCCCGGATCGCTCCCCCCGCTCCCGGAGAACCGCTTCTGAGGCGTCAGCGGCGTCTCCCCGTGCCGCAGCAGTACGAGGCTCATGGGCGCCCCGAGGTCAGGAGGCGCGGCGGCGGCGACGCTCTGCGCCGCCCGCACCGGCTCACTCAACGCGCAGCCCCTACAGCCCCGACTCGGAGGTACGGACCAGAATGCGCCGGCAGTTCTCGCAGCGCAGTACCGCGTCCGGGGCCGCCGCCTTCACCTCGTTCACCTCGTGGATGTTGAGCTCCAGGCGGCAGCCCTCGCAGCGGCGCTGGTAGAGGCGGGCCGCGCCGATGCCGCCCTGTTGCGCGCGGAGCTTGTCGTAGAGCTTCAGCAGGTCGGCGGGGACCGAGCCCGCGATGACCTCGCGCTCCTTCGTCGCCGTGGCGATCTCGCTGTCCAGGGACTCCTGGGCCGCGTCCCGCCTGCTCATCGCGTCGTCGACCTTCGCCTGGACGGAGGCCTCCCGCCCGGTCAGCTCGGCCACCCGCTCCTGCGCGGACTCGCGGCGCTCCATGACCTCCAGGACCACGTCCTCGAGGTCACCCTGCCGCTTGGCGAGGGAGGCGATCTCGTGCTGGAGGTTCTCCAGGTCCTTGGGAGACGTGACGGCGCCGGAGTCCAGGCGCTGCTGGTCGCGGGCGGCGCGCTGGCGCACCTGGTCGACGTCCTGCTCGGCCTTCGTCTGCTCGCGGGCACAGTCGCTCTCCTCGGTCTGCGCGGCGACGAGCAGGTCACGCAGCTGGGTGAGGTCCTTGTTCAGCGACTCGATCTCGGCGTGCTCGGGCAGCGACTTCCGCTTGTGCGCCAGCTGCTGAAGGCGTACGTCGAGGGCCTGGACGTCGAGAAGTCGGATCTGGTCGGCGGGCGCGGCGTTCAGTTGGGGGCTCCAGGGGTGTTCGAATCGGAGGGGGCGCGCGAAGCGCTCCTTGGAAGGTCGGTGGTGGGCGACGGGTGGGCGGACGCCGCGTGGGCCGTCCAGGGGTCGGTGACCGTCTTCGAGACGTGGACGCGAAGTCCCCATCCGTTCCGGTCGGAAATCTCGTCGAGCTGGGAGGCGGCCAGCTCGCACCAGGGCCACTCGGTGGCCCAGTGCGCCGCGTCGAGCAGCGCGAGAGGACTGTGGGCGCGAGCCGCCATGAATTCTGCCGCCGGGTGGTGGCGCAGGTCCGCGGTCAGGAAGGCGTCGACACCGGCGGCGCGTACATCGTCGAAGAGGCTGTCGCCGGATCCGCCGCTCACCGCCACGGTCCGTACGAGCGCATCCTCGTCGCCCGCGACCCGGATGCCCTGCGCCGTGGCGGGCAGCCGTTCGGCGGCGCGCGCGGCGAGTTCGCGGACGGTCAGCGGATGGTCCAGCTCGCAGACCCTGCCGAGGCCCCGGCGGCCCTCGGGGTCGGTCGGGTCCGGCACGAGGGGCCGTACGACCCGGAGGTCCAGCGCGCCGGCGAGGGCGTCGCTGACGCCGGGATCCGCCCGGTCGGCGTTCGTGTGGGCGACGTGCAGCGCGATGTCGTTCTTGATGAGGGTGTGGACCACGCGGCCCTTGAAGTTCGAGGCGGCCACCGTCGTCGTACCGCGCAGGTAGAGCGGATGGTGGGTGACCAGCAGGTCGGCGTCCAGCTTCACCGCCTCGTCCACGATCTCCTGGACCGGGTCGACGGCGAACAGTACGCGCGTGACCTCGGCGGCTGGGTTGTCGACGTCGCCGCAGACCGTGCCGACCGCGTCCCAGGCCTCAGCCCTCTCGGGGGGCCAGAGAGACTCGAGCGCGGCGATGACTTCAGACAGACGGGGCACGTAAGAAAGGCTACCCGCCTCTCTCGCGTGCCCCGTCGGCGCCGGGTCACTTCACGAGGTATCCGCGCAGGTCGTCCAGTACCTCGTCCGCGGCGGTGACCCCGAGCCCGAGGTACCAGGTCTCGTCCGGTACGTCCTTCGCCTGACCGTTCTCGACCGCGCCGAGCTTCTTCCAGAGCGGGTTGTCCTCGGCGCTCGCGCGGTCGGTCTTCTTCGCGTCGCCGTAGACGCCGGTGAAGACCCAGTCGGCGTCCGCCTCGTCGATCTTCTCCGGGCTGATCTCCACGGCGAGATCGTTGATCTGCTGGTTCTCGGGCCGCGGGATGCCGACGTCGTCGAGGAGCGTGCCGATGAAGGACGCCTTCGCGTAGAGGCGGATCATGCCCGGCATGTAACGCAGCATGGTGACGGTCGGCTTGTCGGCGCCCAGTTCGTCACCGAGGGCCTTCGCCTTTTTCTCGTACGCGTCGAGCTTTGCCTTCGCCTCGGCGGTCTTGTCGAGGGCGGCGGCGTTGAGGAGGTAGTTCTTTTTCCAGGTGAAGCCGGGACGGATGGAGAACACGGTGGGCGCGATCTGGGAGAGCTGCGGGTAGAGCTTGGCGGCGCGCAGCTCGCTGCCGAGGATCAGATCGGGCTTGAGGTTCGCGATCGCTTCCAGGTTCAGGGAGTTGATCGTGCCGACGTCCTTGGGGCTGCCCGCGTCCTTCTTCAGGTACGAGGGGATGGCGACCGAGCCCTCGGTGGGCGCGTAGCCGACGGGCTTGACGCCCAGCGACACAACGTTGTCGAGCTCACCGACGTCCAGGACGACGACCCGCTTCGGCTCCGCCTTCAGCTCCGTCTCGCCCCTCGCGTGCTTGATCGTGCGCGGGAACTCGCCGGCCTTCGCCGTCGTGCCCATCTTCGCCGTGTCCTCGGCCGCCTTCGCGAAGTCCTCGCCGCCCTGAGCGACGGACTTGCTGCCACTGCCGTTGTCGGACTTTCCGGAGCCTGAGTCGCCGTCACCGGAGCCGCAGGCCGCGAGCGAGAGCGCGGCGGCCATGGTCAGGGCGACGGCGGCAACACCGCGTCGTCGAAGGGACATCAGGCACACACTCCACAGTTTCGGCCCCAAGGATCAGTCTCAGGACTCAGAGGATCGGTCTTGGGCGGCACACAGGCCGCACTTAGGTGAGCCTCACCTTAAACCGTCGAGTCCCGGCCAGCACACACGCCCTGATTTCCTCAGGCGAATCGCCAGTTGGCCACCCATTTGTGTGAAGCGCCTGCCCGTCGATGCCCCGTCTGTGCGTACGAAAACTACCTTCGTGGCCGGAGGTGTCCCAGACGATGACGGCCTGTGCCATCGAATCCGCCGCTGAGAACGGCACGCGGGCAGGATGCGTGATCAGCGCCGACGGGTCCTACGCGGCCCGCCTCGCCTCGCGCGGCGACTCCTTGTTCCCGGAGCGCTGGACCCTGGACGGCCCCGAGCCGTACGCCGTACCGCTGCCGGGCAAGCAGCCCGAGGAGCCCGGCACGGAGGTGCAGCCGATGGCGGACGGGCGGGTGCTCATCCACCGTGTGCCGGACGGGCGGCACACGTTCTCTCTGCTGTATCCCACAGGGCCGGGGACGGGTGAGGTACCGCTCGGCGCGGTGGAATGCCGGGACGGGACAACGGAGTTGCGGTTGCTGCCACCCGCGCCGGGCGGCCTTCGGGCGTACGCCGTCGCCGTGGGCCGGAGCTCCACCACCGTGTGGCTGGTGGCGGGCGGCCCCTTCGGGCCCGAGCGGCTCGCCGAGGTGCCGGGGCGCTGCTCGGGCGGGGTGTGGCTGTCCGGCGGGGACCGGCTGCTCGCCCTGGACCGGGAGTTGGGCGGCCGGACCAAGACGGTGGTGGTCGACCTGGAGCGCGACGGCGAGGTGTCGCCGCTCCTCCAGATCGCCGAAAGGAGCAACGACCGGCTGCTGCTCGCGGACGCCGACAGCGGGCTGCTGCTGATCCGCTCGGACGCGCCGTCACCGGGCCAGGACCGGCTCGGCTGGGGCGTGTTGGGGAGCACGCTTCCGGTGCGCTTTCCGGACTCGCTGCGGCTGGCGGACCACACGGTGACGCCGTTCGCGATCCAGCCGGGGCAGATGCTGACGCCGGAGTACTGCTTGGTGGCGCTGCGGATCGCCGGCGGGGGCGGGGGCGGGGGCAGTTGGCTGGGGATGTGGCGGCCCGTTGACCGATGGATCCATCAACTGCCCGCGCCGGAAGGGTGGTTGACGGGATCCGGGTTGTGGACCAAGGACGGGGTCCTCCGGTTGCCGTACGCGACGGAGACGTTGCCGTGTGGGGTTTCGCGGGTGGCGGCGCCTGCGGAGGCCGTGGAGGCCGTGGACGAGGTGTCGTTGATCACGCATTCTGCGGAGTACGCCGAGTACCCCGAGCCCTCGGATTTCCCGGACTTCCCGGACTCCTCAGGTCCCGTGGCCCCCATGGAGGAACTCGCGGAACCTGACGACGAGCTTGCCTCGTCGTCCCGTCCCGTGCCCCTGCAACAGGCGCCGTTCACCGTGCGGAAGCTGTCGAGCGCCTTCGCCGGGCGGCGGTTGGCGCAGGCCGCGCGTGCCGGTCGGGCGGCCGCCGAAGAAGTGACCGTCGAGTAGCCCCTACCACCCCTCACCGGCCAAAAGAGCGCCCACTAGACTCGCCCGCGCTACAAAGAAGGATCTTGTTGACGGGGTGAATTTCTACATGAACGACGTAAGCAACACGGCTACTGACCCGCGGCTGGCGAGCAGCGATCCGCGTGACCCGCGGATGGTGATGTCCCAGCCGGACGATGGTGGCCGCGGGCGGCACCGGGGGCCCGTTTCCGCGTCGGACGACGAGGCTGCGCCTCGTGGCCGGCATCGTAGGCCGGCCGGGCAGAGCGAGGCCTAAGCGCTCCGCTGGGGGCGCGGTTTGAAGCTGCGGGTGCGTTGTGGTTGCTCGCGCAGTTCCCCGCGCCCCTGGGTGGTCTGTGGATCGGGGCCGTGGGCCGGTGCGTCAGCCCGTCGCAGGGTGGGCATACGGCCCTTCGGCTTCCACAGGGCGCAGGTGGCCTGAGACAGAACCTACGCGACGGGCATA
>NZ_JBICUR010000023.1:0-175480 GCF_043198355.1 Streptomyces sp. NPDC048825
CGCTGGACCATCGAACGCACCATGGCCTGGCTCGCCGGATGCCGACGTCTGCACCGCCGCTACGAACGCAAGGCCGACCACTTCCTCGCCTTCACAAGCATCGCCTGCACCCTGATCTGCTACCGCAGACTCACCAAATGAGATGACGTCTTAGAGCGTGGGAGCGATGCAATCGTCGTCCCGCTCCTCGGCCTGGCCGGGGAAGCTGGCTCCGTCGCCACCGTCTACAAGAAGTACCTGCGGGACGGTGCTGCCCACCGCACGATGAAGTCCCAGATGCGCGAGGAGCTCGGGGACGTCCTGTGGTATCTCGCTGTGATCGCGCGAGAGTTCGATCTCGATCTTGATGACGTCGCCATTGCGAGCCTTGGCAAGAATGCCGACCGCTGGAAGCCCACGGCGAGCGAGGAGATCATCCTTGACGTCGGCTATCCGGCGAACGAGCAACTGCCCCGCCAGGGCCGTTTCATCTTCGAGCTCAAGACCCTTCCCGATGGCCGAACGGCCAGCATGGTCACCTTGGAGGGACAGTCAGTCGGTGACCCCCTCACGGACGCGTCCCACATCCAAGACGGCTATCGATTCCATGACGCCTGTCACCTAGCTCATGCGGCAGTGCTCGGTTGGTCACCCGTTCTGCGGTCGTTGATGAAGCGCAAGCGCCGCAGTAACCCGGCCGTTGATGAGGCGGAAGACGGCGGACGGGCCATCGCTATTGAGGAGGGCATCTCCGCGCTTGTCTTCGCCTATGCGGCTGATCATGACTATCTGGCGGGCGTGCAGCGCCTGGACCACGAGCTGCTCGACACCATCAATCGCATGGTCGCGCACCTTGAAGTCAGCTGTCATCGCATCGCCGATTGGGAAAAAGCGATCCTCACCGGCTACGAGGTCTGGCGGACCCTCAACGAGCGTGGCGGAGGTGTCGTTGAGTTCGACATGACGCGGCAGTCCCTCAAAGTCGTATGACTGCGGAACTAGAGCCCGTCCTGGGCACTGGGAAACGATCTTGATGTCCGCGGGAAACGATCTTCGGCGACTCGGGCATAGCCCCTGGTCAGACAATTCCGTCGGTTCCCCACAGATGAAGCCCCGCAGGTCTTGGACCTGCGGGGCTTTCGCGTTGTCCGGACGCGGGCTGGGCGGTCCGGGCCGCCTCGGGTTCGGCTCGGGTCGCGCCGGGTCGTCTCGGGTGAGGACAATCACAGGGCAGACCTGGGTTTTTCCACAGGTGCGGAGTTGTCCACAGGGACTCACGCGGTTCGGCGCCCGGCGGTACCGTCGTGGCAAGTTGATGTTCGTGCACGGGGGAGGCGGTCCAAGTGAGCGAGAGCGGTAGCGCGGCGGCAGCGCGGGCTGAGCAGGCGGGACAGACCAGGGTTGCCGGGGTGCGCGGTTTCGCGCAGTGGCCGGCTCAGGGGTCCCCCAAGGAAGAGGGCAAGGCGCTGCGGGATCGGGTGCCGCGGGCCGCACACGCCGCCCAGGGCGGGAACGGGGACCGGCCTGGCGCCGTGACCGCCGTAGAGGAGTCCAACCGCGGCCGCATCCCCGAGCTCACGGCGATACGGGTCGGCAGGATGGCGGCCACCCCCTTCGCCTTTCTGCGCGGCTCCGCCGGACTCATGGCGTACGACCTGGCGCGTACGCCCATGACGGGCGTCGGAGCGCAGATCTGCGGGGACGCGCACGCGGCGAACTTCGGCCTCTACGCGGACGCGCGCGGTGGCCTCGTCATCGATCTGAACGACTTCGACGAGACGGTGCACGGGCCCTGGGAATGGGACCTCAAACGGCTCGCGACCTCGCTGGTCCTCGCGGGCCGGGAGGCAGGAGCGGACGAGGACACCTGCCGCAAGGCGGCGCACTACGCGACCGGCTCGTACCGGCGCACCATGCGGCTGCTCGCCAAACTCCCGGCCCTGGACGCCTGGAATGCCATCGCGGACGAGGAACTGGTCTCGCACACCGACGCCCACGACCTGCTGGGCACCCTGGAGCGGGTCTCGGAGAAGGCGCGGGCCAACACCAGCGGCCGCTTCGCCGCGAAGTCGACGGAGCCGGTCGAGGGCGGCGGGCGTCGCTTCGTCGACGCGCCTCCGGTGCTGCGGCGCATTACCGACGCGGAGGCAGCCGGGGTGGCGGCGTCACTGGAGCAGTACCTGACCACGCTCTCCGAGGACCGCCTCCCGCTCCTCGGGCGATACGCGGTGCACGACGTCGCTTTCCGCGTGGTCGGCACGGGAAGCGTGGGCCTGCGCTCGTACGTGGTGCTCCTGCTGGACCACCGTGGCGAACCTCTCGTCCTCCAGGTGAAGGAGACCCGCCCCTCCGCCCTGCTGCCGCACCTGAGGACGGCGGGCCTGACGGTGCCGGAGACCGAGCACGAGGGCCGCCGTGTCGTCCTCGGCCAGAAGCGCATGCAGGTCGTGAGCGACATCCTGCTCGGCTGGACCTCGGTCGACGGGAGGCCTTTCCAGGTACGTCAGTTCCGCAACCGCAAGGGCAGCGTCGACCCTGCGGCCCTCGCCGCAGACCAGATCGACGACTACGCCCGCATGACAGGCGCCCTGCTGGCCCGCGCCCACGCCCACAGCGCCGATCCCCGACTGATCGCGGGCTACTGCGGCAAGAGCGAGGAACTGGACGAGGCGATCGCGTCCTTCTCGGTGGCCTACGCGGACCGCACCGAGGCGGACCATGCGGAGCTGGTGGGGGCTGTGAAGGTGGGGAGGGTTGTGGGGGAGTTGGGAGTTTGAGTGGGCCGTCGGCTCGTAACCTAGGCTGGGTGGGTGATGACGCCGGAAGCTGAGCAGTCCCAGTCCGAGCCGCCTGCTGAGGAGGGGGCTGCGGCGCTGTCGGCGGATGATGCTCCACCGACAGGGGACGAGGCATCGGCCGGTGGGGATTCCGCCGAGGATTCCACGAGTGAGGATTCCGTCGGCGAGGGTGCCCGTGAAGAGCAGGTGCGGCCCGAGGAGCGGCTGGAGCGGGCCGTGCGTGCGGCTGAGCAGGCGTTGATCGAGTACGAGATCGCGGTGGAGACCTTCCGCATCGAGGTGGAGAATTTCTCCCGGTTGCACCACCAGAGGCTCGGGCCGATGTACGCGCGGCTCGACGAACTGGAAGCGCAGATCGCCGAGGCCCGGGCCGCCCGCACCGGCGACCCGGAGGACATGCGCAAGGCGCAGGAGGCGCGGGCCAGGGTCATGCCGATGCCGGGGGTCGAGGAGCTGTTCCACGACTGGCTCGACTCGGACGGGCTGTCCCCGGAGGCCTCGGCCATGCTGACCGAGCAGCCGGTACGGCCACCGCAGCGCGTGCGTCCGAGCGACGAGGCGCGCAAGCTCTACCGGGAACTGGTCCGAAAGGCGCACCCCGATCTGGCGCAGGACGACGCCGAGCGCCGGCGGCGCGACGAGTTCATCGCCCGGGTCAACGCCGCGTACGCCCGCGGGGACGAGGCCCTGCTCCAGGAGCTGTCCGAGGAGTGGGCCGCCGGGCCCGTAGCCAAGGAATGGCGCCCGAGCCGCGCCGAGGAGCTCTACGTCCGCCTCGAATGGCTCGCCGAGCGCAAGGAACTGCTCAGCCTCGTGGCCCGTGACCTGGAGGAGAGCGCGATCGGCGCGATGCTCAAGCTTGCCCCGGACGACCCCGACCGGCTGCTGGAGGAGATCGCCGAGCAGCTGCTGACTCAGGTGAGCGAGCGCGAGGCGGAGCTGGCGGGGTTGCTCGGCTAGCTGCACCGGGCTGCCGGTCGGCTTCACCGGGGCGTGGCTCCCCGTGAGGTGCCCCGGCCGCAGGTGGTGGGCGGGTCGGGTAGCGTCGGGCGTATGCATTTCGGAGCTGGTGTGCCCACGGTCGAGGTCGGGGATCTCGCGGACGGAGCCTTTCTGCTGGACGTCCGGGAGGACGACGAGTGGCAGGCCGGTCACGCGGCGGGGGCGCTGCACATCCCCATCAGTGAATTCGTGGCGCGCTACGGCGAGTTGACCGAGGCGGCGCCACAGGACGGCAGGATCCATGTGATCTGCCGCTCGGGCAGTCGCTCCGCGCAGGTCGCGATGTACCTCGTCCAGCAGGGCCTCGACGCGGTGAACGTCGCCGGCGGTATGCAGATCTGGGCCGCCACCGGCCGCACCGTCGTAGACGACAAGGGCCAGCCGGGCTTCGTGCTCTAGCGCTCCGCTGGGTGAGGCGGTCGAAGCTGCGGGTTCGTCGTGGCTGGCCGCCCCCCACTCTCGGCTTCTCCCTCACTCTCGGCTTCGCTCGCGCGGGGGGAGCCCCATAGCGGGGGATCCCCATCGGGGCGGAGCCGCAAAGTGGCCACGCGCTGGCCTCCGCCGCTCACCCCAGTGCATGCGCCGCCAGCAGATCGCCCAGCGTCTCCTCATGGGCTGCCGACGGGCCGAGGGAGAGCTCCAGGTGCTTGGCCCAGGCGTGGTAGCGGTGCAGTGGGTAGTCGGTGTCGGCGCCGAAGCCTCCGTGCAGATGCTGCGCGGTCTGTACGACGCGCCGTACGCCCTCGGAGGCCCAGATCTTGGCCACGGCGATGTCGCCGGACGCGGGCAGCGCCCCGCCCGCCCCCGTGCTGATCCGCCAGGCGGCCTGCCAGAGGGTCGCCTCCATCGCGCGCAGGTCGATATAGCGGTCGGCGGCCTGCACGGCCACCGCCTGGAACGTGGCGACCGGGAATCCGAACTGCTCCCGTTTGCTGGTGTATTCACTCGTCATCCCGAGAACGCCCTCGCCGAGGCCGAGCGCCAGCGCACACGTTCCGGTGGCGAGCAGATCCCGTAGCGATTCCCAGGCGCCGTCGGTGTCGATGACGTCGCGGGTGGCGAGGCGTACGGAGTCCAGCCGGAGTTCGCCGAGCCGCTCACCCGTCGTGGAGATCTGCTCGGCGAGCACGGCGCCTTCGTGGCCGCGCGGTACGAGGGCGAGCACGGCGCGGCCCGAACCGGTACTCAGAGCGGGTACGACGACAAAGTCCGCGTTGTAGACCCAGGGCACTGCTGTCTGCACCCCGTCCAGCACCCACACGTCGCCTTCCCGGCGTGCGGTGACGGCCTGTTCGGCACCGTCGTGTCCGGTACGGCCGTTCGCGGCGACTGTCAGCACCACTTCGCCCCGGCCTGCCCGCGCCAGCAGCTCCGCCTTCAACTCCTCACTGCCGTACGTCTGCACGGCCAGCGCCGCCGCACTGCTCTCCAGCAGCGGCACACGCGCGAGCACCTTCGCCGACTCGCGCAGCACCCGGCACAGCGCGATGGCGTCCAGACCCGCCCCGCCGTAGCGCGCGTCGAGCAGCAGGCTCAGCAGGTCGGCGTCGGCGATCTTGGCCCACAGTGCCCGGTCGAAGTCGTTCGCGACGGCGCCCGCAGTGAGTGCGGGTGAGGGCACCCCGTCCGGTGCGACCCCGGCGAACACCGCCTTCGCCGCCTCCGCGGCCGCCTGCTGTTCCTCGCTGAAGCTGAAGTCCACAGCCTGTCCTCCCACGTACCTGATCCATCGGACGGAGCTGATGGACCGACGATGGATCTGACGGAGCGTCAAGGTAGAACAGGTTCTATGAAAAGGGAACGGCGCGACAACAACGGAGCCACCGGCGAGCGAAGCTCACCACCGCCGAAACTCGACCGGGCGAAGCTCACCGGTCGAAGTCCAACTCCACCCTCTCCGTGGCCGGATGGGACTGGCACGCCAGTACATATCCCGCTTCCGTCTCCTCCGGTTCCAGCGCGAAGTTGCGGTCCATCCGTACCTCGCCGGAGACCAGGAACGCCCGGCAGGTCCCGCACACCCCGCCGCGGCAGGCATACGGCGCGTCGGGGCGGTTGCGCAGCACCGTCTCCAGGAGCGGCTCGCCGTCCTGCACGGGCCAGGTGCCTGCGCGCCCGTCGAGCCGCGCGGTGACCGTGCTGTGCGCGGGAGCCGGCACGGTGGCAGCCGGTGCGGCCCCGTCGTCGACGTGGAAGATCTCCTCGTGGATACGGCTCCGTGACACCCCGAGATCGCGCAACGCCCGCTCCGCCCCTTGCACAAGCCCGAACGGCCCGCACAGAAACCAGCCCGCCACCGCGTCGACCGGCAGCAGTGCCGGCAGCAGCTCCGTGAGCCGCTCCCGGTCGAGCCGCCCGGAGGGCAGGCCGGCCTGCTGCTCCTCCCGGGAGAGCACCGTCACCAGCTGGAACCGCTCCGGAAAGCGGTCCTTCAGATCGGCGACCTCTTCGAGGAACATCGTCGAGGCGGACGTACGGTCGCTGCGTATGAGGCAGAACCGCGCCTCGGGCTCCCGAGCCAGCAGCGTCGTGACGATCGACAGCACGGGTGTGATGCCACTGCCGCCGACCACCGCCGCATACAGCCCGGGTGCCGGTTCGAGCGTGAAGCGTCCGGCCGGTGTCATCACCTCCAGCTCGTCGCCCACGCCGATCTCCTTGAGCGCGTGCGTCGAGAAGGCCCCGCCCTCGACCAGCCGCACCCCGACCCGCAGCGTCCGGGGACCGGAGCCCTCCGCCGGGGCGGGCGCCGGCGAGCAGATCGAGTACGTACGCCGTATCTCCGTGCCATCGACCGTGTGCCGCAGCGCCAGGTGCTGGCCAGGTGCGTACCGGTACTCCTCGCGCAGCTCCGGCGGCACCGCGAAGGTCAGGGCGACGGAGTCGTCGGTGAGCCGGTCGACCGCGGCCACCGGGAGCGTGTGGAACCGGGCCATCACAACTCCTTGAAGTGGTCGAATGGTTCACGGCAGGACAGACAGCGCCGCAGCGCCTTGCATGCCGTGGACGAGAAGCGGCTGAGCAGCTCGGTGTCGGCGGAGCCGCAGTGCGGACAGCGCACGGGGTCCGCCTCCAGGCCCGCATCCGGTGGGGCGTCTTCCACCCCGCCGGGAGCGTGCGCGGCTGTCCGCGTCGGGCCGAGCGATATCGGAACCGGTCCTGTCGCCCGCTGTGTACGTGGCGGTGCTATCCCGAACTCCCTCAGCTTGCGGCGTCCTTCGTCCGAGATGTCGTCCGTCGTCCAGGCAGGGGACAGCACGGTCTGGACCGTCACCTCCGGCACTCCGTGCTCGAGCAGCACCTTCTCGATGTCCGCCGACATGGCCTCAACGGCCGGGCAGCCGGTGTAGGTGGGCGTCAGCTCGACGTCGACCGCACCGCCTCCACGGACATGGACCGCGCGGAGCACGCCCAGCTCCTCCAGGGTGAGGACCGGCAGCTCGGGGTCCGGCACGGAACCGGCGAGCCTGCGCAGCTCCTCCTCGAGGAGCGTCTCCGCCTCTTGGGAGGGCGTCGTTCTGGTCACCATGATGCCCCCGGGTGGCTGCGGTGCAGATGCTGCATCTCGGCGAGCATCCGTCCGAAGGGTTCCGTATGCAGCCCCTGGCGTCCGGCGCCCGCGGTCCATGCCCCGGATCGCGGCCCTTCCGGCACGTCGAGGGTCGCCCGGCGCAGGACGGCGGAGACGGACTCCAGCCAACTGGTCTCCAAATCCTTCCAGTTGACGTCCACACCCTCGACCGGCTGGAACAATTCACCGGTGTACCGCCACAGCGCCTCGCCCGCCCGATGCATCCGCTGACGGCTCTCGGCCGTGCCGTCTCCCAGTCGCAGCGTCCACTGCTCGGCGTGGTCCTGGTGGTAGGTGACCTCCTTGACGGCCTTGGCCGCGAGCGGGGCGAACTCGCCGTCTCCGGCAGCCAGTTCCGCGTACAGCAGTCGCTGGTAGGTGGAGAAGTACAACTGGCGGGTGATCGTGTGGGCGAAGTCGCCGTTCGGCTGCTCGACCAACTGGACGTTGCGAAAGGCGCGCTCCTCGCGGAGGTATGCCAACTGATCCTCGTCGCCTGCCATCGACAGGAGTACCCGCGCCTGGCCCAGCAGGTCGAGGGCGATATTGGCGAGGGCCACTTCCTCTTCGAGGACGGGCGCCTTGCCCGCCCACTCCCCCAGTCGGTGCGAGAGCACCAGGGCGTCGTCGCCGAGGGCGAGGGCGGCTGCGGAACCGGCGGTGACCGTCACAGGTGCTTGACCCCTTCCGGGATGTCATAGAACGTCGGGTGGCGGTACGGCTTGTCGGCGGCCGGTTCGAAGAAGGGGTCCTTCTCGTCCGGTGAGGACGCCGTGATCGCGGCGGACGGGACGACCCAGATGGACACGCCTTCGCCGCGCCGGGTGTACAGATCGCGGGCGTTGCGCAGTGCCAGCTCGGCGTCCGGCGCGTGCAGGCTGCCGGCGTGGGTGTGCGAGAGTCCGCGGCGCGAGCGTACGAAGACCTCCCACAGGGGCCAGTCGTTGGTGGTCATGCTCGCGCCTCCCCGTTGCCCGCGGCGTGTTTGCCGGCGTACGCCGCGGCCGCTTCCCGTACCCATGCGCCCTCTTCGTGTGCTTGCCTGCGCTGGGCTATCCGCTGTTCGTTGCACGGGCCATTGCCCTTGAGGACCTCCCAGAACTCCGTCCAGTCGATCGCTCCGAAGTCGTGGTGCCCCCGCTCCTCGTTCCACTTCAACTCCGGGTCGGGGAGCGTGAGTCCGAGGGATTCGGCCTGGGGGACGCAAATGTCCACGAAGCGCTGGCGCAGTTCGTCGTTCGAGTGCCGCTTGATCTTCCAGGCCATCGACTGCGCGGAGTGCGCGGACTCGTCGTCGGGCGGGCCGAACATCATCAGTGAGGGCCACCACCAGCGGTTCACCGCGTCCTGCGCCATCTCGTGCTGCTCCGATGTGCCGCGGCTGAGGGTCAGCAGCAGTTCGTATCCCTGGCGCTGGTGGAAGGACTCCTCCTTGCAGATGCGGACCATCGCGCGCGCGTACGGACCGTAGGAGCAGCGGCACAGGGGCACCTGGTTGGTGATCGCCGCGCCGTCCACCAGCCAGCCGATGGCGCCCACGTCCGCCCAGGTCAGCGTCGGGTAGTTGAAGATCGACGAGTACTTCTGGCGGCCGGTGTGCAGCCTGTCGAGCAGTTCGTCGCGGCTCGTGCCGAGCGTTTCCGCCGCGCTGTAGAGGTAGAGCCCGTGTCCGGCCTCGTCCTGGACCTTGGCCATCAGGATCGCCTTGCGGCGCAGGGAGGGCGCGCGCGTGATCCAGTTGGCCTCCGGCTGCATGCCGATGATCTCGGAGTGCGCGTGCTGCGCGATCTGCCGGACCAGCGTCGAACGGTAGGCGTCGGGCATCCAGTCGCGTGGCTCGATGCGCTCGTCGGCGTCCACGGCGGCGTCGAAGGCAGCCTCGTACGCCGCTGTCCGCGCGGCCTCGTCCGCCGTTCCGTCCGCCTGTGCCCGGGCGGTGCGGTGCGCGGCTGCTGTCGCCATGTGGTCCCCCTCGACCTCGATCAAGTGCTACCGACCGATCGTTCGGTTCGTCCGATTCAATGGTGGGTCGAGGGCCGTAAGGTGTCAACCGCTGTGGATAACCCGCTGTGGACAACGTCACGGTTGTGGCCGCTGTGCTCGCCGGGGCTGTGCCGGACGGGCGGCCTTAAGTACCGTGCCGGTGCGAACGTCGCGGCGCGGCACCCCGCGGGCGGTACGGCACCCGGCCGGCCGGCGACAGGAATCTGGCGGACATCGGAAACGGGGCGGAATGGACGCGTACCACGAGGGCTCGAACCCCCGGCACGAGCCGCCGGACGAGCCCGAGCCCGCCGCTGCCGACTCTCACCCGCCGAACGACCGCAAAGCCCTCGCCGCACCCCCGCCGCACCACCCGCCGCCCCCGCAGTACGACCCCGCGCCCCCTCCCCCCACCGGCATAGCCGCCCTTTCCCTCCCCTACCAGATCGCCGTCGCCCTGGCCCTCGCCGTCGTCGCGGTCGCCGCCTGTGTGCACCTCGGCACGATGTTTCTGCACGTCGCGCCCTCGAACACGGTCACCAAGCAGCACGGACAGGCGATCGACGAGTGGGTCTACCCCGAGTTCGAGCAGAACTGGAAGCTCTTCGCCCCCAACCCGCTGCAGCAGAACATCGCGGTCCAGGTCCGCGCCGAGGTGCGGGCCGCGGACGGCGGCATCCGGACGACCCGCTGGTACGACCTCTCCGCGCTGGACGGCGCGGCCATCGACGGCAATCTGCTGCCCAGCCACACTCAGCAGAACGCCCTGCGCCGCGCCTGGGACTTCTACGTGGGCACGCACGACAACGAGAACCGTCCCGACGGCCTGCGCGGCGCCCTCGCCGAGCGCTATCTGCGCCGCCTCGTGGTGCTGCGCCTGGACCGTGAGGAGGCGGGCGGCAGGGGCGCGGTCGTCCAGCAGGTCCAGGTCCGCTCCCGTACGACCAATGTGCCGCCTCCCAAGTGGAGCACGGAGCAGGTCTCCGACAAGCCTGTCTTCCGTGAACTGTCCTGGTGGCCGGTGACCGAGGCCGACCGTGCGGCGGGCACGCGCGACCCGGGAACAGAGGCGGGGGCCCAGTGAGCAGCGACGACCGCACCGGCACCCTCGAGAACAAACCCCGCCTCGACCGGAAGCTCGCACGCGGCATCTCCCAGGTCACCGGTTCGGCGCTCGCCCCGTACCAGAGCGCCGTCATACGCATCGGCTTCGCCGCCACCTGGCTGCTGTTCCTGCTGCGGGAGTTCCCGCACCGGCGGGAGATGTACGGGCCCGACGGCCCCTGGAGCTGGGACCTCGCCCAGCAGCTCATCGCGGACAACCATGCCTTCACGGCCCTGATGTGGTCCGACAGCCAGACCTGGTTCGAGATCGTCTACGCACTGGCCGTGCTGTCGAGCGCCCTGCTGCTGCTGGGCTGGCGCACCCGCGCCATGTCCGTGCTCTTCATGATCGGCGTGCTCTCGCTGCAGAACCGCAGCGTCTTCATGGGCGACGGCGGCGACAACGTCATCCACCTGATGGCGGTCTACCTGGTGTTCACGCGCTGCGGCCAGGTGTGGTCCCTGGACGAGCGGCGGGAACGTCGCGCGCGTGAGGCGCGCGCCCGTGGAGAGGGTTCCGGCCCGGACAGGGTGGGTCCCGCCCTGTGGGGCGTGCTCGGATTCCTGCTGGCCGCGGCCACGCTCGCGGGGAAGATCGACGGTGGCTTCCTGGGCGGCTGGCTGACGGTCTTGTGGGGGCTGTGGGCGGTGCAGGGCCTGTGGTGGGTCGTCTCACGCCGTGCGCGGACCGCCGAGCCGCGCATCTTCCTGGACATCGTCGCCAATCTCGTCCACAACGCCGCCCTGTTCGTGATCATGGCCGAGGCATGCCTGATCTACGCGACCGCCGGCTGGTACAAGATCCAGGGCTCGCGCTGGCAGGACGGCACCGCCGTCTACTACCCGCTCCACCTCGACTACTTCTCGCCCTGGCCCGCCCTGTCCGACCTGCTGACCGCGAACGGCACGCTGTTGATGCTGGTGACGTACGGGACGGTCGTCGTGCAGGTCGCCTTCCCCTTCACACTGTTCAACCGGCGGGTGAAGAACGTCCTGCTGGCAGCCATGATCACCGAGCACGCAGTGATCGCCGTGGTCCTCGGTCTGCCGTTCTTCTCGCTCGCCATGATCGCGGCGGACGCGGTCTTCCTGCCGACGTCCTTCCTGCGCCGCCTCGGCGGATGGGCGGCACGCGCGCGCGTGCGGCTGTTCTCACGCGGCCGCCCGGCGCTCCCGGGGCCACGTAAGGGCGATCAGCGCACCCCGGAGGAGGCAGAGCACACGCACGTAGGCTTCACCGCATGACGGCCCCCCACGACCCCGTACGCGCCTGGCGCCGGCTCGCCGACACGTCCGTACTGCTCGACGGCTTCCACGCCCTCAAGCACGCCGTACGCTTCCATGCCGAGGTCCCGGTGGCCGTCACCGCCGACCGGCGGGCGGCCCTCGCGCTGGCCGAGGAGCTGGCCCCGGACGTACGGGACACGCTCGACGGGACCCTGGCAGAGGTCCCGGAGGACGTCTTCCAAGCCCTCGTCCCCCGGCCGCACCCCACCGCGGTGGCCGCTTTGGCGGTACGTCCCTCCCGTGCGGCCAACCTGGATGCGCTGGCCCGCGCGCCGCGCCCTGCCCCCGTCGTGGTGCTCGACAATCCACGCAACCTGGGCAACGCCGGAGCCGTGATCCGCCTCGCCGCCGGCTTCGGGGCGACCGGTGTGATCACCACGGGCACCCTCGACCCCTGGCATCCCACGGTCGTACGCGGCGGGGCGGGGCTGCACTTCGCGACGGCCGTGGAGCCGCTCGCCGTGCACGAACTGCCCCCCGGCCCGGTGTTCGCCCTCGACCCGGAGGGCGAGGACATCCGTGGCCTCAAGCTCCCGGACGACGCCCTGCTCGCCTTCGGCTCCGAACGCAGCGGGCTGTCACCCGAACTGCGTGCCCGCGCCGATCACTTGGTGTCCCTGCCGATGCGCTCCCAGGTCTCCAGCTACAACCTCGCCACCAGCGTGGCCATGACCCTGTTCCACTGGAGCGCCGCCGGGGGCGGAGCCGGCAGCGCGTCTGTGCCGGGCGGCCCTGACGTCCGCCCGGCCTGAGCGTCCGGAAGACGAAGGCTCACGCCTCCCGGCGTAGCTCCACCACCCGGAAGCGGTTCGCCACGAATGCCCCGTCGCACAGGGCCGCGTTCGCCGCCGGGTTGCCGCCCGAGCCGTGGAAGTCCGAGAAGGCCGCCGTCTGGTTGACGTACACCCCGCCGGTCAGGTTCAGCGAGAGCTGGGCGCACTCCTCCAGGCAGGCCTCCTGGACGGCCTGCTCGACCTCCTGGGAGGTGGTGTATGCGCCGACTGTCATGGCGCCCTTGTCCCTGATCGTCCGCCGCAGCAGCTCCACGGCCTCCTCGGCCGAGTCGACCGCGACCGCGAACGAGACCGGACCGAAGCATTCGCTCATGTAGGCCGCTTCGGCATCGGGCTTGGCGCCGTCCAGCTTCACGATCACGGGCGTACGGACGATCGCGTCCGGGAACTCCGGATTGTGGATCTCCCGTGAGGCCAGGGCGACTTCGCCAAGACCCGACGCGGCCTCCAGGCGGGCCTTCACCTCCGGGTTCACGATCGCGCCGAGCAGGGCGTTCGCGCGGGCGTCGTCCCCGAGGAGGCCGCCGACCGACTTCGCGAGATCGGCGACCACCTCGTCGTACGACTTGGGGCCGTCCTCCGTACGGATGCCGTCGCGGGGGATCAGCAGGTTCTGCGGGGTCGTACACATCTGGCCGCTGTAGAGGGACAAGGAGAAGGCGACGTTCGACAGCATCCCCTTGTAGTTGTCGGTCGACTCCACGATCACCGTGTTGACGCCGGCCTTCTCCGTGTAGACCTCCGCCTGCCGGGCGTTGGCCTCCAGCCAGTCGCCGAATGCCGTCGAGCCCGTGTAGTCGATGATCCGGATCTCGGGGCGGGTGGCCAGGGTCTTCGCGATGCCCTCGCCGGGGCGCTCGGCGGTCAGGGCCACCAGGTTCGGGTCGAAGCCCGCCTCGGCGAGCACCTCGCGCGCCACCTGGACGGTGAGGGCGAGCGGGAGCACCGCGCGCGGGTGGGGCTTCACCAGGACCGGGTTGCCCGTGGCCAGGGAGGCGAACAGGCCCGGATAGCCGTTCCACGTCGGGAAGGTGTTGCAGCCGATCAGCAGGGCGATTCCGCGCGGCACCGGCGTGAACTTCTTGCTCAGTGCGAGGGGCTCACGCTTGCCCTGAGGCTTGGTCCACTCCGCGGTGTCAGGGGTGCGGACCTGCTCCACATACGCGTACGCCACCGCCTCCAGGCCGCGGTCCTGGGCATGGGGGCCGCCCGCCTGGAACGCCATCATGAAGGCCTGGCCACTGGTGTGCATGACCGCGTGTGCGAACTCATGCGTGCGGTCGCTGATCCGCTTGAGGATCTCCAGACACACCACCGCACGCATCTCCGGGCCCGCGTCGCGCCATGCGCGCTGCCCGGCCTTCATGGCGGGCAGCAGGACGTCGATGTCCGCGTGCGGATATGTGACACCCAACTCGATGCCGTACGGGGAGACTTCGCCACCCACCCAGTCGTCGGTGCCGGGCTGGCCCAGGTCGAGGCGGGTGCTCAGGAGGGCGTCAAAGGCGGCCTTGCCTTCCGCCAGGCTCAGGCTGCCGTTCTCGCCGTACGCCTTGGGGTGCTCGGGGTGCGGGGACCAGTACGCGCGCGTGCGGATCGTTTCCAGCGCCTGGTCGAGGGTGGGCCGGTGCTGGGCGATCAGCTGGTGCGCGGTGAGTTCGGCGGCGGCCATCAGGGACCAACTCCTCGTCTCTAGAGCTCTTCGTTGAGCTCGCGACCTGGGCGGAAATGGGCAGTCAGAGTTAGAGTAACCGAACGATCGGTCGGGACAAGGGGGTCCGCTGAACCTGTGGAAAACCCCGTGCGGGAGGATCGCGAGCATGACAGCACTCGACCTCGCCGACCCGGTGGCCGTCGTCGGCACGGGCACCATGGGCCAGGGCATCGCCCAGGTCGCACTGGTCGCGGGCCACCCCGTGCGGCTGTACGACGCCGTCCCCGGCCGCGCCCGGGCCGCGGCCGAGGCCATCGGCGCCCGCCTCGACCGGCTGGTCGAGAAGGACCGGCTGACCGGCGCCGACCGGGACGCCGCACGCACTCGTCTCAGCCCCGCCGAGAGCCTGGCCGAACTGGCCGACTCACATCTCGTCGTCGAGGCCGTCCTGGAGCGGCTCGACGTCAAGCAGCAACTGCTGCGCGAGCTCGAGGAGATCGTCACGCACGACTGCCTGCTCGCCACCAACACCTCCTCCCTGTCGGTGACCGCCATCGGCGGCGCCCTGCGAAACCCCGGCCGCTTCGTCGGCCTGCACTTCTTCAACCCCGCGCCGCTGCTGCCGCTCGTGGAGGTCGTCTCCGGGTTCGCGACGGACGTCACGTCGGCCACGCGCGCGTACGAGACGGCACGCGCCTGGGGTAAGACGCCGGTCGCCTGCGCCGACACCCCCGGCTTCATCGTCAACCGCATCGCGCGGCCCTTCTACGCCGAGGCCTTCGCGGTCTACGAGGCCCAGGCCGCCGACCCCGCCACGATCGACGCCGTCCTGCGCGAATCCGGCGGTTTCAAGATGGGCGCCTTCGAGCTGACCGACCTCATCGGGCAGGACGTCAACGAGGCGGTCACCCGCTCCGTGTGGGAGGCCTTCTTCCAGGACGTGCGGTTCACGCCCTCGCTCGCCCAGCGGCGGCTCGTCGAGTCGGGCCGGCACGGGCGCAAGACGGGACGCGGCTGGTACGCGTACGGGGACGACGCCGAGCGACCCGAACCGCACACCGCGGAGAAGGCCCAGCCGCCCGCGTACGTCGTCGTCGAGGGGGGCCTGGGCCCCGCGGCCGACCTGCTCCCGCTGATCCGCGAGGCGGGCATCCAGGTCCGCGAGGACGAGGAGGACAACGGCACCCGCCTGGTGCTGCCCAGCGGCGGGCAGCTGGCCCTCGCGGACGGACAGACCTCGGTCGAGTTCCGTGACGTCGTCTACTTCGACCTGGCGCTCGACTACCGGAAGGCGACCCGGATAGCCCTGTCCGCCTCGCAGGACACCCAGTCGGCGACCCTCGCCGAGGCCACCGGGCTCTTCCAGGCGCTCGGCAAGCACGTCAGCGTCATCGGGGACGTACCCGGGTCGATCGTCGCCCGCACCGTGGCCCGCATCATCGACCTGGCGCACGACGCGGTCACCAAGGGGGTGGCCACCGAGGAGGACATCGACACGGCGATGCGCCTGGGCGTCAACTACCCGCTGGGGCCCTTCGAATGGAGCCGCAAACTCGGCAAGGGCTGGGCGTACGACGTCCTGGACGAGATGCATCTGCGCGACCCCTCCGGACGGTACGCGCCGTCCCTCGCGCTCTACCGCCACGCGTACGCCTCGGACAAGCGGGAGGGCACCACCTCATGACCACGGCCAAGCGCGACACGTACACCCCGGAGACGCTGCTCTCCGTCGCCGTGCGGGTCTTCAACGACCGCGGCTACGACGGCACGTCCATGGAGCACCTCTCCAAGGCGGCCGGCATTTCCAAGTCGTCGATATACCACCACGTCGCGGGCAAGGAGGAGCTGCTGCGCCGGGCCGTGAGCCGGGCGCTGGACGGCCTCTTCGGGATCCTCGACGAGGAGCACGCGCGCGTGGGGCGTGCCGTGCGGCGACTGGAGTACGTCACCCGGCGCATGGTCGAGGTGCTCACCGCCGAACTGCCGTACGTGACGCTCCTGCTGCGGGTGCGCGGCAACACCGGCACCGAGCGCTGGGCCCTGGAGCGGCGCCGCGAGTTCGACCACCGGGTGGCCGAGCTCATGAAGGAGGCGGCGGCCGACGGCGACGTCCGCGCGGACGTGGAGTTCGGGCTCGCCACCAGGCTGGTCTTCGGGATGATCAACTCGCTCGTCGAGTGGTACCGGCCCGACGGCCGGGGCGTCGGTGAGCGGGAAGTCGCCGACGCGGTCGTGCGGTTGGTCTTCGAGGGGCTGCGCAAGGAGGAGTGAGGGCCGGGCCGCACGCCCCGAAGAAGCCGGGCCGCACGCCGGGAAAAGGGCAGCGGGGTCAGCCCTCCGGCTCCACGTCCTCCTCCTCGAAGACCAGCAGCGTCCGGGTGCTGAGCACCTCCGGGATGGACTGGAGGCGGGTCAGCACCAGGTCGCGCAGGTTCCTGTTGTCCGGCGTGTGCACCAGGAGCAGGACGTCGAAGTCCCCGCTGACCAGGGCGATATGGGCCACCTCGGGGAGCGCGCGCAGCTGTTCGCGCACCGTGCGCCAGGAGTTCTGCACGATCTTCAGGGTGATGTAGGCGGCGGCGCCCTTCCCTGCCCGCTCATGGTTGATGCGGGCGCCGAAGCCGAGGATCACGCCGTCCTCGATGAGCCGGTTGATGCGCGCGTACGCGTTGGCCCGGGACACATGCACGCGCTCGGCGACGGACCGTATGGACGCACGGCCGTCCGAGCGCAGCATCTGGAGGATGTCCTGATCGATGGCGTCCAGCGGACGCGGAGGAGTGTCGGCACGGCCGCCCTCCGGTCCCTCGGCCATTTGTTCAGGTGCCATGTCCCCCCGCCTCCATACCATGGACGTACTGCATCCATCCCAGGCTGTGGAGGACCGATTGTCCACAGCCTGGAGCTGCCTGTAGCCAAAATGTGCCGACGACCGAACAATCGGTAGGTGAGGCGCATCACATCCGGTGTGCCGCCGGACCACTCCCACGAGGAGGTGCCGTCATGACGGTCATGGAGCAGCGGGGCGCTTATCGGCCCACCCCGCCGCCTGCCTGGCAGCCCCGCACCGACCCCGCCCCCCTGTTGCCGGACGAGGTTCCGTACCGCGTCCTCGGCACGGACGCGGCAGCCGAGGCCGACCCGGGGCTGCTGCGTCGTCTGTACGGGGAGCTCGTGCGCGGCCGTCGCTACAACACGCAGGCCACCGCCCTCACCAAGCAGGGCCGGCTCGCGGTCTACCCCTCCTCCACCGGCCAGGAGGCCTGCCAGGTCGCCGCCGCGCTCGTCCTCGAAGAGCACGACTGGCTCTTCCCCAGCTACCGCGACACGCTCGCCGCTGTCGCCCGCGGCCTCGACCCCGTCCAGGCCCTGGGCCTCCTGCGCGGCGACTGGCACAGCGGATACGACCCTCGCGAGCGCCGTATCGCGCCCCTGTGCACGCCCCTCGCGACCCAGCTCCCGCATGCCGTTGGCCTCGCGCATGCCGCGCGTCTTCAGGGCGACGACGTGGTCGCGCTCGCCCTGGTCGGTGACGGCGGCACCAGTGAGGGCGACTTCCACGAGGCACTGAACTTCGCCGCCGTCTGGCAGGCCCCGGTCGTCTTCCTCGTCCAGAACAACGGTTTCGCGATCTCCGTTCCGCTCGCCAAGCAGACCGCCGCGCCTTCCCTCGCCCACAAGGCGGTCGGTTATGGCATGCCGGGCCGCCTGGTCGACGGCAACGACGCGGCCGCGGTGCACCAGGTCCTCGGCGAAGCCGTGGCCCACGCGCGCGCGGGAGGCGGACCGACGCTCGTGGAGGCGGTGACGTACCGCATGGACGCCCACACGAACGCCGACGACGACAAGCGCTACCGCGGCGACGCAGAGATCGAGGCCTGGCGCGCACACGATCCGATCGCCCTCCTGGAGCACACGCTGACCGAGCGCGAGCTCCTCGACGAGGCCGGCATCCAGGCCGCGCGCGAGGACGCCGAGGCGATGGCCGCGGACCTGCGCGAGCGCATGAACCAGGACCCGGCGCTCGACCCGATGGACCTCTTCGGGCACGTCTATGACCGGCCCACGACCCAACTCCTGGAACAGGAGGCACAGTTGCGGGCCGAACTGGCCGCCGAGGAGCGGCATCACGAGTCGGAGGGAGCGCCGCGATGACCACGGTCGCCGTGAAACCGGCCACCATGGCGCAGGCCCTCGGCCGTGCCCTGCGCGACGCGATGGCCGCCGACCCGGCCGTCCACGTCATGGGCGAGGACGTCGGCACCCTCGGCGGTGTCTTCCGGGTCACCGACGGGCTCGCCAAGGAATTCGGCGAGGACCGCTGTACGGACACGCCGCTGGCCGAGGCGGGCATCCTGGGGACGGCCGTCGGCATGGCCATGTACGGGCTGCGGCCGGTCGTGGAGATGCAGTTCGACGCCTTCGCCTACCCCGCCTTCGAGCAGCTGATCTCGCACGTGTCGCGGATGCGCAACCGCACCCGCGGAGCGATGCCACTGCCGATCACGATCCGTGTCCCCTACGGAGGAGGCATCGGCGGCGTCGAGCACCACAGCGACTCCTCCGAGGCGTACTACATGGCGACTCCGGGGCTCCATGTCGTCACGCCCGCGACGGTCGCCGACGCATACGGGCTGCTGCGCGCCGCCATCGCCTCCGACGACCCGGTCGTCTTCCTCGAACCCAAGCGCCTGTACTGGTCGAAGGATTCCTGGAACCCCGAGGAGCCACCGGCTGTTGAACCGATAGGCCGCGCGGTGGTGCGGCGCTCGGGCCGGAGCGCCACACTGATCACGTACGGGCCGTCCCTGCCCGTCTGCCTGGAGGCGGCCGAGGCGGCGCGGGCAGAGGGCTGGAACCTCGAAGTCGTCGATCTGCGCTCCTTGGTGCCGTTCGACGACGAGACGGTGACCGCGTCCGTACGGCGCACGGGGCGGGCCGTCGTGGTGCACGAGTCCGGGGGCTTCGGCGGACCGGGCGGGGAGATCGCCGCGCGGGTCACGGAGCGGTGCTTCCACTACCTGGAGGCGCCGGTGTTGCGGGTGGCCGGTTTCGACATCCCGTACCCGCCGCCGATGCTGGAGCGGCACCATCTGCCCGGCGTCGACCGCATTCTGGACGCGGTCGCGCGGCTGCAGTGGGAGGCGGAGAACTGATGCCCCAGGTCCTCGAATTCAGGCTGCCCGACCTCGGCGAAGGGCTCACCGAGGCGGAGATCGTCCGCTGGCTCGTCCAGGTCGGCGACGTCGTCGCCGTCGACCAGCCGGTCGTCGAGGTCGAGACGGCCAAGGCGATGGTCGAGGTGCCCTGCCCGTACGGCGGCGTGGTCACGTCCCGCTTCGGCGAGGAGGGCACGGAACTGCCCGTCGGAGCACCGCTGCTGACGGTGGCGGTCGGAGCACCCGCCTCCGGTGACGCGGACGAGGGGTCCGGCAACGTACTCGTGGGATACGGCACGGGAACGCCGCCGGCGCGGCGCGGAAGGGTACGGCCGACCGGCCCGGCGTCTGCTGGGCGGCGGCCGCCGGGCCGGCCCACGGAGGGGCCCGTCAGCGCGGACGTGGCGTCCGCCGCTCGCGCTGCGGACACGTCGGCCGCCGACCGGGGTACGGACAGCGGTGCCATCGGAACGGCGGCGCACGAGGCAGCCGCCCACCGCCTCGCGCAGGACGTGGCCACCACCGAGGGCCGGCCGGGTGGCGGGGACGGACGCCGCGCCGATGGTCCGGTGCCGGTGATCTCCCCGCTCGTGCGGCGGCTGGCCCGGGAGTATGGCCTGGATCTGCGGGAGTTGGCGGGATCCGGACCCGACGGACTGATTCTGCGGGCAGACGTGGAGCACGCGGCGCACGCGGCGCACGCGGCACGCGCCGCCGGGGCTCGCGGCCAGGCGATGGAGACCGGGGCTGTGTCGTACGCGCCGACGGGGCCGGAGCCCTCGGCCGCCCCCCACGCGCGCGTGCCTGCCGCGTCCGCCGGTGAGACTCTCCCGCGCGCGGCAAGCCTTCCGGCAGCCTCCGGCACCCGCATCCCCCTGCGAGGCATACGCGGTGTCGTCGCCGACAAGCTCGCCCGCAGCCGCCGGGAGATCCCCGACGCGACCTGCTGGGTGGACGCCGACGCGACGGAACTCCTGCACGCGCGCGTGGCGATGAACGCAAGCGGCGGACCGAAGATCTCCCTCCTCGCGCTGCTCGCCCGTATCTGCACCGCCGCCCTCGCCCGCCATCCCGAGCTCAACTCCACGGTCGACATGGACGCCAGAGAGGTCGTACAGCTCGACGAGGTGCACCTCGGGTTCGCGGCGCAGACCGAGCGGGGGCTCGTGGTGCCGGTGGTGAAGGACGCGCACACGCGGGACGCCCAGTCGCTGAGCGCGGAGTTCGCTCGGCTCACTGAAGCGGCGCGGACCGGAACGCTCACGCCAGGGGAACTCACCGGCGGAACCTTCACGTTGAACAACTACGGCGTGTTCGGCGTCGACGGCTCCACGCCGATCATCAACCACCCCGAGGCGGCCATGCTCGGCGTCGGCCGGATCGCCCCCAAGCCCTGGGTGCACGAGGGCGAGCTGGCGGTGCGGCAAGTCGTACAGCTCTCGCTCACCTTCGACCACCGGGTGTGCGACGGCGGCACGGCGGGCGGATTCCTGCGGTATGTGGCGGACTGCGTGGAGCAGCCGACGGTACTCCTGCGTTCCCTGTGATCGCCGTGGCACGCATACTCGTGGGGTGACCGCGTACCAGGCCCCCGGCACCTCCGGCGACTCCGGTGTCGATGTACACGACGCCGTCGTGCTCGCCGGAGGTGCCGCCCGGCGGCTCGGCGGAGCCGACAAGCCCGGTGTGCGCGTGGGCGGTCGCCCGCTGCTCGACCGGGTCCTGGCCGCCTGTTCCTCCGCCGCCACCACCGTGGTCGTGGCTGACCGCAGGGCCACCGCGCGCCCGGTGCTTTGGGCGCGCGAGGACCCGCCCGGCGCGGGTCCGCTGGCCGCGCTCGACGCGGGGCTCCGGCGGACCTCGGCGGCGTATGTCGTGGTGCTCTCCGCCGATCTGCCGTTCCTCGACGAGGAGACGGTACGACGGCTGCTGGCCGCCGTTCGGTCGACCGACACCGAAGGCGTGCTGCTCACCGACCCCGATGGCCGCGATCAGCCGCTCGTGGCCGCGTACCGGAATGCGGCGCTGCGCCGTGAGCTGGCGGCGCTCGGCGCCGAGCACGGTGGTCTGGCCGGGCTGCCGCTGCGGCTGCTGACCGGTGCGCTCGACCTGACCCGTATCACCGACCCTGTCGCGTCCTTCGACTGCGACACCTGGGACGACATCGCTGCCGCCCGGGCACGTATCAGGGAGCATGGGCACGTGTTGGATGAATGGATTTCCGCAGTCAAGGAAGAGCTGGGCATCGACCTCGACGTCGACACCGGCATCCTGCTCGATCTCGCCCGCGACGCCGCACACAATGTGGCCCGGCCCGCGGCTCCGCTGACGACATTCCTCGTCGGATACGCGGCCGCCCAGGCCAAGGGAGGTCCCGAGGCAGTGGCCGAGGCCTCGCGCAAGGCGACAGCGCTCGCGCTGCGCTGGTCGGAGGAGGAGGCCAAAGAGGCCTCGTCCGGCCCCGGTGCCGCCCCCGCCGCCGAGGCCCGCCCGGAAGCCGGATGACCGCCCACGGGCAGTACGAGGACGTCGACCTCGACGTGGAGGAGGCCCTCGCCTTGGTCAACGACAGCGGTGCCCACCGGCCCGGCGAAGCCACCCCTTGGCCACAAGCACGCGCCACCGCCGCGCGAGCCCCCCGCACCCCGACCGCGCCCGTCTCCGTCCCACTCGACGCCGCGCTGGGACTCGTCCTCGCCGCCTCCCTCACCGCCCTCACGGACCTCCCCTCGTTCGACACGTCCGCGATGGACGGCTGGGCGGTCGCCGGACCCGGCCCGTGGCACGTCCGGCCGGAAGGAGTGCTCGCCGGGCACGCCGAGCCGGCGCCGCTCACCGACGGAGAGGCGGTCCGGATCGCCACCGGCGCACGCATCCCGCAGGACGCCACCGCCGTCCTGCGCAGCGAGCACGGCCGCACCGACGACAAGGACCGGCTGCACGCGACCCGGGACGTCGTGCACGGCCAGGACATCCGGCCGCGCGGCCAGGAATGCCGCTCCGGTGACGCCCTCCTGCCTCCCGGGACGCACATCACCCCACCCGTCCTCGGGCTCGCAGCCGCCGCCGGATACGACACCGTCTCCGCCGTCCCGCGACCACGCGCCGAAGTCCTCGTCCTCGGCGACGAATTGCTCACCGAAGGACTGCCCCACGAGGGCCTGATCCGTGACGCGCTCGGCCCGATGCTGCCGCCCTGGCTGCGCGGGCTCGGCGCGGACGTCATCGCGGTGCGCAGGCTCGGCGACGACGCCGAGGCCCTGCACAAGGCACTGCAGCACTCCGAAGCCGACCTCATCGTCACCACCGGCGGCACCGCCGCGGGCCCGGTCGACCATGTCCACCCCACCCTGCGCCGCATCGGAGCCCAGCTCCTGGTGAACGGCGTCAAGGTGCGCCCCGGGCACCCCATGCTGCTGGCCCGCACCAAGAGGAACCAGCACCTCGTCGGTCTGCCCGGCAACCCCCTCGCCGCCGTCTCCGGCCTGCTCACGCTCGCCGAACCCCTGCTGCGTACGCTCGCGGGACGCCCGGCCCCGGAGCCGTACACACTGCCCCTCCAGGAGGCGGTGCACGGGCATCCGTACGACACCCGGCTGATCCCCGTCATGCTGCGCGAGGACCGGGCCGTGCCGCTGCACTACAACGGCCCGGCCATGCTGCGCGGCATCGCCGTGGCCGACGCGCTCGCGGTCGTCCCGCCCAGCGGTGGCCGCCCCGGCCAGGAGCTGGAGATCCTCGAGCTGCCGTGGGCGATGGCCGGGATGGGGGCAGGTCTCGCATGAACCGACTCGGGGTGACTCTCATATGAACCGGATCGGGGAGTGTTTCACGTGAAACTTCCGGGCCAGGACGCGATCGCCCGCCAGGCCGACGAACGTCTCGTGACTCAGCGGGTGAGGCTTCCCCGCCGGACCGTGGAGCATCCGTTTCGCCAGGTCGCCAAGCGCGTCGTCATGGCGCTGCTGATCCTGATCTCGACCGGCTTCCTCGTCTACCTCGACCGCGACGGCTACAACGACAACTCGGACCGCGCGGTCGATATGCTCGACGCCTTCTACTACGCGACGGTCACCCTCTCGACCACCGGGTACGGCGATATCACCCCGGTCAGCGACGCCGCCCGGTTCACCAACATCTTTGTGATCACGCCGCTGCGCGTGCTCTTCCTGATCATCCTGGTCGGCACCACTCTCGAGGTCCTCACCGAGCGCACCCGGGAAGAATGGCGACTGAACCGCTGGAGGACCGCTTTGAGGGAGCACACCGTTGTCATCGGCTTCGGGACGAAGGGGCGGTCGGCGATTCAGACCGTGTGTGCGACAGGGTTGAAAAAGGAGCAGGTCGTGGTGGTCGACCCCAGTACGAAGGTGGTCGACGCGGCGACGGCGGACGGGTACGCAGGTGTGGTCGGCGATGCCACGCGCAGCGACGTTCTGATCAGGGCCGAGGTGCAGAAGGCGCGGCAGATCATCATCGCGACCCAGCGCGACGACACAGCCGTACTCGTGGCGCTGACGGCCCGGCAGCTCAATCGCGGGGCGAAGATCGTGGCTGCGGTCCGCGAGGAGGAGAACGCGCCGCTGCTGCGCCAGTCCGGTGCCGATGTCGTGATCACCAGTGCGAGCGCGGCCGGACGGCTGCTCGGGCTCTCGGTGCTCAGCCCCAGCGCGGGCATGGTCCTGGAGGACCTCATCCAGCAGGGCAGCGGGCTCGACATCGTTGAACGGCCCGTCGTGAAGGCCGAGGTGGGGCGTGGTCCACGGGACGTGGAGGACCTGGTGGTCAGTGTCGTACGAGGGCATCGCGTGCTCGGATACGACGATCCGGACCTTGCGAAGCTCCAGTTGACGGACCGTCTGATCACCATCGTGCGGAAGACGCCGCATACGCAGGTCGCGCCCGACACCAAGCGCCTGCCCGGGGCCGAGCCGTCGGCAGGAGGGGCTTTCGGTAGGCCGAAACCCCGGGAGTAGCCTCGCCGCATGCGTGCGATCACGATTCCTGAACCTGGTGGGCCCGAGGCGCTGGTGTGGGACGAGGTCCCGGATCCGGTGCCCGGCGAGGGCGAAGTGCTGGTCGAGGTGGTGGCCGGGGCGGTCAACCGCGCCGATCTCCTCCAGAGGCAGGGCTTCTACGATCCACCGCCCGGCACCTCCCCGTACCCCGGCCTCGAGTGCTCCGGACGCATTGCCGAACTCGGCCCCGGCGTTTCGGGATGGGCCGTCGGCGACGAGGTGTGCGCGCTGCTCGCGGGCGGCGGATACGCCGAGAAGGTCGCTGTACCGGCCGGACAGCTGCTGCCCGTGCCCCAGGGCATCGAGCTTCAGCAGGCGGCCGCGCTGCCCGAGGTGAGCTGTACGGTCTGGTCCAACGTCTTCATGATCGCCCACCTCCGCCCCGGCGAGACCCTCCTCGTGCACGGCGGTGCGAGCGGCATCGGCACCATGGCGATCCAGCTGGCCAAGGCCGTCGGCGCGAAAGTCGCCGTCACGGCGGGCAGCAAGGAGAAGCTGGCGTACTGCGCCGACCTGGGCGCGGACGTGCTGATCAACTACCGCGAGCAGGACTTCGTCGAGGAGATCAGGACCGCCACGGACGGCGCGGGCGCGGACGTCATCCTCGACATCATGGGCGCCAAGTACCTGGACCGGAACGTCAAGGCACTCGCCACCAACGGCCGCATCGCGGTCATCGGCCTGCAGGGCGGCACCAAGGGCGAGCTGAACCTCGCCGCGCTTCTGGGCAAGCGGGCCGCCATCACCGCCACCTCGTTGCGTGCCCGGCCCGTCGCCGAGAAGGCGGCGATCGTCGCGGCCGTACGCGAGCACGTCTGGCCGCTGATCTCCGGTGGCCATGTACGCCCGGTCGTCGACCGCGAGCTGTCGATGAGCGAGGCAGCCGCAGCGCACCGCGTGCTGGAGGAGAGCGGGCACATCGGGAAGGTGCTGCTGACGCTCCCGTAAGGCCCTTCAGCGCGCTCCCGTACGGCGTCTCAGCCGCGCCGTACGCGCAGGCCGAGGAACGCGAGCCCCAGGCCGAGCCCGACGAGGACCAGGCCGCTGCCCAGGGGGAGGAGGCGCAGTACGGGCTGTGAGGAGGACGGCGGCGCGGCGTGCCGTGACGGCTCGGAGCCCACGTCGGAGCCGACGCCGGTCTCCGGGCCGACCGGGATGTCCGGCACCTCGGGAACGCCGGGGTCGATCTCTGTGCGTATGGCGCCGGCATCCTCCTCCGGCGACGCCTGCCGCCCCGGCCTCTGACGCCCCACGCCCGCACTGCTGCCGGCACGCGACTCGGTGGGGACGGGCTCGCCGGCGTACGACTCGGTGGGCGGGGCAACGAGCAAGGAGTTCAAGGCGGGTGACGCGTACGAGACAGGAGCGGGGACCGCCCCCAGGACCAGCAGCAGGCCGGCTGTACTCAGCGTGCGAAGCCACGGAGTCATGTCGATGACCCCCTCCCGATGCTCGGGCGCCAAGACGCATCAAGCGTCACACGGGTCCCGCATTCCGGCATCTCGGTCACATTCGGTGACAAGCCCGGCGTTCACGGGACCGTCCGCCCGACGCGAACACCGATTCCGTACACGGTGGATCTCTTTTGCGAGGGGGCACCACGGTGATGAGGTGTACGAGTGCGAGAGAATGACGGCATGGAGATGCCGAGGAACGAAAGGTCGCCGGAGAACCCACAGATCCTGGTCGTGGGCCAGGATGGCATGGCTCTCGGCGGCGGAGGAGACGACGACTCCCGCGAGGTCCCGGTGACGGAGATGGTGGAGCAGCCCGCCAAGGTCATGCGCATCGGGAGCATGATCAAGCAACTGCTGGAGGAGGTGCGTGCGGCACCTCTGGACGAGGCGAGCCGGGTCCGCCTCAAAGAGATCCATGCCAGCTCGGTGAAGGAGCTGGAGGACGGTCTCGCTCCCGATCTCGTCGAGGAACTCGAGCGGCTCTCCCTGCCGTTCACGGACGACGGCATTCCCTCCGACGCCGAGCTGCGTATCGCGCAGGCCCAGTTGGTGGGCTGGCTGGAGGGCCTCTTCCACGGAATCCAGACGACCCTGTTCGCCCAGCAGATGGCGGCCCGCGCCCAGCTGGAACAGATGCGCCGCGCGCTGCCGCCGGGCGTCGGCGGCGAGGGCGACGAAGAACCGCACCAGGGCGGCCGCTCGGGCGGGCCGTACCTGTAAGTGACGTACCTCTAAGTGCCGTACCAGTAGAGCCGTACGCGTAAAGCGGCCGCGCAGACGACAGCAGACGAAAGGGGCCCGGCACGGATGCCGGGCCCCTTCGCTTGTCCGGAAGATCATGTCCCAAGGATCAGGAGGGATTGCCCGTCGAGACATCGAGCTGGATCTTGGGCATGTTGTTGGGGTCGACGTCCGTGTCGTCCGCGGGGAACTGTTTCATGATCGTGCCGTCGCCGTAGGTGTTCTCGTCGACGGGCTTCTCTTCGTACTGCCAGCCTGCCTGCTGCAGGCACTTCTTCACCGAGTCGATGTTCTTGAAGGTGAAGTCGGGCAGCTTGATCTTGTTGGGGTCGTTGTACGACTCGTCCGGCTCCGTGCACTTCTCCGGATCGATCGTCTTCGAGGGGTCCGGCGCCTTGTACCCGGCCTCCTGCTGCTGCGTCGCGGACCCGCTGGCGTCGTCGTCACCGCCCGGGTCGCCGCCTCCACCCCTGTTCAGCGCCAGGATCAGTCCGACGACTGCGGCGAGCGCGACGACGGCCGAGCCGATGATCACCGGCAGGTTGCTCTTGCGGCCGCCGCCCGGGGAGGGGGCCGAGGGCTGCTGCGGGGAGATCGTGTAGGGCGGCGGGGGCGTCAGGCCCTGCTGCGGGGAGTACGCCGCGGTCTGCGGGGGCGTCGGGTAGCCGCCCTGCTGCGGATAGCCGTAGGCCGCGGACTGCGGCGTGGCCGAGGGGGTCGGTGGGCCGTACGGACCGGGTGTGTACGGCGTCTGGACGTTCCCCGCCGGGCTCGGGCCCGTCTGGCCGATCGGTGGGAAGACCGCGGAGCCGACACCGGCGCCGCTCGACGTCTGCACCCCGGGGACGATGTTCGGCGCGGCCGAGTGCAGCGACTGGGTCACGCGATGGCACTCGTCGCGCATTGCCTCGGCGCTCGGGAAGCGCTCGTTCGGGTTCTTCTTCAGCGCGCGGGCGATCAGCGAGTCCACGGCCGGTGGCAGCGAGCGGTTGATCGAGGAGGGCGCGACGGGCTCCTCCTGGACATGTGCGTAAGCGATCGCGAGCGGCGAGTCCGCCTCGAACGGCAGCCGTCCGGTGACCAGCTGGAAGAGCATGATGCCGACGGAGTACAGGTCGGAGCGGGCGTCCACGCCGCGGCCCAGCGCCTGCTCCGGGGAGAGGTACTGCGGGGTGCCGACCACCATGCCGGTCTGGGTCATGGAGGTGACGCCGGACTGCATGGCGCGGGCGATGCCGAAGTCCATCACCTTGACGACGTTCCGCTTCGTCATCATGACGTTGCCCGGCTTGATGTCGCGGTGGACCAGGCCCATCTCGTGGCTGATCTCCAGCGCCGCCAGCACATCCGCGGTGATCTTCAGGGCCTTGTCGGAGGGCATCGCGCCGTACTGCGCGATGTCCGCCTCGAGGACGGAGCCGAGCGGCTTGCCCTCGATGTACTCCATGACGATGTACGGAGTGGTCGCGCCGTCAAGGTCGTCCTCGCCGGTGTCGAAGACCGAGACGATGTTCGTGTGCGTGAGTTTCGCCACTGCCTGGGCCTCGCGGCGAAAGCGCTCACGGAAGGCCTGTTCGCGTCCCAGCTCTGTGTGAAGTGTCTTGATCGCTACTTGTCGGTCGAGCACCGAGTCGTATGCGAGATGGACCGAGGCCATGCCGCCTTCGCCGAGCAGATCACGCAGTTGGTAGCGGCCGCCGGCGACCGCACGCCCCGCGTACCGGCCTTGTGCGCCGTCCTGGCTCATGTTCTGCGTCCCCCATCGGCGTGCGCCGTCGCGCGGGCGAAAGCTGCTGATGTGCTCCCGCGGTCGGTGATCCTTTGTGCATTCCCGGCCAAGTCTGCCCGAGGGCACTGACACGTCAAGCGCGGTGCCCGATCCGTGACCGTACGCGATAGAAGCGTCGCGGAAGCGTTACAGGTGACGTGCGGACGGTACACAGGATTTGCACCCGGAGACCCGCTACGGGTTTCATGACCCGTCCATCTCGGACCGGCGCCTCATGCGGAGGCTGTAGCGTGGCCCGACGGAGACCGTAACAACCACCGCGCGGACGCGGGCTGAAACGACGGCGAGGACTGATGGCACAGCAGCAGCGCGCTCAGGGCCCGTCCGACCCCGAGGCGACTGGCGGCGGTATGTCAGATGCGCCGGACATGTGGGGTAACGGCGGGCTTGTCGGGGATGGCCGGTATCGGCTGACCCACAGACTCGGCCGGGGCGGCATGGCCGAGGTGTTCGCGGCCGAGGACGTACGCCTGGGACGTACCGTCGCGGTCAAGCTGCTCCGCTCCGACCTGGCCGAGGACCCGGTGTCCAAGGCGCGCTTCACGCGCGAGGCCCAGTCGGTGGCGGGCCTCAACCACCATGCGGTGGTGGCGGTCTACGACTCCGGCGAGGACGTGATCGCCGGCAACACCGTGCCGTACATCGTCATGGAGCTCGTCGAGGGCCGTACGATCCGCGATCTGCTGCTCAACGCCGAGGCCCCCGGGCCCGAGCAGGCGCTGATCATCGTCTCTGGTGTTCTTGAGGCGCTGGCGTACTCGCACCAGCACGGCATCGTGCACCGCGACATCAAGCCCGCGAACGTGATCATCACCAACACCGGCGCGGTGAAGGTGATGGACTTCGGCATCGCGCGCGCCCTGCACGGCGCGCAGTCGACGATGACCCAGACCGGCATGGTCATGGGCACGCCCCAGTACCTCTCGCCCGAGCAGGCGCTCGGCAAAGCCGTCGACCACCGCAGCGACCTGTATGCGACGGGCTGTCTGCTGTACGAACTTCTCGCGCTCCGGCCGCCGTTCACGGGTGAGACCCCGTTGTCGGTGGTCTACCAGCACGTTCAGGACATTCCGGTACCCCCGTCCGAGGCCTCGGACGTGGCGCCGCCGGAGCTGGACGGCCTGGTCATGCGCTCCCTCGCCAAGGATCCGGACGACCGGTTCCAGACCGCCGAGGAGATGCGCGGGCTCGTCCAGTACGCGCTGCAGATGCTGTACGACCAGGGCGGCCACACCGGCGGCACCTGGAACACCGGTCCCGTGATGATGCACGAGGGCGGGGGCACTTCGGCGATGGGCATGGCGGGTACGAACGTCATGCCGCACCCGAGCGACTCGGGTACCACGCAGATCCCGTCACCGATCCTGCCGAACCGCGGCTCGGGCGACGACGGGGGCTTCGACGGCAACGGCAACCGGGGCAGCGGCCGCGGCAAGCTGTGGATCCTGGCCGTTCTCGCGGTGATCGCCATCGGGGCGGGCGTCGCGCTGGCCCTCCAGGACAGGGATAAAAACGGTGGCGGGGGCGGCGACACCACGCAGTCGCCGACGACCTCGCAGACCGAGAAGGACCCCACGCCGAGCGAGAGCCCCTCGTCCGAGGCGACGGAAGAGGAAAGTCAGGACGACGGCGCCGGCACGGGTGGTGACCCGGACTACACGCCGCCGACGTACGAGCCGACGGACGAGCCGACCAAGGAGCCGACGCAGGAGCCGACCGAGCCCACGGCGAACCCCACGACCGCGGCGCCCACGACTGCGGATCCGACGGAGGATCCGACGGAGGACCCGACGGAGGATCCCACGGAGCCGACGGAGGATCCGACGGGTGCTGTTGCCGGTGGCGCCACCGGCGGCAACTGACCCCGAAGCACCCTTCACGCGCGCGTGCGGCCCGAAAGCGGGCTCCACGCGCGCGGGCCGTTCGGCAGGCTCCACGCGCGCGTGCCCTGTGGCCGCGCCTCACCCCACGAACGCCCCGCAGACCGCGGCGTACTCCTTCGTCCACCACACGGCGAGCGCGGAAGCCGCCGGGAACTGCGGGTCGGCGCGGGTATCCCCCCGCTCGTAGTGCCAGCGCAGTATCCAGAAGTCGTTGAGCCGCTCCCACCACACGCGGTGCACGGCGGCCGAGAGTTCGGTCGGGGTGGCGTGTGCGGAACGCCGGTACGCACGCGCGTAGGCCCGTACTTTCGCCAGATCGAGAGCGCCGTCGGGACGTACGAAAAAGATCACCGCGGCGCGTACGGCCTCCTCGGCCCGTGGCTGGACCCCGAGGCGGTCCCAGTCGACGATCGCGGCGGGAGCATCCCCCTTGTAGAGCACGTTGAAGGGATGGAAGTCCCCGTGCACCCAGCCCACGGAGCCGCCCTGCGGTGGGCGCCGGTCGGCGTGCCGCTCCAGGAGAGCCCGCCGTTCCAGGAGCCGGTGGCGGGCCAACTCATCGAAGTCGTCCGGCGGGCGGTGGCGGCGTACCCGGGCGAGCAGGTCGTCGATGAGCGCGAAGGTGTCGGCGAGGTCGGCGCTCTGCGCTCGTGCCTCGGCCTGGCGCTGCGGCATCACCCGCTCCAGGGACGCGTGCACGACTCCCAGGAGCGCGCCGAGGCGCCGGCACTGCTCGGTGGTCAGCTGGGCGCCGCCACGGTGGCGCCCCTCGATCCAGGGGTGCAGCGCATAGGCGTGGCCGCCGATGACGGCGACCGTACGGCCGTCGGTACCGGTCAGCGGCGGGGCGACCGGGATGCCGAGGTCGGCGAGGAGCCGGGTCGCGTGATGCTGGCGGGCGATCGCGGCCGGGTCGGCGGTCTCGGGGTCGAAGTGATGCTTGAGGAAATACCGGCCGTGGGTCGTGGCGAGACGGTAGCCGCGATTGAGCAGCCCCTGGTCCACAGGTTCGCAGGCCAGTGGGGATCCGGCGGCGTACCGCCGCAACAGGGGGCCCAGCGGGGGCCCGGCGGAGGGCCCGGGGCAGGCAGCGGGGAGTACAGATGAGCGCGGCACGCGCCAGATGTTAGGTCACTGAACACGCCGTTGACCTTGCGTTTGTCACAGACGGTGCCCATGTGGTTCTGGTCCGCACCGCCGATCGGTCACAAATGGGCTCACTGTTCCACCGAGGCGAACTCTTCCCGTCCCCAGGGTGACCGGGATAACGTGCCGGTGTTCCGGCCCCCTGCAAGGCTGTGACCAGCGGCTGTTCCCGACCGGCGCGATCTGTGCGGAAATCCGACCACAGGGTACTTGGATATCCAAGCAAAAACGCAGGTCAGGAAGGGTTTCCCACGGGTGTGGGGCACTGGGTAACGTGCTAGTTGCAGGGCGCTCGCCGGGGCACCTGTCACGCCTGTTCCCGGCTGAGGGCACCTACCCGTGCACGGGTACTGGAACAGGCGAGCCGCACTGGTCACCCGGCAACCCCGGGGGGCCGGACCGACGGAGGAGCACACGTGACCGTGGAGAGCACTGCCGCGCGCAAGCCGCGACGCAGCGCCGGCACCAAGCGCACCAGCGCCAAGAAGCCGCCGAGCCGGGACACCGAGCTCGTGCAGCTGCTGACGCCGGAGGGCAAGCGCGTCAAGCATGCCGAGTACGACCCGTACGTCGCCGACATCACCCCTGAAGAGCTGCGCGGTCTGTACCGCGACATGGTGCTCACCCGCCGCTTCGACGCCGAGGCGACCTCGCTGCAGCGTCAGGGCGAACTGGGCCTGTGGGCCTCGCTGCTCGGCCAGGAGGCCGCCCAGATCGGCTCCGGGCGGGCCCTGCGCGACGACGACTACGTCTTCCCGACCTACCGCGAGCACGGCGTCGCCTGGTGCCGCGGCGTCGACCCGACCAACCTGCTCGGCATGTTCCGCGGCGTGAACAACGGCGGCTGGGACCCGAACGGCAACAACTTCCACCTCTACACGATCGTCATCGGCTCGCAGACCCTGCACGCCACCGGCTATGCGATGGGCGTGGCCAAGGACGGCGCGGACTCGGCCGTGATCGCGTACTTCGGGGACGGCGCCTCCAGCCAGGGCGATGTTGCCGAATCGTTCACCTTCTCCGCGGTCTACAACGCCCCTGTGGTGTTCTTCTGCCAGAACAACCAGTGGGCGATCTCCGAGCCCACCGAGAAGCAGAGCCGCGTCCCGCTCTACCAGCGGGCACAGGGCTACGGCTTCCCGGGCGTGCGCGTCGACGGCAATGACGTACTGGCCTGCCTGGCCGTCACCAAGTGGGCCCTGGAGCGGGCCCGCCGGGGCGAGGGACCCACGCTCGTAGAGGCGTACACGTACCGCATGGGCGCGCACACCACCTCCGACGACCCGAGCCGCTATCGGCACGACGACGAGCGGATTTCATGGGAGGCGAAGGACCCGATCCAGCGCCTGCGCAGCTATCTGGCGTCCGAAACTGACACGAATGAGGGATTTTTCGGGGAACTCGAAGCCGAGAGCGAGGCGTTGGGCAGGCGAGTGCGCGAAGTGGTACGTGCCATGCCGGACCCGGACCACTTCGCCATCTTCGAGAACGTGTACGCGGACGGGCACGCGCTCGTCGACGAGGAGCGGGCCCAGTTCGCCGCCTACCAGGCGTCGTTCGTTCAGGAAGGGGAGGGCGAGTAGCGATGGCGGCAGAAAAGATGGCGCTGGCCAAGGCGATCAACGAATCGCTGCGTACGGCCCTCGACGCCGACCCGAAGGTCCTGATCATGGGCGAGGACGTCGGCAAGCTCGGCGGTGTCTTCCGGGTCACCGACGGGCTGCAGAAGGACTTCGGCGAGGACCGGGTCATCGACACCCCGCTCGCCGAGTCGGGCATCGTCGGCACAGCGATCGGCCTCGCACTGCGGGGCTACCGCCCGGTGGTGGAGATCCAGTTCGACGGCTTCGTGTTCCCCGCGTACGACCAGATCGTCACGCAGCTCGCGAAGATGCACGCGCGAGCACTCGGCAAGATCAAGATGCCGGTCGTCATCCGCATTCCGTACGGCGGTGGAATCGGCGCCGTCGAGCACCACTCCGAGTCCCCGGAAGCGCTGTTCGCGCATGTGGCCGGCCTGAAGGTGGTCTCTCCGTCGAACGCCAGCGACGCCTACTGGATGATGCAGCAGGCCATCCACAGCGACGACCCGGTGATCTTCTTCGAGCCCAAGCGGCGCTATTGGGACAAGTCCGAGGTCGACGCCGAGGCGATCCCCGGGCCGCTGCACAAGGCCCGTGTCGTGCGCGAGGGCAGCGACCTGACGCTTGCCGCGTACGGCCCGATGGTGAAGGTCTGCCAGGAGGTCGCGAACGCTGCCGCGGAGGAGGGCAAGTCGCTGGAGGTCCTGGACCTGCGCTCGGTCTCGCCGATCGACTTCGACACCGTCCAGGCCTCGGTCGAGAAGACCGGCCGCCTGGTCGTGGTCCATGAGGCTCCGGTGTTCTTCGGCTCCGGTGCGGAGATCGCCGCCCGCATCACCGAGCGGTGCTTCTACCACCTGGAGGCACCTGTTCTGAGGGTCGGCGGCTATCACGCCCCGTATCCGCCGGCGCGCCTGGAGGACGAGTACCTTCCGGGCCTGGACCGGGTGCTCGATGCCGTCGACCGCTCGCTGGCGTACTGAGGAGAGGGTCGTGACGACGATGACGGAAGCGTCCGTGCGGGAGTTCAAGATGCCCGACGTGGGCGAGGGACTCACCGAGGCCGAGATCCTCAAGTGGTACGTGCAGCCTGGTGACTCCGTCACGGACGGGCAGGTGGTCTGCGAGGTCGAGACGGCGAAGGCGGCCGTCGAACTGCCGATCCCGTACAACGGGGTGGTGCGGGAGCTTCGGTTCCCTGAAGGGGCGACGGTCGACGTGGGCACGGCGATCATCACGGTCGACGAGGGCGGTGGGGATGCCGGGGCCGGTGAGGCCGGTGGTGCCGCTTCGGTCGCGGAGTCCGAGACGCCTGCCGAGACTCCGGCTCCGACACCGACACCGTCCGCACCGGAGGCGCCGAAGCCCGAGGGGCGCAAGCCGGTCCTGGTCGGGTACGGCGTGTCCGAGGCGTCGACGAAGCGTCGTCCCCGTAAGGGAGTTCCGGTTCAGCAGGCCCAGGCCCAGGCCCGAGTCCAGACCCAGCAGCCCGAGGCTGCGGCTGCCCTCCAGGGCGAGCTGAACGGGCACACCACGCCGGTGGACCGCCCCTCTCCGGTGAGCAGTCCGCCTTCGGCCGGCAGTGCAACTCCGGTGGGGGGCCGCCCGCTGGCGAAGCCGCCGGTGCGCAAGCTGGCCAAGGACCTGGGAGTGGACCTGGCGACGGTCACGCCGTCCGGGCCGGACGGGATCATCACGCGCGAGGACGTGCACGCGGCGTCGGCGCCTCCGGCTCCCGAGCCGGTGCGGACTCCCGTAGCCGCTCCAGCACCGGCGCAGGCACCGGCGGCGGTGTCGCACGAGGGCGCCCGTGAGACCCGTATCCCCATCAAGGGCGTCCGCAAGGCCACGGCGACCGCGATGATCGACTCGGCGTTCACGGCGCCGCATGTCACCGAGTTCGTGACGGTCGACGTGACCCGGACGATGAGGCTCATCGAGGAGCTCAAGCAGGACAAGGACCTCGCGGGCCTGCGCGTGAACCCCCTCCTGCTCATCGCCAAGGCCCTCCTTGTGGCGATCAAGCGGCATCCTGAGGTGAACGCGTCCTGGGACGAGGCGAACCAGGAGATCGTGGTCAAGCACTACGTGAACCTCGGCATCGCGGCGGCCACCCCCCGCGGCCTGATCGTCCCGAACATCAAGGACGCCCACACCAAGACCCTGCCCGAACTGGCCGCCGCACTCGGCGAGTTGGTGTCAACGGCCCGCGAGGGCAAGACGTCCCCCGCAGCCATGCACGGCGGCACGGTCACGATCACAAACGTCGGCGTCTTCGGCGTCGACACCGGCACGCCGATCCTCCCTCCCGGGGAGTCCGCGATCCTCGCCGTCGGCACCATCAAGCTCCAGCCGTGGGTCCACAAGGGCAAGGTGAAGCCGCGCCAGGTCACGACACTGGCGCTGAGCTTCGACCACCGCCTGGTGGACGGCGAGCTGGGCTCCAAGGTGCTGGCGGATGTGGCGGCGATCCTGGAACAGCCGAAGCGGCTGATCACCTGGGCGTGAGGCCGTCGGCCGGATGGGTTCAACGATGAAGGGGGCGCCGCAATTTCGGATTGCGGCGCCCCCTTTGCCTCCCTGCCGTCAGCCTTCGTGGGACGCGATCAGGGGTTCGCGGGTGGCCCTCCGGCGCCGCCGGCCGGCGCCGGAGTCCGGAGAGGGCCCGCCGCATGCCGTGTAGGCGCTGGCGGGCCCTCTCCGTCGTACCTCTGGAGCCGACGCTCTTACGGCGGCCTCCAAGAGCGTCCTATCGCGCGAAGGCGTAATCCATCAGCTTCTTCGCGTCCGATGCGCGGTTCGTCGACGAAGTCGACGCGAGCACCGTGCCGATGACCGTCTTGCCGTCGCGGGTGGCGGCGAAGACCAGGCAGTACTGGGCCTCCGGTCCAGAGCCGGTCTTGACGCCGATGGCGCCGGTGTAGGTGCCGAGGAGGGGGTTCGTGTTCGTCCACGGCGCCATCGTGCGGGTGCCGCCGGTCTTCGTGGTCGTCTTCGCCGTGTACGACTTCGTCTTGACGACCGAGCGGAACGTGGAGTTCTTCATCGCACTGCTGGCGATCTTCGTGAGATCGCGCGGCGTGGAGTAGTTCGCGCCCCTGCCGATGCCGTCGAACGAGTCGAAGTGAGTGTTCGCCAGGCCGAGGTCCCTGGCCTGCTTGTTCATCTTGCCGATGAACGACTTCACGCGGGCGGCCCGCGTCGTGCCGGAGCCGAACTTGTCGGCGAGCGCGTACGCGGCGTCGCAGCCGGACGGCAGCATCAGCCCGTACAGCAACTGACGGACCGTTACCTTGTCGCCGACGATCAGCTTGGCGTTCGAGGCCCAGTTGTTCTGGACGATGTAGTCGCTGTACGCCTTCTGGATCGTGACCTTGGCGTCCAGGTTGAGGTTCGGCTGCGACAGCACGACCTTCGCGGTCATGATCTTCGTGGTCGAGCCGGTGGAGCGGCGGGTGTCCGCGGCCTTCGTGTAAAGCGTCCTGCCGGTGCCGTTGTTCATCACGTAGCCGCCCTTGGCGGCGATCGTGGGCACGGTGAGGGCCGTTGCGGGCGCCGCGGTGAGGGCTCCGGTCGCGAACATGGCTCCGGCGGTGATGATCACGGCGGCAGCTCTGCGGACCCGTACGCCCTTAATGCCGGTTTTCAAGTCAAGTACCCCGATTACGTCGTATGCCCCAAACGCCCTTGAGGGGCGGCCACTTGGCGGCGACTCGAGCGAGTCGCCTGCTCCTGCGACACGTATGACACGTAAGTAGCACAGGAGGTTGTGGCGTCTGCGAGGCGGGGTGCCTTTAACGCCGTGCGTCCGCATCCTGGACGGCCCGCGACGATGCGTACGTGTTGTATCTATGCTGTGCGCATGCCTGCAGCGTCCTCCCCGACTTCGAGCAAGACCGCGTCCGGACCAGCCAAGCAGCAACTCGCCAAGCAACCCCCCGCCGCCGAGCGCGTCTACGCCCACGTCAAGCAGGGAGTCCTGGAGCGCCGGTACGAGGGCGGGACGCTGCTCACCGAGGGCGAGCTGGCCGAGGCGGTCGGTGTGTCACGCACCCCCGTTCGCGAGGCGCTGCTGAAGCTCGAGGTCGAGGGGCTGATCAGGCTCTACCCGAAGAAGGGCGCGCTGGTCCTGTCCGTCTCCGCGCAGGAGATCGCTGATGTCGTGGAGACCCGGCAGCTCGTCGAGGAGCACGCGATCCGCAAGGCGGTGCCGGCCTCGCCCGCGCTCATCGGGCGCCTCACCGAACTCCTGGACAAGCAGCGGGAACAGGCCGAGGCGGGCGACCTGGCGGCAGCCGCCGTCACCGACCGCTGCTTCCACGCCGAGATCGTCCGCAGCGGAGGGAACGAAATCCTCTCGCGGCTCTACGACCAGCTGCGCGACCGGCAGTTGCGCATGGGCGTCGCCGTGATGCACGCCCACCCCGACCGCATCACCAAGACGCTCACCGAACACCGCGAGATCCTCGAAGCGCTGCGCTCCGGCGACGCGGAGGCGGCCGTCGACCTGGTCCACCGGCACGTCAGTTGGTTCTCCAGCCTCGCCCGAGGTGATGTCCGATGACCGCTCGGGCACGCTCCACGCCCGCGGCCCTCCCCGGCGACCCGCCCGGCGGCCGCCGCGCAGTCCTCGTCTGGTCCGTCGGCGTCTCCGTCTACTTCGTCGCGGTCATCTTCCGTACGTCCCTGGGGGTGGCCGGACTTGACGCCGCCGACCGCTTCGACGTGGGCGCCTCCGCGCTGTCCACCTTCTCCATCCTCCAGCTCCTCGTCTACGCGGGCATGCAGATACCCGTCGGCCTGCTGGTGGACCGGCTCGGCACCAAGAAGGTGCTGACCATCGGCGTGCTGCTGTTCACGGCGGGTCAGTTGAGCTTCGCCTTCTCACCCTCGTACGGGATGGCGCTGGCGTCGCGCGCGCTGCTCGGCTGCGGTGACGCGATGACGTTCATCAGCGTGCTGCGGCTCGGGGCGCGCTGGTTCCCGGCCCGGCGCGGCCCGATGGTCGCGCAGCTCGCGGGCCTGGTGGGCATGGCGGGCAACCTCGTCTCGACGCTCGTCCTGGCCCGGCTGCTGCACGGCGTCGGCTGGACCGCCGCCTTCGCGGGCAGCTCGCTCGCGGGCGTCCTCGTCCTCGTACTGATGCTGCTGTTCCTCAAGGACCACCCCGAGGGGCACGAGCCGGAGCCGTTCCCGCACCGTGGCGGCGCGTATGTGCGCCGACAGATCGTCGCGTCCTGGCGGGAGCCCGGGACGCGGCTCGGGCTGTGGGTGCACTTCACGACGCAGTTCCCGGCGATGGTGTTCCTGCTGCTGTGGGGCCTGCCGTTCCTCGTCGAGGCACAGGGCCTCTCGCGGGCGACGGCCGGCGAGCTGCTGACGCTGGTCGTGCTCTCCAACATGGTCATCGGCCTGGTGTACGGGCAGATCGTCGCCCGGCACCACGCGGCGCGGCTTCCGCTGGCGCTCGGCACGGTGCTGTCGACGGCGGCCGTCTGGGCCGCCACGCTCGCGTACCCCGCCGACCACGCGCCGATGTGGCTGCTGATCGTCCTCTGCACGGTGCTCGGCGCCTGCGGCCCCGCCTCGATGATCGGATTCGACTTCGCACGGCCGGCGAACCCGCCCGAGCGTCAGGGCACGGCCTCCGGAATCACCAACATGGGTGGTTTCGTCGCCTCGATGACGACGCTGTTCGCGATCGGTGCGCTGCTGGACGCCACCGGTGACGACTACGGTGTCGCCTTCTCCGCGGTGTTCGTGCTCCAGGCACTCGGCCTCGGCCAGATCCTGCGGCTGCGCCGCCAAGCGGCCCGCCGTGAGCGCGAACGGCTGGTCGCGAGCCGGGTGGAGACGGTGCACGTTCCCGCGTGACGCGGGACGGTTGTCCGTAGCTGCCCTTCGCAGCCGAGGTGTTGCTCTGCGACCAGCATCACCGAGGACGGCTGCGCCCCGTCCGCTGACCGTGACCGTTCGACGGCGGGCCTCCCACGGCGGGCCGCGACCGCACGATGACGGGCCGCCCCACGGCGGGCCGCGAGGCGAACACTCCGCGCCCGCCGGGGCCCGATCCCCGCGCAGGCGTCCGGCGCACCCGCGGCCCTCGCCGGTGCGTGCGCTACTGCGTGACCACGAAGTGCCGCAGGATCGCCGCCGCCAGCTCCGGATCGCCCTCCGTCTTGATGCGGTCGGCCACCGAGTCGACGGTGACGCGGCCGCAGGCCAGCCGGAAGTACGTCTCCCAGTCGAGCGTGAGGGTGGCCGCCGGACCGAGCGACGGCGCGCCGTCTATCGTCCCGTGGCCCTCCGCGTCGACGCGGACCGTGCGCAGGAATTCGACCGGTCCGTGCACATCGAGGACGACCGCGGAGTTCGCGGGCGCGCCCGCTTCCTTGGCGACGACCTTCGGCAGTACGGCGAGCAGCTCGTCGCGCACGATGTACGCACCCGGCGAGTCCAGATTGCCCGGCCGGCCGAGCGCGGTGCGCAGGTCCTGCTCGTGCACCCAGACGTCGAAGGCGCGGTACCGCATGGACTGTTCGAGGGTGATCTCCGAGCCCAGCGGACCGCGCACCTTGGCGTGCGGTTCGCGCGACTCGTTCCGCAGCTGCCGGTTGCGGCGGATGATCGTGTACTCCAGCTCGGACGTCATCTCCGGTGCCGTGTGGTGACGGCGCACGTCGACCTGCATCTCCATGTACCGCTGGTGCTCGTTCGACACGTGGTACAGATCGCGCGGCAGCGTGTGGATCGGGCGGGGATCGCCGAGCATCTCGCAGTCCAGACCGATCACGTGCGAGACGATGTCCCGGACGGACCAGCCCGGACAGGGTGTCCGCCGGTTCCACTCACCCTCCACGAGCGGCTGCACCAGCTCGGATATCGCTTCCACTGAGTGGGTCCAGGCATCGGCATAGGTCTGAAGGCTGGGATGGAGACTCACGGGACCCCTCGGGCGGTTCGTGCGCGGGCATGGGTGTCTTGGACCGCTAAGTTACGCTGCTCCAAGGCACCCCGGCAGTGCTTTCGTGTGACGATCGTAGGCCCGTTTCGCAGTTCGAATGCCAGGACGGTGGTAGTGTGCGCGCCTCCCTCATCCAGATCGGTGTATACGACGACGAAGGGGGCGAATCGATCGACGCGCGCCGAGAACGTGTGGCTGCCCTCGTCCGCGAGCAGGCCGGTGCCGATCTGGTCGTGCTGCCCGAACTGTGGACCACGGGGGCGTTCGCCTACGAGTCCTTCGGGACTCAGGCCGAGCCGCTTCAGGGGCCTACGTACGACGCGATGGCCAAAGCGGCGAGCGACGCGGGCGTATGGCTGCACGCGGGCTCCATCCCCGAGAGGGACCCCGACGGCCTCCTCTACAACACCTCACTCGTCTTCTCCCCCTCCGGCGAACTGACCGCCTCGTACCGCAAGATCCACCGCTTCGGCTTCGACAAGGGTGAGGCGGTGCTGATGAGCGCGGGCACGGACGTCGTCACCGTACGACTGCCGTCGACCATGCTCGGCCTCGCGACCTGCTACGACCTTCGCTTCCCCGAACTCTTCCGCCGCCTCGTCGACGCCGGCGCCGAAACTCTCGTCATCCCCGCCGGCTGGCCCGAACGCCGCCGCTCCCACTGGACGCTCCTGGCCCGGGCCCGCGCGGTGGAAAACCAGTCGTACGTCCTCGCGTGTGGAACGGCCGGCACGCATGCGGGAGTTCCGCAGGCCGGTCACTCGATCGTGGTGGATCCCTGGGGCGAGGTACTGGCCGAGGCGGGCCCGGACGAGGAGGTGCTCACGGTGGAGTTCGATCCGGGGAAGGTGGGCGTGACGAGGGATCAGTTCCCGGCACTGAAGGACCGCGTCCTGTGACGGTGCCGCCGGTGGCCTGGCGGGTGCGTTCGTTGTCGGGTGCGGGTTGTGGGTCGCTGGTCGCGCCTGTGGCGACCTGAGTCAGCTCGCGGGCGCCCAGCGACCCGGCCCGCCACGTTCACCGGCAGAGGAAGACGATCAGATGCCGTAACCGTCGCTGTATCCATCCCGGCGGCTGTGGTGCCGTTCCTCGTCGATCACCGGGGTTGTGGGCGGTACCACCACACGCCTGCGCTTGGCGACGCTGCTGAACGTCGCGACGCCGATCAGGCCGACGATGATCAGGATGATTCCGACCAGGTCGAGGTTGACTCCCTGCATGTCCCAGTCGGTCGCGAACGTGAGGATGGCCCCCACCGCGATCAGAATGATGCAACCACCAAGACCCATGAGTCCGGCCTCCCTGTGCTGTCCGTGTTCAACGGCTGTTGCGGACCCGGGCCGGGTACCCTCCGCCGGACCGGCCATGCGGAGGCGAGCACTCACTTCATGTAGAAGCTTGGGGAGAACTATCCCTCCAGGAACGCCATCAACGCGTTCCCCAGCAGGAACGGGTCCTCCGTGGCGCATAGTTCGCGGGCGCTGTGCATGGAGAGGATGGCGACGCCGATGTCGACCGTCTTGATGCCGTGGCGGGCGGCGGTGATGGGGCCGATGGTCGTGCCGCACGGCATCGAGTTGTTGGAGACGAAGGACTGGAAGGGGACGGCGGCCTTCTCGCAGGCGGCGGCGAAGATCGCGCGGCCCGAACCGTCCGTGGCGTAGCGGTTGTTGACGTTGACCTTGAGGATGGGGCCCCCGCCCGCGCGCGGGTGGTGCGTCGGGTCGTGGCGCTCGGCGTAGTTCGGGTGGACCGCGTGGCCCGTGTCGGAGGACAGGCAGACCGTGCCGGCGAAGGCGCGCGCCCTGTCCTCATACGTACCGCCGCGCGCGAACACCGAACGCTCCAGCACACTCCCGAGCAGCGGACCGTCCGCTCCCGTGTCCGACTGCGAGCCGTTCTCCTCGTGGTCGAACGCCGCGAGCACCGGGATGGACAGGAGGGCAGCGTCACAGGTCGCGACGGCCGCCAGCGCGGCCGTACCCGCGTGCACGGACAGGAGGTTGTCCATGCGCGGGCCGGCGACCAGCTCCTTGTCCCGGCCCAGGTACGACGGCGGCTCGATGGAGTGCGTCATCAGGTCCCAGCCGGTGACCTCGCCCTCGGCCAGCCCGGATTCCCGCTCCAGGAAGCGGATCAGGTCCCCGTCGCGTACGTCGTTGCCGAGGCCCCAGATCGGCTGGAGATGCCGCTGCTTGTCGAGCTTGAGGCCCTCTGTGGTGACCGAACGGTCCAGGTGGATGGCGAGTTGGGGAACTCTCAGCAGGGCCCGGTCGATGTTCACGAGGTGGCTCGTGCCGTCGCGCAGTGAGAGCCGGCCGGCGAGGCCCAGGTCGCGGTCCAGCCAGGAGTTGAGCAGCGGGCCGCCGTAGACCTCGACCGCGACCTGGCGCCAGCCGTGCGCTCCGCTGTCCGGCCGCGGCTTCACACGCAGGTTGGGGGAGTCGGTGTGGGCCCCGACGATCCGGAACGGCGTGTGCGGCTCGGCGCCCTCGGGCACGTACCAGGCCACGATCGCGCCCCCGCGCACCACGTACTTCCCGCCGTGCGCCCCCTCCCACGCGTCCGTCTCGGCGACCTGCCTGAAGCCGGCCTTCTCCAGCCGCTCGGCCGCGTTCGCCACCGCGTGATACGGCGACGGGCTTGCCGTCAGGAAGGACATGAGGTCGTCGGTATGGCCGCGATCAAAGCGTGGGGGTGTGCGCATGGGTTCACCTTAACGACGTACGAGAGCCCGCTCCCGGTGATGGGGAACGGGCCCTCGTAAGGGGTATGTGGAGGGGGCTGCCGACCGGAAGGTGACTTTCCGGTAGGGCTCCGGTATGTACGCAGACGCTCCTGGAAAGGCCGCCTCGTATGTGCCGAAGCGTACGGAAGCGTTCCTAGAAGGCCGCTTCGTCGAGCTCCATCAGCTCCAGGTCGGTGCCCTCGGCGAGCTTGCGCGCACCGGTGACGCCCGGCAGGACGTTCGCCGCGAAGAACTTGGCCGCGGCGATCTTGCCGGTGTAGAAGGCCTTGTCCTTGGCGGGTGCCGTCTCCAGCTTCTCGGCGGCGACGGCGGCACCCTTCAGCAGCAGGTAGCCGACGACCACGTCACCGGAGGCCATCAGCAGGCGGGTGGTGTTGAGCCCGACCTTGTAGATGTTCTTGACGTCCTGCTCGGTCGCCGCGAGGTCCGTGAGCATCAGGCCGACGATGGCCTCCAGATCGACGGCCGCCTTGGCGAGCTGCTCGCGGGCCGCCGACAGCTCCTCGCCACCCGTACCGATCGCCAGGAACTTCTTGATGTCCTCGGCGAGCGAGTTCAGCGCCGCGCCCTGGTTGCGGACGATCTTCCGGAAGAAGAAGTCCTGGCCCTGGATCGCGGTGGTGCCCTCATAGAGGGTGTCGATCTTGGCGTCCCGGATGTACTGCTCGATCGGGTACTCCTGCAGATAGCCGGAGCCGCCCAACGTCTGCAGCGACTGCGACAGCTGCTCGTACGCCTTCTCGGAGCCGTAACCCTTCACGATCGGCAGAAGCAGGTCGTTCAGGGCCTCGAGGGCGGCGGTGTCCTCGCCCGCGGCCTCCCTGATGAGGATCTCGTCCTGGATCGAAGCGGTGTACATGACGAGGGCGCGCATGCCCTCCGCGTACGCCTTCTGCGTCATCAGCGAGCGGCGGACGTCCGGGTGGTGCGTGATGGTGACCTTGGGGGCGGTCTTGTCCATGAAGTTCGCGAGGTCCGGGCCCTGGACGCGCTCCTTGGCGTACTCGAGGGCGTTCAGGTAACCCGTCGACAGCGTGGAGATCGCCTTCGTGCCGACCATCATCCGGGCGAACTCGATGATCCGGAACATCTGGCGGATGCCGTCGTGCTTGTCACCGATCAGCCAGCCCTTGGCGGGGTGCCGGTCGCCGAACGTCATCTCGCACGTGTTGGAGGCCTTGAGGCCCATCTTGTGCTCGACGTTCGTCGCGTACACGCCGTTGCGCTCGCCCAGCTCGCCGGTCTCGAAGTCGAAGAGGAACTTCGGTACGAGGAAGAGGGAGAGGCCCTTGGTGCCGGGACCGGCGCCCTCGGGACGGGCCAGCACGTAGTGAAGGATGTTCTCCTCCATGTCGTGCTCACCGGACGTGATGAACCGCTTCACGCCCTCGATGTGCCAGGAGCCGTCCTCCTGCTGAACCGCCTTGGTGCGCCCGGCGCCCACGTCCGAGCCCGCGTCGGGCTCGGTGAGCACCATGGTCGAGCCCCAGGTCCTGTCCACGGCTATCTGGGCGATCTTCTTCTGGGCCTCGGTGCCCTCGTCGAAGAGGATGCGGGCGAACGCCGGGCCGGAGGAGTACATCCAGACCGCCGGGTTCGAGCCCAGGATCAGCTCCGCGTACGACCAGATCAGGGACGGCGGGGCGGTCGTGCCGCCGAGCTCCTCGGGCAGGCCGAGCCGCCAGTACTCGGAGTCCATGAAGGCCTTGTAGCTCTTCTTGAAGCTGGCGGGTACGGGCGCGGTGTTGGTCTCCGGGTCGAAGACCGGCGGGTTGCGGTCCGCGTCCGCGAAGGACTCCGCCAGCTCATTCTCCGAAAGTCGGGTCAGTTCTTCGAGGATGCTCTTGGCGGTCTCGGTGTCCATCTCCGCGAACGGGCCGCTGCCGTACAGCTTGTCGCGCCCGAGCACCTCGAAGAGGTTGAACTCGATGTCGCGGAGATTCGACTTGTAGTGCCCCATGGCGACGGCTCCGTTAAGGGATCGGGTGAGGTGTGATTCCTCGGACCTAGGTTCGTGTACCAGCAAGTAGCCACGATGATGCTACCCGTGGGTAATAAGAATCAACCCCTAGCGGCTCAAGTGTGAGTTAACCCTCCAGGTTCGGACGGGGTGGTTTTGTGAGGGTTGGGTCGGTTTTCGGGTGGGGGTGCATGGTGGGCTTCCGCCGGTGAACAAGCGCGGGTCCATGGTGGCCCGCGGGTGAGTGGAGCCGCAGGTGGTTCAGGAGCACGCGGCTGTGACATGAGCGGCTCCGCCGCGGGCGCGACAAGCCACGTTGAACCCGCACTCACCCACGAACCGAACCTCCCCCTCCCGGATGACGCCCCGGCCCAACCGCCGGAGGCAACGGCTACTCTGGCCCCCATGTACGGCTACGACCAGACCGCGGGCCCCGGCCAGCAGCAGTATGCGCAGCCTCAGCCGCCGCCCCAGCCCGGAGGGTATGGGCCGCAGAGCGGACCGCTGTACCCGGAGCCGTCGCCGCCCTCGCTCGCGGACGCGGTGCGCGCGTTCACCACGGGGGCGATCTCTGCCGAGGACTTTCAGCAGGTCTTCGCCACGTCCAAGGTCTACTGCCCGCGCGGTGACAACCCCGGCTTCCTCGCGCTGCACAACACCCAGCAGCCCGTGATCCCCATGTTCACCTCGCTCAAGGAGCTGCGCCGGTACGCCGGCAAGGAGTCCAAGTACTTCGTGATCACCGGTGCCGAGGTGATCGACCTGCTCCCCACCGGCTACGGCTTCGTCCTCGACATGGAGGGCGAGCACCGCATGGTCTTCGACGCGAAGGCGGTCGAGCAGATGGTCGACTTCGCGATGCGCCGAATGTACGGCTGAGGTGCCCCGACACCGCGCGACGCCCGGAGGGAATTCCCTCCGGGCGTTCTCTGTTCCGGGTAGCAGGAAGTTCAACAATCAACTAAACTCGGAGCACAAGGAGGTACCGACATGCCTGCAGTGACCGTCGAGAACCCGCTGACCCTGCCCCGTGTGGTGGCGTCGGCCGAGGCGGTGGCCCGCCCGGTGCTGGCGGTGACCGACGCGCCGAGCGGCTTCGAAGGCGAGGGCTTCCCGGTCCGCCGGGCCTTCGCCGGAATCAACTACAAGTACCTCGACCCGTTCATCATGATGGACCAGATGGGTGAGGTGGATTACGCGCCCGGGGAGCCGAAGGGCACGCCGTGGCACCCCCACCGCGGCTTCGAGACCGTCACGTACATCATCGACGGGATCTTCGACCACCAGGATTCCAACGGTGGTGGCGGCACCATCACCAACGGCGACACCCAGTGGATGACCGCGGGCTCGGGGCTGCTCCACATCGAGGCGCCGCCGGAGTCGCTCGTCATGTCCGGTGGGCTCTTCCACGGCCTCCAGCTGTGGGTGAACCTCCCGGCCAGAGACAAGATGATGGCCCCGCGCTACCAGGACATCCGTGGTGGTCAGGTGCAGCTTCTCAGCACGCCCGACGGCGGTGCACTGCTGCGCGTCATCGCCGGTGAACTGGATGGTCACCAGGGTCCCGGTATCACGCACACGCCGATCACGATGGTGCACGCGACGCTGGCGCCGGGCGCCGAGATCACCCTGCCCTGGCGTGAGGACTTCAACGGCCTCGCGTACGTGCTGGCGGGCAAGGGTACCGTGGGCGCGGAGCGCCGCCCGATCCACCTGGGGCAGACCGCGGTCTTCGGCGCCGGATCCTCGCTGACCGTCCGTGCGGACGAGAAGCAGGACTCTCACACGCCTGACCTGGAGGTCGTCCTCCTGGGTGGGCAGCCGATCCGTGAGCCGATGGCGCACTACGGGCCGTTCGTGATGAACACCCGCGAGGAACTGCAGCAGGCCTTCGACGACTTCCAGAAGGGACGGCTGGGTACGATTCCGGCCGTGCACGGGATGACCGAGGGCGGTCTCTGACCGTACGGAACGGAAGGACGACGGGCATGGCGCAGGAGAATCCGGAGTTCCACCTCGTGTTCCATCCCGTCGTCGGGGAGCCGCTGGCTGTCAGGAGCCGTGACTACGAGTCGTTGGAGTCGGCGGTGGACAGCGTCACCATGGCGCTGGAGCAGGGGAACACCCTGCGCTTCGAGCTGAACGGCCGTGACGGCGCCGACAGTGGGGCCGCGCTGGTCAACTGTTCCAACGTCGTCGCGGTCAAGGTGCGGCCGGTGTCGGCGACAGGCGCCGACGACGGCCAGTACCTCTGATCACGTACCGGTGATCGTCTCGACGAGATCGCCGGTGCCGTCCGGTTCGTAGAGCTCGAACCAGATGCTCTTGCCCTCGCCCCGCGGGTCCACTCCCCAGGCGTCCGAGAGCAGCTCCATGAGCATCAAGCCCCGCCCGGAGGACGCCAGTTCTCCGGGCTGACGCTTGTGGGGAAGGGCGTCGCTCCGGTCGGTGACCTCGACCCGGATCCGGCGGGAGCCCGCCTCGCCCGTCATCTCGGCGACGAGCAGCGCTTCGGCGTCCGTGTGCACGAGTACGTTCGTGACCATCTCCGAGACCAGGAGCACCGCCGAGTCGATCTGGTCGTCGGACGCCCAGTCGTGCAGCAGTTCCCGGAGCTGGTTGCGGGCGTCCGCGACCCGCTCGGGCTCCGCCTGTGCCACGGTCAGCACGGTGCGGCGTACGGAGGTCCGTGCTGCCAGGGGTTCGCCGCAGCCGCAGCCCTCCCCCTGCCGGCACAGCAGCAGAACCGCGATGTCGTCCTCGCGGCGGTCCACCAGCGGCCCGGTCATGTGGTGCGAGGAGGGCCCGTGCACGGCCTGGACCAGTGCGTCGGCCAGCGCCTCCAGGTCGCTCTGCTCGCCGTCGTGGCTCTCCAGGATCTTGCGGATCCTGAGCCAGCCCGTGTCGAGGTCGTGCCCGCCGGTCTCGATGAGTCCGTCCGTGCAGATCAGCATGGTCTCGCCGGGTTCCAGGGCGAGCCGTGTCGTCGGATAGTCCGCGTCCGGGTCGATGCCGAGCGGCAGTCCGCCCGCGGTCGGCCGGGTCAGTACAGTCCCGTCGGCCATCCGTATCGCCGGGTCCGGATGCCCGGCGCGGGCGATGTCCAGTACGCCGGTCGCAGGGTCGACCTCCACGTACAGGCAGGTCGCGAAGCGCAGGTCGGCGGCCTCCTCGTCGGACGTCATCCCGTACAGGAACCGCGAGGCGCGCGACAGCACGGCGTCCGGGCGGTGCCCTTCGGAGGCGTACGCCCTGAGCGCGATCCGCAGCTGGCCCATCAATCCGGCGGCGCGTACGTCATGGCCCTGGACGTCGCCGATGACGAGGGCGAATCTGCCTCCTCCGGGCTGCGTCGGGGAGGTGCCTCCGGGGAGCGGGATCATGTCGTACCAGTCGCCGCCGACCTGGAGCCCGCCACCGGTGGGCACGTATCGCGCGGCAACCGTCATGCCCGGGATCTGCGGCCCAAGGTTGGGCAGCATGGAGCGCTGGAGGCCGTCGGTCAGCTCGCGCTCGGACTCGGCGGCACCGGCGCGTGAGAGGGCCTGCGCGAGCATGCGGGCCACGGTGGTGAGGACGGAGCGTTCGTCGGGGGTGAAGGAGACGCGATAGGTGAAGGCCGCCATCCACGCGCCGATCGTGCGGCCCGCGACGACGAGCGGCAGAAACGCCCACGACTGCCGTCCGAAACCCTGGGCGAGTGGCCACCAGGCGGGGAAGCGTTTCCGGTAGTCCTTCGGGGAGGAGAGATAGACGGCACGGCCGGTGCGTACGACCTCCGCGGCGGGATGGTCCGTGTCCACGGACATCGCGGAGGACGGTCCCTCGTCGTCGGACTGGTGTCCGTGGTGGCCGATGAGCGTCAGCCGGTCGCCCTGAGTGCCGTAGACGGCCAGGCCGTCCGGGGAGAACCCGGGCATCGACAGGCCGGCCGCGACCCGCAGCACCTCCGCCGTGGACCGGGCCTCTGCCAGTGCGCGCCCGGCGTCCAGCAGGAACGCCTCGCGGGAGCGGCGCCAGTCACCGGTGACAGGCGTGCGGGCGGCGGCGCCCGGCGGTGGCTCCGAGACCTCCTGAAGCGTGCCGACCAGCTGGTAGGAGCGCGATTCCTGGTCGTACGACGGCTTGGAGCGGCTGCGGACCGTACGCAGTACGCGCCCCTGCCCGTCCATGACCCGCATCCGGAGTTCGGCGATGGTGCCCTCGGAGGCGGCGAGCTGGACGACCGGTTTGACCTCGTTCCAGTCGACCGGGTGGAAGCGGGCGCGGGCGCCGGCCTCCGACAGCGTGATCGGCTCGGCGGGAAGTCCGAGCAGCCGTGCGGCCTCGGCATCCAGAGTGACCAGTTCGGCCGCGTTGTCCCAACGCCACAGGCCGGTCGCGAGGGCGGCCAGGACGTCCCCCACGGCGGGCAGGGGCTCACCAGTGCGCATTGGGCCACTGTAGGAAGAGGTGATCGTGAGAAGCCACTAAAGGTGAAAAGGCCACCCTTCGGAGGGCCGGACCGTGACAGGCCTGTGATGGTCGTGACCCGCCCGTAATGGTGGGGAGGCGGGCTTTGGCTCCCCGGTACGCTTGGGTCTGTGTTTCACGTGAAACACAGACCGTGACAACACAGGCCGTGACATAGGCCGTGACGCACAGACCCCGATCCGCGAAGACTGGATGAACGACGATGCATCGGTACAGGTCCCACACCTGCGGCGAGCTCCGCGCCTCTGACGTCGGCAGCGACGTCCGGCTGAGCGGCTGGCTGCACAATCGGCGCGACCTGGGCGGCATCCTCTTCATCGATCTGCGCGATCACTACGGCATCACGCAGCTGGTCGCCCGCCCCGGCACGGCCGCGTACGAGGCGCTGGACAAGCTCTCCAAGGAGTCGACCGTCCGTGTCGACGGCCAGGTCGTCTCGCGCGGCGCCGAGAACATCAACCCGGACCTGCCGACCGGCGAGGTCGAGGTCGAGGTGAGCGAGGTCGAGCTGCTCGGTGCCGCCGCCCCGCTGCCCTTCACGATCAACACCGAGGATGGTGTGAACGAGGAGCGGCGCCTGGAGTACCGCTTCCTGGACCTGCGCCGCGAGCGCATGCACCGCAACATCATGCTGCGTACGGCGGTCATCTCCGCGATCCGTAACAAGATGACGACCCTCGGCTTCAACGAGCTGGCGACCCCGATCCTCACCGCCACCTCGCCCGAGGGCGCCCGCGACTTCGTCGTCCCGTCCCGTCTGCACCCGGGCAGGTTCTACGCCCTTCCGCAGGCCCCGCAGCAGTTCAAGCAGCTGCTGATGATCTCCGGCTTCGACCGCTACTTCCAGATCGCGCCCTGCTTCCGCGACGAGGACGCGCGCGCCGACCGTTCGCCGGGCGAGTTCTACCAGCTCGACGTGGAGATGAGCTTCGTCGAGCAGGAAGACGTGTTCCAGCCGATCGAGCAGCTGATGACAGAGCTGTTCGAGGAGTTCGGGAACGGCCGCCATGTCACCTCCCCCTTCCCGCGGATCCCGTTCCGCGAGGCGATGCTGAAGTACGGCTCCGACAAGCCGGACCTGCGGGCCCAGCTGGAGCTGGCCGACATCACCGACATCTTCGAGGGCTCGGAGTTCAAGGCCTTCGCGGGCAAGCACGTGCGGGCGCTGCCGGTGCCGGACGTGTCCTCGCAGCCCCGTAAGTTCTTCGACCAGCTCGGTGACTACGCCGTCTCGCAGGGGGCGAAGGGCCTGGCGTGGGTGCGGGTTGCTGAGGACGGCTCACTCACCGGTCCGATCGCGAAGTTCCTGACGGAGGAGAACGTCGCGGAGCTGACGAAGCGGCTGTCTCTCGCTGCCGGTCACGCGGTGTTCTTCGGTGCGGGTGAGTTCGACGAGGTCTCGAAGATCATGGGTGCGGTGCGGGTCGAGGCCGCTCGTCGCTCGGGTCACTTCGAGGAGGACGTCTTCCGCTTCTGCTGGGTCGTCGACTTCCCGATGTTCGAGAAGGACGAGGAGACGGGGAAGATCGACTTCTCTCACAACCCCTTCTCCATGCCGCAGGGCGGTATGGAGGCCCTGGAGACGCAGGACCCCCTCGACATCCTGGCCTGGCAGTACGACATCGTCTGCAACGGTGTCGAGCTGTCCTCCGGCGCGATCCGGAACCACGAGCCGGACATCATGCTGAAGGCCTTCGGTATCGCGGGCTACGAGGCGGAGACCGTCGAGCGCGAGTTCGCGGGCATGCTCCGCGCGTTCCGCTTCGGCGCGCCCCCGCACGGCGGCATCGCGCCGGGCGTCGACCGGATCGTGATGCTCCTGGCCGACGAGCCCAACATCCGCGAGACGATCGCCTTCCCGCTCAACGGCAACGCCCAGGACCTGATGATGGGCGCGCCGACGGAGCTGGAGGAGGCGCGGCTGCGGGAGCTGCACCTTTCGGTACGGAAGCCGCAGCCGAAGTAGCTCCGCTGGTGGCGCAGTGATTCACCTGCGGGCCGGTGGGGGCTGGTCGCGCAGTTCCCCGCGCCCCTAAAGGAAGGCCTGCGGCCTCCTTTAGGGGCGCGGTACCGCACCGGACTTTGGCCCGGAACCGACGCCGGTTCCGGGCCGCTTTCGCGTGTGCGGGCAACCTGTGAGAGGCACGTGGAATCCCACAGTCCGTACCCATGTTGCTGACAGACACCGTCCCTAACGTCCTGCCCATGACTGGGACCGAGACTCACAAGACTCAACAGCCGAAGCACAAAAGGAACATGACGCGACGCAAGGTCGTCGTGGCGGGTGGCGCGGCCGTGGCCGCGGTGGGCGTCGGCGGCGGTATCGCCGCGACCGCGAACGCGGGCCAGACGACCAGCACGGGCAAGGGTGCCACCGCGAAGGCCGCCGGCAGCGCCGCGGAGGAGTGCTACAAGCTCACCTCCGAGACCACCGAGGGCCCGTACTACATCGACGCGGACAAGATCCGCCGCGACATCACCGAGGACAAGGAGGGCATCCCGATGACCCTCCGCATCAAGGTGATCGACTCCGAGAGCTGCAAGCCGGTCCGGAACGCGGCCGTCGACATCTGGCACTGCGACGCGCTGGGCATCTACTCCGGTTACGAGGATGCCTCCACCGGTGGTGGCGGTACGCCGCCCAGCGGCACACCCTCCGACGTCCCGTCCGGTACGCCGACGGGCTCCCCGCCGGAGGGCGGCGGTGGTGGCGTCCATGAGGAGCCCACCGACGACGAGCGCTATCTGCGCGGCACATGGCGGACGGACAAGCAGGGCTTCGTCACCTTCAAGACGGTCTTCCCGGGCTGGTACCGGGGTCGCTGTGTCCACATCCACACCAAGGTGCACGTCAGCGGCGAGTGGACCGACGCCGGTTACGAGGGCGGCAACACCTGCCACACCGGCCAGTTCTTCTTCGACGAGGAGTCCGTGCTCGCCTCCGCCGAGGTCGAGCCGTACTCGACGTCGACGACGGAGCGCACGACGCTCGAAGAGGACACGATCTACGACCAGAGCGGCACGACGGGCGGTCTGCTCAAGCTGAAGTACAAGAAGGACAACATCGCCAAGGGCGTCATCGGCACCATCACGGTGGGCGTGGACCCGGAAGCGACGAACACGGGCACGGACGACTCGGCCCAGCCGGGGGCGTCGGCGTCCGCTTCGGCGAGCTGATGCCCGCCGCCCCTCCGGCGACCTGATCCGACTGCGAGCTGACGGACGTACGGCTCGCGCGCCACGGTCCGGAACCTTCCCCCAGGTTCCGGACCCGTCACCGGGGCCCTGCTGGAGCTTCCGCGACGACGGGGGCGTGCTTCCCGGCCCGCGGTTAATGCCGGGGCGCTCCTCTCCAGTGGTGCCGTGTGGCAAGGTGGCCGGACCGTAAGTCGGGTGGGGTACGGCACAGGTGGGGGTGGCCGGGCATGGCTGAGCTTGGCAAGGGTGGCAATACGGCTCTGGGGGCGGGGCGTGTCACCGCTGAACTGCACAGCGTGGGGGAGCCGGTCGACCTCAGCGCACTGCTGGTCGGCGCGGACGGCAAGGTCAGGTCCGACGACGACATGGTCTTCTACAACCAGCCCTCCGCCGAGGCGGGCGCGGTGCGACATTTCGCTGCCGACCCCGGCGGCCCGGAGCGTATCGAGGTGGACCCGGCCGCCCTGCCTGCTGACGTGGACCGGGTCGTGCTGGTCGGCAGCTGCGATCCCGACGATGTGGCGCGCACCTTCCGCGAGGTGAAGGAGGTGCGGATGCGTGCCGTCCAGGACGGCGCCGAGCCCATCGAGTTCCGTCTTCCGGACCTCACCGACGGCGAGCGGGCCGTGCTTCTGCTGGAGATCTACCGCAGGGGCGAGGCGTGGAAGCTCCGCGCCATCGGTCAGGGGTACGCCGAGGGGCTCGCGGGCCTGGCCACCGACTACGGCGTACGGGTGGAGGAGCCCGAGGCCGCCGATGAGGAACCGTCGTACGACGCCACAGCGACCGCTCCTCCGGTGACCGCCCCCACCCCCACCCCCGCCCCGAGCCTGGTCAAGCCCCCGCTCGGCACCATCAGCCTCGACAAGGGCGGGCAGGCCTCGATCAGCCTGGACAAGGGGGACCGCGAGCTGGTCGTCACCGCGTCGCTGGAGTGGGACGGGGGCAGTGAGCAGCGGCGCAAGAGGGGCGCCGACCTCGATCTGTACGCCCTGTTCGTACCGGCTTCGAAGGCCATACGGGGCGTGAAGACACCGGGCACCCTCGTCAAGTCCGGCCACGTGCCGCAGGGAGAGCCGTTCCGCCCCGAAGCGAACGGGCCCGCCGGTGCGAAGGGCACGGTGACGAAGGGAAAGGGGCAGGGGAAGGACGGGGACACGACGCGCGGTGCCGTCTACTACAAGCGCCTCGGCTCGGTGAAGAACCGGCCCTTCATTTGCCTGGACGGCGATGCGCGCGTACCCGGCTGCGAAACCGTCCGCATAGTCCGCCCCGACGAGCAGGGCTACGTCCTGCTCTGCGCGTACTCCGCCGTCAGCAACGGATTCGGCTCCTTCCGCAGCTTCGGCGCGAAGGTCGTCGTCACGGACGGCCGCGGCTCCACCGTCACCGTGCCGCTCTTCGAGAACACCAAGACCCGTTACTGGGTCGCCATCGCCCTCGTCGACTTCACCGACCCCGACGGTGCGGCCATCCACCACATCGAGGCCTACAGCGGCCGTATGACGGAACGCCGTCCGGTCCTCCACCAGGACGGCGCTGTCGAGATGAACGGCGGCCCGGTGGAGTTCAAGAGGCGCTGATCCGCCGGCTACCGGCGCACCCCGGCTACCAGCGCCTGCCGGCTACAAGCTCACGTGACGCTCCACAGAAGCCGGTAGAACTCGGTTCGCCCCGGATCGGGAGCGATGCCGTACGCGTCGAGGAGGGTGTTGTCCCAGCCCGGGCCGTAGTTCCACTCGGTGCTCCAGGTGGCTACGGCCAGGTCGGCCCAGCGGTCGGCGAGGCCCAGGGTGCCCATGTCCACGTGGGCGGACCAGGAACCGTCGTCGTGCAGCAGGGTGTTCGGGGCGCAGGAGTCGCCGTGGCAGACGACGAGGAGGTCGACCGGCGGGGGTTCGGGCAGGTCGGACGGTACGTCGAGGCCCGACCGCCGGGCGCGTTCCAGACGGTGCTCGACGGACCAGCTGAACGGGCAGTCGCCCACGGGAAGTTGGTCGTGCAGGGCCCGCAGCCCCGCCCCCAAGGCTCGTACGGCCGTGGCGGGATCCGCCTGCCACCGGGGAGTGACGGCACTTTCGCCGGGCAGTCCGTACGTGACGAGCCAGGCTCCGTCATCGTCGGCTCCGTACTCTCGGACGCGAGGTACGGGCGTGAACTTCCCGGCCCAGCGCAGCCGTTCCACTTCGGCGGGCAGGTCCAGGCCGGAGCCCGTCGGCGCCCACTTGGCGAACAGCCGCCCTTCACCACCGTCGGCACCGATCCGGAAGGTCAGGCCGCCCAACTGGTTCTGCCACACGGGCAGTAGCGGCCGGTCTCCGGCCAGTTCGGCGATCGGTGCGGGCACGCGTACGGCTGAGGTCGGTGGTCCGGCGTTGGGCATGGGCGCATGGTGCCCTGAGTACGTGCTGACGGGCGAGCGGTTTTCCGCCCGGCCCCCGTTACCCGGGTTGGTCGCCGCCTTCCTCGGCGTGAACGTCGCGGTACTTGCCGCGGCGATTGGCTGGAGATGAGGCCAACGCCCGTCCTGTTTACACCACTTGACGGCAACCTTCCTTACGCCCGTGACCACAGATGAGTCAGGAGCCCCGTTCGCGCAGGGCTCCAAGAACCTCGTGCACGTTCCGCATCGCGTGCACCTGAACCCCGTAAGGACTCATCCGTGGCATCCACTTCCCACCGCCGGTCCCTTCGGAGGTGGCGCACCGCGCTGGTGTCTGCCGCCGCCGTGGCGGCCGCCGGGCTCGGCGCGGTTTCCTTCGTGATGAACGCGAACGCGACCCCCGTCGAGCTGGCCCGCCAGTCGCTGCCCGCCAAGGACGGCTGGGCGGCGAGCGGTTCCGGAACGACGGGCGGCTCGAAGGCCGGCTCCGCGCACGTCTACCACGTCAGCACCCGCGCCCAGCTGGCGAAGGCGCTGGGCAACGGCTCCGACTCCACGCCGAAGATCATCAAGGTCAAGGGCACGATCGACGCGAACGGCGGCAAGAGCTGCGCCGACTACGCGGCCGGTACGGGTTACTCGCTCGCCGCTTACCTCAAGGCGTACGACCCGAAGACGTACGGCAAGAAGATGCCGTCCGGCACCCAGGAGGCGGCCCGCGAGGCCGCCGAGACCAAGCAGAAGAAGAACATGGTCTTCAAGGTGCCCGCCAACACCACCATCGTGGGCGTCCCCGGCACGAAGGCCGGCATCAAGGGCGGCAGCCTCCAGGTTCAGGACGTGAAGAACGTCATCATCCGCAATCTCACCTTCTCCGCCACCGAGGACTGCTTCCCGCAGTGGGACCCGACGGACGGCTCCTCGGGCGAGTGGAACTCGAACTACGACTCGGTGACCCTGCGCGGCGCGACGAACGTCTGGGCCGACCACAACACGTTCACGGACGCGCCGAACTTCGACAAGTCGCTGAAGACGCACTTCGGCCGCAAATACCAGATCCACGACGGTGCCCTCGACATCACCAACGGCTCCGACCTGGTGACCGTGGAGCGGAACAAGTTCACCAACCACGACAAGACGATGCTGATCGGCAGCAGCGACTCCGACACCAAGGGCAAGCTGCGCGTCACCATCCACCACAACGTGTGGAAGGGCATCGCCCAGCGCGCCCCACTGGCCCGCATCGGCCAGATCCACCTCTACAACAACTTCTACGACACGACGACCGTCAACGGTTACGCCCCCAAGTACAGCCTCGACTCCCGCGCAAAGGCCCAGGTCGTCGCGGAGCACAACGCCTGGACGGTGCCCTCCGGCGGCAAGATCAACAAGCTGCTGAGCGGCGACGGCACGGGTTCGGTCGCGGGCAGCGGCAACCTCGTCAACGGCAAGGCGTGCGACATCGTCGCGGCGTACAACTCCGCGTCGTCGAAGAAGATCAAGACGACGGTGAACTGGAAGCCGACGCTGACGGCGGGCCTCCAGACCTCGGCGAAGAGCCTGCCGGTGGGGCTGCTGAAGACGACGGGTGCGGGGATTCTTCACTGACCTTGTCCTGATCCCCTCCGCGGGGGCAGGCAGTTGCGAAAAGCGTGAACACTCTCCCGGAGAGTGTTCACGCTTTTCACGTTGGCCTTCTGCGGCGGGGGCACACGGTCAGCGGCGGCACGGCGACCGCGATGGAGGGCTGAGAATGCCTCCCTCCTCGTCGCTCTCGTCAGGAGGTTGCGATGGCCACGCCAAACGGGCTGTCGCCGACGGGGATGGTGTCGGTGACGGTGTTGGTGGTGGTGTCGATCACCGACACGGTGTCCGAGTCGAGGTTGGTGACGTAGACGCGGGTGCCGTCCGGGGTGACCGCCACGCCCATTGGGCCAGCGCCGACGGGGATGGTGGCGATGACGGTGTCGGGGGTGGTGGTGGTGTCGATCACCGACACGGTGTTCGAGACGACATTGGTGACGTAGACGCGGGTGCCGTCCGGGGTGACTGCCACGCCTGCCGGGTTGCTGCCGACGGGGATGGTGTCGGTGACGGTGTTGGTGGTGGTGTCGATCACCGACACGGTGTTCGAGACATTATTGGTGACATAGGCGCGGGTGCCGTCCGGGGTGACCGCCACGCCCGTCGGGCTGTCGCCGACGGGGATGGTGGCGGTGACGGTGTTGGTGGTGGTGTCGATCACCGACACGTCCGAGCCACCAGCACTGGTGACGTAGGCGCGGGCGCCGTCCGGGGCGACCGCCACGCCATACGGTCCGAAGTCGACGGGGATGGTGGCGATGACGGTGTCGGGGGTCGTGGTGGTGTCGATCACCGACACGGTGTTCGAGCCGACGTGGGTGACGTAGACGCGGGTGCCGTCCGGGGTGATCGCCACGCCCGTCGGGTTGCTGCCGACGGGGATGGTGTCGGTGACGGTGTTGTCGGTGGTGTCGATCACCGACACGGTGTTCGAGACATTATTGGTGACGTAGGCGCGGGTGCCGTCCTGGGCGATCGCCACGCCCGTCGGGCTAATGCCGACGGGGATGGTGGCGGCGACGGTGTTGTTGGTGCTGTCGACCACCGAGACGGTGTTCGAGCCAGAATTGGTGACGAAGGTGTCCCCCGTCTGGCTGGGGGGTGGTGGCGACGGCTCGGCTGTCGATTCCGATGCCCCGGTTCTCGCACTCGACACGCTGTCCGAGCGATTGTTGGAGACGTTGTCCGAGCGATTCTTGGAGACTTGGACAAACGGTTCCGTCTGGCCGGGAACTGGTGGCGTGGGCGACGCCACAGCCATCGATGTCGACGGCCCGGCCGCAATGACTAGTCCGAGCAAGGTGATTCCGACCCGAAGCCACCAGCCGGCGGTGGCAGATGTGATGCGTCTCTTTCGCAACCGGACCTCCATATCCATGCGACGCACGCCAAGGCGGCAGCGCTTTCACAGTGATGTCGCGACCATAGGAGTGCCGTGTCTCTTCGACGCGAGCGTTGGACCGTCTGCGGCGAGTCGCCCAGCACTCGCACCCTCCAAGCGGCGGAATCGTCACACCGGTCATGCCCAACCACCGTTACGGCCGTGTGATTGCTCCCACCAGATCCCAGGGCCAACCGGTCGGTCCGCAGAGAGTTGATGTGCTCCTCGATGGCCGGCAAGCAGGAACGGTCGGCGGGCCGGTACCGCAGCCCGCGCACTGGAAGCGGATGGGACGCGCGCTTCCGCCGGCTTTGACGTTGGACGGTTCGCGACAGTTGCCGAACGGCGCTGCGACGGAGCGAGCGTCGAAGGCGGTGTTCGATGTGGTCGGCGCCGACGTTGCAAAAAGCGTGAACACTCTCCCGGAGAGTGTTCACGCTTTTCACGTCGGCCTTCTGCGGCGGGGGCCGTGAGCGGGGAACGCCTGGTCCGTTCTGCGCGTTGTTCTCTGCGTTGACTCCCGGCTACCGGTCCCGAGTGCCATGTCCCGTTCCCGAGCTTTCTCCGTCGCGCTTTCGGGCGCTGTCGTCGCCGTGCTCGTCGGTTGCTCAACCGGCAGCGCGGACGCAGGCGCTGACGCGCGCGCCCCGAGTCCGCCGTCCACGGCGACCGAGTCGACGACCACCCCGGCCGAGCCCTCACGGGACAGCCCCTCTCCCACGCCGACTCCCTCCAAGCCCAGCACCCGGGTCCGGACCGCGTCGCTCACCATCCCGGAGATCGGCCTCAAGGACCTCCGGGTCGTCCCGTACGAGGGGACGACCGACGACTGGCCGGGGACACGCATCCAGAACGAGGGCGTTGCCGCCAGCCCGTACGGCAGCCGTGGTGGCGTAGGCCCCGGCGACGTCGGGAACTACCTCGTCACGGCACATCGCCTCTCCGCCGGCGGACCCCTGCGTGAGCTTCCGTCTCTCGACGAGGGGGACACGGTGACCGTCACGGCGGGCGGGACGGTCTACGAGTACGAGATCACCGACACCAGAAGCACGTCCTTCCGCTCCGAGCGCTCGCTGGCCGAACAACGGGCCGCCGTCCCGGGCCACCCGGGCCGCCAGCCCACCGAGGCCATGATCACCATCTCCACCTGCGCGACACCCGAGGACAACGCGGCCGGAAACTTCTGGCGCGACGACAAGGGCAACCCCGAACACCGCATCGACAAGATCGGGGTGCTGACTTCGACGACGCCTGCAACGACGTAGACGCTCACGAGGGTGTTCAGCCGGGCAGGGGTCTCCGCCGACCTCCGTGGCTACTCGTCCGTGAAGATCTCGTCGGCGGAGCGGGCGATGACGGCCCGCCGGTGCCAGTGGCGCAGGGTCTCGGGGTCGTCGCAGCTGGTGATGCGTTCGCGGACGGCTTCGGGGACGTCGAGGCCGCGCACATCGAAGACGTCCAGGATGTCCTCGGCGCGGCTCTGCGCCTGGCCCTGTGCCTGGCCCTGCGCCCGGCCCTGTGCCCGGCCTTCGTCGCGTGCTTCTTCAAAGATGGCCGACTTGTAGAAAGAAAGGTCCACGGCCACTAGTTTCCTCCACAGTGCTGCGGCGGGCAGCTTGCCCAGGCCCTGAAAGATGAATTCGATGACGGGGTTCTTGACGGTGTCCGGAGTGTCCTGCAGAACGGCCGTCACTGCTTTGAGTATGGCCTCGATGTCCGGGTTCTTGCCGTGGGTGATCGCCGACAGTGTGGCGAGGGCGAGGTCTTTGTGGACCTCGTCAGGGTCGGTGATCACCGGCATGTTGTGCGGGCCCGCGACCAGCGGGCGCAGGGTGAGCAAGGGCCACTGCGGAGGCCCGAAGGTGACCGGACGCGCTGCCCACTCGGCGGTCGCCCGGTCCTGGCAGACGACCAGCAGCATCGGCTGCAGCCGGTATTTCGTGAGCAGGTACGAGGCGTAGTACGCCCAACTCGCGGGCTTGTGCGGATCCTTCTTTCCCTGGGCCTCTACGGCGAGGAGAAGCGGCTCCTCGCCCTCCGTCTCCAGCCTCAGCAACGTGTCGACGCGACGTTCCAGCGGGCGGGTCTCGGTGAGGTCGGTCGGCAGGATCGTGACCGAGGTGGGAGGGGCGAAGCGGACGCCGAGCACCTCGGACACCCCGGAGAAGAGACCCGGGTGGTCTTGGAAGATGCGGTGCATCGCCTCGTGGGGCGAGCTGACCATGAGGGTTCCCTGTGGGAGGGGGCGGACGGAAGCTGATGGAAGTCACCTTTGGCACATGCCATGGGCAAGTTCTGTCGCGAGCGTAAGACAGCAACACGCCCCAGATGGAGCCCAGTTGGTGATATTCACCCGCAGGGGTGAGTCTGCGGCGTTTCGTCAGACGGCCGTGAGGGCGGGTGGACGGAGCTCGCGGCAGTCGCGGCAGCGTGCGCCCGGATCGGGTGAGCGGAAGGCGCGGTCGCAGCCGTCGCAGTTGCGGAGGGGGTGCTTGACGGTTGGGAGTGGTTCGGGGGTGCGGTACGGAGGGAGGGGCGGGAGTTGGGCTGTGAGGCGGTGGGCCAGGAGGGCGGCTGGGCGGCGTAGGGGATCGGGTGGGAGGCCTGTGGTCAGGGCCTGGCGTACGGCGGTGGGGGTGAGGTCGCGTTCCAGCCAGGCGGCTACGCCGGGGGCGAGGTGTTCGGCATCAGTGGCGGAGAGGAGCAGGCGGGGGTCTTCGCGGCGGAGGCCGGCTAGGACGTCGATGGCCGTTTGGAGGAGGGCCGGGGCGGCGTACGCGGGCTTCGGTACGGCAGGGAGGGCGCGGCGTGGGGGGTTCTTCCGCTGCTCGGCCGCCCGCCGGGCCGGAGGCTTGGCCGGGGGTTCGGGTGCGTCGTCGGTCGGGTCCCCGTGCCGGCCCGGCTGGTTGCAGGAGACCGTGCGGGTGACGATCCGGCCGCCCTCCGTGCGTTCGCGGGTGCGGCGCAGGTAGCCGTGGGTCTCCAGTTCGCGCAGGGCGGCGGCGATGCGGGTCGGGCCCTCGGGGAAGCGGGTGGCGAGGGTCTTGATGTCGGCGCGGGCGCCGGTGGGGAGCGACTGGATGTGGACGGCGAGTCCGATGGCCAGCGCGGACAGTTCCGGGTGCTGGGCGAGGTGGTTGCCGATCACCGTGAAGCGGGTGTTATGGCGGGAGTTGTCGTGGATTACGCCGCCCGCATGGGCGTTCCGGTGCGGGTGGTTTTTGCCCGTGGTACGGGTCTGGGCGTGCGGCTGCACGCTAGGGTTCTGCGTATCCATCAGGAAGGGCTCTACTTCCTCGGTGGTCAGGCCCTCGCACTGGGATTGCCGTCCCGGCGGGGGCCGTCGCATGTCTGCTGTTGTCGCGCTGAGCGTAGATCAGGCAACCCATCCCAAAGCCAGCCGAGTTGGCGATGTTCACTCGCGCGAGTGAGCGCCCGCCGTGGGAGGGAGGGGTGGGGCTTGGTGAGGTTTCTTTCCCTCTCGTGGTTCTTTGGGCAGAGCGCCAGGCCCGCCGGAACACACGGCGTCAGGATCCGGTGAGCGCGGTGTCAGGTCGAGTTCTGCCCATACGGTTTTGCGCGGGACGGGGCCCAGTTCGACGCCCCAGCGGTCCGCGAGGGTTTCGACGAGGAGCAGGCCGCGTCCGGACTCGGTGTCGGGGGACGGGAGTTGAGGATCCGGGAGGTTGTCACCGCGTGTGTCGGTCACCTCGATGCGGAGGGTTTCACCGCGGGCCAGGAGCGCGAGGCGGAAGTCCCGGCCGGTGACGCGGCCGTGGGTGGCGGCGTTCGCGGCGAGTTCGGCGACCAGGTGCGCGGCGGTCTCGGTGATGCCGTACGGCAGGTCCCAGGTGCGCAGCCACTCGGTGGCGAGTAGTCGGGCGAGGCGAGCGCCGCGTGGGGTCGGGGACAGCAGAACGCTGAAGTGGCGGGCTGGCGTGTCGAGTTGGGTGGAGTTTTCCTTGTTCACATCACTGAGCGTGGCTGTGCATGCCTACCGTGAACAGTGACGACGCCGATGCGTACGGTGACTGTCCGGAGCTTGTCCGCTGTTGTCCGGGCTGTCGGAACCGGCCGTAGGGGTACGGGCGTTGCGGCACGGAGTGCGACGGAGGGGCGCGGTATGTCGGTGGACGGCGGGGTACGACGGCTCAAGAGCGAGGCGGATGAGCCGGGTTGGGAGGTCGACCCGGACGACGACTGGGGAGTGGCCGTCGTCGCGACCGTGGGGCGGCAGCTCAGGCTGCGGCGCGAGGCGGTGGGGATGCGGGCCGCCGAGTTCGGGGCGGCGGTGGGCTACGGGGAGGACCTGGTCTACAAGATCGAGGGCGGGAAGAGGATTCCCCGGCCAGAGTTCCTGGACAAGGCGGACGAGGCGTTGGGGGCGGGTGGGTTGCTCTCGGCGATGAAGGAGGATGTGGCGAAGGTCCGGTATCCGAAGAAGGTTCGAGATCTGGCCAAGTTGGAGGCGCAGGCGGTCGAGCTTCTCTCGTACGGCAGCCATGCCCTGCACGGCCTCTTGCAGACCGAGGAACACGCGTGGGCGTTGCTGAGAACGCGGCGGCCTTCGCCCCCGGAGGAGGAACTGGAGCGAGCGGTGGCCGCGCGCATGGCCAGGAAGGAGATCTACCAGCGCTCACCTGCCCCCGAGATCAGCTTCGTCCTGGAAGAGGCGACGCTGAAACGCCCGGTCGGAGGCAAGATGGTGAGGCGTAGGCAGTTCGAACACATCCTGGAACTGGCGCATTTGCGCAACGTCGAAATTCAGGTGATGCCGATGGACCGCTGGGACCACCCTGGTACGGGAGGACGGATCCAGGTGCTGAAGTTCGGGGACGGAACGGCGGTTGGGCGCATGGACGACGAGTTCGGCGGCCGTCCCGTCTCCGACCCGAGGCAGCTGAGGATCCTCGAACTGCGCTATGGCATCATCCGAGCCGAGGCTCTGACCGCACGGGAGTCACTCGGCTTCATCGAACACCTGCTGGGAGACACATGATCCGCAAAGCCTCTGCCGGAGACACTTCCGAGCTGGCGTGGTTCAAGAGCAGCTACAGCGACACCAGCAACCCGAACGACTGCGTCGAAGTGGCGCTGGACTGGTTCAAGAGCAGCTACAGCAGCGGCACTGAAGGCGACTCCTGCGTCGAACTCGCCAGCACCCCCGGCACTATCCACGTCCGCGACTCCAAGAACATCGAAGGCCCCCAGCTGGCGCTGGCGCCGACCGCGTGGGCGGACTTCGTCGCGTACGCCTCAGGAAGCTGATCCTTCAAACGCAAGGGCCCGGTTACGTCGTATGACGTAACCGGGCCCTTGCGCTCGTTACTCGGCTGCGCCGCCGAAGCGCTCCTTGTACGTCTCCAGGTCCTCGTCCGTGATCTTCGCGAAGAGGACCGGGGGGACCGTGAAGGGGGTGCCCTCGGGGACGGCGGTCAAGGCGTGGGCCTCCTCCGGACTGACCCACACCGCTGTGTCGTCCGGCAGCGTGAAGGCTGAGCGCATCGCCTTTGCCGAGGACGGGATGAAGGGCTCGGAGATGACCGCGTAGAGGTGGATGAGGTTCATGGCCGTGCGGAGGGTCAGGGCCGCGCCCTCCGGGTTGGTCTTGATCTCCAGCCAGGGGGCCTTCTCCTCGAGGTACGAGTTGCCGGCCGACCAGAGCGCGCGCAGGGCCGCCGCCGCCTTGCGGAACTGGATGGCCTCCATCTGCTCCTCGTACTCCGCGAGGAGACGGGCGACCTCCTGGCCCAGCTTGGCCTCCGCCTCGCCGGGCTCGCCGCCCGCCGGGACGTCGTCGCCGAAGCGCTTGCGGGAGAAGGACAGGACGCGGTTGACGAAGTTGCCCAGCGTGTCCGCCAGGTCCTTGTTCACCGTGGCCGTGAAGTGCTCCCAGGTGAAGGACGAGTCGTCCGACTCCGGGGCGTTCGCCATCATGAAGTAGCGCCAGTAGTCGGCGGGCAGGATCTCCAGCGCGTCGTGTGTGAAGACGCCGCGCTGCTGCGAGGTGGAGAACTTGCCGCCGTAGTAGTTCAGCCAGTTGAAGGCCTTGATGACGTCGACCTTCTTCCACGGGGCGCGGGTGCCCAGCAGGGTCGCCGGGAACATCACGCTGTGGAAGGGGACGTTGTCCTTCCCCATGAACTGGGTGTAGCGGACGTCGGCCTCCGACTCCCACCACCACGAGCGCCAGTCACGGTTCTCCGGGTCCTTGTCCGCCCACTCCTTCGTCGCGCCGATGTACTCGATCGGGGCGTCGAACCATACGTAGAAGACCTTGCCCTCGGCCGCCAGGTCCGGCCAGGTGTCGGCCGGGACCGGCACGCCCCACTCCAGGTCACGGGTGATCGCGCGGTCGTGCAGGCCCTCCGTCAGCCACTTGCGGGCGATGGAGGAGGCCAGCACCGGCCAGCTGTCGGCGCGCTCGTCGACCCAGGCCTCGACCTCGCCGGCCAGCGCCGACTGGAGGAGGAAGAGGTGCTTGGTCTCGCGGATCTCCAGGTCGCTGCTGCCGCTGATCGCCGAGCGAGGCTCGATGAGGTCGGTCGGGTCCAGTACGCGGGTGCAGTTCTCGCACTGGTCGCCGCGGGCCTTGTCGTAGCCGCAGTGCGGGCAGGTGCCGATGATGTAGCGGTCAGGGAGGAAGCGGCCGTCGGCGTTCGAGTACACCTGGCGGATCGCCCGCTCCTCGATGAAGCCGTTCGCCTTCAGCTCGCGGGCGATCTCCTGCGTGATGTCGCGGTTCTGCGGGGAGGAGCTGCGGCCGAAGTAGTCGAAGGCCAGCTGGAAGCCGTCGTAGATCGCCTTCTGCTGGTCGTGCGCCTGCGCGCAGAACTCGTCGACCGGGATGCCCTGCTCCTTGGCCGCCAGTTCGGCCGGGGTGCCGTGCTCGTCGGTCGCGCAGATGTAGAGGACGTCGTGGCCGCGCTGGCGGAGGTAGCGGGAGTACACGTCCGCCGGGAGCATGGACCCCACCATGTTGCCCAGGTGCTTGATCCCGTTGATGTACGGAAGGGCGCTGGTGATGAGGTGTCGAGCCATCGGGGGCTGCTCCCAAGTCGCTACAGAGGGTGACGACAGTGACTGTGAGGTCTTCGGGGTCGTCTATGGAACCTTGAAATCGTAGCTGACATGGGTGGGCCGCCCGCCTCCCGTTTTCACGGGTGGGAAGCGGACGGCCTGGGTGGTGCGCGTGGGTGGTGCCGGGTGGGCTTCCGTCCGGTTACGGGCGCCAGTTCGCCAGTACGCCCTCGTAGAGCTCCTGGTCGGTCAGCTCGCGCGGGGTTTCGCCGGCCAGGAAGTGGGCCGTGTTGTCCGTCTTGAGCTTGCGGAGGTAGTCGAAGGCCTTGTTCTCCGGGTCACCGAAGGCGACGAAGGAGAAGAAGACGGCGGGGTGCTTCTTCGCCGCGTCTGTGAGGGACTGGGTGGCGGGGGTCCTGGCGTCCGGGGCACCGTCCGTCTGGAAGATCACGAGGGCGGGGTCCTTGGCGCCGGACTTCTCGTAGTGGCCTACGACCTCCTCGACCGCCGCGTGGTAGCTGGTACGGCCCATGCGGCCGAGCCCTGCATGCAGGTCGTCGATCTTGTTCTCGTGGTCGGTGACGGTGAGTTCGCCGGTGCCGTCGAGTTCCGTGGAGAAGAAAACGACGTGGACCTTCGCCTCGGGGTCGAGGTGGGCGGCGAGAGCCAGGGCCTGCTCGCCGAGGGCCTGGGCGGAGCCGTCCTTGTAGTACGGGCGCATGGACGCGGAGCGGTCCAGGACGAGGTAGACCTTGGCGGTCGTGCCGGTGAGGTTGAGCTTCTTGAGGGTGGCGCCGGCCGACTTGTAGGCGGTGAGGAGGTCGGCAGGAACGGCGTCGGATGCGGGTGGCCCCTGTGGGGCCTGATCGCCGTCGGCGGCTACGGGTTCGTCCGCCTGGGCGGCGACCGGGGTCGGCTCGGCGTCGGGGGCTACCTCAGCAGCGGCAGCGGCCGGCTTGGACTCCGGGCTGACATCTGCGACGACCGCCTCCGGCGCGGGCGCGGACTCGGGGGTCGTCTCAGCGACGACCGGTCCGGCCTCCGGCGCGGACGCGGGTGCTGGGGTCGCCTCGGCGGCGACGGGCTCAGGCTTGGACTCGGCTTCCGCTGTTGCCTCGGCGGCGACCGGCTCGGGCGCGGGCTTGGCTTCGGCCTCCGGCTCGGCTTCCGGTGTCGCCTTGGCCGCGGCGGGCTCCGGCTCCGCCTCAGGCGCGGGTGTCTGTGTCGCCTCGGCGGCGGGCGCGGGTTCGGTTTCCGGCTCGGGCTCCGGAGCCGCCTCAGCGACAACCGGCTCGGGCTCAGGCGCAACGGGCTCGGGCTCCGGCTCGACGACTGGCGCCGGCTCCGGCTCCGCCGCCGCAGGCTCCGGCTCGGGAGCCGTCTCAACCACCGGCTCTTCAGCGGCAGCCTCAACCTCGGGCTCCGCCTCTGCCGCCGGGGCCTTCTCCGCAGCAGGCTCCGGCTTCACCTCCGGCTCGGGCTCCGGCTCGACGACCGGCGCCGGCTCCGCCTCAGCCGCCGCAGGCTCCGGCTCGGGAGCCGCCTCGACCGCCGGCTCCTCAGCGGCAGCCTCAACCTCGGGCTCCGCCTCTGCCACCGGGGCCTTCTCCGCAGCAGGCTCCGGCTTCACCTCCGGCTCAGCCTCACGCTCCTGCTCTCGCGCCGCAGGCACCGGCACCGAAACGTTGTCGAACGCCGCCGACACCAGGTCATCCACAGCGGAGCCCTTGGGCCCAGCCGCCGGTGCCGGTGCCGGTGCCGGTGTCGGCACCGAAGCCTCCGCCTCGGGAGCCGTCCGTTCAGCCGCCGGAGGCACCGGCTCGGAAGCCGTCTGCTCCGACGCCGGAGTCACCGGTGCCGGCTCTGCAGCTGGAGCCGGCACCGAGGCCGAAGCCTCCCGCTCAGCTGCCGCAGGCACATCGGCACCCTCGGACGTACGCCCCTTGCGTGACTTTCCGAATGCGTTTCGCAGGAGGTTGAGAATGCCCATGAGCGCAACCCTTCACATGAGTTGTTTCCGTCAATCCCTGGCCAGGACGGACACGTAAGGTTAGCCGCCAGATTTGGAGATCTACTTCAGGCCCAGAACTCGATCAGGCCTCGACCAGATCTCAACTTGAACCGCCGACGTCGGCGCACGGTCAGCACCCCGCCAACGCCCGTTCAACTCCCCCAGATTCACTCTGTGTTCACCTGTCGGCAGTGTTGCCGAACGCGCGTGCCCCTAGCGTCACGGCCGACCCAGGAAATATTGGGAGGGACCGTGCGCAACCTGCTGCCACTGATCGGCTCGACCGGCTCGCACCCCGGTGGCCGTTCGGCGATGACTTGTAGATTCCGGTGTGGTGACGCCTGCTTCCATGAGGTGCCCAACACCACCACCAACGAGTACGTCGGCGATGTCATCGCCGGTGCGCTCAGCCGCCGTTCCATGATGCGGGCCGCCGCCGTGGTGACGGTCGCGTCGGCAGCCGGGGGTGCGGTCATCGGCGCCGGTGCCCCGGAGGCCGCCGCACAGACCGGCGAGGGCGCGGCCCCCGCTGCGTACGAGAAGGGCAACGGTAAGGGGGCGCGCGGCCTCAGGTTCACGCCTGTCGCGCCGAACACCGCCGACACCGTGACGATCCCGGAGGGCTACGCCCAGAACGTGGTCATCAGCTGGGGCGAGCCCATCCTCCGCGGCGCCCCCGCCTTCGACCCGGACAAGCAGAGCGCCAAGGCGCAGGCGGGCCAGTTCGGCTACAACTGCGACTACCTCGGCCTGCTTCCGCTGCCGGAGCCCGGCCGTCAGCTGCTCGTGGCGAACCACGAGTACACCGACGAGATCCTGATGTTCAGGGGCTACGACGCCACCAAGCCCACCCGCGAGCAGGTCGAGACCGCCTGGGCGGCGCACGGCCTGTCCGTCGTCGTCGTGGAGGAGGACCGCAAGAGCGGCAAGCTCACCGCCGTTCCCCGTCATCACCTCAACCGGCGCGTCACCGCCACCACCGAGTTCAAGGTCAGCGGTCCGGCCGCCGGGTCCGACCTCCTCAAGACCTCCGCCGACCCGACCGGCACGAAGGTCCTCGGGACGCTCAACAACTGCGCGGGCGGCGAGACCCCCTGGGGTACGACGCTGCACGGCGAGGAGAACTTCAACCAGTACTTCGCCAACAGCAGCCGGGCGACGGACAAGCGGTACGGCGTCGGCACCGCCGCCTCCGAGCGCAAGTGGGAGCTGTTCGACAAGCGGTTCGACGTGGCCAAGGAGCCGAACGAGGTTCACCGCTTCGGGTACGTCGTCGAGCTCGACCCGTACGACCCCACCTCCACGCCCCGCAAGCGCACCGCGCTCGGCCGCTTCAAGCACGAGGGCGCGACCGTCCGCCTCACCCACGACGGCCGCCCGGTCGTCTACACCGGCGACGACGAGCGCTTCGACTACTTCTACAAGTTCGTCGGCAGCAAGCGGATGGCCCACGGCCACAGCCGCCGGGCCCGCGAGCACAACCTGACGCTCCTCGACGAGGGAACGCTGTACGTCGCCAAGCTCACCGGCGACTCCCCGGCGATCGAGATAGACGGCACGGGCAAGCTGCCGAACGACGGCGAGTTCGACGGCAGCGGTACGTGGATCCCGCTGGGCACCGCCACCGCGAAGGGTGCCGTCTCGCACGTCGAGGGCATGACCGCCGAGGAGGTCTTCGTCTTCACGCGCCTCGCCGGTGACAAGGTCGGCGCCACGAAGATGGACCGGCCCGAGGACATCGAGCCGAACCCGCACACCGGCAAGGTGTACGTCGCCCTCACCAACAACTCCAACCGCGGTGTCGGTACGAACGCCAAGGCGGACGAGGCCAACCCGCGCAACGCCAACAAGCACGGCCACGTCCTGGAGCTCACCGAGCGCTGGAACCGCCCGGAGAGCACGAGCTTCGCCTGGTCGCTGTTCCTGGTCGCCGGCGACCCGAAGGACCCGGCGACCTACTTCGCCGGCTTCCCGAAGGACAAGGTCAGCCCGATCTCCTGCCCGGACAACGTGGCCTTCGACCGGTACGGCAACCTGTGGATCTCCACCGACGGTGCCCAACTCGGCTTCCACGACGGTCTGTTCGGCGTCGCGACCAAGGGTGACCGGCGCGGTGAGCTGAAGCAGTTCCTGACCATGCCGAAGGGCGCCGAGACCTGCGGCCCGATCGTCCAGGACCGCCGTGTCCTGGTCGCGGTCCAGCACCCGGGCGAGATCGACGGCGCCACCGTCGAGAAGCCCGCGAGCACCTGGCCCGACGGCCCGGGCACGTATGTCCGCCCGTCCGTGGTCGCGGTGTACCGCAAGGACGGCCGCGACATCGGCGTCTGAGCGCGGCGTCAAGTTCCGACGCGTACGTCCGTGGGGCGTCCCTCTCCGGAGGGGCGCCCCTCTTTTTCGGCTCTCCCGGTCCTTTCCAGCCACTCCCGATACCCGGGCGCCTGCAGTGCGACCTCCTCGTACGCCTCCTCCAGTTCCGGATAGACGGAGTCCAACTCCTCCTGTGTACGGGCCGCGAGGAGCAGGCGTACGCCGAGGGGGTCGCCGTGGATGCGGCGTACCGCCATCGTGGGGCCGTCGACGTGGGTCGGCTGGCAGACGGCCACCACCTCGCCGGTGGCGACCAGTGCGTCTGCCGTGTAGTAGTCGCCGTGCAGGACATGCGGGTTGACGCCGGCCGCGCGGAACATCCGCTGCACGGCGTCCCACTCCCCGTCGACCGTCGGGTCGACCATCCAGCGGTCGTCGGCCAGGTCACGCAGGCTGACCTCGGACTTCGCTGCGGCCGGGTGGTTGGGTGGCAGCGACACGAATTGCGGCTCGCGTTCCATCAACACGCGTAGCTGGAGTTCGGGTGGAATGCGCAGCCGACTGCCCTCCACCTCGTGCACGAAGGCGACGTCGAGCTGTCCGTCGGCGAGCATGCGCAGCAGCGCGTTCGGCGAGACGTCCATCTGCAGGACCGGTTCCTGGCTGCGGGCGCGCAGCCGGCGCAGCCAGCCCGCGAGGGCCCGGCTCGCGGTGGAGCCGATACGCAGCTGGGGTCCGTCCACCGCGGCGGCAGTCCGGGCCTCCGCCACCAGGGCGCGCATTTCGGCCACCAGCGGGCGGGCCCGGCCGAGTACGACGCGGCCGAGCGGGGTCGGGCGGCAGCCGGTGCGTTCGCGGGTGAACAGGGCGCCGCCCAGCTCCTGTTCGATCCGGCGCAGCTGGGTGCTCAACGAGGGCTGGGCGACACCGAGTTGACGTGCGGCGCGGTGCAGGCTGCCGGTGTCGGCTATGGCGCACAGCGCACGGAGGTGCCTGACCTCAAGCTCCATGGGGTGAGCGTAGGACGCACGTCTCGGTCACACCAGACGCACAAATCGCCTCTGAAGTGGGCGAGTTGGTGACTGATAGCGGCGTGCTATCGCCACTTGCCATCATCACAGCGGGCGCACAGGCATCGACACTCACCGATGACGACTTCACCCCCCACTCAAGGAGTCATCATCGTGCGACTGCCCCTGCCCACGTTCAGGACGCCCAAGTCCAGAGCTGTGCTTTCCGCCGCCGTCGGACTCGGCCTCGCGGCCGGTGCGTTCGGCGCGGTCCCCGCCTCGGCGGACTCGACCTCCGCCCCCGCCACCTCGACGAAGACCTCCGTCACCGGCTACCACGGCTCGTCCGGGGAGGCCAAGGCCAACGAGGCGTTCTTCCAGGCCGTACTGAAGTCCGTGGCCGAGAAGCGGGCCGCGAACCCGGGCGCCGCCGCGGTCACCGTCGTCTACGACGCCTCCGACGCGCCCGCCTTCAGCGCCCAGATAGACCGTTCCACCTCCATCTGGAACAGCTCGGTCGCGAACGTCCAGCTCCAGGAAGGCTCCAACGCCGACTTCGAGTACCGCGAGGGCAACGACCCGCGTGGCTCGTACGCCTCCACGGACGGCCACGGCGGCGGCTACATCTTCCTCGACTACGCGCAGAACGAGGAGTACGACTCCACGCGCGTGACCACCCATGAGACCGGCCACGTCCTCGGTCTGCCGGACAACTACGAGGGCCCGTGCAGCGAGCTCATGTCGGGCGGTGGCCCCGGCCCGTCCTGCACCAACGCGAACCCCGACGCGAACGAGCGCGCCGAGGTTGAGCAGCTGTGGGCCAACGGCCTCGCGAAGGCCCTGCAGAAGGTGAACCAGGACCGGTAGTCCGCGTACGGCCTCGTCAGCCCCGTACCGAAAACCGAAAACCGAAGACCGAAAACCCATAGACCGCAAGTCGCCACCCCCCACTGGTGTGGGCCGCCCTTCCTGCACAGGGGCGGCCCACACCGCGTTTCAGTCGTCAGTCGCGCTCGTGGAGGGTCAGGTCGAGGAGGAGGGAGCGGTGGTCCGTGTTCTTCAGGTCCAGGAAGCGAGCCTTGTTCGCCGCGAAGTCCTCGGAGACCAGGATGTGGTCGATCTGAGCGCCGAAGGCCGGGACCGTTCTGGCCGGCCAGGTCGGAGTGCGGGCGTCGCCGGTGAGCCGGGCGCCGTCGCGCAGGCCCGTGTCCAGGATGCGGCGGAACGCGGCGTGGTCCTGGGAGGCGTTGAAGTCACCCGCGAGGATGGTGGGGCGGGTCTTGTCCGCCGCGGCGTAGTCGCGGAGGGCGCGCAGTTCCCTCTGCCAGTCGTCCACGTGGGCCGGGAGCGGGGGCATGGGGTGGGCGAGCTGGACCCTCACCTCGCGGCCCTTCACGTCGGCGGTCGCGCCGGGCATGCCCATGGTGCCCCTTACGCCGGGGGCCGGCTTGAGGGGGTACCGGCTGAGGATGACGGAGCCGTCCGAGCCGTACCCTTCCACGGCCTGGCGGTAGGGGTACGTGCCTCTCGCCCCCTGCGCTTGGTCTCTGCCGAAGGCCTGCGTCAGCTTCTCGTCGCAGGTGGTCTCGCACTCCTCGACGAACACGAGGTCCGGCTTCTCGCTCCGTACGATCTCGATCAGTTCGTCGGTGGCCTGGCCGAACTCCACGTTCGACGTCAGCACGCGCAGCTCTGCGACCGGGGTGCCCTTCGGCTCGCTCGTCTTTCCGTACGGCTCGATGAACCAGGCGACTGCCGCTGCCGCGAGCACGCCCCATACGAGGCCGATGCGCCAGCGGGCCAGGGCGGCGAGGAGGAGGGCGAGGGCGGTGGGGGCGAGTAGCCAGGGCAGGAACGCGATGATTTGCGGTACGGGGGTGATGCCGTCCGTGTCGGCGATGCGGCACCCTACGACGATGCTCACGCCGAGGAGCAGCAGGCCGGCGATCCAGGCGCCGGCTGCGCGCCCGGGCCGACGCGTCACGGGGGCGTCGGCCCACTCGTCCGCCTCAGTCGTAGCAGTACCCAAGTCCGCACCTTCCGTTCTGCCTGGATCCTCCCTCAAAGACGGGGTGAGTGGGGGGAGGGTTCATTTCCCCGGGCCCGCCCTTCCCGGCTGGATCTATGTGCGGCTCCGCCGCGTGGGGCGGCCACAATGCTTCCACCGTGAAGATGCACGCCAACCAGTTGACGGTGTCACCTGAGATGGTGCGCACGTTGGTCGATCAGCAGTTTCCCGAGTGGCGGAGCCTGCCCGTCAGGAGCATCGCTGTGATGCCCCGACCGTTGGTGTCGGTCAGTCGTTTCCAGAAGTCCGCCACCGGGGAAGAACGTCCGCGGCGATCCGGTCGACCACCGACCGCGGCGCGGAGAAGGGACCCTGCGCACGCGGCCACGGGGCGACGACATCGGTGAACCCCAGCTCGTCGGCCCGGCCCAGAAAATCGTCGAAGCAGTCGGCCGACTGGATACTGAGCACCGGTGCGGCATCGGTCTGCAGCACCCGCCGGAACTCCGGATCGGCCTCGCGTCCGTGCGTCGCAAGGGCAGCCGTCATCCGGTCGCTCGCCTCCGAGACAAGACCCCACCACGCGTCGAGCCGCTCCGCCATCCCTCCGATCGTCACCCACCCCTGCCCGTACCGCGCCGCGACAGACGCTGCGCCGGGACCGTTGGCCGCCACTATGAACGGCAGCCGCGGCCGCTGGCGGCACCCGGGCACCGAACGAGCGTCGACGGCGGAGTAGTAGTCACCCTGGAAGGAGACATGGTCCTCGCGGAGGAGCCGATCGAGCAGCTCGACGAACTCGCCGAACCTGCGAACCCGGCTCTTCGGCGCTCCCGCCCCGAAAACGTCGACGTCGTACCCGCCCGTCGCGCCGGCGCCGACGCCGAGAGTGAGACGCCCTTCGCTGATCTCGTCGAGGCCGATCAGGTCGCGGGAGAAGGCCACCGGGTGGCGGAAGTTCGGGCTGGCCACAAGCGTGCCGATCTCCAGCCGCGACGTGACCAGTGCGGCGAGGGTCAGCGTCGGCACCGTGCCGTACCACGGGCCGTCGAGCAGCCCGTCCCAGCCGAGATGGTCGAAAGTCCAGCCGTGGTCGAACCCGTACTCCTCGACGCTTGCCCAGATCTTCCGGGCGGATTCCCCGGAATGCTCCGGCAATACCGTCATCCCCACGCGCATGTGCGCCTCCTCGTCCTCGGCGGCAGTACTTCTATGTTCGCGTATCGGTCACGGTGACCAATACGCGAACACTGGCTCTACTGGTCATCGTTGGCGCGATGGCACTGAGCTGCGGTTCCGCGGTTCAAAACCACTCACTCAGGGGCAGCCCACCACGTGCCGGACTACCAGCAGGCGTGACCTGCCGCCTTGGACATGGCCGCTGACCGTCTTGATCGTGACGTTGAGGCAGCCGACACGGGAAACTGTCACGTGTCGGCGACACGTGGATCGTGACTGCTTCTACCAGCTCGCGGGATTCGAAGGCCGTCGAGTTCAGTGGAACCATGCCCACTGCGCTTCCGCCACAGACCGGACGCCCGCAGCCTCCTGGTCTTGCTCAAGCAGAGCCGTCGACCTGGCCCAAGAACCTCGCCAGCGCCTCGTTGAACTCCCCCGGACGTTCCAGGTTCGGCATGTGGGCCGCTCGGGGGATGACCTGGAGCGTGGCGTCGGGGAGGGCTTCGGCCATCGCCTTCGCGTCCGGGACGGGGGTGTACTCGTCGTCCTCGCCGACCACCACCAGGGACGGGACCCTGACCCGGGTCAGAAGCTCCCGGTAGTCGGGCCGTTCCGCCCGACCGCGCAGGGCCGCTGCCGCGCCGGGCGGCGGCGTGGCGGTCATCATGCCGTGGACGTGGGCTGCCACGGTCGGGTCGGCGTAGGGCGCGACCATCTTGTACAGGACCTCGTCCGCGTAGCCCCGCATGCCTTCCACGAGGAGCCGGTCCGCCATCTCGTTGCGGGACTTCTTGCCGGCCGGAGTCTCCGGGGAGGCGAAGGTGTCGGCCAGGATCAGGCCCCGGATGCGGTCCGGGAACTGGGCGTAGCACTCCATGACGATCTGGCCGCCCATCGACAGGCCGCCCAGGACGAAGTGCTCCACGTGCAGTTCGTCCAGGAGAGCCGCTATGTCCTCGGCGAACGTGGACAGTGGCGTGACACCGTCGACGACCGGCGACGCGCCGTAACCGCGCAGGTCCGGGGCGATCACCCGGCGCGTCGGTGAGAAGGCCGTGACCTGCGGCTTCCACATCGTGTGGTCGAACGGATGGCCGTGGATCAGGACAAGAGGCAGGGGAGTTGAGAGTTTCGCGCCTTTGTCCTCGTATGCGAGGAAGGGAGCCATGAGTGGACCCTAGGTCGCATCGCATACTCGGTGCAATGAAAACTTTGCCCTCGGTGCAATCCTGAGGGCGATGGGAAAGGGGCACGCATGGAGGACTACCGGCGGATCGCCGACCGGCTGGCCGAGGAGATCCTCACCGGGCGGCTCAAGCCCGGTGAACGGCTGCCGCCGCAACGGGTGTTCGCGCGACGGCGCCGTATCGCCGGGTCCACGGCCGGGCGCGTCTACGCGGAGTTGGTGCGGCGAGGGCTCGTGGTCGGCGAGGTGGGGCGGGGGACGTTCGTACGGGCGGGGCCGGTGCCGTCGGGGCGGGCGCTGGCCGAGGAGGAGGGGCAGGAGCAGGGCAAGGCCGCTGGGCCGCGTATCAATCTGGAGCTCAACTACCCGTTTGCGGAGGGGCAGTCGGAGCTGCTCGCCGTCGGGCTCGCGCCGCTGCTGCGGGCCGACGTGCTGGCGGAGGCGACGCGTACGGCGCCCGTCACCGGCACGCCCGCCGCACGCGAGGCCGTCGCCGGGCTGCTGGGCGGTCCGGGGTGGCGGCCCGCCCAGGAGAGGGTCCTCTTCGCCGGGAACGCCCGGCAGGCGATCGCGGGCGCCCTCGCCTCACTCGTACGGCCCGGAGGGCGCGTCGGCGTGGAGGCGCTGACGTATCCGCTGGTCAAGGAGATCTCGGCACGGCTCGGCATCACCCTCGTACCGCTCGCGATGGACGATGAGGGGCTACGGGCCGACGGCCTCGTCGCCGCCCATCGCGCCGCGCCGCTGTCCGCCGTCTACGTCCAGCCGACGCTTCACAATCCCACCTCCGTGACGATGGGGGACGGGAGAAGGCGCGAACTGGCCAGCACCCTGCGTGAGTTGGACCTTCCGGTCGTGGAGGATCGGATCTGGTCGTTCCTCCAGGACGGCCAGGCGGGCCCCACTCCCCTGGCCTCGTACGCCCCCGAGCGCACGTACCTCGTCGACGGGCTGTCCAAGCGCGTCGCGCCAGGCCTCACGGTCGGTTTCCTCGTCGTGCCGCGGGGTCGGGTGGACGCGGTCGCCGAGGCACTGAGGTCGGGCGGGTGGACGGCGGGACGGTTCGCGCTGGAGGCCGCGGTGCGGTGGATCGGTGACGGGACGGTCGAGCGGCTTGTGGCGGCCAAGCGGGCGGACGCGCGGGCGCGGCAGCGGGTCGTCGAGGAGTGGCTGGGGGAGTTCGTCGTACGGGCCGATCCGTACGCGTACTACACCTGGTGGGAACTGCCCCCGCCCTGGCGCGCGGACACGTTCACGGCTGCGGCAGCGGCACGCGGGGTGGCCCTCACGCCGGGGCGGGCGTTCGCCGTGGAGCCCCAGCGCACGCCGCAGGCCGAGCGCACGCCGGCCGCGCGTCCCGGCACGCCGGGCTCCGCGGCGGATGCCGTCAGGCTCGGGCTCGCGTCTGTTTCTGTGCCGGTGCTGGAGGAAGCTCTGAGCATCGTGCGCGATGTCGCGCGACACGGCCCGTGAGCCAGGTCGTCGCCGCCACCGTGAGGCCGAGGGCGAGGATGATCCACGTCGCCGTGCGGAGTGTGGACGTGAGGGCGTCGTAGACCGTGCCCGCCGCGGCGCGGGAGACGTGGGGCGGGAGGTCGGCGAGTGTCAGGGCGCGGCCCACTGCCGTCGCCAGGGCGAGGAGAGCAGCACCCAGCGCCGTGCCCAGGGCCGCCGCCATGATCGCGCGGCGGCGGTGTACCGCGAGGAGGATGCCGCCGACGGCCAGCGCCAGCGCCGCGATCGGGAGCCAGAAACCCGCGAACTCCAGCATACGGAAACCCTTCCGTAGCGTGGCCACTTCCCTGCCCTCGAGAACCGTGATCTCGGTGTGTGTAACGGGGATACGGTGCGCCAGCGGCACGCGGTCGTCGGCCAGCCGGTCCTTGAGCTGCTGCGTGACCGGTGCGAGGTCGAGGGTGACCGCGTCGTCGCTTTCGCCGCGCAGGGCCCGTAGGACGGCGTCGTGTGCGGCCCGGTTCGCGGTGTCCCAGGCGGCACGGAAGGCCGGCGTACCGGTGAAGGACCGCACCGCCTCGCGCACGAACCGCCGGACCTCGCCCTCGAGCGACCCGGCCTCGACCTTGGTCATGATCCCGTCGGTGACTGTGTCCGTGACCGCCCCGCGCACCTCGGACCCGGTGGCGAGCGGCCCCATCGTGGCGACGTACCGCCGGGTGTCGCCGATCTCGTACTTGGCCCACACCGACAGCCCGCCGAGCGGCACGAGGAGACAGCCGAGGACGATCAGTACCGCCGAGAGGACTTTCCGAGCACCACCGACTCTGCGCACAGCTCAAGAAAGAACCCCGGCCGTGCCCCGAATCCATCGGGGCACGGCCGGGGTGACTGCATCCGGACGTGGATTGCCTTCTTCCGGGGGACGCCTGCCCCTGGCTTCTGGGACTACTTACGGTTGTACAGCCGCATCGTCACCGGCCCGAGCACCGCCACGAACACCGCCGCCCAGCCCAGCGTCCACGCGATCTCTTCGGTCGGCCAGGAGCCCGCCATCAGATCGCGGACCGCCGAGGAGACGTGGGTGATCGGGTTGTTGTTGACGAAGGCCTGGAGCCAACCCGGCATCGTCTCGGGCTTGACGAAGATGTCACTGAGGAACGTCAGCGGGAACAGCACCATCATGCTGACGCTCATCACGCCCTTCTCCGTACGCATCAGCAGACCGACCATCGTCCACACCCACGAGAAGGCGAAGCAGAAGATGATCAGCAGCACCACGCCCGCCACCACGCCGGAGAAGCCGCCGTCCGGGCGGAAGCCCATGATCAGGCCGACCGTCAGCATCACGATCGACGCGAGCGTGTAGCGCACGGCGTCACCGAGCAGATAGCCGACCATGGTCGACGGCCGCCAGATCGGCAGGGAACGGAAGCGGTCGAAGACACCCTTCTCGATGTCGATGTTGACCGCCAGGCCCGTATACATCGTGATCATGGTCACGGACATCACGAGGATGCCGGGCAGCAGATACTGGATGTACTCGCTGGGGGAGCCGGCCAGGGCGCCACCGAACAAGTACGTGTACATCAGCACCATCATGATCGGGAACGCCGTCACATCGAACAGCTGCTCCGGTACGTGCTTGATCTTGAGCATCGCCCGCCAGCCGAACGTCAGCGAGGTCTGCAGCGCGTTCGGCCGCGGCGGCCGCTCCCGGGCGACGAGCAGTTCGGCCAGGCTCTCGGTGCGGACCGGGGCGAGTTCCGTGCTCTCGGTGGTCTGGGTCGCGGTGCTCATGCCGTGGCCTCCTTCGGCTGCGCCTCGGTCGTCGGGTCGTGGTCGGTCGGGCTGCCGGTGAGGGCCAGGAACACCTCGTCCAGGCTCGGCTGTCCCAGCGAGAAGTTGTCGACGATGATGCCCGCGCGGGCGAGTTCGGCGAGGGCCCGGGAGGCCTTCTCGGAGGGGCCGACGCCGTTCGCCCCGCCGTTGCCGCCGACCCGGGCGGTCAGGGCCACCGGGTCGGGTTCCAGTTGTACGTTCGCGTCGAGGGCCTGCCTGAGCAGGAGCTCGGCGTCGGGGCGCTGGTCTGCGTCCCGCAGCCGTACGTGCACGGCGCCCGCGCCGACCGAGGCCTTCAGCTCGCCCTTGGTGCCCTCGGCGATGACCTTGCCCTTGTCGATGACGGCGATCCGGGACGCCAGCTGGTCGGCCTCGTCGAGGTACTGCGTGGTCAGCAGCACCGTCGTGCCCTGGGCGACGACCGCTCGTACGATCTCCCAGACCTGGTTGCGGCTGCGCGGGTCCAGGCCCGTCGTCGGCTCGTCCAGGAACAGCAGGTCCGGGGTGTTGAGGATCGACGCGGCGATGTCGATACGGCGCCGCATGCCGCCGGAGTAGTTCTTCACCTGGCGGCCCGCGGCCTCCGACAGGCCGAAGGCGGCGAGGAGTTGGGCCGCTCGGTCGTACGAGGCCTTCTTGCTGTGGCCCGTCAGGCGGCCCAGCAGTACGAGGTTCTCGGTGCCGGTGAGGTCCTCGTCGACGGAGGCGTACTGCCCGGTGAGGCTGACCCGGCTGCGCACCGTGTCCGCCTCCCGCACGACGTCGTGACCGAAGACGTGGGCCTCGCCGCCGTCGGGGCGGAGCAGGGTCGCCAGCATCCGCACCGTGGTCGTCTTGCCCGCGCCGTTCGGACCGAGCAGGCCGTACACCGTGCCCCTCTCGATGCGCAGGTCGACGCCGTCCACGGCACGGTTGTCGCCGAAGGTCTTCACCAGGCCGGCGGTCTCGATGGCCGGCCCTCCGGCCAGGTGATCGCTTTTCATGTCCGCCCCATCCAGTCCTCTACGAGCTGAGCTGTCGTTGAGATGTAGACCCCCACCGGGCAGCAAACTCATCGTAGATTTCGGCACTGGATCCGTCGTGAGCTTTTTGTCCTAGTCCCGCGGTCGCCCAGGGGTACTCCTCGGGGCGCAGGTGCCTGGCAGAAGTCATGCCGTGAAGGTAGCGGGCATATAGGTCAGATCTTGTCCGCCTTCGGCCTGGCCTGCGTTTGTCGTCGTTGTCGTCGTTGCCGGCGTCGCCCTCGGTCTGCGGTCAGTTCTCCGTCGTGTAGAAGCGGTAGAACACCACCACGAAGGCGCCCGCCGCCACCGCGAACGCCACGGCCGCCGACCTCAGGACGCTCGAGCCGGTGAGGCCGTGCAGGAACCCGACCGCGACACCGGCGAAGCCCGCCCACGCGGCGGCGCGCAGTTCGCGCGGCAGGTGCGTGCCGATCAGACGCAGCCCGAGGTACGCGGCCACGAAGACGACAGCGGACACGACGCCCAGCAAGGCGTTCCAGCCGGTGATCGGCCCTGCGTCCCGTCCGATGGCGGCGGCCCACAGGCCGTAGACGATGCCCCCGAGTACGGGGGCGGTGAGCTTCGATGCGACCCGTGAGGGGCTGCCGTACCGCCGAGCGGCACGTGGCGCTGCGTGAGCCATGACCCCACTCCTCTCTCCTCGCCCCTGCCTCCAGAGCACACCTGGGGGGCGGGGTGGGCAAGTCGGAGTGGCCTTCGGGCGGGTCCGTGATGTCCTCGGAGTGGAGGCGCTCCTCGTTCTACTACGTCGTTGAGCTGTCGGCATCGCCCTCTGGTCCGGATACTCGGGGCATGGAATTCGTCGTCTTCATGACCTTGCCCGGACTGGTCATCCTGCTGACCGCTGTGGCTTTCGCAGATCAGATGCTTCTCCATGCCGGGCGGGCCGGACTGCTGCCATGGCGGAACAGCGCCCGGCAGGGCCAGATATCGGCGACCGGGTTTGAGCAGCTCCATGCGAGCTTTTCGCCCGGAAAGCAGAACGAACTCAAGGAGCGGCAGTCGGCACTGGTGATGCGGGACGACGAGGAAGACGGGGCGCCGCCGAACCGGACAACTGTAGACCTGAAGGGAGGGATCGCGGTCGTCCGGATGCCGCAGGCCGACCAATAGAAGGCCGGCTACCCGGCGCTCACCACCCCGTGTGGAACAGGTGGTTGATCGCCAGCGCCACCGTCACCTGGGCGACAAGCCACCCCCGCTGCCCGCCCCGCGGCAGCAGCGCCGTCGCAGGCAGCAGCCAAAATGCAAAGGGAAGCCAAATACGTTCCGTCTCCGCCTTGCTCATGCCGGAGAAGTCGGCGACGAGCACCATGAGGAGCCCGGCGAGGACCAGACCGAGAAGCCGGTCGGTGGAGGTCGGAGCGCCGGCACGCAGGCGGCGGACCGCGTCCGGCACGGTGGCCAGCGTGCGGCGCAGCCCCGCCACCCCCGCCAGTCCCACGAGAAGCACCGTGCACGCGAGGTTGCCCCACACGAAGTACCAGTACGGCCGGATGGCACCCGCGCCCTGGTAGTACCGCTCGACCAACAGGTGATACGCCTCCCACCAGTTGAAGCCCGCGAGCGTGAAGGCGACCGGCACGACGGCCGCACCCGCCAGCAGTGGGAGGAGAAGCGTGCGCGGCCACTGTCGCCAGGTCAGCAGCAGCACGGCGACGGCGATGATCGAGAACAGGGTCAGCCCGTACGACAGATAGCCGGTGAAGCCCAGCAGCACCCCGGAACCGAACCCGTAGACGAGGGCGGGAACCCTGCGCCCCCCGGTCGCCGCCAGAGCCAGCAGCGCCACCGCCCACGCTGCCACCGCCGCGAAGTAGCCGTCCGCCGAGGCGCCCACCCAGACCGCCGCCGGCGCCAGGGCGACGAACGGCGCGGCCCGGCGGGCCAGCGTCTCGTCGGCGAGGGAACGTACGGCGATGAGCACCGCCGCGGCGGCGGAAGCGCCGACCGTGATGCAGAAGACGCCCGCCCAGCCACCGCCACCGAGGCCGATCCGGTCCAGCCAGACGAAGGTGAGCGTCGCGGCCGGTGGATGGCCGGCGATGTGCGGGGGCCAGTGGTCCGGCGAGTCGATCAGGATGTGCTGGGTGAAGCCCCGCAGGGTCGCCCCGATGTCGTCGAAGCGGTCGATGACCGTCAGGTACTCGTAGCGCGTGGTGAGCCGCCGCTCGATTCCGTAGTGCCAGCCGTCGATCAGCGCGAGCGACCACGTCCAGGCCATGGCGACGAACCAGGTCACCGGCACGAGCGCACGCCACGGCAGGCGGGCCGCGAGACCGGGGCCGTACGCGATCACCGCCACGGCCACCGTGATCGCGGCCGGAGTACCGGGCCCCACCTGCGGCGACCACCAGGCGTACAGCGGCGCCCAGGCGAGGTGCAGGGAGCCGTCGGAGTTCTCGATGGCCTGCCCGACGACGGCGGCCGTGGCGAAGAGGAGCACTGCGGCCCCGGCGGCGTACAGGTCAGGGCGAAGGCCCCGGCGGGAGCCACGGCCGACGTCCTGCTCGACGTCCAGCCCGACGTCTTGGGCGGTGTCCAGGCCGATCTCCTGGCGGAGGTCATCACGAAGGCCGTTGCGCTGGTCCTGGTTCCGCTTCTGGCCAGGGCCCCGGAGAAGGTCACGGTTCACAGCGGAAACGCTAGGGCCGAGGCCACCCCTTGGCGCCCCGGCCAGCACGAACGTCAGTCTTTCGTCATGAGTCGATCCCCCCTCGGCCCGCCCGCACCGGCCTACCGTCGAGGCATGAGCGAACGGCTCCCCACCTCCCCCGCCTTCTGGCGCAGCCCACTGCGCGGCCCCCGGCTCACCTCGCTGCTCGGTGTCGTGCTGCTCGCCGGGATCACCGTCCTGTTCGTGACGGGCCTCGTGTCGTACGCCGCGTACAACCCGAACCTCTCGCCCGTGAACGACAAGACCCCGGACAAGGGCCTCCTCGGCTTCTACCTCTTCGCCTGGCCCACCGACCCGCCCTGGCTGTACCGCCTCAACCAGGGCACCCACGTCACGCTCGGCATCGCCCTGATCCCCGTACTCCTCGCCAAGCTGTGGTCGGTCGTGCCGAAGCTGTTCGAGCTGCCGCCCGCGCGCTCGCTCGGACACGCGCTGGAACGGCTCTCGCTGCTCGTGCTGGTCGCAAGCGCGCTGTTCGAGTTCGTGACAGGAGTGCTGAACGTCCAGCTCGACTACGTCTTCCCCGGCTCCTTCTACCCCCTGCACTTCTACGGCGCCTGGGTGTTCTTCGCCGCCTTCGTCGCGCACACGGTGCTGAAGACGCCGACGGTGTTGCGCAACATCCGACGCGAACGGGGCGAAGGGGAAGAAGAAAAGGGGGAGTTGGTGTCGCCCCGGCCCGCCTCGCCCACCGTCTCCCGCCGTGGCGCGCTCCAACTCGTCGGCGGTTCTTCGCTGTTCCTGCTCGCCACGACCGCGGGCCAGAACTTCGACGGGCCGCTGCGCCAGACGGCGGTTCTCGCGCCGCACGGCGGCTCGGAGCCGGGCTCGGGACCCGGTGGCTTCCAGATCAACAAGACGGCCGCGGCGGTGGGGATCCGGGCGGATGAGACGAGTGACGAGGCGTGGCGGCTCGTCGTCGAGGGGCGCCGCACGGTCCGTCTCAGCCGTGCGCAGCTGCATGAACTGCCCCTCTGCAGCGCCGCGTTGCCCATCGCCTGCGTGGAGGGCTGGTCGACGGGCAACCAGTGGTGGCGTGGCGTACGGCTGCGGGATCTGGCGGAGTTGGCGGGGTACGACCAGGGCCAGGAGCCCGATCTGTTCGTGGAGTCCCTTCAGCAGCGGGGTGCCTTCCGGCGGGCCGCCCTGCGCGACAACCAGGTCCGCGACCCGCGCTCGCTGCTCGCCCTGTACGTCAACGGCGAGCCGCTGACCCCCGACCACGGCTACCCGGCGCGCATCATCGTCCCCGCCGCGCCCGGAGTGCTGAACACCAAGTGGGTATCCCGGCTGACGTTCGGAGACCTGTGATGGACGTACGAATGCGCGGACGACTGCACGGACGAATGCAGGGACGAATGACGAGCGTGCGGAACCGGTGGCGCCGCTGGTACGGCGAGAGTCCCCTCCAACTACTGCTCCTGGCCTGCTCGTTCGCGCTCGTGGCGTATGCCGGCGTACAGCTGCTCGCGGGGGACTGGTGGGGCGTTCTGATGTGGATGGTCGGGGCGGCGCTGCTGCATGACCTCGTGCTGCTGCCGTTGTACGCCGCTGCCGACCGGGTCGTCCGGGCGGTGCTCGGTGCGGTCGGGCGCCGGGAGTGGCTGGTGTTCGTCCGTGTCCCGGCGGCCCTGTCCGGACTGCTCCTGCTGGTGTGGTTCCCGCTGATCAGCGGGCGGGTCGAGCGGCGTTACGAGGCGTCCACCGGCTCGTCCGGCGAGGGGTTCCTGGCCCGCTGGCTGCTGATGACGGCCGTGCTGTTCGGGGTGTCGGCGCTGTGGATGCTGATCCGTTCGGTGCGGGCGCGGCGCAGGGCCACGAAGCAGCGGCCGTCCGCCGTCCACTGACCGTCCGTACGCCAGCCGAGCCGGCGTGCGCGCTTCAGCAGGGCGCGGCTGCCGAGCCGGGCCCAGGGGAACAGGGCTCCGGCGGCTCCCTGGGCGTCGGTGACATGGACCTGGACCTGCTCGTCGACGTCCACGGGTGCGGTCTCGGCGATCAACAGGCCGCCAGGAGCGAGGAGTTGGGCGATCCGGCGCAGCAGGGCTTCCGGATCGCCGCCGATCCCGATGTTCCCGTCGATGAGCAGCGCCGTGTTCCAGCGGCCCTCCCCCGGCAACGGTTCGAACACCGACCGGCGCAGCGCCTGTCCGCCGAGCCCCACGGCGTGGTTGACGGCCGCCTCGCTGACGTCGATCCCGAGCACGGTCCGGCCCCGAAAGGCGAGGGCCGCGACCAGCCGCCCGGGTCCGCAGCCCACATCCAGTACGGCCCCTTCGCACCGCCGCAGTGCGGACAGATCGGCGGCGTCGGCCCGCGCACACCACCGCTCGATCTCCAGCGGGAGCAGCCAGCCGTCGGTGCGGCGCAGGAAGAGCGGGCCGCGCCCGTCACGGAGGGCGTCCGCGTACGGGTCGACGCACCACGCCGTCGCCGTATCCGCTGCGCTCGCAGTACTCGCCGTACTCGCCGTACCCGCAGCGCTCATCGCCCCACAACCGATCGCTCGACGACGGATCGCTCGACTTCCGATCGCCGCACGCCCGCCGCCAGCCGGTCGAACTCCGCCGCGAACCGGCCGCCCTGCCCCTGGACCATGACCTGCTCGGCGACCAGCCAGGCGTCGTAAGCCGTGTCGACGTCCCGCAGCCGCGGCAGATCGCGTACGCGCAGTCCGGCGGCGGTGAGCCGGGCCCGCTGCACGGCGCCTGTCGTGGGCGTCGACATCGGTACGCCACGCAGCAGCGCGGGGTCCGGTTCGGCGAGTCCCAGAGCCCAGAAGCCGCCGTCCTCCGCGGGCCCGAACCAGGCGTCGCAGTCCGTGAAGTCGGCCCCGGACGCGAGGAGTTCGGCGGTCGCCTGAGGGGTGTCCATGCCGATGAGCAGCGTCGGTCCCGCGCAGTCCGCGAACGCCGCGGCGAGCCGCTCGTCGAGCCCGCCCGCGCACTGCGGGACCACCTCGACGCCGGGCGGCAGCCACGGCCCCGGCTCCCCGTCGAGTACCAGGACCCGCCGGTCCGCGGGCGTCGCGAGCACCGCGCTCAGGGTGTCGGCCAGCGCGGCCTCCGCGAGCGCCGCCGCCTCCTCGGGCGTGAACGGCGGGGTGAGCCGGGTCTTCACACGTCCGGGTCGCGGTTCCTTGGCGATGACGAGCAGGGTGGTCATCGGTGCGCTCCTCCTTGGAAGGGTCCTTGGGCGATTCCCCGGCCGGGGCCTTCGGCGGTTCCTTGGCCGGTGGCGTACGCCGGCTCCGTCAGCACCCGGCGCATGTCCCGTACCGCGTGCCAGGTCCCGCGCCAGGTGCCGGTGACCTTGGAGGTGCCGGTCCGCGGCAGATACGGGACGTCGTGCTCGGCGATGCGCCAGCCGGCGTCGGCGGCGCGGACGACCATCTGCAGGGGATAGCCGCTGCGGCGGTCCGTGAGGCCGAGGCCGAGCAGGTCCTCGCGGCGGGCGGCGCGCAGAGGGCCGAGGTCGTTCAGGCGTACGCCGGTGCGGCGGCGGAGCATCCGGGACAGCGCGAGATTGCCCGCGCGGGCGTGTGCCGGCCAGGCGCCACGGCCCTGCGGGCGCCGCCGCCCGAGCACCAGGTCGGCCTCGCCGTCCCGGATCTCGCGTACGAAGGGCACGAGCAGGGACGGATCGAGCGAGGCGTCGCAGTCGCAGAAGCAGACGATGTCCGCGGTGGCGGCGAGCAGCCCCGCGTGGCAGGCCGCCCCGAAGCCGCGCCGCTCCTCATGGACGACGGTCGCGCCGAGGTCGCGGGCCACGTCGGCGGAGCCATCGGTGGAACCGTTGTCCACGACGAGCGCGCGCCAGCCCTCGGGGATGAGGGCCAGCACCCAGGGGAGCGCGGCGGCTTCGTTCAGGCACGGGAGGACGACATCGACGTCGGGTTTCGTGGTGGGGTTGGGATACACGGCTTTCACAGTACGAACGCGAAGCGGGCATTCCGGGCAGCGGCTCCTTACGAAACGGGGACGTCGTCCGCAGACTCGTAGTCCGCCCGTATCTCCTTACGAATCAAGGACGGGTGAGGTCTCCGGGCCCCGGACGCAGGACAGCCGCGCGCCCCTGGTGCGACCCTGGCGACATGCACCAGCCGCAGCCGTACGACAGCACCTCCGGCACCCGCGTCCTCGTCGTCGACGACGACCCCACCGTCGCCGAGATCGTCTCGGGCTACCTCGACCGCGCCGGATACGTCGTGGACCGGGCCGTCGACGGCCCCGCCGCGCTCGCGCAGGCCACCGCGCACTGGCCCGACCTGGTCGTACTGGACCTGATGCTGCCCGGCATGGACGGCCTGGAGGTGTGCCGCCGGATGCGTGGGCGGGGTCCCGTACCCGTGATCATGCTGACCGCCCGCGGCGACGAGGACGACCGGATCCTCGGCCTGGAGGTGGGCGCCGACGACTACGTCACCAAGCCGTTCAGCCCCCGCGAGCTGGTCCTGCGCGTGGAGTCCGTACTGCGCCGCAGCAGGCCGTCCGCCGAGCCGCGCGGGCTGCTGCGAGCGGCCGGCCTCAGTGTGGACCCGGAGGGCCGCCGCGCCACCAAGGACGGTACGGAACTGGCCCTCACCGTCCGCGAGTTCGACCTTCTCGCCTTCTTCCTGCGGCACCCCGGTCACGCGTACAGCCGTGAGGAGCTGATGCGTGAGGTCTGGGGCTGGGACTTCGGCGACCTCTCCACGGTCACCGTCCACGTCCGCCGCCTCCGTGCCAAGATCGAGACCGACCCGGCGCGGCCCGCGCTGATCCAGACGGTGTGGGGGGTGGGGTACCGCTTCGACGTGACGGGCGCCCCCGGCGATACCGACGGCGGTCCCGGCGGCGGTCGCGACAAGGTGGAGGACTGAGCCGTCATGCAGGACATACTCCTCATCGCTCTCTTCTCCTTCCTGGGCGCCGGTGCGGCCGGTCTGCTCGGTGCCTTCGTGCTGATGCTGGTCCGGCACCGGTCGCTCACGGTCTCCATCACCGTCGTGGTGTTCGTCGCCGTGACCGCGATGCTGGCCGGGACGCTCGCGGTGGCGCAGGCGATGTTCCTGAACACGCACGACCTCCAGGTCGTGACGATGGTCGTCGCCATGGCGGCCGTGGTCTCGCTGGCGACGGCGACGATCCTGAGCCGCTGGGTCGTCGCCCGCAGCCGGGCGCTCACGATCGCCGCCCGCTCGTTCGGCGACGGCGGTGACTTCGCCGCCCCGGCCGAGGGAGGGACTGCCGAACTCGCCGCGCTGAGCCGGGAGTTGGCGGCCACCAGCGCGAAGCTCGCCGAGTCCCGGGACCGTGAACGCGCCCTGGAGACCTCCCGGCGCGAGCTCGTCGCCTGGATCTCGCACGATCTGCGCACCCCGCTGGCCGGACTGCGCGCGATGTCGGAGGCGCTGGAGGACGGGGTCGCAGCGGATCCGTACCGGTATCTGCGGCAGATCCGTACGGAGGTCGAGCGGCTCAACGACATGGTGGGCGACCTGTTCGAACTGTCGCGCATCCACGCCGGGACGCTGGCGCTGAGCCCTTCACGGATGTCGGTGTACGACCTGGTCGGGGACGCGCTCGCGGGGGCGGACGCGCTCGCCCGTGAGCACGGCGTACGGCTGGTGGGGGCCGGGATCGATCCTGTGCCGGTGGAGGTGGACGGCAAGGAGATGAGTCGCGTCCTGGGGAATCTGCTGGTCAACGCGATTCGGCGGACGCCGTCCGATGGGACGGTGGCCGTCGGCGCCCACCGGTCGCCGGACGGGGTTGTGTTGTCGGTGACGGATGGGTGTGGGGGGATTCCCGAGGAGGATCTTCCTCGTGTCTTCGACACGGGGTGGCGCGGCACGCACGCGCGTACGCCTCCGGCGGGGGCGGGCCTTGGGCTCGCGATTGTGCGCGGGATTGTGGAGGCTCACCAGGGGCGGGCGGTTGTGCGCAACGTGTCGGGGGGCTGTCGTTTCGAGGTGACGTTGCCGACGGTCGAGGCGTAGGAATGCGGGTCGTTCGCAGGCTGCGGGCCCGTTGTGGCTGATCGCTCCCCCACTCTCGGCTTCTCCCCCACTCTCGGCTTCGCTCGAGCGGGGGGACCCCATGAGAGGGGGGACCCCCATCGCGGCGGAGCCGCGATTCGACATGGCCCCGCGCCCCTTACGGGGCGCGGGGAACCGGCAGCCCGCCCGCGTGCTCAGCAGCCGCCGGGGCCTGTCTCCGCCTCGCGGAACACAGGGCTCTCGCCGTACGTGTTGTCGGGGTCGATGCCGGTCATCGTCACGTCGTTGACGTACCAGATGTAGTGGCCGTAGTAGCGGTCGCCGAAGTTGAGCTGGTAGTAGCCGTGCGACTTGACCATGTGCGCCCGGTGGGTGAGCCAGCCCTTCTTGTGCGGGCCGATCCACAGGCTCTCGGTGTGCGACTCGGTGTGGGACTTCTCCCAGGTCTTCCCGGTGGCGCTGCTGAACCCGGCGGTGAAGGCCTCGAAGGCCCCGCCGAACTCTATGGTCTGGGTCGTCGAGGTGCCGGTCGTCGTGGTGTCCGACCATGTCTTGGAGATGTTCTGGTTGACGCTCGTGCAGTTGTACGCGTCGGAGGTGACCCGCTGCTCCGGGCCGAGGTACTTCTCGACCGACTCGACGTGGAACTCACACCGGTCCGTGCCGTTGTTGCACTGCTCGAGGAGCTGCGCGACGGTCGGCTGCTCCTCGTGGTCGGCCATGGCGGTGCCGGGGGTGGCCACGACGAGGGCGGCCAGGGTGATCGCGGACCCGAGGACGGCCGCGACTTTTTTCCGTACGGAAGACATGCTGCTGTGCTCCCTGTGGGGGTGGGAAACAAAGGAGGCAGCCCCGAGCAGAGGCCGAGGCCCCAGTGAAGCGAGCGCGGATCCGGAACCGCTCCGTACGGGATAAGGATTTGATGAAGGTTGCGGCGCGACGCGGACTTCGGCGGTCAGGCCGCGGACAGCCGGTAGCCCACACCGCGGACGGTACGGATGAGTGACTGGCCCTGGTCACCCAGCTTGCGGCGCAGGTAGTAGACACAGGTGTCCACGATTCCGGAGCTCTCGTCGCGGTGGTTCCAGACGCGCTCCTGTATCTGGGAGCGGGTCAGCACCCGGCCGGAGTTCTCCATCAGATAGCGCAGCAGGGCGAATTCGGTGGGGGTGAGCCGGACCGGTTGCCCGGCCGCCCACACCTGGTGTGCGTCGGGATCGAGTTGCACATGACCGACGCTCAGACAGCGGCGCCGCATGGGTGGTTCGGCAGTGCGGCGCAGCAGGGCGCGGATGCGAGCCGCCACCTCCTTCAGCTCGAACGGCTTGATGAGGAAGTCGTCGCCGCCCAGGTCCAGTCCGCGCACCCGGTCGTCGACCGCGCTGCGTCCGGAGAGGAACAGCACGGGCATGGTGAGGTCCCGTTCGCGCAGGGTCCGGCAGACCTCGAAGCCGTCGACGTCGGGGAGGTTGACGTCGAGCAGGACCAGATCGGGAACGCGTCGTGTGACGAGGCGCAGGGCCTGGTGGCCGGTGGCGGCGCAGGTCACCTCGAAGCCGAGGAGTTCCAGGGCCATGGTGAGCACGTCGCGGACGCCGACGTCGTCGTCCACCACGAGGAGATGGGCGGCGGCGCCTGAGGGGGCGGGTGGCGAGGAGGGCGAGGAGACAGCGGTTGTGGGGGAGTTGGGGACAGGGTGGGTCATGTCCTGTTCCTTTGCTGGCCTTGGTACTTCTGCCGACCGTGATGCTTCAGGTTTCACAGGCGTCCCCATGGTCACACGTACCCGCAGGTAGGGTGAGCGGCTTCGTCCGCTTGCTCGAATCCGCCGTCGTGGCACGGCCGTTGCCTTCCCCTGGCCCGCCAGACATCCTCATGGCTCTCTCTGTCCCCGCTTTGCACGCGCAGCGGTTACGGTGCTGACGTGCTGATCGATGGAGAGGGGGCGGGAACGATGCCTGGGACCGTGCTGCTGCTAGCGGCTTCGCCGGTGGGCAAGGGGTCTCTGGTGGACGCGGCGTCGGTGCTGCCCGTGCTCGCGGCGGTGTCGCCCGCGGTGCTCTCCGGCACGGACACCGCGAACGTCGTCGAACTCGCCGACCCCCTGGAGCCGCAGGCTGTCCTGACCCGCCTGCGTGCCGCCGCGACGGCCCCCGGCCCGCTGACGGTCTTCGTCACCGGCCAGCTCCAACTCGACCGCCGCCAAAGGCTTCCGCACCTGGCCCTGGCCCGTACGACCCCGTCGACGGTCCGCTACACCGGCTTCCCCTGGCACTGGATCCGCGAGGAGCTGCGGCTGCGCGCGCCCGGCGGTACGACGGTGTTCGTCGACCTGCACGCCGACGCGGAGACCTGGCAGCACCTGGTCACGCAACCGCTCGGCGTCGGGCCGGGAGTCCGGCTGTACGGCCGGGTCGCCCCGCCCCCGCCCCGGCGGACGCTCGCCATGCCGACGTACATGAAGTCCGTCGCGACGATCCTGCGCAGCGGTCACCGTCCGGAGCCGGGCCAGTTGCACCAGCAGGCGCTGACGCGGGTGTCGGGGGAGGAGCCGGAGGCGGTCCGGCGGGACCTCGTGCTGGCGGTGGAGTCGGGGGCGTCCGAGGGGTCCGTGCCCTTCGTGCCCGCCCCCGCCGTTCCTACGCCCTTCATCCCCGCCGCCTCACCGCCCGAGGCGCCCGCGCCCTTCATCCCCGCCGCGCCGCCGGGGGCATCTGCGCCCTTCATCCCCGCCGCGCCGCCGGGGGCATCTGCGCCCTTCATCACCGCCTCACCGCCGGAGGCATCCGCGCCCTTCATCACCGCCGCCCCGCTGCCGGAGGCTCCCGTACCCTCCGCCCCGTCCGACCCCCACGCCGAGATCGCCTCCGCCGTGGAGGCCGGGCGGCACGGTGACGCCGACGGGTTGGCCGCGCGCTGGGAGCAGGACGCGCTGCGTACGTATGGGCCCGGTTCGGACGAGGTCGTGCACTGGATGGAAGTACGAGCCGACTTGGCCATGTTCGCCGGGGACGCCGTGCGCAGCTGCCGGACCTGGCTGGCCGTGGCCGATGCCCGGCTCGGTGCGGGGCAGTCCCCGGACGCACCCGGTGTCGAGGCGGCCGTCGACCGGGCCCACCACCAGTGGGGCCGTATCGCCGAAGCGGCCCCGGCTCGCGAACTCGGCGCCGTTCTCGCCGAGTTGCGCGCCCGGGTACCGGGCCGCCGCAAGGGCGCGCTCCAGCATGTACACCAGCGCCTGGAGCAGTTGAGGGCGACGCAGCAGGTGGGCTGACGGTTGAGGGCGACGCAGCAGGTGGGCTGACGAACGACCCGGTCGTCACCTCGTCAGCCGGAATCCCTCAGCCCCGCCGCCGTGGCGAACTCCCGCACACCCTCCTCGAAACCGACCTCCGGCTTCCACCCCAACTCCTCCCGCACCCAGGCCGAATCCGCCGTGATGTGCCGTACGTCGCCGAGCCGGTACTCCCCGGTGACGACGGGCGCGGGCCCGCCATGGGCGGCGGCCAGCGCATCGGCCAGCTCGCCCACGGTGTGCGGATCGCCACTCCCCACGTTGTAGGCGGTGAAGGGGGCGGCGTCCGAAAGGGCCTCCAGAGCCAGGACATTGGCGGAAGCCACATCACGCACATGCACGAAGTCCCGCCGCTGCCCCCCGTCCTCGAAGACCCTGGGCGACTCCCCGCGCGCCAGCGCGGAACGGAAGAAGGAGGCGACCCCGGCGTACGGAGTGTCACGCGGCATCCCCGGCCCGTACACGTTGTGGTACCGAAGCGAAACCGTCCGCCCGCCCACCGCACGGGCCCAGGAGGAAGCCAGATGCTCCTGGGCGAGCTTGGTCGTGGCGTACACGTTCCGAGGATCGACGGGAGCGTCCTCACGAACGAGCCCCGGCGCCAACTCATCCCCACACACAGGACAGTTGGGCTCGAACCGTCCCGCATCCAGATCGGCGACATCCCGAGGCCCCGGCCGCACCACCCCATGCCGCCCGCACTCGTACCGCCCCTCCCCATAAACGACCATCGACCCGGCGAGCACCAGCCCCCGCACCCCCGCATCCGCCATGGCCGACAACAACACGGCGGTCCCGAGATCATTGCTGCTCACATAGGCGGCCGCATCCTCGAACCCCTTCCCCAGCCCCACCATGGCGGCTTGATGACACACGGCATCCACCCCGTGGAGCGCCCGCCCCACGGCGTCCCTGTCCCGCACATCGCCCCCGGACACGAGGTCGTAGACGACCTCCTCATGCCCCCGCGCCCGAAGCGCCGCCACAACCGCCGACCCGATGAACCCGGCTCCGCCGGTGACCAGTACTCGCATACGAAAACGCTAGGCCCTCGCCCCACCGAACGGCGCTTACGCGCCCAGCACGTCACGGCTCCGTAAGAAGCGCGCCAAGACCTCGGACTCAGCCGATGGCTCAGTCGAGCGCCTTGTCGTCGAAGGGGACCTGCGATCGCCGAAGGCGTACCGGTCATCGATGAGCACACCTTCCTGCGGCTGCTGACCGACATGACGGTGATGGGCAGCAGTTACCTGTCCAGATGCCGGGGCGCCTCGTTGAGGGCGGCCTCAGGCTCCTGCTGACCGGCAACTTGGTTGGACAACAGTCGCAGCGCGTCGGCCGAGGTGCTGTCCTTTGGTGTGTAGACCTCAAGCCGGTGGTCGGGGCTGTCGGGCTGGAGCCACACCTGGTAGTCGACGTCGGCCCTTCCCACGGTGGGGTGTTGCAGGCGCATGGTGCCCACGGTGCAGTCCGCGACGTCGCCTTTGGCCCATAGCTTGGCGAAGTCGCCGCTGCGCATGGCGAGTTCGCCGATCAGTTCGGCCAACCGGGCGTCGGTGGGATACCTGCCTGCGGTGAGCCGCAGGTAGGCGACATGGATTCGGGCCAGTTCGTCCCAGTTTTGGTGCAGGTCGCGGGTGAGGGAGTCGAGGAAGAACATCCGGGGGATGGACGGCCGTCGCGCGAGATCGTGGGGTGCGTCGAAGTCGACGTGTTCTGCGACGAGGGCACGTCCGGTGCGATTCCAGGCCAGCACATCGCCGCGGCGGCCGAGCACGACGGCCGGCGTGGTCTCTCCCAGGGAGGCCAGGAGCGCCAGTACTCGTGGGTGTGGCCGTTCAGGGCGGGGACGGACCAGGCGTGATGTGGTGGGCTGACGGGCGAGGTTGTGCAGGTGTGCTGTCTCGGCCGGATCGAGCTGGAGCACGCGGGCGAGCGCGTCGAGGACCTGTTGGGAGGCTGTACCGGCCTGGCCCTGTTCCAGTCGCGTGTAGTAGCCGGCGCTCACGCCGGCGAGCTGGGCGAGCTCCTCGCGGCGCAGGCCCGGTACGCGGCGGGCGGTGCCGAAAGTGCGCAGTCCGACGTCGGCGGGCGTGACCCGGTCGCGGCGGGTCTTGAGGTAGGCCCCGAGGCTCTCCAGCTCCATGACTGCGAGCGTAAGCACCACAGTCCGCGCCTGGGTGCCCCTGTGAGGTGTACCCATGACGCGGGGATGGTTGCCGAGCGGACGACGCCGCACCATCCCGAGCATGAATGAACAGCGCGTTTCTCACTCACCCGGTCCGCGGGCGTGGCTTGGTCTGCTGGTGGTGCTGGGCCCGGTCCTGCTCGTCGCGATGGACAGTTCGGTCCTGTTCCTGGCCATGCCCAAGGTCTCCGAGGCGCTGTCGCCGACCGCCGATCAGGCGCTGTGGATCCTGGACGTCTACGGATTCGCCGTCGGGTCTCTACTCATCGCGTTCGGCAACATCGGCGACCGGTACGGCCGGCTGAAGCTGTTGATGACCGGCGCGGCGGTGTTCGGCGCGGCCTCGGCGGGAGCGGCGTTCGCCGCCGGCCCGGAGCTGCTGATCGTCTTCCGGGCGCTGATGGGCGTGGCCGGTGCCACACTGCTGCCGTCGGCGCTGGCGGTACTCAGTGAACTGTTCACCGACCCACGCCGGCGAGCGAAAGCGATCGGCATCTTTGCAGCCACCTTCGCCGCCGGCTTCGCGATCGGCCCGGTCGTCGGCGGACAACTGCTGAACAGCTTCTGGTGGGGATCGGTCTTCCTGATCAATCTCCCCGTCGTCGTGCTGTTCCTGCTTCTGGCCCCGGTCCTGCTCCGCGAGGTACGTGCCACCCGGACCGGCCGCATCGACGTCTTGAGCGTGCTGCTCTCCGCTGCGGGCATCCTGCTGACCGTCTACGCGATCAAGCACACGGCGGCGGAGGGGCTGACCGCGGCCCCGGTGGCCACAGGGATCGTGGGCGTCGTCACCCTGGGGTGGTTCGTCCGGCGGCAACTCCACCTTGAACACCCGCTGATCGACTTCCGCCTCTTCCGCGACCGGGTGTTCACGATTGCGGCCATCACCGGGCTTCTGCCTCTGGCCGCATGGTCGGCAGTGGCCTACCTCGGCGGCATCTACCTGCAGTCCGTCCTCGGACTGACCGTCCTGGACGCGGCTCTCGTCGCGCTCCCCGGCGCCGCTGTGCTCACCGCCGCCTGCATCCTCACACCGGCACTCGTCACGCGTATGGGCACCCGGGCAGCGCTCATCACCTGCCACTTCTTCATCGCCGCAGGGCTGCTCCTGCTGCTGCCCACCAGCATCTCCGGCGGCATCGGCTGGTACATCGCATCCACCGTCATCGCCGGCATCGGCTACGGCATCTCCTTCAGCGTCGTCGCCGACACCGCCATCGCCGCGGTTCCCGCAGAGCGCGCCGGGTCCGCGGCAGCAATCGCCGAGACCAGCAACGAGATCGGCAACGCCCTCGGCATCGCACTCCTCGGCTCGCTGGCCACCCTGATCTTCCGATTCCAGGGACCTGACCTCGCCGGCACCCTCAACGAGACATTGCAGGTCCCAGGCCTCACCGCCGCGATGATCGGCGACGCGAAGACCGCCTTCGTCACCGGTCTGCACGCCGCTGCCGTCATCGCAGGCATCCTGCACGCCGCACTCGGCGTCTTCGCCCTGCGCCGGATACCAAGAACCTTCCTCAGCACGGGTGACTCCGGTGCAGAGCCCCTGGCCCAGGACGCCGTCGACGAAGGCAGCGTTCGATGACCCATGCCAACTCCCCGCTCAGCACCGAGGGCCGACGGCGTCACGAACGTCATGGCCTCGGACACTCAGGCGGTCTGTGGAAACGACGGAATCGCTCCCAGGGATAGCGCGTCAGATACGTGCTTCAGGCAGGTCGCGAGATCGTCACTGGCTACTTCAGCTGCTTGCCTGGCCTTGCCGGGCAAGCGCAGTCGACGGACGCGCTGCGGGTCGATGCTCATGCTGAACTCCACGAAACCGTGTCTGCGGCGCAGCCTTGTAGGCTCACGCAGTTCCGCGGACTTCATCAGCCCAAGGATGATGAACAGCCTGGGCGATTCAGCTGCTTCCCACCAACGGGACCACTCCGGAGAATCCTCAACGAGATCTGCGAGTCCCTCGACCGATTTCTCATAGATGGGCGGGATGGTGAAGTCAGATCCGAAGCTGACATCCAGCCAGCCTGCCCGCTCGGGGCGTTCAGGAAGCCCCTGGAGGAACTCCAGCACCTCGGGTGCCGCCTGCTCGAGAAGAGTTGCCTCTTCGCAGTCCCACTCGCGTTCCTGGAACTTTGCCGGCTCATTCAGAATGCGTGTGTACACACTCTTCCCGGCGGCCACCACCGCGCACGCTTCCGCTTCACCCAGCGGATTACCGGCTTCTTCTGCCCGTCGACGGAGTTCGGAAAGGTGTCTTTCAAGATGCCGTTGAAACGCGGCGACATCCTCGTCGTCTTCTCCCAGAAGGAATTCTTGGAGTTCATGGACAGATGCTTCGTCGGCGCATCCTTTCATTTCGTCTATGGCGGCCCAGAACTCGGATTCCTTCACGGGTCGCTCCTCTCACTCGAGTCACCGCCCCGCCAGCATCTCCAGCGCGCCTGAGACCAGCGTTCGTACCCCGGGCCCCACCGTCGCCAGGTCAGGGGCGAAGTGCGGGCTGTGGTTGCTGGGCACCGCTGCGAGTTGTTGCATCAGGTCGCCGGCTGTGGATGCCGCGTTCCAGACGTCGGCGGGAGTGCTTGTCACGAACCAGTACGCGTAGGGGAGATCGCCGTCGGCGAGGACGGGGAAGTCCTCGCTGCCCATTACGGGGCCGAAGTCGAGGACCGTGCCCACGCCGAAGACCTCGCCGTGGACGGCGGCTACGCGACGGTCGGTCTCCAGGTCGTTCACGGTGACCGGGAAACTGCTGCCGATCGTGATCGTGGGTTCGCTCGGGCAGCCCGCCGCCGCGCACTCGCCCACCGCGATGCGGCGGATCGAGGCGAGCATCCGGTCGCGTACGGCGGCGGACTGGGTGCGGAGGTTGAGAGCGATGTGGGCCTCGGACGGGATGATGTTGTGCCGGGTTCCCGCCTCGATGCGGCCGACCGTCAGGACGGCGGACTCGCGGGCCGCCAGCTCCCTTGATACGACGGTCTGGAGACGGGTCACGATGTACGCGGCCGTCACCACAGGGTCCACCGTCGCCTCGGGACGGGACCCGTGGCCGCCCACCCCGTGCACGACGATGTCCACGTCCGTCGCGGCGGACATGATCAGGCCGGGCGAGTGCGCGTACAGCCCGGTCGGACCGGGCGTCGCGTGCTGGGCGAGAAGGACGTCGGGGCGCGGGAAACGTTCGTACAGCCCGTCCCCGACCATCGCCGCCGCCCCCTCGCCGGTCTCCTCGGCGGGCTGGCCCACCACGAGCAGCGTGCCGGACCAGGTGTCCCGCCCCTCGGCCAGCGCGGACGCGGCGCCCGCCAGCCAGGTGACGTGCAGGTCGTGCCCGCAGGCGTGCATGACGCCGGGCGCCTGCGAGGCGTACGGCAGCCCCGTCTCCTCCGCGACCGGCAGCGCGTCCATGTCGCCACGAAGGAGGACGGTCGGGCCGTCGCCGTTGCGCAGCAGGCCCACCACGCCCGTACCGCCGACGCCCTCGGCCGTCTCGTACCCGGCCGCCCGCAGCCGCTCCGCGAGCCGCCCCGCCGTGCGGTGCTCGGCGAGGGACAGCTCCGGATGGCGGTGCAGGTCGCGGTAGAAGTTCTCCAGCGCGGGGAGCGGGAGGTCGGCGGTGAGGTCCAGCGCGGTGCGGGCGGCGGCAGAGGTCACGAAGTGCAGCGTACGGTCATGTCCTCACGTCTGCGCCTTGGCGTCGCACTCGAACCACACGGTCTTGCCGGTACGGCCGCCGGTCAGCGGCTGCCAGCCCCACCGGTCCGTGACCGCCTCGGTGATCAGCAGGCCCCGGCCGCCCTCCGCCAATTCGTCCACAGCTGTGGACAACGGCGGCGACGGGCATGCGTCGGTCACCTCCACCCGAACACCCTCCGGCCGCCGCAGCATCAGCATTGAGCAGCGCCGTCCCGGTACGTGCCGTACGACGTTCGCGATCAGCTCCGTGAGCGCGAGGCCCGTCGCGTCGATCAGTTCGGGCATCTCCCATGCCAGCAGGTACGCCCGGAGAATGCGGCGCAAGTGCCGGGCCGAGTGGTCACCGACGGTGAAGCTGCCGCCATACCTGGCGCCAAGCCTCGCCTCTGGAAGGTCAGTTGCGTGATTCACATCACCAGAGTGGAGTGATCCGATTACGCTCGGCTACATCTGGAACGAAACGATGTGCCGAGTGCACTTGGGAGTTGGCGCCGCATGGTCAATATCCGCGACCTCGACCCCAGCGCGAGTCCGCTGGACTACTACGGAGCCGAGTTGCGGCGCTTCCGTGAGGCCGCCGGGCTCAACCAGAAGCAGTTGGGTTCCGCTGTGTTCTGTACCGGGTCCCTGATCGGGCAGATCGAGACGGCGCACAAGGTTCCGACGCGGGAGTTCAGCGAGCGGGTGGATGTGGCCCTGGAGACGGAGGGGGCCTTTTCGCGGTTGGTTGGGCTGGTACTCCGGTCACAGCTGCCGAACTGGTTCCAGCCGTACGCGGACATGGAGGCGCGGGCGACGTACATCTCCACGTATCAGGCCCAGGTGGTGTACGGGCTTCTCCAGACCGAGGAGTACGCACGTGCCGTGATCGGTGCCCCAGAGCCGGAGGGCCTTGACGAGTTGGTCGCGGCCAGGATGGAGCGCCAACGCATCCTGAGGAAGGAGAAGCCGCCGCTGGTATGGGTGGTACTGGACGAGGCGGTGCTGTGTCGCCCCATGGGCAGCCGGGAAGTCATGCGAAACCAACTCGCGCACTTGTTGAGCTTTCGCAGCCAACGGCGGGTCAAGATCCAGGTGTTGACTTTCTCCGCGGGCCAACACCCGGGCCTGACGGGTGGGTTCAATCTCCTGCGCTTCGACGACGACCCGGACATCGTCTACACCGAGGACTTCGTCCAGGGGCACATGACCGCCAACCCGGACAGCGTCAGCGAGGGCTGGCTCCATTACGATCAACTGCAGGCTGCCGCACTCTCGGTGCAGGACTCGGCAGCGCTGATCGCCCGCGTAATGGAGGAGCGCTATGGAGACCAGCCAGGGGCTGACAGCCGCGACGTGGCGTAAGTCCAGTTACAGCGGCAGCAGCGGTGGTGACTGCGTCGAATGCGCCCCCCTCGGCAACGCCGAGTGGCGCAAGTCGACCCACAGCGGTACGAGCGGCGGCGAATGCGTCGAGGTCGCCGACCTCACCCCCCACATCGCCGTCCGCGACTCCAAGAACCCCGAAGGCGGAGCCTTCACCGTCACCCCCGACGCCTTCACCACTTTCGTCGCCTCCCTGTAGCCCCCGGCCACGTAGTCGCGGGAATGTGACACTCCCACCCCCACCTGTCACATTTCCGCGCGCACACCGGGTCGCCGTAGTAATGGCCGCAAGAACAACGGATATCGCTGATCTGGAGCAACGCCGCTCGGAGGGCGCTGTTGTCGGGCGGCTCGTACTGGCGTTGAACCCGGGCGCCGCGCCGCGCCGGGACGCGGCCGTAGTCCGAAAGACCGGCTGGGGCCGGCGGTCCTGTGCACCCTGCCGTGGCTCGGGTTCGTCCCGGACGACGTCGCCTCGGCACCTCCAGCAGCGGTGGCCCGGCTCTCCGAGTATCTACAGATTCCCGTGGGTGAGCTGCGGTTCTACGGCGAGCTCCGACCAGCCTGAACCACCTGACCAGAACCGTGGAACCGGCGCCACCGACGCGACAGCCGGGTCTTCTGCCTGCCCATCACTGGCCCGAACGGCGAAATGGCCCACCGGGCAAACGACGGACCGTCACGGCAGATCGATGCTAAGAGAGCGACTGGGCTGATCAGGCGCTGCCGGGCACCGCTTGGCCGAATCCATGAAGCGTCATCAGAGTGGCGAGAAAGAGCTGTGGTTGTGTGCCTCCCGGGTCGACGTGCTGCCCTCTTGGGATCTCCTCCCGAGCGAGTGCACGAGGTACCCGCGAGAAATGTCGTCGCTGCAATGAGCGCTGGATGCGGTGGCGACTGGCGGCACAAAGACGAAAGGCAGCTTGAATGTCCATGTCCGCGTTCTTTCCTAATCTGCTCTTCGCGTTCAGACGACGTACTCGACGTACCAAAGGCCGGCAGTGGTCGAGGAACAGCCGGGTTGGGGTGGTGGCGGCCATGGGCGCGGCGCTCGTGTTGTCCTGCCCCGGGGGCGCGCTGGCGGCGCCGGGCGACCTGGACCCCGACTTCGGCACCGGCGGCACGGTGACCACCGACTTCGACGGCGGCAACGACCAGGGGCACGCGGTGGCGGTACAGGACGACGGCAAGATCATCGCCGCCGGCGGCGGTGGGATTTCGGGCGACTTCGCGCTGGCCCGCTACGACACCGAGGGCAACCTGGACACCACCTTCGGCGGCGACGGCACGGTGACCACCGACTTCGCCGGCGGCAACGACCAGGCTTTCGGGGTGGTGGTGCAGGACGACGGCAAGATCGTCGCCGCCGGGCGGGCGGGCTTCGACTTCGGGCTGGCGCGCTACAACACCGACGGCAGCCTGGACACCACCTTCGGCGGCGACGGCACGGTGATCACCGGCTTCGCCGGCTTCGACCAGGCTAACGGGGTGACGCTGCAGGCCGACGGCAAGATCATCGCCGCCGGCTCATCGGACACCGGCGGCCCCACCAACATCGACTTCGCGCTTGCCCGCTACACCACCGACGGCGACCTGGACATCGACTTCAGCACCGACGGCAAGGTGACCACCGACTTCGCCTCCGGCGCCGACCAGGCTCACGGGGTGGTGGTGCAGGACGACGGCCAGATCGTCGCCGCAGGGGAGGGAGAGCAGCAGCCGGGCGGCGGCGGCCTCGACTTCGCGCTGGCCCGCTACAGCACCACCGGCAGCCTGGACGGCTCCTTCGGCACCGGCGGCAAGGCCACCACCGACTTCGCCGGCGGCTTCGACCGGGCTTTCGGGGTGGCGCTGCAGGACGACGGCAAGATCGTCGCCGCCGGGCAGGCGTCGGGCGAATTCTCTCTCGCCCGCTACAGCACCACCGGCAGCCTGGACACCTCCTTCGACACCGACGGCAAGGTCACCACCGGCTTCGCCGCCCGGGCTAACGGGGTGGTGGTGCAGGCCGACGGCAAGATCGTCGCCGTCGGCGGGACGGGCGGCGACTTCGCGCTGGCCCGCTACAGCACCACTGGCAGCCTGGACACCTCCTTCAGCGGCGACGGCACAGTGACCACCGACGTCACCGGCGCATTCGACGAGGCCAACGGGGTGGCGCTGCAGGCCGACGGCAAGATCGTCGCCGCCGGCCAGGCGTTCCTCGACTTCGGGCTGGCCCGCTACGAGGGCGGTGACGGCGCCGCTGTCGGCGTGGACGTGTCCGTCACCAAGACCGGGCCGGCCACCGTCAGCCTGGGCGATCAGGCCTCCTACACCGTGACGGTGACCAACACCAGCACCACCGACTCGGCCACCGGTGTCACGTTGGCCGACACCGTCAGCGGAGCCGGTGCGACCCTGGTGTCGGCCACGCCCAGCCAGGGCACCTGCAGCACCACTTCCACCAGCGCCACCTGCACTCTGGGCACCCTCACCCCCGGCCCCGGTGCCGGCTCCAGCGCCACGGTGACCGTCGTCGTCGAGCCCACGGCCACCGGCACCATCTCCGACACCGCCACGGTCAGCGCCACCGAAACCGACCCGGTGCCCGGCAACAACACCGCCGTAGCGACCACCACCGTGAACAACGCCCACGGATGCACGATCCTTGGCACCAGCAACGCCGACAACCTCAGCGGCACCAGCGGCAACAACGTGATCTGCGCCTTCGGAGGCAACGACACCATCAACGCGCGCAGCGGCAACGACACCGTCTTCGCCGGCTCCGGAAACGACGCGGTCGATGGCGCCAGTGGCGCCGACACGCTGAACGGCGGTCCCGGGAATGACAGGCTGAACGGCGGATCCGGAAACGACACGCTGAACGGCGGATCCGGAAACGACACGCTGAACGGCCACAGTGGAAATGACGCGCTCGACACCGTCGACGGCGTCTCCGGCAACGACGCGGCCAACGGCAACTCCGGCACCGACACCTGCACCACCGACCCCGGCGACACCGTGACCAGCTGCTCGTAACCCGCAACGCGGCACACCTGGGCAACGCGCCCGGAAGCTCACGTAAATCTTGATCAGACAGTCCGGCCAAGCCCCGGCACCCGGGTTTGGCCGGACGCACGCCGTGTGCCGCCAGCCCAAGAAGACCGCGATCACGGAGCCCTGAACGCGGACGACAAAGGAGCCCGGGGCCGGGTCAGCGATATCCGTTGTTTTTGCGGCGAGTACTACGGGGACCCCCACACCCACCACACCCCTCAAAGCAGCGGATGCGTCAAAGGGGCGGGTGCGCCGGCGCCGGCCCCAGGGTCGTAGTCCCCGGCGCGGTCTGGTGCCCCAGACCGGTTCGGTACGCGTCCAGTGCCGCCTCCACCCGGCCCGTACGCCGGAACAGGTCGCCCAGCAGGCGGCACAGATCAGCCAAGTCGCCTGCCGCGCCTGCCCGTTCGAGGAGGCTGAGCGCGCGCACGTAGTGCTCCTCGGCCGTCTCGGTGTCGTGGGCGTCCTCGGCGATGATCCCGAGCAGGCGATGAGCTGCCGCGGAGTGAAGGGCGCCCCGCTCCGAACTCAGATCCCCCAGCACCTCTCGAAGCAGCTCCGCCGCCTCCTCCGACTTGCCTCGCCGGTGCAGGACGTCGGCCAGCTCCACCACCACCTGGCTGGTGTAGAGCGTCGCGCGCTTGGCGGCGAGGATCGCCCGGGCCTCGCGCAACTCGCTCTCGGCACGGTCCAGTTGGCCGTCCTGCGCGTACAGATAGCCGCGCATCCAGTGGCAGCTGGCGAGTTCCGTACGGATCTGAAGCTGGCGGTAAAGCTCCGCCGCCTTCGCCAGGGACGCGTCCGCCTCCGCGATCCGGCCCTCGGCGAGCAACGTACGGGCGACCGAGCGGTGCATACGGGCCACCAGTGCCGGATCCTGCACCTGCGGAGCCAGCGCGAGGGCGAACTCCGCGGCCTGGGCGGCGCGCGCATGGGCGCCCATGTCCATGTACGGGGCGATCACGCTCGCGTAGAGGAGGACCAGGGCGCCGGGGTCGTGCAGGCCGGTGCGGTTGAGTTCGTCGAGCGCGGACTCCAGGAGGTAGCAGGCGTAACGGAGTTCGCCCGCCAGGTAGTGGGCGACCGCCCGTCCTCGCAGGGCCGGCACCCGGATCGGTAACGGCGCGTCCGCGAGCCGTTTCTCCGCCTGCTCGAACCGGAGCCGCCCGACGACCAGGTCGCCGGACTCCAGGGCGCATTCACCGAGCCCCAGCAGCGCGGCGGCGCACTCGGCGTCGAGCCCGTGCGCCTGAGCCTCCTCCAGCAGCGCCGCGTACTGCTCGGCTGCGGCCTGCGCCTCACCGGTGGCGAGGGTGCGCTGCGCGTCGGTGAGCCGCAGCCGCAGGTTCGTGGCGAGGTGGGCGGGCCGGCCGGTGGCCAGTTCCTCGTACGCGACGTCGAGCCGGGCGGCGATGTGCCGCAACGCCTCCTCCGAGGGCCGTACGCGTCCCGCCTCCAGCGTGGAGATATAGGCCGGCGTGTACGCCCCTTCCGCCAACTGCTTCTGTGTCAGCCCACGTTCGGTACGCAGCTGCTGGACTCGGCGCCCGATGATTCCCGGGTCGTCACGCTCGGCCATGGCCCCAGCATGCCAGTAAGTCGACTTACCTCTACCGACAAGTCAACTTCCGTTCGGAACAAGCCAGTTAATGCGCGCGGGAAGCGGGCAGGAGAATCCCGACCCCTCTTGCCCCACGGCCCGTTCCCCCCTACGTTAAGCGGCGCGTTAAACCTACGATTGCCCTCACTTAACGCACTGACGATGCGAGGTTGTCGCCGTGTTCCGACGCATGTCCACGCGCTATGTCTCGGCGCTCCACGTCACGGCCCGCCATGTCTCGGTCCGCTATCTCACGGCCCTGTGCGCCGCGGTTGTCGCCTGCGCGGCCCTGATCACCGCGGGGGCGGCGGGGCCGCATCACTGACGGTTCTCGAACCGATCGGTTCGGACCGGTGAGTTTCCGCGCGGCATACGGTCTGAAGGAGAGGGCGCGGATTGCGTCCCCTGCGGAATACCGAATACCGAAGCGGGAGTGATGCGTGATGAGACTGGTTCTGCAGGAGTTCCTGTCGCTGGACGGCGTCTCCCAGGGCCCCGGTGCCCCGGACGAGGACACGAGCGACGGATTCACGCAGGGCGGCTGGTTCGTACCGCATCTGGACGAGGCGTTCGAGCGGCTGGCCGGCACGTGGCTCGAGCAGGCGGACGCGTTCCTCTTCGGCCGCCGTACGTACCTGAACTTCGCGCGGGACTGGCCGAAGATGACCGAGCACCCGTCCGCCGCCATCCTGAACGGCCTGCCGAAGTACGTCGCCTCCCACAGCCTCACCCGAGCCGACTGGAACCCGACCACGATCCTGTCCGGCGACGTCCCCGCCCAGGTCGCCGAACTGAAGCAGCAGCCCGGCCGCGAGCTCCAGATCCACGGCAGCGCCCGCCTCGGCCAGTCGCTCCTCGCCGCCGGCCTGATCGACGAGCTGCGCCTCGCGATCGCCCCGGTCGTCGTGGGCACCGGCCGCCGCCTGTTCCCGGACGGCGGCGCCCCGGCGGGCCTACGGCTCCTGAGCAACGAGAGGACACCGGGCGGACTGACGATCCTCGTCTACGCATCGACGGGGCTTCCGGAGTACGGGACGTACGGGGCCGACACGTAGGAACTACGACGCGAGGGCGAACACCGCCCCGAGTAGCCGTCGTGGACGGCGGTGGGCCCCGCGGGTCATCCAGGTCCCGCCGTCACCAGCGACGCGGAATGTGACTCTGTTGCTGAATTGCCTGCAGGGGTGCGAGGCGGCCCGGCATGATCGTTGGTGCGGTCGTTCTGTCTGCTCCGGCCGTAGGGGGGCGGCGCAGTGTCCATGCGACCGGGGGGATTGCCGCCTGTTCCTGAACAGACCGCCAGGACGGCTCGCGCCGCCTTCCCCGGTGGCAGCCTGCCCATGCGCCTGCGTGACCACCTTGCCGAGGTCTTCGACGACTCGTTGTTCACCGATGCGTTTCCCGGCCGTGGGGCTCCTGCCCACTCCCCGGCGCTGCTCGCTCTGGTGACGGTGCTGCAGTTCACCGAGAGCCTCACCGATCGGCAGGCTGCGGACGCGTCACGGGACCGTCTGTCGTGGAAGTACGCACTGGGCACGGAGCTGTCCGATGCCGGCTTCGACTTCTCCGCGTTGTCGAGGTTCCGTGCCCGGCTGGTCGGGCACGGCCTGGAGCGGACGCTCTTCGACAGGCTCGTCGAGCACTGCCGCGGGGCCGGGCTGATCAAGGCCGGTGGCAAGCAGCGCACCGACTCCACCCACGTGATCAGCGCGGTCCGTGACCTGAACCGCACCGAGCTGGCCGGGGAGAGTGTGCGGGCCGCTCTGGAGGCCCTGGCGGTGGCGGCGCCGTCCTGGCTGGCCGGGGTGATCGATGTCGCCGAGTTCGCCGAACGCTATGGGCCGCGCGTCGACGGCTGGACGATGCCGGGCTCGAAGACCAGGCGGGACCGGCTCGCCCAGGTCTTCGGCCAGGACGCGCTGGCCTTATGCCGGGCGGCCTGGTCCGACACCGCCCCGGTGTGGGTCCGTGAGATCGAGGCGGTGGCCCTGCTGCGGCAGGTCCTGGTGCAGACCTACAGCATCCGTACCGATGCCCGGGGACGGGAGGTGATCACCAAGCGGGACGCCGACGACGAGGGCGTCCCGCCCGGCCATATCCGCCTGGCTTCCCCCTACGACCCCGATGCCCGCTGGTCGGCCAAGGGCGACGACCTTTTCTGGATGGGCTACAAGGTCCACCTCACCGAGACCTGCGACACTCCCACCGAAGCCGAAGCCGAAGCCGAAGCCGAAGCCGAAGCCGAAGCCGAAGCCGAAGCCGAAGCCGAAGCCGAAGCCGAAGCTGGTACGAGCGTGCTGCGGCTGGTACGAGCGTGCTGCGGCTGATCACCGATGTGCACACCACCCTGGCGACGGTTCCCGACGTCAAAGCCACCGCGCCCATCCAGCAGAACCTGGCCGAGCGGCAGGTCGCACCGGGCGAGCACTACCTCGACTCCGGATATCCCTCCGTCGACCTGGTCGTGGAAGCGGCGGGCCGGGGCATCAGCATGGTCACCCCGCTCCTGGCCGACCACTCGCCCCAGGCCAAGGCCGCCGAGGGCTTCGCCAAGAGCGCCTTCCGTATCGACTGGAAAGCCCGTCAGGTCCGCTGCCCCCAGGGCGCCACCAGCGTCGGCTGGTATCCGGTCACCCAGCACGGCCGCGACGCCATCGTGACCGGCTTCGCCCGCACCGACTGCCGCCCCGGCCCCTCCCGGACCAAGTGCACCAACTCCGTCCGCGGCGCCCGCATGCGCACCCTGCGCCCCCGTGAACTCCACGAACGCACCACTGCGGCCAGAGCCGAACAGGACACCGACTCCTGGAGAACCAAGTACGCCCTCCGCGCCGGCATCGAGGGCACCGTCAACCAGGCCCTCGACGTCACCGGCATCCGCCGGGCGCGCTACCGCGGCCTGCCGAAAGTCACCCTCCAACACATCTACTCCGCCACCGCCCTCAACATCGTCCGCCTCGACGCCTGGTGGACCACCGACCCACTACGCAAGCCTCGCACCAGCCGACTCGAGCGCCTCAGCCACCAACTCGCCGGCTGACGAATTCAGCAACAGAGTCGCCTACGGCCACAAAACCGAGCACCGGCTCCGCCAGCGCGCCCAGGTCGTCCTGCACGCGGCCCGGGGCCGCTCCAACGCCCGGACGAGGGGTGTCCGGCGATGGTGTTGCCCTTGAGGCTGAGACCGGTCGGCGTACATGTCAGGTGTATTCGCCGGTCAGGAGGACTTTTCCCGGTGCGACGGCCGGCGCCTCCAGCTTTTCGATCCTGATGTCGCCCTTGGCGTGGATGTGCACGGTCCTTATGGATATGTCCTCTCGTCGTGCAGGTGCTTCTTCTCATCACTCCTTGACGCTCCATGCCTATGGTGTCAGTCTATGCCAGTCCAGACAGTAAGAGCCGTGCCGTGACTCTCGTGGGGGACGCCAGGACCGCTCCCGAGAGGTCGCACCGTCAGAGGGAAACCATGAACACCGATATGGTCGGCAAGACAGTCGTCATCACGGGAGCGAGCTCCGGGATAGGTGCCGTCGCCGCACGCTGGCTTGCTGAGCGGGGAGCCACGGTCGTGCCCGTCGGCCGCTCGCCGGAGGCCACCGCGGCCCTCGCCGGCGAACTCGGCGTCGAGCCGTTGACCGCCGACTACGCGCGCCTTACCGACGTGCGTGAGCTGGCCGCGCGGCTCCTGAAGCGATGCCCTGTCATCGACGTGCTGGCACACAACGCCGGTCTGATGGCGGGTGTACGGGCCGACTCCGCGGACGGCTTCGAGCTGACCTGGCAGGTGAACCATCTCGCTCCGTTCCTCCTGCAGAACCTCCTGCACGAGCGACTCAGCGCCTCCCGGGCGCACGTCGTCGTGACGAGCAGCATGGGGCACTGGATGGGCCGGATCGACCTCGACGACCCCGGCCACGAACGCCGCCGTTATTCGGGGTTCGGCGCCTATGCCGACTCCAAGCTCGCGAACCTCCTCTTCGCGCGGGAGATCGCCCGCCGTACCCCGCGCACCGGAATCACGGCCGTGGCCTTCCATCCCGGAGTTGTGGACTCCGGGCTCGCCCGGGAGGCGCGGGGCATGGCCCACCTGGCGTACAACACCCGGCTCGGGCGCGCGCTGACGATCGACAGCGAGAAGGGGGCCGCTCCCTTGGTCCACCTGGTCTCCGTCGCCGACCCGCGCAGTGTCAACGGCCAGTACTTCCACCGGCTCAGGCCGAACGCCCGTACCTCACGGCAGGCGCGGGACCCACAGTTGGCCAGGGCGTTGTGGGAGCGGTCGGAGCGCATGCTCGGCCTCGTGTGACGGTCCGGCGCCAGCGCCGCACCGCAGATCTCAGGATCGGAGAGTCTTCGTGGTCGCAATCAGTGCACGGCGGTTCACCGGAAAGATCGCGGTCGTGACGGACGGAGTTTCGGGGACCGGCCTCGGCATCGTTCGGCGACTGGTGGCGGAGGGGGCCCGGGTCGTCGTGGGTGACATCGACGAGCACGGACTGGGGCGGGCGGCGGCCGGGTCCGGCACCGACGTGGTGCCACTCGTCACCGATGTGAGGCGGGAGCCGGACATCGAGTCGCTGGTGACGACCGTGGTGGAGCGTTTCGGGCGGCTGGACTGTGCGTTCAACGTCGCGGGTGCGGGAGGCGGCGGTCCTGTCGTCGGCCTCAGTGCGCAGGAGATCGACTCGGTCCTGTCGCTGACTCTGCGCAGCACCTTCCTGTGCGTCAAGCACGAGGCGAGCCAGTTCATCGCTCAGGACTCGAGCGGGGCGATCGTCAACATCGCCTCGATCAACGCGACCCAGCCGGACGAGGGCACAGCGCCCTACAACGCCGCCAAGGCGGGGGTGGTGAGCCTCACCCAGTCGGCCGCCTTGGAGCTGGGCGGGCACGGTGTCCGGGTCAACGCAGTGGGTCCGGGACTCGTCGAGACCCCGATGACACGCGTTCTCACCGAGAATCCGCCTGTCGTGCAGGCGTGCCAGGACGCCACGCCGTTGACGTGGCGGGGCCGGCCGGAGGACATCGCGGCGGCGGCCTTCCTCGGCAGTGAGGAGTCCGCCTGGACGATCGGGCACACCCTGTATGCCGACGGCGGCCAGACAGACGGTCACGGGATATCCGAGGTTGCTGCGGCTGTTCGAGCAGAGCACGGGCGGGATGCCGGCGGCTCCAGCCGCACGTTGGATCCCACCTTCCCGGTGGCGTGCGGTTCGTTGGCCACTTCATGGCATCTGCGCAGCGCATGCCCGTCGGTGACTGAGCCCGGCCGCGGTCGGATCGCCGCGGCATCGGCGGACGTCGAATTCGAGGAGACCTCATGACTCACGGCATTCCCGCAGCACGCCGGGACGCTCCGGTCGAAGGCCGCCCCCGTCCGGGTGGGGCCTCCCGCAGAGCCGCTGCCTTCTACGGTCCCGCGTTCGTCGCCGCCGTCGCCTACGTCGATCCGGGCAACTTCGCCACCAACTTCCAAGCCGGTGCCCAGTACGGCTACCTGTTGGTGTGGGTGCTGGTGTCGGCCTGCCTGGTCGCCATGTTCATCCAGTATTTGTCCGCGAAGACGGGTTTGGCCACGGGACGTGATCTGCCGACGCTGTGCCGGGAGAGCTTCCGTCGCCCCGTCGTGCTGGGTCTCTGGGCCCAGGCCGAGGTCGTCGCCATGGCCACCGATCTCGCCGAGTTCATCGGGGCGTCCATCGGGCTCAACCTCCTTTTCGGCATCCCCATGTTCCCCGCGGCACTGATCACCGCCGTCGTGAGTTTCGCCATCCTCGCTCTCAGGCGGCGCGGTTACCGTCCCTTCGAACTCGCCATCGCCTTCCTGCTCGGGGTCATTGCCCTCGGATTCGTCTACACCCTCTTCGCCGTCGGCGGGCAGTCCGCCCCCGACCTGGCCGCCGGGATGGTGCCGGCCTTCGAGGGCACGGATTCCGTCGTCCTGGCCATCGGCATCATCGGGGCGACGGTCATGCCGCACGTCATCTACCTGCACTCGGCACTGACTGCCGAGCGCCGGGCTCCTGAAGGACCGGCGGAACGCAGACGGGCGTTGCGCAGCCTGCGCATCGACACCGTGCTGGGGCTCAGTGCCGCCGGGGCGATCAATCTTTCGATGCTCTGCGTCGCCGCGGCCGCCTTCAGCGGGTCGGGAGGCTTCGACGGCAGCCTGGGCGCCGCTCACGGAGGCTTCGAGCGGCTCGTCGGAGGTGGGGCCGCGTTGGCGTTCGCCGCGGCGCTGCTCGCCTCAGGGCTTTCCTCATCCGGGGTCGGGACCTACGCGGGACAGGTCATCATGCAGGGCTTCCTGCGCATTCGCATCCCCCTCTTCCTGCGCCGGCTCATCACCATGGCACCCGCTCTGGTCGTCATAGCAGTCGGCGTGTCGCCGGACACCGCACTCCTGCTCTCCCAGGTCGTGCTCTCTTTCGGGATCCCGTTCGTCCTCGTCCCGCTCGTCCTGATCAGCCGACGGCGCGACCTGATGGGCGATCTGGTCAATGGGTCCCTGACGACCTTTCTCGGCAGCGTCGCGGCAGTTCTCATCTCCGGTATCAACATCTACCTGCTCTATGCCCTCGCCTTCTGAGGGCCCGTCATCGCCGGACAAGGAAGCACCATGAATGCGACAACGTTCCAGTCCTTCGCCGAAGCCCTGATGGCGGCCGGCAGCCTGGGCATGATCGCGATGATCCTGTACAAGGCGGCGCTACGACACGTGGACTGGGAGTTGATCCCCAAGGCGGCCCTGCCCCGCGTTCGGTGGTGGAGCACCTACGCCACGCGCGTCCTGGTCATCAGCGGGTTCGCGCTCCTCCTCGGCCTGGCCGCTCGAATCGGCGTCTGCCTGGCCCGCTGACTGGAGAAGGGGCCCGCCGAGACAGCGCTCGGCGGGCCCCTTCTCCAGTCAGCGATCACGTTCGGCCCTGGAGTCCCAGTCCTCCATGTGGAAGGGCGCCTCCATGTAGTGGGTGAAGAGCCACCGCATGTCGCGTCGGCGCAGCAGGGCGCTGACGCGGCTGTACGTCACCCACTCGAATTCCCACCGGCAGATGAACGTGGCCAGCGCAAGCCCCGGCGCCAGTTCGCGCACATGGACGTCCCGAAGGGAGACGCTGGAGGCGCTGATGCGGTGCTCCGTGCGCAGGAGATGCTCGGAGATGCGCTCGGGTCCGACCAGGACTTCGCCCAACTCCTCGGCGATGTAGGTGACTTCCGGGTCCTGGCGATCCCATTGGTCTGCCACGCGCTGCAGATCCAGGGCAGTCCAGGCCGCCGCGTACTCCTGGAGCGCGGCGGCGACATCCTCGGTCGCGGTCAATTCCGTGTAGGTCACTCGGACTCCTTGCCACAGGGGCGATCGGCCGGTCCGGCCGAAGGCACGGCCGAGGCCATCGGGGGTCGGGACTGCGCCGGACCTCTCAGCGACCGGCTGTGCCGGGCCCGGTCAATCGATCGAGGTCACGGGTCAGTCATTCCTCGGGAAGCGGTGATACGGCGCTCATGGCGACGTCGAGGAGCTTCGCCATCGCGCCCTTGCCGTCACCGGCGATCCATTCGAGGCGGGCGTACTCCAGGCACGCGACGCCGGCGGAGGCAAGCGCTCCCGCACGCAGTCGCCGCTCGTCGGCGTCAAGCGACTGCGGAAGCCTCAAGGCGAGTGCGCCCGCGATGGTCTCGATCCACCTCACCTGCTTGTGCAGGTGACCCGCGTACAGCGACGGCGTGTCGTAGATCATCCGGATCAGGGGCACGGACGCGGGGCGCTCGGTCAGCTGCTGGATCAGCCCGTCGAACGAGCGGCGCAGTGCGAGCCAGGGGGCCTCTTCGGAAGGCCGCTCTGCCAGGGCGTCGGCGATGTCGGTGCCCGTCGTGTCGAACATGTGGGTGACCACGGCTTCCTTGCTCGCGAAATAGCGGAAGAAAGTGCGCGGTGACAGCCCGGCCGCTGTCGCGATCTGGTCCACGGTCGTGTCTTCGTAGCCGTTGGCGACGAACAGGTCGACGGCGATGCCGGCCACGTCGTCCTGGACCGCACGTCGTTTCCGGTCGCGCAAGGTGTACTGCCTCTGCTCCACACGTAGATGCTACAGCACGCCGAATCTGCCATGCCATGACTCTATTGACAGACTCTGTCATTCATGGCTTTCATTGCCTTGTCAGCCTGTTCCTGTTTCGTCGTCGTAACGGCAGGACGCGCGGGCCGCTGGAGCGACCGCCCGCGCACTGCGCACATCGCGCCTCATCTCGATCGAAACTTTGATCACGAAGAGACCGGATCTCCTCGACGACGGTCCTCGACAGACATGAACGAACAGCAGAGAGGCGGAAAGTGATGGTCTCTGCGGAGAGCCGCGAAGCATCGCCGGCCACGGTCCCGGTCCGGGTCGTCGACTGTGACGTACACCCTGTGCCGGGCTCCATGGAGGAGTTCATCGAGCACTATCCCGAGCCGTTCCGGAGCCGGTACTTCACCAGGTATCGCGAGGAAGTCCCCCTGAGCTTCCTGCTCTACACCCCTCATTCCAACACCGGCGGCAATCAGGGCATGGGAGGCCCCGGCGGCTACGCCACGCCTCCGCGGGGCGGCTCCGGCAGCGATCCGGACTTCCTGGCCAAGCAGCTGTGCGTGGACAACGGGGTCGACTACTGCATCATGAACCCGCTGTTCTTCCGGCCCCGGCACTGGGACGCCGAGTGGGACGTCGCGCAAGCGGCGGCCACCAACAACTGGCTGGCCGCGAACTGGCTGGAGGGCGAAGCGAACCGGCACGGCCGGTTCTTCGGCTCCATCCAGGTGTCCTCCATGGACGCGGAGGCCGCAGCCCGTGAGGTCGAGCGGTGGGCGGGCCACCCCGCCTTCATCCAGTCCTACATGCTCGCGGACTCCTTCGTCCCCTTCGGAGCGCCGCAGTTCGAACCCCTGCTGAAGGCGTCGGCCCGGCACGACCTACCGCTGGCCACTCACCTGTACCGCCACTCGGGCATCCGCTCGATGACCCCGGTCGGCTTCCCCTCGTATCACGTCGAGGTCCTGCCCAACTGGATCTTCACCTACATCTGCCACGTGACGAGCACGGTGTTCGAGGGCGTCTTCGAGCGCTATCCGAATCTCAAGTTCGTCGCCGTGGAAGGCGGTTGCGAGTGGGTGGGCCCGCTGCTGTGGCGGCTGGACCGGCAGTGGGAGGAGCTGCGGGCCGAGGTCCCGCAGTCCAGCCGGCGGCCCTCCGAGGTGATCCGGGAGCATGTCCGCTTCGCCACGCAGCCGCTGTGCGAGCCGCCCGGCCGCGGTGACCTCGCCCGCTTCATGGAGTGGGGCGGCGCGGAGGAGACCATCGTCTTCAGCTCCGACTACCCGCACTACGACTTCGATCCCGCCCCGTGGGTGACGCAGCAGCTGCCCGAGGCATGGCGGGACCGCGTGATGGCGAAGAACGCGCTGGAGACGTACGGCCTGCCGGCGCAGCGTCCGCGGGACTACCTGGACGACATCGTGCCGGAGAACCCGCGCAAGGAGGCCGGGGAGCGGCGTTACGCGGCCCTCGCGGCAGCGGCGGCAGGTCACGGCAATGCCGAGACGCCGTGGATCGAGTCGGCGGACTAAGGGCGGAGGAAGCAATCACATGACGAGTCAACCCGTGACGAGTACCCCCACCTCCCATGTCGTCGGCACGGTCGAGGAAATCCCGCCGGGCAGTTCGAAGTTCGTCCCGGTCGGCAAGTTCGGCGTCGGCGTCTACAACGTGGGCGGTGAGTTCCGCGCCGTGACCAACTACTGCCCCCACCGCGGCGGTCCGCTGTGCGTTGGCCAGCGCTATCCCGTCATCGAGCCCTCGGAGCCGTACCAGTTCGAGGTCAGCGGCGAGGACGAGATCCTCAAGTGCCCCTGGCACGGCTGGGAGTTCGACCTCCGTGACGGCGTCTCCGAGGTCGGCACCAAACGCATTCGCATGCACCGCGTCCGGGTCGAGGACGGCCTGGTCATCCTGGAAGGAGTGTAGAGATGGCGACGGACACCCAGGGCGTCGTGGACGCGGCCGTGCACCCGCGCATGCTCACCCCGCAGCAGATCCACGACTACCTCCGGCAGCCCTACGACGGGCTGGTGTACAACTCGCCCAACCGGTTCTTCCACCCCACGCCCACCGGCATCCCGCCCTTCGGCGAGTGGCTCGAACAGTCCCGGCCCGACGGCGAGGTGGTGACCACCCCGGCCGGCACCCACACCGCCCGGGAGCCCGGTTCGGTCCCCGCGCGCACCCAGGAGTACCTGCGCGCGAACGGCGTCGCACAGGCGGTCCTCAACCCGACGCTGCGCGGCCTGCAGCCGGCGGCCGACCAGGGCAGCGCCATCTGCTCGGCCTACAACGAGTGGCAGGCGGCGACCTGGCTCCAGGACGAGACGGACGGACCGCGCTTCCTCGGCACCATCCGGATCAACCCCATGGACCCCGAGGGCGCGGTCGCCGAGATCGAGCGCTGGGCCGACCACCCGCGGATGGTCCAGGTCGGCGTACCGCTGGAGTCCCACCACCCCTATGGCCAGCGGTACTACCTGGCCATCTGGAAGGCGGCCGCCGAGCACGGGCTGCCCGTCGCCATCAAGGCGGAAGGGGGCGTGGGCGTCGAGTACTTCCCGACCATGACCGGACTGCCGCGCACCCACATCGAGTTCAGCGCCCTCCACCGCGACCGGTTCTTCTTCCACCTCGCGAGCTTCATCGCCGAGGGCACCTTCGACCGCTTCCCGGATCTCAGGATCGTGTTCGCGGACGGCGGCTTCGACATGCTCACCCCGGCGATGTGGCGGATGGACATGGACTGGCCGATCACCCGCACCGAGGTGCCCTGGGTGAAGCAGATGCCCAGCGACTACCTGCGGCAGCACGTCCGGTTCGTCACCAACAGGCTCGAAGGGCCGCCGGACTCCGAGCCGGAGACCGTCGTGGAGTGGGCCCGGCGCACCGACGCGGCGCACCTGCTCGTTTACGGCAGCGGCTATCCGGTGTGGAGCGCCGCCCGCCCGGACCAGATCCTCCCGGCGCTCGCCGACGAGGACCGCGACCGGATCCTGAGGGGCAACGCCACCGAGTTGTACGCGTCCCGGCTCGCGGCGACACGCTAGTTCATCTTCCCTGCCGGCACCGCGCCCCCCTCCTTCCCGGCGTGCCCGGGGCTCGGCACCGGCAGGGGACCACTCATCGACACAAGGAGCGGGACATGAAGGTCGACGTCGACCCGGAACTGTGCGAGCACCAGGCGGTGTGCATCGGAATCGCCCCGTCGGTCTTCGATTTCGGCGAGGACGGGGCGCTCAAGGTGCTGCAGGTCGAGCCGCCGGAGTCGCTGCGGGACGCGGTCGAGGACGCCGCGGCAGCGTGCCCGCTGGGCGCGATCACGGTGCGGGAGTGAGCGTGCCGCCCCGGATCGCCGTCGTGGGCGCGTCACTGGCCGGCGCGCGGGTGCTGCGAGCGCTGCGACGCCGCGGCTTCGACGGCCGACTCGTACTGATAGGGGAGGAGAACGAGCTCCCCTACGACCGACCGCCGCTGTCCAAGCAGTACTTGACGGCGCCGGACCCCGTACCGGTGAAGCGGCTGGAGCCGGAAGGCTTCTACGACGGCATGGAGCTGCGTCTGGGCGTGCGCGCGACCGCGCTGAACCTGCGAGAGCGCAGCGTCCTCCTGGACGACGGCTCCACCGTGAAGGCCGACCACATCGTCATCACCACCGGCGCGGCTGCCCGCTCACTTGCTGGACTGCCCGACAGCGAGCGCGTGGCGCGCCTGCGGACGGCGGCCGACGCACGCCGCATCCGCGGCGCCCTCGACGAGGCCCACCACCTCCTCGTCGTCGGCGGAGGGTTCATCGGCTGCGAGGTCGCGGCCTCCGCCCGCGGGCGCGGTCTGGCGGTGACGGTCATCGAGCCCGCGCCCGCCCCCGTGCTGCGCGGAGTGGGCGCCACGGTCGGCGCCATGCTCGCCGAGCTGCACCGGGACAACGGAGTCGACTTCCGGCTCGGGGTCACCGTCGCCGACGTCGATGAGCGCGGGGGCCGACCGGTTGTGACGCTGTCCGACGGCAGCCGGATCGAGACGGACTTCGTCGTCGTCGGGGTGGGCGCCTTTGCCCGCACCGACTGGCTCGACAGCAGCGGACTCGACCTGTCCGACGGTGTGCTGTGCGACAACCGCTGCCGGGTCGCCGGCGCGGGAGGCCACGTCTGGGCCGCGGGCGACGTGGCGGCGTGGCCGAGCGAGCGTTTCGGGGCCACCCGGCGCATCGAGCACTGGACCAACGCCGCCGAACAGGCCGGCGTGCTCGCGGCGAACCTGCTGGACGGAGCCACGGCACCGACCTACGACCCGATCCCGTACGTGTGGTCCGACCAGTACCAGCACAAGATCCAGATCCTGGGCAGCGTGAGCGGTGAGGACGACACGACGCTGCTCGACGGGAGCTTCGAGGAACGTCGCTTCGTCCTCGCCTACGCACGGGACGGGCTACTGCGCGGCCTCGTCGCCTGCGACATGCCACGCGAGATCGCGGCCCGGCGCTCACTCGTCGCCACCCCGACGCCGATGGCCGGCGTCGTCTGAGACCACCACCGCCGCACCCGACTCGCGCGGCGCATGTGCCGACGCAAGCCAGGCAGCGGCCTCGACCGCCGGACGTAACGGATGGGACAAAGATGACCGATCCCCTTTCAGTACCCGCCGCGAGCCGCATCCGGGACCGCATCCTGACCGAGGACCGTCCCGTCCTCGGGGCCTGGCTGACCCGCCCTTCCCCCGACCTGCTCGCCGCACTGTCGGCATCCGCGCTCGACTACGTCGGCATCGACTGCCAGCACGGCATGGCCTGCGAGGCAGAGGCCGCCCGGATGACAGCGACCGCCCAACCGACGGCCGCCGGCCGCCTGGTGCGGGTGTCGGCGAACCGCCCCGAGCTGATCGGGCGCGTGCTCGACGGCGGCGCCGACGGCGTGATCGTGCCGACGGTGAACAGCGCCGAGGAGGCCCGGGCCGCGGTAGCCGCCGTTCGCTTCCCCCCGCACGGACACCGCAGTTACGGCCCCATAGCGCCCCATCTCCCGCGCGATCCGGAGCATTTGGCGCAGCACGCGCTGCTGCTGGCGATGATCGAGACGAGCCAGGGACTGGAGTCGGTGGAGGACATCCTCGCGGTCCCCGGCGTCGACGGCGTGTACGTCGGCCCGGCCGACCTCGGAATCTCCCTCAGCCTGGGACCCGCGCAGTTCCCGGCAAGCCCGGAGCTGGAACCCGCCCTGCACGCGGTGGTCGACGCGGGAAAAGCCGCCCGGAAGATCGTCGGCATTCACGCCGGCAGCGACTTGTTCGCCGAGCGCTACGCCGACATGGGCTTCCGCCTGCTGACGCTCGGCACAGAAACCTCGTTCGTCACGGCCGGAGTCGAGTGCGTGCTGGAGAGAGCAGGCACGGCCGCGACGAATGAGCGGAAGACAAGCGGGCCTTACTCAGGCACGTGACCAAGGAAGTACGAAATTCCACTGAAGGCGGGCGGAAATGGCGAAGCGGCAGTTCTCAGGCAGAGAGACCTACGACTATGTCGTGATCGGCGGCGGCTCGGCGGGGTGCGTCATGGCGAACCGCCTGTCCGAGGACCGGTCGACAACGGTGATGCTCCTGGAGGCCGGCGGGCACGACCTCCACTACCCCATCCGGTTCCCGGCCGGGATGATCAGGATGAAGAAGGAGTGGGACTGGGGCTACCAGGCCGAAGCCGACGCCTCCAGAAACGGTTTCCAGGACATCTGGGCCGCGGGCAAGGTGCTCGGCGGCAGCAGTTCCATCAACGCCATGGTGTGGGTCCGGGGAAACCGGGCCGATTTCGACAACTGGGCGGCGCAGGGCTGCGACGGATGGGACTACGACAGCGTGCTGCCGTACTTCCGGCGGGCCGAGAGCTGGGAGGACGGCGCCGACGAGTACCGCGGTGAACGCGGGCCCCAGCGCGTGTCCCACATGCGGATCGACAACAAACTGATCCCCGCGTTCGTCGACGCCGCCCAGCAGGCGGACCTGCCGCACAACAAGGACTACAACGGCGCCGACCAGTACGGCGTGGCCACCGGACAGGTGTCGCAGCGAGGCGGCATGCGCGCGAGCACCGCCCGCTCCTACCTGTCCCCCGCCCGCCGCCGCCGGAATCTGTCGGTGACGACCCACGCGCACGTCACCCGGATCCTCGTGGAGGACGGGAAAGCCGTCGGCGTCGAGTACGTCAGCAAGGGCCGCACCCTGCGCGTCCACGCGGAACGCGAAGTGATCCTCTCCGCGGGGGCCATCGCCTCCCCCAAGATCCTGATGCTCTCCGGCATCGGCCCGGCGGACGCACTGCGCGAGCACGGCATCGACGTGAAGGCCGACCTCCAGGGCGTCGGGCAGAACCTCATGGAACACCCGCACGCCCAGCTCAAGTACGAGGTCACCGAGCGGACCCTGAACATGGACCTCACACCGCTGGGCATGGCCAGGCACGGCCTGGACTTCCTCTTCCGCCGCCGCGGGGCGGTGACGAGCGGGTTCAACCACGCCATCCTCTTCGCGAACTCCTCCGACGCCGCCGAATGGTGCGACATCGAGATGCAGATGCTCGTGATGGGCGTCTCGGCCAAGGTGAAGGAGGTCGCCGACGAGTACGGCCTCGGGCACGAGGTCCACACGATGGCACCGGACCCGTATCCCGTGGTCAGCGTCATGCCGGCCTTCCTGCACCCGAGCGGCCGCGGATCCGTTGGACTGCGGTCGGCGAACCCGCTGGACGACCCCGTCATCCGCCATGAACTCCTCGGGCACCCGGACGACATGGCGGGCTTGCTGGCCGGCGTCAAACTGGCGCGCGAGATCTTCCGGCAGCCGGCCATCAAGAAGTACGTCGTATCGGAACGTGTCCCGGGCGACTCGGCCACCACGGACGAGGACCTGAAGAAGTACCTGAGCGTAGCGGGATTCACCGGCAAACACCCCTCGGGCACCTGCAAGATGGGCGTCGACGAGACAGCCGTCGTCGACCCCCAGCTGCGGGTACGCGGCATCGCGAACCTCCGCGTGGTCGACGCCTCGATCATGCCGGTCGTCACCAGCGGCAACACCAACGCCCCGACGATCATGCTCGCGGAACGTGCGGCCGACCTGGTCCGGTTCGGTGCCCACGCCCGCACCGAGACCGCGGCCCCCGCCAGCAGCACGAAGGCGCGGAAGCCTACGTCGTCCCAGACGAAACCCGTCCTGCCACCCGCGTAGCCCCCGCAAGCGCCACCCTCCACCCCTCCCTTTCACACCACGAAAAGAGAGCACACATGCTGGCTGCACTTGGTCTCGAACACGGCCACCACCTGTCGGTCGAGAAAGTCGATCCCCGCCCCCCTGGCCCGCACGACGTCGACGTACGGATCGGCGCGAGCGGGGTCTGCCACACCGACGTCGCCGTTCTGGGCGGCCAACTGCCCCTGCCACTGCCCCTCGTCCTCGGCCACGAGGGCGCCGGAGTGGTGACGGAGATCGGCTCCGAGGTGACCTCGGTCGCCGTCGGCGACCGGGTCATCGGAACCGTGGGTGCCGTGTGCGGCACCTGCTGGTACTGCGTCCGCGACATGACCCACCTGTGCGACAACAGCCAGGCCATGACCTCGGCACCACGCGTGACCAGGGCCGACGGCACCGAGGTTCCGGCCTTCCTGGGCCTTGGTACCTTCGCCGAGGCGATGACCGTGCACGAGGCGAGCGTGGTCCGGGTGACCACCGACCTGCCGGACGAACAACTCGCGCTGATCGGCTGCGCGATCACCACCGGCCTGGGCGCGGTGTTCAACACTGCCAAGGTGAAGCCCGGATCGAGCGTCGCGGTGATCGGCTCCGGCGGCGTCGGCCAGGCCGTCATCCAGGGCGCGCGGATCGCAGGAGCCGCCAGGATCATCGCGATCGACCCCCTGGAGAACAAGCGCTCGGCCGCACTGGGCTCCGGCGCCACGGACACGATCGACCCGGCGGCCACGGACCTGGCCGACGAAGTCCGACGTCTGACCGGCGGGCGTGGCGCCGACTACACGTTCGAGGTGGTGGGGCACCCCACGACCATCACCCAGGCATGGGAGGCGACCCGGCGCGGTGGGACCATCGCACTGGTCGGCATGCCGTCCGTCGACGCGACGATCACCATGTCCGCCTTCCAACTCGCCTCGGACGACAAGCGCCTGTGCGGCAGCCTCTACGGCGGCACACAGGCCCGGCGCGACATCCCGCTGATCATCGAACTCGCGGAGACAGGACGCCTCGACCTCGCCTCGATGGTCACCCGCCGAGTCGCGCTCCACGAGGTGAACGACGCCATCCGAGCCCTCGATGCAGGAGAGCAGATCCGCACGGTCGTCGTATGACGCGCCAATCCTGAGAAATCCACCTGCTCCAGAGATAAGGAAGCACGTGCCGCACGACACACCGTCCACCCCCCAGGTCCTGCTCGTCGGCGCAGGAGCGATGGGCGTCATATCCGGATACCACCTGCAGTTAGCCGGCGCCGAAGTGACGTTTCTGGTGCGCCCCGGACGCGTGAAGGAGTTGTCACGACCCCGGAGGCTGTACTCCTACGACGACGCGAACCTGAAGCTCTTCTCCGGCTACAGCGTCCTCTCCGATGTCTCGGAAGTCGGCAAGCGGTCCTACGACTACGTCATCGTCACTCTCGATGGTGCTTCCTCGCGTTCGGCCGAGGGCACCGAACTACTGAACCGTCTCGGCGCAGCCGTGCGCGAGACCTCCGCCACGGTCATCTTCGGCGGCGTCGGCTTCGGCCTGCGCGAGCATGTCCTCGACGCCCTCGGGCTGGCTGAGGAGCGCGTCGTGAGCGGACTGCTCGGCGTGCTGGCCCACCAGGTCGCCTCCGCCGGTCTTCCGGTACACCCGCCCACGGACGCCGAGCTCCTGGCGCAAGCCGATATGGCCTACCGTCATCTCGGCAAAATGGGCTTCGCGATGGAGGACCGGTTTCCCGCTGCCGCGGCACGCTTCAAGTCGCTCTACGACGCCTGCGGTGTCTCGCGCTGCGAGATCATCGACCACATGCAACTCCAGCTGCACGTGGCCCTCATACTTCCCACCTTCGCGGCGGGTGAGCTGATGGGGTGGCCGCCTGCCGCACAGTACGCCGATCACAAGGACATCTGGGATCTTGCCGTCGAGGCGGCGCGGGAGATCACCTCCCTCGACGAGTACGGTCCTGCGGGCCAGGCTGTGGCCACGCAGTTGAGTGACCACAGTCTGACCCGAACCGTGATGGCCTACGAGGAGCAGGCCGTGCCGTTGGACTGGCAGGAGTTCTCCGCGTTCCACCATGGCGGCAAGGTCGCGCAGCAGGACCTGGAACTCTTGAGAGACCACGTCACGGCTGGCGAGCGCCAGGGCAAACCCACATCGGCATCGCGGCAACTGATTGCCGCGCTCACGACATTCCGGCAACAGTGAGCACTGGGCACTGAGAAGTTGCAGGTCACGGGGTCTGATGCGCGGACCACGCACCTCACCGTTTTGGCTCGATGAGGAGCCCGGAACCGGGCTCCACCACGCCGCGACGCACCATCAGACACCGCCCACCCAACAACGTGACAGCGCCCGTCGAGGCGTTCGGCGTCGTAGGCGAGGTGGGAGACGACGAGGATCGAACGGCCGGCCCCACACAGCCGGGCGGCCAGGTCCCAGAAGCGCTGGTAGGTGTCCCAGTCGAAGCCCTGGTAGGGCTCGTCCAGCAGCAGGAGCTGCGGGTCGTGCATGAGGGCCAGGGTGAGGTTCAGCTTCTGCCGGGTACCGCCGCTGAGGACGCCAGCCCGCTCGTCGATGTACTCGCCCAACCGGAGCGTCTCCATCGCCTCTTCGGCCCGGCGCAGGTCGGGGAGGGCGTAGGCGGTTTTGAAGAAGTCCAGGAATGTGACGGCAAAGCCGCGCCACCCCAACGAGTGAGATGCCGGCCCTTCCCAAGGCCTAGACAGGGAACTTCACGCCGGTGAGGTTCTCGGAGACCGTCCACAGGCGTTGCTGGACTGTCCGGTCGTAGGACTCCGGGCTGGACTCGACAACCTTCGGGTGTCCTCGGTAGCCGCCCATCCCGTCGGGGCCGTAGTACTGGCCGCCGCGGACGGCGGGGTCGGTGGCCGCGCGCAGGGTCGGCAGTGCGCCCATCTCCGGCTTCTGGCTCATCAGGGGTGCGATCACGGGGCTGATCACCCGCATTGCGGCGGGGGAGTTGCGCATGAGGTCGGTGTTGGCCAGACCCGGGTGTGCGGCCACCGAGCTCGTGGTGCCCTGCAGGGCGAGGCGGCGTTGCAGCTCGTAGGTGAACATCAGGTTCGCCAGCTTCGACTGCCCGTAGGCCGCGACTCGGCTGTAGGACCGTTCCGACTGCAGGTCGTCGAAGTGGATGGCGGCCCGGATGCGGTGGGCGACGCTGCTGACCGTCACCACCCGCGAGCCCGGCACGGGGAGCAGCAGGTCCAGCACCAGCCCGGTGAACGCGAAGTGGCCGAGGTGGTTGGTGCCGAACTGCAGCTCGAACCCGTCGCGCGTGGTCTGCTTCGGTGGGTACATCACACCGGCGTTGTTGATCAGCAGGTCGATCCCCGTGTGTGTTCCGTGCAGGTCGTCCGCGGCGGCGCGGATCGACTCCAGTGACGTCAGGTCCAGCTTCTGCACGGTGACGTCGCCGGACATGCGGGCGGCCGCCTGCCTGCCCTTCTCGACGTCCCGCACGGCCAGCACCACCGTCGCCCCGTGTTCCGCCAGAGCACGGGCGGTCTCGAAGCCGAGGCCGGTGTTGGCGCCGGTCACGACCGCCACCCGCCCCTTCTGTTCGGGGATGTCACGCTCAGTCCACTTCATGCCGATCTCCTTATAGACCGTTGGTCTCTTACAGGCTCGACAGTAAGAGACCGATGGTCTGCTGTCAAGAGACCGCTGGTTTGTAAACTGGGGCGCATGACATTCCAGCGGGCACGCAGTAAGGAGCAGCGCGAGATCCGGCGCCAGTCGATCCTGGACACGGCGGCGGCGATGCTCGACGAGATGCCGGTGGCCGACGTGAGCCTCAACGAGCTGAGCCGACGGGTCGGGCTGGCCAAGTCGAATGTCCTGCGTTACTTCGAGTCCCGTGAGGCGGTGCTCTTCGAACTGCTGGAGCGCGCCATGGCGAGATGGCTGGCGGAGGTGCCGGACGAACTGGCCAAGGGTGTCGACCCACGACTGTCGGCGCGCGAACGTGGTGACCAGGTGGCCGCGGTACTCAGCGCGTCCCTCGCAGGCCAGACGGTGTTGCTCGATCTCGTCAACGCACAGACCAATGCGCTGGAGCACAACGTGTCCGTCGACGTCGTGGTGCGGCACAAGCGGTCCGCCGTCGCCGGCATCACGACCGCGACCGACCTCATCCGCCAGTACGTGCCGGAACTCGGCGACGGCGCCCGGACGGTGGCCATGATGACGTTGATCCTGGCCGGCGCCCTCTCGACCTACTGCCGGCCCTCCGCCAGCGCGCTCGCCGCCTACGAAGCCGACCCCACCGTGGTCGGGCTCCGCCTGGACCTGCGCGCCACCCTGGAAAACGCCGTCGCCACGCTGATCGCGGGCACAGTGGCGCGTGCCTGACGCCAAGGCAGTGAGGAGCCCGCAGAGCAGCACCGGTTAATCTGCCCGGACGTACGGAGGTACGGACGTACGACTGGGTGAGGCGGGAAGCAAGGGGCGTGGAGGAGCGAGGGAGTCTGGGGGACGGGGCGCGGCTTGTTGCGCGGGGGGCCGTGTATCTCGTCGTCGGGGGCGTTGCCCTCGTCGCGATCGTCACCGTCGGGTCCGTGCTCGGGCCGATGTTCGCGCTCGATCTCGCTACGCCTGCCATGGGGGCCTGGTGGACCGTCTTCACGGCCATCACCGTGCAGGGGATGCCTTTCCTGTTGCTGGGTACGGCGGTGTCGGCGGCGATCGGGGCGTTCGTGCCGGAGCGGGTCTTCAGCCGCGTACTGCCCAAGAAACCGGCGCTCGCCGTGCCCGTCGCGGGGGCGGCCGGGGTGGTGCTCCCCGGGTGCGAGTGCGCTTCCGTGCCGGTGGCCGACAGCTTGATGCGGCGCGGTGTCGCGCCCGCCGCCGCGCTGGCCTTTCTGCTGTCCGCGCCCGCCATCAATCCGGTCGTGCTCGTCGCCACCTCCATCGCCTTTCCCGGGAACCCGGCCATGGTCGGTGCCCGGCTCGTCGCCTCGCTCGCCACCGCCGTGGTGATGGGCTGGCTGTGGATCCGGTTCGGGAAGGAGGAGTGGCTGCCCCGGCCGCGTACGAGCGGGAAGGGGGCGTCCCCCACCGGGTGGCGCGGGTTCCGGGACGGGCTGCAGCACGACTTTCTGCACGCGGGCGGCTTCCTCGTCCTGGGCGCGGCTGCCGCGGCGACCTTCAACATCCTCGTGCCGCGCTCCGTGCTCGACGTCTTCACCGGCTCGCCCTGGCTGTCGGTGCTGCTGCTCGCCGTACTCGCCGTCGTGCTGTGCGTCTGCTCCGAGGCCGACGCCTTCGTCGCGGCCTCGCTGACCGGGTTCTCGCCCACCGCGCGGCTCGCGTTCATGGTCGTCGGGCCGATGGTCGATCTGAAACTGTTCGCCCTCCAGGCAGGGACCTTCGGGCGGGCCTTCGCCATCCGGTTCTCGTCCGTGACATGGGTCGTGGCCGTGGCGAGCAGTGCGGGTGTGGGGTGGTGGCTGCTATGAGGTTCCGTACGCAGGGCGTGCTGCTGCTTCTGTGCGGGGCGGCGCTGCTGAGGGTGTCCCTCTTCAGCGAGCTGTATCTGCGGTATGTGAAGGAGGGGCTGCGGCCGTATCTGGTCATTTCCGGGGTGCTGCTGCTTGTGCTCGCAGTACTGGGCCTCGTCAGGCGTGAAAACGGTGACGGCGGCAGTCGTGATCATGGCGACGGTGACGGCGACCACCGGGGCGGCGACGACGGGCACGAGGACCGGCACGGTCACGATCACGCCCGCAGCCCCCGTATCGCCTGGCTCCTCGCCGCCCCTGCCCTCGCCCTCCTCCTCTACCCGCCGCCCGCCCTCGGCTCGTACAGCGCCGAGCGCGAGGAGGCGAAGGTCGCGGCACAGGGCGTCGGGACCTTTCCGAAGCTCCCGGTGGGGGACCCGGTCGAGCTCACGCTGAACGCGTTCGCGTCGCGCGCGCAGTGGGACAGCGGCGCCTCCATGAAGGGACGCACCCTCCGGCTGACCGGCTTCGTGACGAAGGACGACGACGGCGCGTGGTACGTCGCCCGCCTCTTCGTCAACTGCTGCGCCGCCGACGCCCAGCCCCTGAAGGTTCAGGTACGCGGCGCCAAGGCCCCAGCCCGCGACACCTGGGTCACCGTCACCGGCACCTGGCACCGCACCGGCAGTCCCGGTTCGGACGAGGCTCGCCCGGTCCTGAACGCCACGTCTGTGGACCGCGTCGACCAGCCGTCGAACCCGTACGAGAAGCGCTGACCCCGGCTGCCCCTCGGCCAACTCCTGTGTTGTGCTTCGATGTACGCGACCCAGGGACCCGTACACCCGACCCAGGGACCCGTACACGCGGCAGGGACGACCGGGCTGCACGGCGTCCCGCAGACTCCGGCGGGGGCATGACCGAGGAAGAGTTCGACGCGTTCTACGCCGCCGCGTTCCCGCGGCTGACCGGCCAGCTCCATGCCTTCACCGGGGACCACGGCGAGGCGCAGGACGTCGTCCAGGAGGCGTTCGTACGTGCCTGGGACCGGCGGCGGGAGTTCCTGGCCGAAGGGGCTCCCGAGGCGTGGATCCGTACCGTCGCGATGCGGCTCGCGGTGAGCCGCTGGCGGCGGGCGAGGCGTTGGCTGGAACTGGTGCGCCGCACTGTGCCGCCGGAGCACATGCCGGGGCCGGGGCCCGAGCGGACCGCGCTGGTCCAGGCATTGCGGGAGCTGCCCGAGGTGCAGCGCCGAGCCGTCGTACTTCACCATCTGTGCGACCTCAGTGTCGAACAGGTAGCCTCCGAAACCGGTGCGCCCGTGGGCACGGTGAAGGCCCGGCTGGCCCGTGGCCGCGCGGCGCTGGCGCGGCGGCTGAGCGAGGCCGACGAACTGGCTGAGAGGGAGGACGACCGTGTCCGATGAGCCCCGGCCCGCCGAGTCCCACCGCAAACTGGCTCTCGCTCTCCATGAGTGGGCCGACGACCACGAGAGCCCGCCCCCCGTCCCGGGCGCCGAGATCCGCCGTCGTGCCGTACGCCGCCGGCGTCGCCGTCACGCTTCCCTGGCCACGGTCGGTGCCAGTGCGGTGGCGGCCGTATCGGTGGTCCTGAGCATGGCGTTCATCGGCGGAAAGAAGGAGGGCCACTCCAGACCGCCCGCCGCCACGCTCAAGGCGCCGGGGCCGTCGTCCGCCGCCGCCTCGGTGCCCGCCGCGACCGTCAACCTCTCCCGGCGTGAACTGGTCGTCGGGGGGCGCGTCCTGCCCATCTCCGCGGGGGCGGCCAAGACGCCGACGCCGACGGGCCGTATGACGGTCACCGGCAAGTACGAGGTCGCAGCCCTGCCCACCGACACGCTCGGACTCGGGCGACGGTACGAGACGAAGGCGCCGTGGGTGATCCGGCTGCGCACCCCCCAGAACCGTACGAACTACATCGTCGCCTTCATCCTGGACGAGAAGGCGCCCGGCAACTACGACAGCACCACGGGGTGGATCGGGCTGCGCCGCGGCGACGCGGAGTGGTTGTACCGGCGGCTTGATCCGGGTGCGGTGGTGGCGGTGGTGGGGGCGGCGCCCACGCCGGCGTCCACGACGCCGGCCCCTGCGGCGCCGACTCCGGTGCGGACGGGGCCGGCCGGTACGGCGCCGTGACGAGTGCCTGTGGCAGTACGTACGTCAGTGCCCGTGCCCGTGGGGGATGAGCCGGTCGACCATGCGGCGGGCCGCTCCCGGACGTGAGGCGGGGACCGGCGGCAGTTCCGCAGGGCGTTCCCAGTCGCAGGGCGGGGACAGGCGGAGCCGCGGATCCTCGCCCTGCTCGTCGCTGTGTTCCTTCAGTGCGACGCTCACGAGGCCCAACAGCAGTTCTACGTCCGCGTCGCAGTCGAGGAGGACGGTGATCCAGGAGGCGCCGGGGCGTACGCGGATGGCGCTGCTGTGGCTGAGCTGGGGGAGCAGACGTTCGACCGCCGCGCAGGTGAGGTGGAGGTCGGCGGAATCAGCGGTGTGGAAATGGACGATCTCGTGTCCCGCCGAAGCGAAGGCATGCCCAACGGTGCACTTGGGCGGGCCACTTACCAGGTTCGGCCAGCTCTCCAGGAGAGCCATGGCGCGATGGGCCGCGGTCATAACCACATCCTTGCGCACACGTCACCTGGATGACTACCCCCGGCTTCCGGTGGTTCGACCGCTCAGCCGGCGGGCCGATCATGTAGCGGATCGATCACCCGGCGGACGGAGACCAACTGTCTCGACTGCGCGGGCGTCCTGACCCCTCCGCTCCACGACAGTTCCGGGACCGCCCTTACTCCGCCCGTCTACTCCCCTCGTCCCATGGTCACCGTGCGCGTGCCCGGAGTGATGGCCCGCCCCACGCCGACGCGGTTGGCCGCTACGCGCTCAGCAGCTTGCGCCGGCTGCGGAGCGGTGCCGCCCAGGCGCTGACGGCCGAGGACCTCGGGGCCCTCGACCGGCTGCTCGACACCGAGGGGCCGCACAGCATCCTGCGGCGCGGCGACCTGACGGTGCGCACGGAGCGCATGGTGTGGGCCGCGACTGCCTCCGGCGGCTGAGCGGGGCGCCTCCGGGGGGGGGGGGGCGGTTCGGTGGCGACTGCGGGTGTTCTGTGGCTGGTCGCGCCCACGCGGCGGAGCCGCAAATCGATACAGCCCCGCGCCCCTGGGTGGTTGGTGGGTGCGGGGCCGTGGGCAAGTGCGGGCACGTGGTAGCTGGCGGCTCCAGGTGCGCCCCTTTAGGGGCGAGGGGAACTGCGCGACCAGCCACCCACGCACCCGCACCCGCACCCGGAAACGAACCCAGCCCCCACGAACCCAATCGTTCAACCGGCGGAGGCCACCCCCGTCTGCCAGGCCCATGCCGCGATTTCGACGCGGTTCCTCGCGGCCAGTTTGAGTTGGACGCTGGCCAGGTGGGTCTTGACCGTGGAGAGGGAGACGTACAGGTCGGCGGCGATCTCGGCGTTGGTGCGGCCCAGGGCGACCAGGCGAACGACGTCCAACTCGCGGTCGGTGAGCGGTTCTTGGGGCCGAGCCGGGGGTGGTGCGGCCTGTGTGGGGGGCGCCGTGGGGGCCGTGACGTGTTTGAGGAGGCGGACCGTGATGGAGGGGGAGACCAGGGAGTCGCCCGCCGCGGCCGCACGTACCGCCTCCGCGAGCAGCGTGGGGCCGGAGTCCTTGAGGAGGAAACCGCAGGCTCCGCCGCGGAGGGCTCCGTAGACGTACTCGTCGAGGTCGAAGGTGGTGACCACGACGACCCGCATCGGGTCCGGAACCTCCGGGCCCGCCAGCAACCGCGTCGCCTCCAGACCGTCCATCTTCGGCATGCGGATGTCGAGCAGGCACACGTCCGGCCGGGCCTCACGGGCCAGCGCCACGGCCTGCTCCCCGTCCGCCGCCTCGGCGACCACAGTGATGTCCGGCTGCGCGTCCAGGAAGAAACGGAAGCCGGTACGCACCATGTCCTGATCGTCGGCGATCAGGACGCGGATGGGGCGGTCGCGCTCGGTCGTGGCTCGCTCGGTCATGGCCCGAATCCTGCCGTACGGGGCTGCAGGCGGCGACTCCCCCAGGCGTCGTCCTCAGGGCTCCTGCTCAGAAATCCTTTTCGGGCCAGTCCAGCAGACGCGCCCCGATCACCGCCGTCTGCAGCGTGTACCGGTGCCCCGGGTCGGCCGGATTCGCGCCGGTCAGCCGGTGGATCCGGTCCAGCCGGTACGTGAGGGCCCGCACGCTCAGCGAGAGCCGGCGGGCCGCCTCCGCGGCGACGCAGCCCGAGGCGAAGTACTCGGTGAGGGTGTCGAGAAGGGGGCGGGCGCCGCCGCGGGCCTGCCGCAGCGGGCCGAGGGCATTGAGCACCAGGTCCGCCATGGCCTGGCGGTCGCGGGTGAGGACGGGGTAGACGAGGAGGTCGGCGGCGCGGAGTACGGGGGCGTCGAGCTCCAGGCGCTCGGCCAGGTCGAGGGCGTTCAGGGCCTCCTCGTACGACTGGACGACCCCGCCGGGCCCGGGCTGCGGACGGCCGATGGCGACCTGGCCGCCGTCGGTCGCTGCGTACGCCTGCTTGGCGAAGAAGGCGAGGACCTCGTCCTGGTCGCCGGGGGCGATGCAGACGAGCCGCCCGTCCTTGGTCGTCATGAGGATGCTGCGGTCACCGAACCGGCCGATCAGCGCACGCTCCACCTCACGGGACACGGCGTCCCCCTCGTCGTACCCGGCCCCGCCCTGCCCCACGGCGACGGCGTGTGCATGCGAGAGGCGCAACCCGAAGCGTTCGGCGCGTTCGGCGAGCCGGCCCAGGTCACTGCGCCCGTACAGCAGGTCGTCGATGAACTCCCGCCGCGCCGCCTCCTCTTGGCGCACGGCCTGACGCTGGGCCCGCTCGTACCCTTCCGCGAAGGCGTCGACGATCTGCTCGACGGCGGCGAGCACGCTGTCCGTGGAGGCGAGGCCCGCGGCCGGCCAGTGGACGCGGGCGGCGGCAAGATGCGCGCCGACGAGGGCGCGGAGCCCGTACCCGGCCTCTGCGGCCCGTTCGCCCAGTGCACGGCGGGAGTCGAGTTCGTCGCGGGTCAGCCGGCGGCCGGTCGCGGAGGCGTTCGCGAGGATGACGGCTAAGCCGTCGAGGTACTCCTCGGGTACGTCCCGCCCCGCCATCAGCGCCCCCGGATACATCATCAACCGTTGACGCCTTTCTAACGCATACGCGGCTGGGGTGGACCGCCAGGGAGTGGTTCACTGCCGGAAGACGGCACAGGACCGGGCCCCGGTGCTGGTGTCTTCCCCCTCGACACCCCGTCACCGGGGCCCGTATCCGTCCCCCGTAGTTCCCCCGTGCTCCCCTTGTTTCCTGCCCCGCCATCCTGGCCCGCGGCCGGAGCCCGGTGCATGGGCCGGAACCGGCATCAAGGCGGCGTAAAGACTGCCGGAGTACGGCAATGTGCGATGAGGCACACGTCTGAGATGATTCCCGCACGCCGAGGTGATCGGCGTACACGGGGGACACGGGGGAGGCGTACCGCATGACCTTCTTTCTCGGTCTCGGCATCGCGGGGATCGTCCTGCTCGTCCTGGCGCTCGTCTTCGACGGAGTGCTGGAAGGGCTGTTCGACGGGGTCGGGGTGCTGGACGCGCTGTTCGACGGGCTGCTGTCGCTGCCGGTCATTGCCGGGTTCATCTCGATGCTCGGCTTCGCCGGGGCCATCGTGCTCGGCACGACGGGCCTCGGCGCCGGACCCGCCACCGCCGTGGGTGTCGGCGCGGGCGCCGGGGCGGGCTGGCTGACCTGGAGGTTCAGCCGGGCCCTGATGCGGGACGAGCCCGCCGCCGCCCCGCGCAGCGAGGACCTGGTGGGCTCCTCGGGCTCCGTGGTCACCGCGATCCCGGCCGACGGCTATGGCGAGGTGCTGCTGTATCTCGCGGGCCAGCCGGTGAAGTACGCGGCCAAGAGTGCCGTTCCCATCGCGCGGGGCGCCGAAATCTGGGTCGAGGGGACCTTGTCGACGACGTCGGTGAGGGTCCGCCAGGTCGAGCGCTGACCGGACGGTCACGGGCGGCCACCCAACAGCCCGCGCGCAGACAACACCCCGCGCGCAGACAACATCCCGCACTTCATTCGTACGCACCGATCTGCCGTCCACGGGGCCGGCAGGGGGGAAGCCATCATGAGTCCAGTCCTCATCGCCGTCGTCGGAGTCGTCGTACTCCTCGTGCTGCTCGCGCTCGTCGTCGTCACCCGCTACAAGGTGGCCGGACCGAGCCAGGCGTTCATCGTCACCGGGCGGCGCGGCAAGAAGTCCACCGACCCGGAAACCGGCCGCATCTTCACCGACAACAGCGGCCAGAAGGTCGTGGTCGGCGGCGGCGTGTTCGTCGTGCCGTTCGTGCAGCAGAAGTTCACCCTCGACCTGTCCTCGCGGCACATTCCGATCTCGGTGCGCGGCGCGGTGACGTTGCGCGGGGTGAAGGCCAACCTCGAAGGCGTGGCCATCGTCAAGGTCGGCGGTTCCGAGGACTCGATCCGCGCCGCGGCCCAGCGGTTCTTGATGCAGCAGGGCGGAATCGTCGGGTTCACCCAGGAGGTGCTGTCCGGCGCGCTGCGGTCCATCGTGGGCCGGATGTCGGTGGAGGACATCATCCGGGACCGGGCCGCGTTCGCCGGGCAGGTGGCGGAGGAGGCCGAGGCAAGCCTGTCCGGGCAGGGCCTGGTGCTCGACGCCTTCCAGATCCAGGACATCACCACCGAGGGCTCCTACCTGGAGGACCTGGGCCGCCCGGAGGCCGCGCGGGCCAAGCAGGAGGCCGACATCGCGGAGGCGGTGGCCCGCCGGGCCGCCGAGCAGGCGCGGCTGAAGGCGGAGGAGGAGATCGCGATCGCGCAGCGGACCTTCGCCCTCAAGCAGGCCGAGATCAAGGCCGAGACGGACGCGGCGGCCGCGCAGGCCAACGCGGCGGGACCGCTCGCCGAGGCAGCCCGTCAGCAGGACGTCCTGATCCAGCAGGAGAAGGTGGCCGAGCGCCAGGCGGCACTGAAGGACCGTCAGCTCGACACCGAGGTGCGCAAGCCCGCCGACGCCCGGCGGTACGAGGCCGAGCAGGAGGCGGAGGCCAAGCGGGTGGCCCGCGTGAAGCAGGCCGAGGCCGAGCGGCTGGCCGCCATCGCGGCCGCGCAGGCGGAGGCCGAGCGGGCGCGTCTGTCGGGTGAGGGCGAGAAGCAGCGCCGCTCCGCGCTGGCCGAGGCGGAGGCCGTCGAAGGCCTCAAGCAGGGTGAGGCCGAGCGGTCCCGGCGTGCGGCGATCGCGGAGGCGGTCCGGCTGGAGGGTGAGGCGGAGGCTGCCGCGATCGGAGCGACGGGTGCCGCTCAGGCGGAGGCCATGCGGAAGAAGGCGGACGCGTTCGCGCAGTACGGCGACGCGGCCGTGCTCCAGATGCTCGTCGAGGTGCTGCCGCAGGTCGTCGCCAAGGCGTCCGAGCCGCTCTCCGCGGTGGACAAGATGACGGTGATCTCGACGGACGGCGCCAGCCAGCTGTCGCGCACGGTCGCCGACAATGTCGCGCAGGGCATGGAACTCCTCAGCTCCACCACGGGAGTTGACCTCGCCGAGCTGCTGAAGGGGATCACGGCGGGCAAGACGGCCGTACCCGCGGAGGCGGCCAACGGGAAGATCGAAGTGACCGGCTGACCGTGGAGGCCGGCGTTCCGCCCAGGGGCGCCGGTCCTTCATGCGGGTTGCGTACGGTGCGTGTGTGGGGCGCAGACAGCCCCGTGGACACGTACGTACGGATCGGACAGGGGATCAGCCATGGGCACACCACGCCTGAGCAGTACGCCGTTGCCGGGGATCGGGGTGCGCTACGACCTGACGACACGTGAGCGGCGCCGCCTTTCGGTGGTCGCGCACCGCGACGGCGACCGGACGTTCAGCTCATACCGCACGGACGACCCGGACGCCTGCTCGCTGTCCGTGCATCTGACGCCGAAGGAGGCGGCGGCCCTCGTCGACGCCCTGCTGCCCACGCATCACAGCCCGAACCTGCTCTCCACCACCGAGCTGGGCCTGGTGGCCGAACGCCTCGAACTGGCCGGCACCTCGTACTGGAACGGACGGCATCTAGGCGAGACCCGGATGCGTACCGAGACCGGCGCCTCCATCGTCGCCGTGCTGCGCCGGGCGGAGGCGATCCCCTCGCCCCCGCCGGACTTCCGGCTGGCCGGCGGCGACATCCTCATCGTGATCGGCACCCGCGAGGGCGTGGAGGCGGCCGCGGCGATACTCGGACGGGAGTGAACCCGGCAGTGCACACCTCCGCGGTCTTTCTGATCGAGTTCGGTGCCATCATCCTCAGCCTGGGGCTGCTCGGCCGCCTCGCCGGGCGGTTCTCGTTCTCGCCCATCCCGCTGTATCTGCTCGCCGGACTCGCCTTCGGGAAGGGCGGGTTGCTGCCGCTGGGCACCAGCGAGGAGTTCGTGGCGATCGGCGCCGAGATCGGGGTCGTACTGCTGCTGCTCATGCTGGGGCTCGAGTACACGGCGAGCGATCTCGTCTCCAACCTCAAGACCCAGTACCCGGCGGGCCTGGTCGACGCCGCCCTGAACGCCCTGCCCGGCGCCGCCATGGCGTTGCTGCTCGGCTGGGGTCCGGTGGCCGCCGTGGTCCTGGCCGGAGTCACCTGGATCTCGTCCTCCGGAGTCATCGCCAAGGTCCTCGGCGACCTGGGGCGGCTCGGCAACCGCGAGACTCCCGTGATCCTCAGCATCCTGGTGCTCGAAGACCTGTCGATGGCCGTCTATCTGCCGATCATCACCGCCCTGCTGGCGGGCGCGGGCCTCGCCTCGGGCAGTGTCACGCTGGCCATCGCGCTCGGTGCGGCGGCGCTCGTACTGGTGGTCGCGGTGCGGTACGGCCGCCTCATCTCCCGTTTCGTCTCCAGCGACGACCCCGAGAAGCTGCTCCTGGTCGTACTCGGCCTGACCCTGCTGGTCGCCGGCCTCGCCCAGCAGCTCCAGGTCTCGGCGGCGGTGGGCGCCTTCCTGGTCGGCATCGCGCTGTCCGGGGAGGTGGCGGAGGGCGCGCACAATCTGCTCTCCCCGCTCCGGGACCTGTTCGCCGCCGTGTTCTTCGTCTTCTTCGGCCTGCACACCGACCCGGCCAGCATTCCGCCGGTACTGCTGCCCGCGCTCGCTCTGGCACTGGTCACCGCCGTCACGAAGATCGCCACGGGTTACTGGGCCGCCGGGCGGGCCGGGATCTCGACGAAGGGGCGCTGGCGGGCGGGCGGCGCGCTGGTGGCGCGCGGCGAGTTCTCGATCGTGATCGCCGGCCTTGCGGTCACAGCGGGCATCGAACCGTCCCTCGGGCCGCTGGCCACGGCGTACGTCCTGATCCTGGTCGTACTCGGTCCGCTGACGGCTCGCTTCACGGAGCCGCTGGGCACGCGTTTGACGGCGGTTGTCCGTCGCCGTCGGCCCGCGGTGACGCCGCCCGAGGCGGAGGCGGCGCCGGAGCCGGCGGGCCGGGCGCCGGGGGCTTGAGGGTGTGGGGAGTGGCCAGGCGGGCGTCAGTGCGTCAGGACGTGAGCACCCTGTGTGAGCGCCTGCGGGGATTCGCTTCCGGCACCCCCGTGAACAGGAAGTTACTTGAACAGGAAGTTATGCGATCGCTTCAACGAACGGCTGCTCGCATGTAAAGGTGTCTGGATGCAGACCCTTTACAGGCGACTACTCAAGCTGCTTCCCAAGCTCGGGGTGCAGGTACTCGATCTTGGTCCGGGAGAGGCGTTGGTCTCCCGGCGGCGCGGGCGTGCCCCGATCTCACTGGAGCCGGGGGCGGATCTGCTGGGCCGCCGAAGTAGCGGTTATGCCGTGACGCCCGTGGGCGCGGACGCGTGGCTGGTGGCCCGCGGTCGCACGGAGGGGTCCAAGGCCAAGCCGAAGACGGCGAAATGGAAGAACGTCGCGCTCGGGCAGACCGGGGCGCACCTACTGTTCGACCCTGACGCGGCGAAGGGCGACGAACGCGTCCTCCAGCTGGCCGCCGCCGATTACCTGTGCGCCCACCATGTGAACGGGCTGCTGGACAAGTACCAGGTGAACTGCGTCTTCGACGTGGGCGCCAACGCCGGCCAGTACGGCAGCCGCCTGCGCCGCCACGGCTACACCGGCCGCATCGTCTCCTTCGAGCCGACCGCCGAGCACTTCGCCAAGCTGCAGAAGAAGGCGGAGAACGACCCCGACTGGCACGTCTACAACTGCGGCCTCGGCCGTGAAGAAGCCACCATGGAGATCCACTCGAACTGGAACTCCATGAACTCCCTTCTCCCGCCCACCGAGTACGGCAAGGGCCGCTACAAGCGGTTCGCCAAGGCGCGTATGGAGGAGATCGAGATCCGTCGCCTGGACGCGGTGATGGACGAGGCGATGGACGGCCTCACCGATCCGCGGCCCTACCTGAAGATGGACACCCAGGGCTACGACCTGGAGGTCTTCGCGGGCGCCGGCAAGCGCATCGACGACTTCGTCGGCATGCAGTCGGAGGTCGCCCTCCTCCGGCTCTACGAGGGCAGCCCGCAAATGCACGAGGCTGTCGCGGTGTACGAGGAAGCGGGCTTCGAGATCACGGGCATGTACCCGGTGACCCGGGAACCGGCTACGGGGCGGGTTGTGGAGTTCGACTGCGTGATGGTTCGCGCGGCTGCGGTTGCCTCCGGCGGTTGAGCGGGGGGCGCCTAAGGGGCGGGTGGGTTCGGTTTCTGGGCGGCTGCGGGTCCGTCGTGGCTGGTCGCGCAGTTCCCCGCGCCCCTGAAAAGCAAAAGCCTGCGACTCCCGGCGCCCAGGGAAAGCCCGTACCCCCAACTACCCGCAGCTTCCCACCGGCGGGAGGGGACGTGGGCCGGTGCGTCGTATGCCCGTCGCGTAGGTTCTGTCTCAGGAAACCCGCACCCTGTACCAAGCAAGGGCCGTATGCCCACCCTGCGACGGGCTGACGCACCGGCCCACGGCCCCGACCCCCAACGAACCCAGGGGCGCGGGGAACTGCGCGACCAGCCACAGCGGACCGGCAGTCGCCGATGAACCGAACCCACACCCCCCGGAGGCGCCCCGCTCAGCCGCCGGAGGCAGTCGCGGCCCACACCATGCGCTCCGTGCGCACAGTCAGGTCGCCGCGCCGCAGGATGCTGTGCGGCCCCTCGGTGTCGAGCAGCCGGTCGAGGGCCCCGAGGTCCTCGGCCGTCAGCGCCTGGGCGGCACCGTTCCGCAGCCGGCGCAAGCTGCTGAGCGCGTAGCGGCCAACCGCGTCGGCGTGGGGCGGGCCAAGGTTCACGGTAACCGTGCGTTCGGCCTCGACGGTGAAGCCGGCAGCGGTGAGCTTGGCTCCCCAGTCGGCGCCCCGGTGCGGCACATGTTCGGCGTGGTGCCGCGCAAGCGCGGCGTGGCAGCGTTCCTCGAGACCCGGACGCTCTTCGGGGGCGTTTTCTGGCAGGAACCTGGGGAAGCCGGCCAGTTCGACGACGGCGAACAGCCCGCCCGGCGCAAGCGTGTTGCGGACCTGGCGCAGGGCGCGGTCGGGATCGGCCATGTGGTGCATGGAGGCTGATGCCCAGACCAGTTCGGGCGTGCCGAGGTCGGGCCAGGTCGCGTCGAGGTCGGCCTGGACGGTGTTCACCCGGTCGGCCAGGCCTTCTGCCGTGGCCTTCTCGAGCAGGCGGTGCAGGTGGCCGGCCGACGTGTCGACGGCGGTCACCTCGGCATGGGGGAACCGCTTGAGCAGTGCGAAGGTGCCGGTTCCGGTCCCGCAGCCCAGATCCACGATGTGACGCGGGTCGGCTCCGACGGGCAGCCATGCGGTGATGGAGGCGATGTGCTCGGCGAGCACCTCGGCGTCCAGATCGAGGATCTCCGCCTGACCGTCGGCGTCGTGGTCCGCTCCGTGCTGGTCCGCTCCGTGCTGGTCGGCTCCGTGCTGGTCGGCTCCGTGCTGATGGGCTCCGTGCTGATGGGTCGCGTGCGCTGCGTGGTCGTGCGATGCGTGCGGGGATGCATGAGTCATGCCGACGACGCTAAGAGGATCACGGCCACGTGACGCGGCCGCTTCCCGAAAGAGCAAGACGATGGCCGCTTGGCCTGCCGACTGCGCAAGAAACCCGTCATTCGGCACCCTCGCTGCGCTGGTGCCCGCGCCGGGCGTCACGGTCGAAGATGCCCAGGACCTCGCACGGCCCGCCCTCGGCGCCGATGGCGTGCGGGAGCATCGTCGGGAACTCGGCGGCCTGGTTGGTCTCCACGCGAAAGCGCCGGTTGCCAAGGAGCAGGACGGCGGTACCGGAGAGGACGACGAGCCATTCGCGGCCGGGGTGGGCGCGCATGCGCGAGGGGCTGTCGGGCGGCGGGTCTGTCATGCGCTGACGTATGACGGTCATGCCCGGGTCCGCACGGATGGGCCACTGCATCCGCTGGTGCGTCGCGTCGATCATCGGGCTGGAGATGACATCGTCGGCGGCGGTCTCGACGAGTTGGTCGAGCGAGGTGTCCAGGGCGCGGGCGAGGGTGACGAGCTGATCCAGCGCGAGGCGGCGCTGACCGTTCTCGATGCGGCTGAGCGTGGACGGGCTGAGCCGGGCGCGGGTGGCCAGCTCGTCGAGGGACCAGCCCTGTGCCAGGCGCAGTGCGCGGATCCGTTTGCGTACGAGGCTGTCGAGTTCGCCATGGTCGTCTTGCGGCATAGGCAAAAGCGTATGCCCAACAAGCAAGGCGCACGCTCATCGTGATCGCTCACGGTCCCGGCTCAGACGTTGGAAAGCCCCACTCGCCACTCGGGTAAACCCCCTTGTACATAGGCCAGTTGGCAGGATGGGGCGTTCGGAGGCGAGCCGCGAGGCTCGTGGTCATGACGAAGACCAAGCGAAACGCAGCCTTGATCGCCGCCTCCGCCGTCGTCCTGGGGATCACCGCACCGCTGACCGTGGCGTCGGCCTCGACCTCTGCCTCCCCCAAGGCACTCGAAGACTCCCTCGAATGGACGAAATGCGCGGGCACCGGCCTCGACCCCCGGCAGGAGTGCGCGACCGTCACGGTGCCGATGGACTACGCCCACCCGGACGGTAAGAAGATCGGCATCGCGATCTCCCGTATCCCCAGCGAGAAGCCGGAGGCTCGTCGCGGCGCGCTGCTGCTCATCCCCGGCGGGCCCGGCGGCAGCAGCCTCAACAACCCTTCCGGCAAGGGGCAGAAGCTGCCGCAGGACGTGCGGGACACGTACGACCTGATCGGGTTCGACCCCCGCGGGGTCGGCCGTTCCGCCCCGGTCAGCTGCGACCTGGAACACGGAGACCTTGCCGTCTCGAAGCTGCGCCCCTGGCCCGCCCCCGACGGCTCCGTCACCGAGAACATGACCAACGCCCAGCGGCTCTCGGACGCCTGCGCGCGCAACGGCGGCGAGATGATGCGCCACATCAGCACCGCCAACGAAGCCCGCGACCTCGACCGCATCCGCGCCGCGCTCGGCGAGCGGAAGCTCTCCGCGTGGGGTGTCTCGTACGGGACGTACGTCGGTGCTGTCTACAGCCAGCTGTTCCCGCACCGTACCGACCGCATCGTGCTGGACAGCAACGACGATCCCGATCACACACGGGTCGCCCGCGCCTGGCTCGCCGGGCACGAGCAGGGCGTCGAGGACGTCTTCCCGGAGTTCGCCAAGTGGGCTTCGGCGCCCGGCAACCCGGACCGGCTGGCCGACACGGCGGCGGAGGTCCGGCCATTGTTCCTGCGGCTCGCTGCCCGTCTCGACCGTGAGCCGATTCCCTGGCCCGGTGCCAACCCGGCCGAGCTGAACGGCAATGTCCTGCGCCAGACCATGCTGGACGCGCTCTACGACCCCGACGACTTCCCGGAGCTGGCCCAGCTGCTCCTGGCCGCCCAGAAGGGCAAGGTCCCGCCCGCGCCCCCGGCGCCCCCGGAGTCCGTACTGCAGAACGTCGCCGCGGTCGGGGCCGGGACCCTGTGCAACGACGTGGCGTGGCCGAAGTCAACCGCCGTATACCAGAAGGGAGTCGACAAGAGTCGCGCCAAGTACCCGCTGACCGCCGGGATGCCGAGGAACGCGATGGTCTGCGCCGCCTGGCCGTACGAGCCGAAGGAGCCCCCGGTACGCATCACCGACCGCGGCCCCTCCAACATCCTGCTCGTCCAGAACGAACGCGACGTCGCCACTCCGCTGAGTGGCGCCCTGAAGCTCCGTGGCGCCCTCGGCAAGCGGGCCACCATGGTGACCGTGAACTCCACCGGCCACGACGCCTACCTCGCCAATGGCAACGAGTGCGGCGACCGGACGGTGTCCCACTTCCTGGCCACGGGGGAGCGGCCGAAGCGGGACATCTACTGCGACTGACGTCCGTTGGCGGATGGGCAGGCGGGGCCGCCGGGCTCGTCGGACTGGGGCTGGTCAGATGACCTTGGCAGTGCGGAGGACGTCGATGTCCGCCGCGCTGTGCCCCAGTTCGCCCAGGATCCGCTCCGTGTGCTCCCCGACCGCGGGGACCGGGTCCATCCGGGCAGGGATGCCGGCCAGGTCCACCGGCGGCAAGAGCGCCGGCACCGCGCCCCCGCCGGGAAGGCGCACGTCCTGCCACCGCCCGCGCGCGCCGAGCACGGGATGGGCGAGGAACTCCTCGACATCATTGACCCCGGCGTTCGCGATACCCGCCGCGTCCAGCAGCTTCTCCACCTCACGGCTGCCGGACCGGCTGAACCGCTCAGCGACGATCGCGTTGATCTCGTCGCGGTGCGCCACCCGGTCGGACCCGGTCGCGAAACGCGGGTCGTCGACGAGCTCCGGACGCTCCAGGAACCGTTCGCACAGCGCGACCCACTCGCGCTCGTTCTGGATCGAGAACAGCACGTCCTTGCCGTCGGCCGCGGTGAACGCGCCGTACGGCGCGATGGTGGCGTGCTGGGTGCCGATGCGGGGCGGCTGGGTTCCGCCGTGGCGGGTGTAGTAGGCGGGCTGGCTCATCCACTCGGCCAGCGCCTCGAAGAGGGAGACCTCCACGGCGCGGGCGACTCCGGTGGTCGCGCGGGTGTAAAGGGCGGTGAGGATGCCCGAGTACGCGTACATCCCCGCGGCGATATCGGCGACCGACACCCCCGCGCGGGCCGCTCCGTGCTCGTTCCCGGTCAGTGAGACCAGCCCGGTCTGGCACTGCACGAGCAGGTCGTAGGCCTTTCGGTCCGCCCACGGCCCGCTGCTCCCGTAACCGGTGATGGAGCAGGGGATGAGGGAGGAGTGCCGTTCGGCCAGGTCTTCCGCGCCGAATCCCAGCCTGGCGGCCGCACCCGGGGCGAGATTCTGTACGAACACATCGGCCCCGCCGAGCAGTTGCTCCAGGACCTCCCGCCCCTGTGCCGACTTCAGGTCGAGGGTGAGGGATTCCTTGGAGCGGTTGAGCCACACGAAGTAGCTGGATTCTCCGTCGACCGTGGTGTCGTACCGCCGGGCGAAGTCCCCCTCCCCCGGCCGCTCCACCTTGATGACCCGCGCCCCGAGATCGGCCAGCTGGCGCGTGGCGAAGGGGGCGGCCACGGCCTGCTCGACGCTCACGACGGTGACGCCGGTGAGCGGGAGTGGTGCGGGGTGGCCGGTCACGGGGCGCTCCTGTCCGGCGACTCGTCCGGCTGCCGGTCGGCGTCCGCGATGCCCGGCAGCAGGCCGCACAGGGCCGCGTGTTGCTCGGAGCCGAGGGCGCGGGTGACGGCGTCGGTGATGGCGTGCGCGAGAGGGGGCGAGGTGTCTTTCAGAAGCCGGCGTGCCTTCTCCGTGAGGGTCACTTCGATGCCGCGCCTGTCGCCGCAGACCGACCCTTTTGTGATGAGTCCGGCGTGCTGGAGGCAGGCGACCTGATATGTCAGCCGCGTCTTGGGGCGGCCCAGAAGTTCGGCGATGCGGGTCATCCGCAGCCCGCCTCCGGGCTGGTCGGCCAGCAGGCACACGATGAGGAACTCGTCGTGCGAGATCCCGAGGGCGTCCTTGACCCGGGAGCGCAACTGCTGCTCGACCGTGCCGGCCGCGGCCAGCAGATGCATCCAGGCGCGGAGCTCCGCCGGCAGCAGCCCGCTCTCGCCCGAGGGATCGCGCTCCTCCGAGGGATCGCGCTCGGGCAGGTCGGTGGGTGCGGTGGAGTCGGCCATGATGCTCCATCCTACCGGTTGTCCAATTTTGGATGACGCGCTAGCTTGTGACTGTCCAATTTTGGATAACCGCATTCAACGGCCCAGCCATGCACGCCCCCGTCAGGAGAAACCTCATGTCCGTCGCAGTCGAAACCGGTCTCTGGCAGCTCGACCCCGCCCGTTCCACCGTCGCTGTCCGGCAGAAGACGATGTGGGGCATGGTCACCGTGAACGGCACCTTCGCGGGGATCACAGGCGAGGGCGAGGTCCGCCCCGACGGCTCCGCCAGTGGCACGGTGACTGTCGACGCCGCCTCCCTGGACACCAAGCACACCAAGCGCGACACGCATCTGCGCTCCGCCGATTTCTTCGACGTGGACCGGCACCCCGCCATCACCTTCGCGGTACGCAGCTGCCTCCCGCGTACGGACGACACGGTCGAGGTCTCCGGCCAGCTGACCGTACGCGGCGTCAGCCGCCCGCAGTCCTTCACCGCCCGCGTCACCGACTCGACAGCCGACGCGGTCACCCTGGCCGCGGAACTGACCGTCGACCGCACCGAGTTCGGCATCTCCTGGAACCAGATGGGCATGATGCGCGGCCTGACCACCATCACCACGACCCTCCGCTTCGCCCGCGCGGCGGCGTGACGGGCAGGAGGGGGCAGGCGAGAGGTACCTCCACGATCGCGGACACGTGCTCGGTGTCCGCGTGGCTGTACGCCGCCGGTGCCTGCGGCCAACTGGCCAGCCGGTGATCTCGTACGGTCCTGGCCCTGGTTCTTACGGGGCTACGGCCTTGCGGAGTGTGTGCAGGCACAGCGTCAGGGCCGTGTGCTTGGGGGTTTCGTAGTCGCGGGCCTGTTCCCAGGCTGTGTAGAGCAGGGCCCACAGGACGTTCTGGATCCAGTAGGCGTCAGGTTCGGGGTCGAGGGTGCCGTCCGCCTGGCCGCGGCGGATCAGGCGCAGGAGTGCCTGGTCGGCGGGGGTCTCCTCCTCCCAGCCGGACCAGTTCCTGAACTGCGGCATGTCGAACAGCAGCATGAGGCGGTCGCCGAGTTCGAAGAACTCCTGGCAGAGCCGCTCCAGGGCCTTGAGGGGCGGGCCGTCGTCGAGCCGGGCCCGCTCGGTCGCCACCGCGACACTGTCGAGGACGTCCGCGCCGATGGCCGCCAGCAGGTCCGACCGCTCGGGGAAGTAGCGGTGAACGGTGGTGCGCCCCACACCGGCGGCCGCCGCGACATCGGCGAGCGACGCGCCCTGGTCGGTGGACAGGAGCGAGACGGCGGCGTCGAGGATGGCGCGCCGTGTTCGCGCGCGCGTCCCGCTCTCGGTCACCGCGGTGCGGTCATCACTCATGCCCATACGGTAGCGCCCCATTCCGGACTGAAACTCGCTTGCCCTTAGTGGAACATCGATGTTCCACTCGGTGTCATGACTGTTCCCAAAGACACTCAGCGAGACTCGGCCGTGCCACGGCTGCGGATCCTGTGGTCGTTCGCCCGGCCGCACCGAGCCGCGCTCGTGCGAGGACTCCTCCTGGCCCTGGTGGGTTCGGCACTGGGACTGGCCACGCCGATGGTCACCAAGTGGGTGCTCGACGCGCTGGGCGAGCCGGCATCGCTGACCGGCCCCGTCGTCGCCCTGCTGGTGCTGCTCCTGCTCGGTGGAGCCGTCGGGTTCTGGCAGTGGTCCATGCTCGGCGCGCTGGGAGAGCGCGTGGTGCTGGAGGCCCGCGAGTCGATGGTGCGGCGATTCCTGCGGGCCACCGTGCCCGCCGTCACCCGGCGCCCGACCGGCGAGCTGGTCACCCGCGTCACCTCCGACACGGTCCTCCTGCGCGAGGCCGCCACCGGCGCGCTGATCGGCCTGATCAACGGCACGATCATGCTGGCGGGGACCCTGGTCCTGATGGGCGTACTCGACCCTGTACTGCTCGGTACCACCCTGGCGGCGGTGGCAGTGATCGGCGTGCTCTTCGCGATCCTGATGCCCGGGATCGCCACGGCGCAGCAGCGGGCCCAGGAGCACATCGGTCGGCTCGGAGGCGTACTTGAGGGCACGCTGCGGGCCATCCGGACGGTGAAGGTGAGCCGCGCCGAGGACCGTGTGGCCGAGCGGATCGTGGCCGACGCGCGCTCCTCGGCCGAGTACGGCGTACAGGCGGTCCGCCGCGAGGCGCTGGCCTGGACGATCGCGTGGTCCGGCATCCAGCTGGCGATCATCGCGATCCTGGGAGTGGGCGCCTGGCGGGTCGGCGAGGGGCACCTGGAGGTGTCGAGCCTGATCGCCTTCCTGCTGTACGCGTTCGGCCTCATGGAACCCATCACCGAGCTCAGCCAGAACCTCACCTCGCTTCAGGCCGGCATCGCCGCCGCGGAACGCATCCGACAGACGGACGACCTGCAGACCGAGGATCTGCGGTCCGACAGCCAGAGGCTCGGGGATCTGCGGTCCGGCGGTCCGCAGCCCGAGGATCCGCGGATCGCCGACATCGCCCGCCCGGCGCCCTCAACACGTCCCACACCGGGCGCAGGCTCCCGCGACGACATCCCCGTACTTGAACTGAGGCAGGTCAGCGCGGCCTACGGCCCCGACGCCGAGCCTGCCGTACGGGGCATCGACCTGGCCGTCCCCCGGTACGGGCACACCGCGATCGTCGGCCCCTCGGGAGCGGGCAAGACGACCCTCTTCTCCCTCATCCTGCGCTTCCTGGAGCCGACGGGCGGCGAACTGCTCCTGGACGGCCGCCCGTACCGCGACCACCCCCACGACGACATCAGGGCGCGACTTGCGTACGTGGAGCAGGACACCCCGATCGTCCCCGGGACCATCCGCGACAACCTGCTGCTCTCCCGCCCGGACGCGACGGACGAGGAACTCCGCCGTGTCCTGAACGACGTCCGGCTGACCGAGAAGATCGACACGCTCGACGAGGGTCTCGACACACCCCTGTCGTCCACGACCGTCTCGGGCGGGGAACGCCAGCGCATCGCACTGGCCCGCGCCCTGCTGCGCACCCCCGACGTGCTGCTCCTGGACGAGGCGACCGCCCAGCTCGACGGGCTGACCGAAGCCGCCGTCCACGACTGCATCCGCTCGCGCGCCGGCACCGGTGCCGTGGTCACGATCGCCCACCGGCTGTCGACCGTGAGCGACGCGGACACCATCGTGGTGATGGAGGCGGGCCGCATCCGCACTCGCGGCACCCACGAGGACCTGCTGACGACGGACACCCTGTATCGCGAACTGGTGGAGGCCCTGCGCATCGCCGCGACCACCGCCCCGGTCGCACGGTGAGCTACTCTTAGTCCGGTGCTTAGTCCACTTCGTGATCGTATTGAGAGGCGGCCATGGAAGCAGCACGTCAATACAACGTTCACGAAGCAAAGACGCACTTCTCACGGATCCTGGAGCAGGTCGCGACCGGTGAGGAGATCGTGATCAGCAAGGCGGGCGAGCCGGTGGCCAAGCTGGTGCCGCTGCGCCCCAAGGTGAAGCGGACCGGCCGGGGCTCGCTTCGGGGGCAGATCCACATCCCCGACGACTTCGATGAACTGCCCGACGACATTGCCGACGCCTTCGGGACGCGCTGATGCGACTGCTGCTCGACACCCATGTGGTCCTCTGGTGGCTGGACGACTCTGCTGAGCTGTCCGGCGAGATCAAGGATCTGCTCGACACCGAACCCGCCGTGTACGTCAGTGCCGTATCACCGTGGGAGATCGCCATCAAGCAGTCCCTCGGCAAACTGGAAGGTCCGGAAGACCTGGCCGAGCGGGTACGCGACAGCCAGTTCACCGGCCTGCCCATCACCGCCGGGCATGGGGTGCGGGCAAGCAGGCTTCCGGCGCATCACCGCGACCCCTTCGATCGGATACTGGTCGCTCAGGCGCAGACCGAAGGGATGACCCTGGTGACGCGGGACAAGTGGATCCCGCAGTACGACGTGCAGGTCATGCCCGTGTGAGGAGCGGTCCTGGCGTCGGCGGCCGTCACATCTGCGGCAGCCTCTCCCCCTGCACGGCCTGCACGTCCAGTGACACCTTCAGCGTCGCGCCGACCGCCGCGATGCCCGCCCGTACGACCTGGTTGTAGTTCATCTCGAAGTCCTCGCGGCGCAGCTCCGTCGTCGCGCGGAACGCCGCTCGCACCCCGCCCCACGCGTCGGGGCCCGTGCCCAGGTAGGCGAGGTCCAGGTCGACGGGGCGTACGACGCCGTGCAGGGTGAGGTCGCCGTGGACGGTCCAGCGGTCCGGTCCTGCGGGGCTCAGGCCGGTCGAGTGGTACGTGATCTCCGGGCACCGTTCGGCGTCCAGGAAGTCCGGTGACCTGAGGTGGTCGTCGCGCGTGCCGTTGCCGGTGTCGACAGAGGCGGCGCGGATGGACGCCTCGACCCGGGACTTGCCGGCGTCCTCCCCGATCTCGATACGCCCGCCGAAGTCGGTGAAACGGCCGTGCACGCTGGAAAGGCCCAGATGCTGGGCCACCGCCTCCACCGAGGAGTGGGCCGGGTCGATCGTCCACGGACCCGGCGGCGGCAGCTCGACGCCCGCCTGCCGGCCGAGGACGACCTGGCCGAGCTCCGCACGACCGCTCGCCGTGACGAGCGCGGTCGAGGCGGCGGGCGCGTACCCCACCGCGGTGACGATCGCCGTGTACGAGCCCGGCTCGAGATGCGCGTCGTCCCTGACGGCACCCTCGGCGTCCGCCTCGGCGCGCAGGATCTGCGTGCCGGTCATGTCGGTCACCGTGACCACCGCGTGCGGCACGGCCCAGCCGTCCCGGGTGCGTATCCGTGCGCTGAGTGCCATTCGCGTCCCTCTTCTCTTCCGGTCGTCTCTTCCGTGCGTACCGTCTTGCCGTAGGGCCCGGCCGAACTACGCGCCTCCGTGGGCGAGTTCGATGTCATGGCCGTCCACACCGCCGCCGGAGACGGTGACCGTGGTGGCCTTCGGCGGGTAGCCGGTCGCCATGACCGTGTAGGCGCCGCTGTCCAGGTCGGAGAAGGCGTACGCCCCATCCACGCCGGTCGTCGTCGTGGCGACCACGTTGCCCGCGGCGTCCATCAGCGTGACCTGCGCGTCGCTCAGCGGAGCACCCGCGCCGAGCACCGTGCCCCGTACATGCGCACCGGGGTGCAGCTCGACCTCGACCCCCGTGACCCCGGCGCCGATCTCGACGGGCAGGGCCAGCGGCCGGTGCTTGGCCGAGTTGACCGCGAGGGTCACCGTCCCCGGCACCAGGTCCGAGACGGTGAACTCGCCCATGGCGTCCGTCTCCCCACTGGCCAGCACATCCCCGCGGACATCGGTCACGATGACCACGGCCCCGGCGACCCGCACCCCGCTGTCCGCCGACCGCACCACCCCGGCCAGCCCGCTGGTGCCGCTCAGCAGGACGTCGTACGTCACGGGGGCATCCCCTACGACGACGGTCGAGGCTTGCGGCTGGTAGCCGTCGGCCGCGGCGATCAGGACGTACGAACCGGCGCCCGGCGCCTGCACACCGTACGAGCCGTCGCCCTGCGCGACCGCCCGGCCGAGCTGCCGGCCCTCGAGGGAGATCAGCGTCACCGCGGCACCGGACACGGGCGCGCTCTCCGCCCCGCGGACGTGGCCACGGACGGGGACACCGCTCGCTCCGTCGTCGTCCGGTTTCCTCGCGTCCAGGGGCAGGCGGGGCCGCGGAAGGGTGACCGACGAGCTCGACGCGCCTGCGCCTGCGTCTGCGGTAGCGGGGATGGCCGGTGCGGCGGCGTCGTCCGTGTCCCCGTCCCCGGCTGGTGTCCCGGACATCCCGTCCGCCAGCGGCTGCCGCCGCGGAATGAACGAGGCGACGACGAAGGCGAGAAGAGCCGCCCCGACCCCGATGGCAAGGACCGCCTTGAAGCCGTCCTCGGAGGGGAGGGCGGTGGAGCCGAAGGTGGTGGTCATCTGCGCCAAAATGACCCCGGCGACCGCGCTGGCGACCGACGTGCCGATGGATCGCATCAGGGTGTTGAGGCTGTTCGCGGCGCCCGTCTCGGACGCGGGAACGGCGCTCATGATCAGCGCGGGCATCGAACCGTACGTGAAGCCGATACCGGCGCCGATGACGCAGGACACGAGGATGAAGTGCCAGACCTCGTCCATCAGCACGATGTTCAGTCCGTAGCCGCCGGCCACGATCAGGGAGCCGATCATCAGCGTCACCTTCGGGCCCTTGGCCTTGGAGACGGCCGCGGAGACCGGGGCCAGCGCCATCATCACCAGACCGGACGGCGCCATGACCAGACCGGCGGCGAGCAGCGACTGGCCCAGACCGTATCCGGTCGCCTCAGGCAACTGCAGGAGCTGCGGAATGACGAGGGACATCGCGAACATCGCGAAGCCGACGGCTATCGAGGCGAGGTTGGTGAACAGCACCTGACGGCGCGCGGTGGTCCGCAGGTCGACCAGCGGTTCCTTGGTGCGCAGCTCGAACAGGCCCCACACCAGCAGGATCACGACGGACGCACCGAACAGGCCGAGGGTGGTGCGGCTGTCCCAGCCCCAGTCCCCGCCCTTGGAGATCGCCAGCAACAGGCACACCAGCCCCGCCGCCATCCCGATCGCGCCGATCAGGTCGAACCGTCCTCCGGTGCGCACCTGCGATTCCGGTACGAGGGCAGGTACGAGCAGCAGGGCGACGGCGCCCATGCCGGCCGAGGCCCAGAACAGCACGTGCCAGTCGAAGTTGTCGGCGATGAGCGCGGCGGCGGGCAGACCGAGGGCACCGCCGACGCCGAGCGATGCGCTCATCAGCGCGGTGGCGGAGCCGAGCCGTTCGGCGGGCAGTTCGTCGCGCATGATGCTGATGCCGAGCGGGATGACACCGGAGGCCAGACCCTGGAGCGCACGCCCGACGATCATCGGGCCCAGGGAGTCGCTGAGCGCGGCCGTGATCGACCCGGCCACCAGCATGACCAGGCTGACCAGCAGCATCCGGCGCTTGCCGTACATGTCGCCGAGCCGCCCCATCATCGGCGTCGCGACGGCGGCGGCGAGCAGGGTGGCGGTGACGGCCCAGGCGGTGTCGGACGCCGGGGCGTTCAGCAGGGTGGGCAGCTCCGGAACGATCGGGATGACGAGGGTCTGCATCAGCGAGACCACGATCCCGCCGAAGGCCAGCACCGCGACCACGACGTTCGGCCGCGGTGGGGCTGCCGCCCCGGTGGTGGCGGTGCGAGGTTGTGCGTGGGACATGGTCGGGCCTCCGGGTGGGCGGTCGGGTATGCGCGACGAAATAAAATGTAAGTACGTTGATTTAGTTAAGCAAGTTAAGCCTGCTCGGTGTGGGGGTGCTTGGTGAAGATTTGGGTCGGCGGTGGTCGGCGGTGGTCGGCGGTGCTTGTCGCGGAACTGCATGAGAAAAGCGGGACCCGTGACGGATCCCGCTTCTCCCCTAGGCGTTTCGCTCACATGCCGCATTCCGGAACGTCCGGCAGCTTGTCGGCCGGGTGGTCGACGTAGTAGCTCGCCATCCAGCCGAGCATGCCGCCGCGCTCGACGAGTACCCACCACTCGTTGCCGCCGACGACCTGACCCTGGTTCTGGCAGACCGCCTCGAAGGGCTGGTTCGGCTGCAACTGCCCGACGACGCGCGGGCAGTTCGCGGTCGACGGGTTGTTGTCGCAGGTGGCGACGTCGTTCGGGTTGTCGCGGACGTTCACGTCCGTCGCCCAGACGGTGTAGGTGGCCTGTGCGCCCGTGTCGGCCGCCGTCGCGGGTCCGGCCGCGGCGACGGAACCCGCCACGAGCGCCGCGGCGGCTGCCGCCCCGGCAAGTGCGCTACGTACCTTCATGTGCTTCTCCCCGTTGGTCGTCGGTCAATTGACCGTGTGTGCCTTGCGCAGGGGACACGACGGGGGAGGGCGCTTCGTATGACAGGGGCGAATGTGACGTGCGTCACCTGTCAATGAGAGGTGGGTCGCGGCCCGGCTGCCCCTTGGCGCAGCGGGGCCACAGGCGGTTCACAGGGGAACTCTCGTGTGGGGTGGGGCGTTCGAGCGGACAGGGTTCGGGAGCTGGGCTCGGTCTGGTTCTCGACGTCCCCAAGTGCACAACCAGTTCGCTGAGTTGCCGAGTTCGCAGAGTTTCACCCCCACCTTCATGGAGGCCCGGAACCATGTCCCCGAACCAAGCCCGGCCGTCCCGGCGCACCGTTCTCGGCGGGGCCGCCGCCGCACTCACGCTGGCCGCCGGTGCCGGCACGGCCAGTGCCGCCGCCGGAACCGTAAAGAGTGCTTGGCCGACCGAGTTCCCGCTCCCGAACGGCTGGCTGCCCGAGGGCATCACCATCGGCAGAAAGCCGTACGCCTACATGGGCTCCCGCGCGAACGGCGCTGTCTACCGCACCGACCTGCGCACCGGCAAGGGCGGCGTCCTCTTCGAGGGAGCCACCGGCACGGCGTCCATCGGGCTGAAGCTGGACCACGACGGTCTGCTCTACCTCGCAGGAGGCGCCGGCGGCACCGCGCGCATCGTCGACTCCCGCAGCGGCAAGCTGAAGGCCACGTACCAACTGACCGACAACGCCGCCCCGTTCATCAACGACGTCATCCTGCTCGGCGACCGCGCCTGGTTCACCGACTCGAGCGACGCCGTGCTGTACGGCGTACCTCGTGGCCGCAGCGGCGAAGTACACAGCCTGCCGCTCGGCGGTGAGTGGACGCAGACGCCCGACGCGTTCAACGCCAACGGCATCGTCGACACCCCGGACGGCCGCGGCCTGATCGTCGTCAAGAGCACGCCGGGCGAGCTCTACCACGTGAACGTCAAGACCGGTGAGGCGAAGAAGATCGCGCTGAAGGGACAGGCCGATGTCGCAGGCGGCGACGGTCTGCTCCGAATAGGCCGCACCTTGTACGTCGTGCAGAACCGGCTGAACCTGATCAGCGTCTGGGACCTCGACGCGAAGGTCACCACGGCCACGCTGAAGCGGACGATCACCGATACCCGGTTCGACGTGCCGACCACGGCCGCTCGCTGGGGGGACCGGCTGTATCTCGTCAACGCCCGGTTCACCAGCCCTCAGACGCCCGAGACGACGTTCAACGGCGTAGCCGTTCCCGCCTAGCCGGAAAGCGGTCGGTCAGGCACGGCGGCGTACGTCCTCGAGGTAGTGGAGGACCGCGGCGACGCGCCTGTCCACCTGGTCGGTGGGGGACAGGTCGAGCTTGGCGAAGATGCTGCGGATGTGCTTGTGCACGGCGCCGTCCGTGACGACGAGGCGTTCGGCGATGGCGGAGTTGCCGAGGCCCTCCGCCATCAGGGCGAGTACGTCGCGCTCGCGCGGGCTGAGGCGTTCAAGGCGGGAGTCGTGGCGGCTGCGGGTGAAGAGCTGCGCGACGACCTCGGGGTCGATGGCGGTGCCTCCGTCCGCCACCCGCCGCAGGGCGTCCAGGAACTCCTCGACCCGCCCGACCCGCTCCTTGAGCAGGTAACCGAGGCCGGTGACGCCGCCGGTGAGCAGCTCCGTGGCGAAGCTCTGCTCGACGTACGCGGACAGCACGAGCACGGCCAGGTCCGGCCGGCGGCGTCTGGCCTCGACCGCCGCGACGATGCCCTCGTCGGTGTGGGTCGGGGGCATCCGTACATCGAGGATGGCGACATCGGGCTTGTGTACGTCGATGGCGTCGAGGATCCCGTCGGCCGTACCGGCGGTGGCCACCACGTCGAGCGACTCGGCCCGCAGCAGCAGTGCGAGCCCTTCGCGCAGCAGGGGGTCGTCCTCGGCGATCACGATCCGCATGGGAGGTCCACCTCGAGGGTTGTGGGCCCGCCGGGCGGGCTGGTGAGGATGAGGGTGCCGTCGTGGGCCGCCATGCGGCGACGCATGCCGGTCAGGCCCGAGCCGCCGGCTTCGTCCGCGCCGCCCCGGCCGTCGTCCTTGATCTGCAGGAGCAGTCGGCCGTCGTGGCTGCGGACGGTGACGGTGGCGTGCTGGGCCTGGCTGTGTTTGGCGATGTTGGTCAGGGCTTCGGCCACGATGAAGTAGGCGGTCGCCTCGACGGATGCCGCGCACCTCGCGGTTGCCTCGACGTCGACGCGGCAGGGCACCGGGCAGTCCGCGGCCAGACCGGCCAGCGCGCCTTCGAGTCCGCGGTCGTCCAGCACCGGCGGCAGGATGCTCCGGGACACCGAACGCAGTTCGGCCAGCGCCCCCTCGGCGGCGCTCTGCGCGCGTTCGAGGAGTTCGTCGGCGCCCGCCGGATCGCGGGCCACCATGCGGCGGGCGGCGCCGAGCAGGACGGTGACGTTGACGATCCGGTTCTGGGTGCCGTCGTGCAACGAGCGCTCGATACGGCGCAGTTCGGTCGCGTGGGCGTCGAGAGCGGCGGCCCGGGTGGCGGTCAGCTCAGCGACCCGCAGGGACAGGTCCGCGTCGGGTCCTGCCGACAGCAGCCGGCGTCCCGGCCGCGCCTGCAACCGCGCCATGCCCGGCCCGAGCCCCACGATGATGGCGATCCAGGCCAGGCCCAGCGGCGCCACGGCGAGGGCGTCCAGCCAAGTGTGCGCGGTCCCGATCCCGATGGACGTGCTGGTCGCGTCCTCGGGTACGAACGGCCACAGCAGCGGGAACGCGGTGTCGCGGACCGCGACGATCGGCAGCAGGACGCCGAGCAGGCCCAGCAGCAGCCCCAGCGTCGCGTGCGTGGCCAGCCAGCTCAGCTCCCGCCGGGTGGTGGGGTCGGCAAGGGCCGCGCGCAGCCGGGTCGGTGCGGGGCCCGGACCGATCAGCTCCGGGCCCCATCGGGTGAGCCGGTCGCGTTCGCGGTCGGCGGCGGCGTGCAGGGCGCGCAATGCGAAGGGCGCCGTCAGCAGTCCCACTCCCACCAGGGAGGCCACGGCGGTGACGGTCACCAGAAGGAGGACGATCAGCGCCAGCACGGCGGTACCGAATCCGCCGGCGAGCTTTTCGAGCGCGACGAGGGCGGCGCCGACCGACCGGACAACGATGTCCCGGATACGGGTTTTTGGGGCGCCGTCAGATGCGTACTGCTGGCTCGACATGGACTCCTCCTCGGGCAACGACCCTAAGGCGCCGATCAGTTGGCCGTCAGCTCAAGAGGCGAGAAGTACAGCCTGCTGTACCTCGAACCGGGCGGCAGGCGGGCTCGGCCGGTAGGGGTCGCGGTTCATAGCGTCGGTGACCGACAGCGGAACCTTCCGCAGGCCTCCCCGGCAACCAGGAACAGGAGCCCGAAATGACCGACCCCCACCGCCTCACCACCGGCCCCAAGACGTACGTCGACCCCAACGCCGAGACCATCGGCAAGCCGCTCCCCGTCGGCAAGCCGCTCCCCGTCGGCGAGCCGCTCCCCGTCGTCACCGGGTCCGGAGTCGCGCGCACCCTCCTCTGGGTGGTGCTGGTGATCAGCGTGATCGGCAACATGGTGGCCTCGTACGCCGCTAGCACGGCTCTGCACCTCGCCTGCGGCGCCGTCACCGCCGTCTGCCTGACCGCTCTGGTCGTTCAGGGCCTGCGGGGTCGTCGATGAGCAGGCTCCTCAAGGGAGTCGAGGCCTCCTCGGCGGCCCCGGACCACACCCCCGCCATCGCGCTGGCGCACCTCGGCAAGACGTATCCCGGAGGCGTACGCGCCCTCGACGACGTGTCCTTGACTGTCGAACGCGGCACCTTCCTTGCCGTGATGGGTCCTTCGGGGTCCGGCAAGAGCACGCTGATGCACTGTGCGGCGGGTCTGGACGCCCCGACCGCGGGCAGCGTCCGTATCGACGGGCACGAGATCGCGGGCCTGAACGAGACCCGCCGGACCGAACTGCGCCGCGAGCGCATCGGCTTCGTGTTCCAGTCGTACAACCTGGTGCCCTCGCTCAGCGTCGCCGACAACATCACGCTGCCGCTGCGCCTCGCGGGCCGGGCCCCGGATCGGGAGTGGCTGCGGACGCTGATCGAGCGCGTCGGTCTTGCCGACCGGCTGACGCACCGGCCCGCCGAACTCTCCGGCGGGCAGCAGCAACGGGCCGCGATCGTACGGGCGTTGGTGGCCCGGCCCGCCGTCGTGTTCGCCGACGAGCCGACCGGCGCACTGGATCTGCGCAGTGCCCACGAGGTCCTGAACCTGCTGCGTGACCTCGTCGACGAGCTGCGTCAGACGGTGGTCATGGTCACACACGACCCTGCCGCCGCCGCCCAGGCCCACCAGGCCCTGGTGATGGCCGACGGGCGGGTCGTGGACACGCTGCACGCTCCCACCGCCGCCGATCTGGCCGCCCGTCTCGTCGCACTCGGAGAGGGGTGAAGGCCATGTTGTATCTCGCGGTGCGTATGGCTCGGCACCGGGTCGCCGCGTTGGTGGCGGTGGGGTGTGCGGTGCTCGGGGGTGCGGTGCTGGTCACCGGTACCGGAGTGCTGGCCGAGTCCGGGTTGCGGTCGCAGCTGCCGGTCGGGCGGCTCGGTGGGGCGGACGTCGTGGTCTCGGCGGATCAGACCTTCCGGCCGGGCGGGGATCTGCCGATCGCACTGCCGGAGCGGGGGACGGTTCCGGCGCGGCTCGTCGACCGGCTGGGCGAGTTGCCCGGGGTCACCGGCGTGGTCGGTGACGTCAGCTTCCCCGCGGCTCTCGTCGACGCGCGCGGCCGGGTCGTACCGGGCGAGGATCCGAGGACGGCGGGGCATGGCTGGTCCTCCACCGGGCTGCTTCAGGACGCCCCCATCGACGGCAGGAAGCCGGCCGGTTCCGGTGAGGTCGCCGTCGACCGCGACATGGCCGCCGCCGCGAGTGTCCAGGCGGGCGACCGGGTCGAGGTCGTCGCGGCCGGCCGCGACGCCGCCGAGTACCGCGTCTCAGGGATCGTCGACGCGCCCGGAGCCGGAGTCTTCTTCGCCGATCCGACGGCCGAGCAGTTGGCAGGGCGCGACAGCGGACCCCGCGCCGGGACCGTCGACCTCATCGGGCTGCGTACCGAAGCCGGCGCCACCGACTCCGTCGCCGCAGCCGTCCGCGATCAACTGCGCGGCACGGACCTGGTGGTGGCCACCGGCGAAGACCGGGGCGAACTGGCGGCGCCCGACGCCGTTGCGGCGCGGTCACTCCTCGTCCTGCTGGCGGGCTCGCTCGCCGGGATCGTCCTGCTGATCACCGGGTTCGTCATGGCCGGTGCGCTGGGCGTGTCGATCGCCGGGCAGCGCCGCGAACTGGCCCTGATGCGGGCCGTCGGCGCCACCCCGAAGCAGATCCGCCGGCTCGCCACCGCCCAGGCCACGGTGATCGCGGCCGTGGCGCTCGTGCCCGGGGCGGCCCTCGGGTATCTGCTGGCCGGACAGTTCCGGCAGCAGCTGGTGGAACGCGGGGTGCTCCCCGAAGCCCTGCCCCTGACGTTCAGCCCGCTGCCCGCGCTCGCCACCGCCCTCCTGCTGGCCGTCGCCGTCCAGGTGTCGGCGAGGGGCGCCGCATGGCGTACGTCGCGGATGCCGGCCACGGAGGCGGTCGCCGAGTCGCGCACCGAACCCCGTAATCCGTCCCGCATCAGGACCCGTACCGGACTGCTGATCATCGTCGCCGCGACGACTCTCTCTGTCGTACCGCTGCTGTCGAGGACCGTGCTCGGCTCGACGGCCACCTCCATGGCCGGCATCATCGGCGCGATCGGCCTCGCGATGGCGGGCCCCGCCCTGGTCCGGGGCGTCGGCGACACACTGGCCCGGCGCCTGCGGCCCGGTGTCTCCGCGCCGACGTGGCTGGCCGTGTCCAACGTCCGCGGTTACGCCCTGCGCATCGCGGGCGTCGTCAGCACGCTCGCCATGGCGGTCGTGTTCGTCCTGACGTACACCCTCACCCAGACGACCGTGATGACCGCCACCTCGGACGACGTTCGCGCCGGCACCCTCGCACAGGAACGCCTGAGCGCACCGGCCCTCGGAGGGCTGCCCGAGGGCACGCTCGACGCGGTACGGGAGACCTCCGGCGTACGGGCGGCAGCTCCCGTCGGCAGCACGACCGTGATCTGGCCCTACAAGCTACTCGGCGAGGACGAGGTCGAATCCTCCTCCGCGATGATCCTGACTTCGGCCGCGCCGACCGTCCTGGACTTGGACGTACGGTCTGGCAGCCTGGCCGGGCTCACCGGCGACACCATCGCGGTCAGCAGCGATGTCGCCCGCTCCCGTGGCGCCGAACCGGGCCGGCGAGTCGGCCTGATTCTCGGCGACGGCACCCGCGTGAACGCCGAGGTCGTCGCCGTGTACGCCCGCGGACTCGGCTTCGGCCCGGTCGCGCTCTCCCGGGACCTCGCGGCGGGCCACACCGCGACGGGCCTCGACGAGAGCATCCTCGTCCGCACGGACGGCACGGCGAAGGCGCAGCGCGAGCTCGCGGCGCTCGCCGAGTCCCGGCCGGGCCTGACGGTGGAGCCCACGGACACGGGAACGGGAACGGGCGGCAGCCTGAGCGAGGCCCCGCCCGAGGTGTGGGTCAACCTGGCCACCATCGTCGTACTCCTCGGCTACCTCCTGCTCAGCATCGCCAACAAGCTCGTCGCCACCACCGCCCAACGCCGCGGCGAGATCGCCACCCTCCGTCTGAACGGCACCACGCCGCGCCAGATCCGCGCGATGATGCGCCGCGAGGCCGCGGTGATCGCCGCTGCCGCCCTCACCACGGGTCTGGTCCTGGCCGCGATCCCCCTCACCCTCCTGGGCCTCGGCTTCCTGCACCGCCCCTGGCCCGCGGGCCCGGTCTGGCTGCTGCCCGCCACGGCGCTCACGATCATCAGCCTCGCCTTCGTCACCATCGAGGTGCCCACCCGGCGGGCCCTGCGTACGGCTCCCGCTGAAGCACTCGCCGGCCGTGAGTAGTCCGGCCGTGACCAGGGCGGGCAGCTCCTCAAGGACCTGGCCCCGTTCGCCGAGTGATCACCGGACGCGCGTGCCTACCCTGGAGGTGTGGCCCGTTCCAACGACGAGGTCGCCGCGCTCTTCCAGGAGTACGCGGATCTGATCTCGATCACCGGAGGAGACGCGTACAGGACGCGCGTCTACGAGAAGGCCGCGCGCTCGATCGGCGGCTATCACGCCGATGTGGCCACCCTGGACGTCAAGGGCCTCCAGGAGATCCCCAACGTCGGCAGGTCGACCGCCGAGAAGATCGTCGAGTACTTCCAGAGCGGCAGCGTGTCCGCCGTCGAGCAGCTGCGGGCGAAGATCCCCGCCGGGGTCCGGCGGCTGACGGCCATCCCCACGCTCGGCCCGAAGAAGGCCTGCGTGCTGTACGAGGAGCTGGGCATCGCCTCCGTCGAGGAGCTGGCCGACGCCATCCACGAGGAACGGCTGCGCGACCTGAAGGGCTTCGGGCCGAAGACGGAGGAGAACATCCTCCACGGCATCGAACTCCTCCAGTCCTCCGGCGACCGTGTCCTGCTCGACGTCGCCATGGACCTCGCCGACGACATCGTCACCGAGCTGTCCCGGGTCACCGGCTGCCGGCGGTGCACCTACGCCGGTTCGCTGCGCCGCTTCCGCGAGACGATCGGCGACATCGACGTGCTCGCCGCGGCGGGGAGTTCGGCGCGGCTGATGCGGGCGTTCACCGAGCTGCCGTACGTCTTGGAAGTCATCGCGCACGGCGAGAAGAAGACGTCGATCCGCACCACCAAGGGCCTGTCCGTGGACCTTCGCGTCGTACCGCCGGACTCGTGGGGAGCGGCCCTGCAGTACTTCACCGGCTCGAAGGCCCACAACATCCGTACCCGCGAACGGGCCGTTCACCAGAAGCTCAAGCTCTCCGAGTACGGGCTGTTCGACGCCGAGAGCGGGGAGAAGATCGTCTCCGAGACCGAGGAGGAGGTGTACGCCAGGCTCGGCCTGCCGTGGATCCCGCCGACGCTGCGCGAGGACCGCGGCGAGATCGAGGCGGGGCTGCACGGTGAACTGCCCGACCTGGTCGAGGAGTCGGACATCAAGGGAGACCTGCACACGCACACCGATCTCACCGACGGACTCGCCCCGCTGGAGGAGATGATCGAGGCGGCGGCCGAACGCGGCTACGCGTACTTCGCGATCACCGACCACGGACCGAACCTCTACATGCAGCGGATGACCGACGAACGGATGCTGGCCCAGCGGGAGCGCGTACGAGAGCTGGACGGCACGTACCGCACAAGAGGGCGGCGCGGCGGCCTGCGCCTGCTCCACGGAGCCGAGCTGAACATCGATCCCGAGGGAGAGGTGGACTGGCCCGCGGACTTCCTGTCCGGCTTCGACCTGTGCGTGGCCTCCGTGCATTCCCATTTCAACCAGGGGCGCGAGGCGCTGACCCGACGCCTCGTCCGGGCCTGCGAGAACCCGTACGTGAACATCATCGGCCACCCCACGACCCGCATCATCGGCAAACGGCCGGGCATCGACGTCGACCTCGACGCGGTCTTCGCCGCCTGCGCGCGCACCGGCACAGCCCTGGAGATCAACGCCCATCCGGACCGCCTCGACCTGCGGGACGAGGACATCGTGCGGGCGCGGCGGCACGGGGTGAAGTTCGCCGTCGACAGCGACGCCCACGCCACTCTCCACCTGGCCAACATGCGTTACGGCGTGGGTACGGCGCAGCGGGGCTGGCTCACCAAGGACGACGTGATCAACACGTGGCCGGAGGCCCGGCTGCGGCGGTTCCTGCGCAAGGAGGCGGCGGGTCGCTGACGCGATCGCGGACGTCGTTGGCGGAGTAGCCCCCGCCCTCATGGTGGAGCCAGCCCTACCTTCGGTTCGGGAGTGGGCGTCATCGTGCTCGTGAGCTGGTGGCGGCAGGGTGGGAGCAGTTGATCCCAGAGGTTCACCGCTCCCACCTGCCGGAAGGTAACAGTCATGAACGCGGCCGACATACGCCCGAGTTCGGCCGCATCCGTATCCCCCGTATCCCACGTAACCCCCGGCCCCATCGCTTCCTTCGCCCGGTTCGTCCTGTGCGGCGGCGGGGTCGGGGTCCTCTCCAGTGGTGCCGTGGGCCTGCTGGCCGCGCTGATGCCCTGGGCGGTGGCGAACGCCCTGATCACCGTCGGCTCCACCCTCCTGTGCACGGAGCTGCACGCGCGCTTCACCTTCGGGGCCGGGCGGCGGGCCGGATGGCGTCAGCACTGGCAGTCCGCGGGATCGGCCACGGCGGCCTATCTGGTGACCTGTGCGGCGATGTTCGGCCTCCACACGGTGCAGTCGTCGCCTGGGATGCTGACCGAGCAGGCCGTGTACCTCAGCGCTTCCGGGCTCGCCGGAATCGGGCGCTTCCTGGTGCTGCGGCTGTACGTCTTCGCCTCAGCCCGTCGTGGTGAAGCCGTTCCTGACCTTGTCGAAGACGGGGCGGTAGGTGGCCCATTGGGCGTCCGGGGCCGAGAGGTAGATGTCGTACTCCTTGGCGCCCTCACGGCCGTACCCGAGGTCGATGGCGCGGAACGCCCGGGCGCGGCCCTGGAACGTGAACTCCCATACCGCCGCGGGCTGTCCACGGAACGAGGTCTTCTGCATGCGCAGCTTCCGGTACGACGTCGGGTAGTTGACCTTGGTGTTGGCCTCGATGTTCTCGAAGTGCTCGACGGGGTGGGAGCCGGCGGGGTCCACGACGCCGATGGTGATCTCGGCCAGCTCGGTCGGGTCGACGTAGGTGACGCCTTCGGGGGTCTTCCTGTCGAGCTTCCAGCCGTCCGGGATGGGGAAGGCGACGCCGTGGCGCTTGTCGCGGACCAAGTGGTAGCCCTCGGGCACGGGCGGGGGCTTGTACGGCGGTGCGGCGCTCGGACCGGGGTTCCGCGCGCCGTCATCGGTCGCCCCGCCCCCGTACGTCGTCGCGTAGAGGGTGCCTGCCACGGCCGCGCCCGCCACCGCCGCCGCCACGGTGCTCCAGAGCAGGGCGCGGCGCTTGCCGTTCCGGCCGCGGCCGGCCCTGCCGTCGTCGGTCCTGCCGTCGTCGGTCCTGCTGGGTACGCCCGGCGCGTCCGGCACCCCTGACGCATCCGGTACGTCCGGCCCTCGGCCCTGACCGCCGGCTGAGCCCGTCACCGAACCTGCCGTCGAACCGGTGACCGAGCCCGTCCGCGTCCCCGTGCCCGCGAACGCCGCAGCCCGATGCACCTCCGTCGGCCGTCCGGCCCGTATGGTCCGCAGCGCCCGCTCCGTCTGCTCCGCCGAAGGCCGCTCGTCCGGGTCCTTGACCAGCAAGGCCTCGATGAGCGGTTCCAGAGGACCGGCCTGCGTCATCGGTCCCAGGGGGTCGGTGGCGATGGCGTACGCCGTCTCCATCGCCGTGTCCTTGCGGAACGGTGGCCGTCCCTCCACCGCCTGGTGGAGCGTGGCGCCCAGCGCCCACAGGTCCGAGGCCGGTCCGGGGGTGAGGCCCCGCATCCGCTCGGGCGCCATGTAGTCGATCGAACCGACCATCTCGCCGGTCTTCGTCAGCGTCGAGGTGCCGTCCGTCATCGCGATGCCGAAGTCCGTGAGCACCACGCGGTCGTCGGAGGCGAGCAGTACGTTGCCGGGCTTGACGTCGCGGTGCAGCACTCCGGCGGCGTGGGCGGCGCGCAGTGCGGCGATCATGCCCAGGCCGATCCGGGCCGCCTCCTCGGGCGACAGGGTCCGGTCGCCCTTGAGCACGTCGCCGAGTGTGACCGAAGGCACGTACTCCATGACGATGCAGGGCAGCCCCCCGTCGTCCACGACGTCGTGCACGACGACCACGTTGGGATGGGCGATCCGGGCCGCGCTGCGCGCCTCGCGCCGCATGCGCTCGTACAGCGTGGCCAGTTCGTCGTCGGACAGGTGGTGGTGCGCGTGCAGTTGCTTCAGCGCGATCTGGCGGCCCAGGACCTCGTCCTCGGCGCGCCACACCGTGCCCATGCCACCACGGCCGATCCGCTCGGCCAGCCGGTAACGCCCGGCAACGAGCCGTCCCTCGTCCGACACGTCCCAGCCTCCGCCAACTTTGCTCACGTACATCACGTTCGATTTGCTTCGCCACGATAGCTGTCGCGCAGGACGGGGCGACGGCCGTGAGCACGTGGCCAACAGCACACAACCGTCGGGCTCCCGCGACCGTCAGGGCTTCGCAGTCGCCGTAAGTGCGGTCGTCGGCACCGGCCTCGGCCGAATGGCCGAGGAGCCGCCGCGCGAGCCAGGCCCTTGTGACCGTTCGGCTGAGGCGCGCGCCCGGGCCCGCGGGCGAGGCTGGAGCCACTTCCTCCCCACCACGGCCGACAGTGACCTGTCATCAGGTCAACTGGGGCCCCGCTCCTCCGACTTCAGGAGTACCCGATGCAGCGCAACCTTCTCGTCAGCCTCATCGGCGGGGCGACCGCCGTGGTCGCCGTCGGGGGTGTCGGCACCTATCTGCTGTCCGGCACCGAGTCCACCACCGGCCTCGACCACCCCGTGCTGGACGCGAAGGTGGACGGTCACGAGGCGCTGGAGGGCAGCATCGTCGCCGCCCGCACCGAGGGCAAGTACCACCCGCTGCCCTGGGTCGGCAGCGAGGTGTCCAAGGTGCGCTGCCCGGACCTCAAGGCCGCCGCCGGGACGAAGGTGACCTGCACCGGCAAGGGCGACGGCGGCAAGAGCGTGTCCATTCCCGTGACCGTGGTGAAGGCGTCGGACTCCGCCGTCACCTGGAAGTTCGAGCGCTGAGAAGCCGTCCGAAAAGCCGGCCGATAAGCCATCCGAGAGAGGGCAGACACATCATGAGCACCGTCCTGGCCGGTCACGGCCTCACCAAGAAGTACGGCTCCACCATGGCCCTCGCGGGCGTGGACGTGGAGGTCCGCGAGCGCGACTCACTGGCGATCATGGGCCCGTCCGGCTCCGGCAAGTCGACGCTCCTCCATGTCCTCGCCGGGGTCATCCGCCCGGAAGGCGGCCAGGTGCTGCTGGGCGGCGAGCGCATCGACAGCCTCGGCGAGAACAAGCTCAGCGCGCTGCGCCGCAAGCGCTTCGGCTTCGTCTTCCAGTTCGGCCAGCTGCTGCCGGAGCTGCCAGCGGAGGAGAACGTCGCGCTGCCGCTGATGCTGGAGGGGGTGCCCCGTAAGGCCGCCGTCGAGCGGGCTCGCCGCTGGTTCGCGCCGCTCGGCCTCGAGGGCCTGGAGCGCCGCCGTCCCGGTCAGCTGTCCGGCGGCCAGGCGCAGCGCGTCGCCATCGCCCGCGCGCTCGTCGTCGAACCGGACGTGGTCTTCGCCGACGAGCCGACCGGCGCACTGGACCAGAACACCAGCACCGAGGTCATCCAGCTGCTGACCTCCGTCACCCGCGCCCAGGGAGCCGCCCTGGTGATGGTCACGCACGACGCGGACGTCGCCGCCCACTGCCACCGGATCCTCCAGGTACGGGACGGCCGGATCAGCAACTACAGCCAGTACACGGTCGCTTGAGCCGACCCCTCCCGGATACCGCCCGTATCCGGTCGCCCGACCCCGCCACCCTCCCGGAGACCTCATGCGTTCCCCTGTCCTGCCCCTGACCTGGCATCTCGCCCGGTCATCCGGCCGCCGTGGCCTGCAGAGCCAGCTGCTGGCCGCCGTGGTCGCCGCCGTCAGCGCGTTCGTGCTGCTCATGATGATCGCCGTCAGTCTCGGTTCCGGTGCCCGCGCCGACCGCACCGACTGGCGTACGCCCGACGCCGCACCGGCGCGGCAGGCCACCGCCGTCCAGGCGCTCACCACGACATACGTACGCCACGAGCCCGTGAGCGTCGTGTCGTTGGCCCAGCTGCCGGACCGCAAGGCAACTCCCGCCCCGCCCGGCCTGAGCAGCTTCCCCAAGCGGGGCGAGGTGTACGTGTCCCCGGCGCTGGCCGAGGTGATGCGCGAGCTGCCCGCGAACCAGCTGGCCGACCGGTTCCCGAAGCCGGAGTCGTACGGCACGATCGGCGCGGCCGGTCTCGCCTCCCCCGACGAACTCGTCGCCGTGGTGGGACGGGCGCCGTCGGACCCGGCGGTGTCCAAGGCGGCCGGGGGCGGCAACTGGTTCGACGCGGGGCAGACTGCCCGCGCCGAGGTCGCCGGCTTCACGTCCACCAAGGCGAGCCTGTTCACCGCCCCCGACCAGCAGTTCGCGGTCCTCGGCGTGGCGCTGCTGGTGATGCCCGTGATCGTGCTGGCCGCGGCGGCCGGACGGCTGGGGGCGGCCCGGCGCGAGCAGCGGCTCGCCGCGCTGCGGCTGGCGGGGGCGACTCCGCGGCAGATCATCGCGATGACGGCCGCCGAGGCGGCGGCCGTGGGCGGGGCCGGGGCGCTGACGGGCGCCCTCGCGTACGCGGCGCTGCTGCCCGCCCTCGCCCAGATGCCGTACGGCATCGGCGGCTGGTACACCGGGCAGCTGTGGGTGGGCCTGCCCTGGTTCGCGGCCGTGGTGCTCGCGGTGACGGCGCTCATCACGGTCAGCGCCGTGACGATGCTGCGCCAGGTCGCCACCTCCCCGCTGGGCGTCGCCCAGCAGGCCAATCCGCGCCGCACCCGCATGATCCGGCTCGTACTGTTCGCCGGGGTGCTGGGCTATGTCTTCTTCTCCACGCAGGGCGGCCAGCTCGGCGCCCGGCAGATGGTCGCCCTGCTGGTGCTGTTCTACGGCGCGTTCTGGCTCTTCGGCCCGTGGGTCGTGGACCGGCTGGGCCGGATCGTTGGCCGTTACGCCCGCCGCCCGGCGACCCTGCTGGCGGCCCGCCGGCTGAGCGACGACCCGAGCGGCGCCTGGCGCACCGTCAGCGGTCTGGTCCTGGCCGGCTTCGTCGCCGGGTTCTTCTCCGTCAGCCAGCTGCACTTCGGCCTCCCCGGGCAGCAGGGCCAGGTCGCCGTAACCACCGGGGACTCCGCGCCCAGCCTGCGCACCGTCGCCGAAGCCCGCACGCTGCTGCGCGAGGCGGGCGTCACCGCCACCGTCACCGTCCCCTCCGAGGACGACTTCAACAGCGCGCTGGGCGGAACCCCGGGCCTGATCGCCCGTGTCTCCGGCGGTGAGGACCAGCTCGACGCCGCCGTCACCGCGCTGACGCCCGTCGGGGCGGGCCGGCTGCCGTTCACCCAGGACTACAGGACCGCATACGACAACGTGGGCGTGGACCGCATCGGCGTGGTCAGCACCGCCACCCTGGCCATGAGCTTCCTGGTCGCCGCCGTCTCCGCCGGCCTGACCGCCGCCGCGAACGTCCTCGACCGCCGCCGCGTCTATAGCCTCCTGCGCCTGGCCGGCACCCCCCTGAAGCTGCTGGACCGCGCCCGCACCCGCGAAACAGCCCTCCCCCTGGCAGTCCTGGCCGGCGGCACCACCGCGATGGGCGTCTACGGCGCCTTCCAGCTCAACAAGGCGGCCGACAGCACGATGAACGCCTCCGGCGCCCTGCAACTGACCCTCTGCGTGACGGTAGGCACCCTGGCCATGCTCGCCACGATCGCCGCCAGCCGGCCACTGCTGCGCAGGGTCACGGCGAACCCGGCGCAGACGGCGGACTGACGCGGATCGATGGGTGGCGGACGGTGAGGGCCCGTGTCCTCGCCGTCCGACGCGTCAACTCGGCGCTGCACAACGGAAGTTGTTCGGTTAGCCTCGGTACGCCCGCGCCGCACGCGGTACCTGACCGGCCACGGGCGGCTGGACCGACGGGAGGAGTCCGACATGAGCGCCACGGATCTGCGTACCGATCAGCCGCACAGTGCCCGCATGTACGACTACTACCTCGGGGGGCGCGACAACTACGCCGCCGACCGCGCCGCCGCCGGCCGGGCGATCGCCGCCTTCCCGAGCATCATCGTCATCGCACGCAGCAACCGGGTGTGGATGCACCGCGCCACCCGTTTCCTTGCCGAACAGGGCGTGCGCCAGTTCCTGGACATCGGCACCGGGATCCCCACCAGCCCCAACCTGCACGAGATCGCGCAGGAGGTCGCGGCCGACGCACGTGTCGTGTACGTGGACCGGGACCCGGTCGTCCGCGCGCAGGCCGCCCGGCTGCTGAGCGGCGTCCCCGAGGGCCGTACGGCGTTCGTGGAGGCGGACGCCGGCGACCCCGCCGCGCTCCTCGCCGCCCCGGAGCTGACCTCCACCCTCGACCTGAGCCGCCCGGTTGCCCTCAGCCTGAACGCCGTCCTGCACTTCTTCCCCGACGACCGCGACCCGTACGGCATGGTCGGACGCCTGATGGAAGCCCTGGCGCCCGGTTCCCACCTGGTGATGTCACATGTCACGGCGGACTTCGACCCCGAGGGCATCGGCCGTGCGGTGCAGGTGTACGAGTCCTCCGGCATCCCGGCGCAGGCCCGCTCCAAGGCGGAGGTGGAACGCTTCCTCGACGGACTGGAGATCGTCCCGCCCGGTGTGGAGGTACCCCATCGCTGGAACACCGACGGCCTGGCCGAGTCCAGCAGGGTAACCGCCGACGTCTCGGACGCTGAGGTGTCCTGCTACGTCGCGATGGCCCGCAAGCGCTGACTGCGGCGCAGGCCGAATACGGGCTTACTCCAAGGCGGCCCGCCGCAAGGACGATCAACACCGCGGCCACAAGCAGTTCACCAGAATCGGCGGTCTACGCTCTCGTCATGACGATCACGTACGAGTGGCGGGGCGACTTCGACAACGCAGCTCTCAACGCGTTGCATGCGGCGGGATTCGGCCATCGGACCTCGGATGTCGACTGGCTGGCACGGGTGCGGCGTCACAGCCTCGGCTGGGTCTGTGCACGCCATGACGGTGATCTCGTGGGCTTCGTGAATGTCGCGTGGGACGGCGGCGTCCACGCGTTCATCCTGGACACCGTGGTCGCAGCGAGCCACCGCCGCTCCGGGATCGGAGCCGGGCTCGTCGCCGAGGCCGCCCGACAGGCCCGTACGGCCCAATGCGAATGGCTGCACGCCGACTTCGAGGACGACCTGCAGCCGTTCTACTTCGACGCCTGCGGGTTCAAGCCGACGACCGCGGGTCTCATCGCGCTCTGAGCCGACCTCGCCGCATTGGGACAGTGCCCCTGTCAGACATGACAGGGGCACCTTGGTCGGGGACGTGCTGAGCTCAGACGGGGAACTTGCCGCGCTTGATGGCGCCGACGAACGAGGACCAACCACCCGCCGCGATGAGTAGGGCGGGACCGTGGGGGTTCTTGGAGTCGCGGACGGGGACGGTGGTGTGTCCGTCGATCACTTCGAGGCAGTCGCCGTTACCGCCTCCCCTGTAGCTGTCATCACCGGATCAGGGGCGTGGCCGTCAACCACAAGGGAGTTGATGACATGTCCCACGCTGTCGCGAGGCTGATCGAGCCGCTGCTGCGGTTCCTGTTCCCCGCCCGAGGCCGTCATCGGGCGACGGGTGTACCCCTCGGGTCACGCTTCATCCGGGGCGTGGAGGTGTCGGCATGACCGACCGCACCGACACCCCGCGACTGCTTCCATGGTCCACCCCTGAGGGCCGGCCCGCCTACCTCATCGGCGATGGCACCGGCTATCTCTCCCGCGTCGCGGACAACATCGAAAGCGTTCAACTCGGCATGGCCGGCGACCTCCTCGACTACGCCGCCGACATGCTCACCGATCACAAGGCCACCCCTGCCCAACTCCGGTTCCTGCTCGCGCGGATGAGTGAGTCCCTGACCGACGTACACCGCATTGCGGAGTTGTCTGCCAGCGGCGCCGCTGGCGGCGTCACGAGGCATGGCCCCGGGCGGCGCGCGCTGGGCGAACGTCGCCGCAAACCTCTCGGCGCCTGATCGGCGGTGGTGTTAGGGGGCGTGACGAGGCGTCACATGCGCTCGGGCAGTGGGTGCGGCAGTGGTCGCACCCCCTGCGCTCGCACGTTCAGGTGATCAACTGGGATCGCTCTGTCGGACGTACGCCGGCACGCCTATCCAGGACGTATGGATGAACTCCGCACCGCAGCCAGCACCCATCGTCCGTTCTCCCGGCGGCAGTTCACGGCCGTGGCCGGTACCGCCGCGACTGTGACGGCACTTGGCTCGGCCACAGCGGGCGAGGCCGTCGCGGCGCCCGCCCACCCTCAACACGCGCCAGCCGAGCCTCGGCAGGCGCCTGCCGGGCCTCAACAGGCACCCTGCCCGCCGAGATCCACCGCCGACTGGGCCACCTGTCTCGCCGTCGCCCGCGCGCTGCTGGTCGTCGAAGACGACAACCGGCCGCTGGTGCCGACGTACAAGAAGATCCTCGGCTCCGGTCTGCCCCGCCCGAAGACCAAGGGGGCCAAGAAGGTCCTGGTGGTCGGTGCGGGCCCGGCCGGGCTTGTGGCGGCCTGGCTGCTCAAGCGGGCCGGGCACGAGGTCACGCTGCTGGAGGCCAACGGCAACCGTGTCGGCGGCCGGATCAAGACCTTCCGTACCGGCGGGCACGAGCAGGCGGCGCAGCCGTTCGCCGATGCGCGGCAGTACGCCGAGGCCGGTGCCATGCGCATCCCCGGCAGCCATCCGCTGGTGATGAGCCTGATCGGCCAACTGGGTCTCGAAAAGCGGCGGTTCCACCTCGTGGACGTCGACGGCGAGGGCAAGGCCGTCAACCATGCCTGGCTGCACGTCAACGGCATCCGCGTACGCCGCTCCGAGTACGCCGAGGCGCCGCGCAAGGTCAACCGGTCCTTCGGGGTGCCGCGCAAGTACTGGGACACACCCTCAAGCAAGATTCTGCGCGACGCCCTCGACCCCGTACGCGACGAGTTCAGCACGGCCGGTCCTGACGGCAAGCGCGTCGACAAGCCCATGCCCGAGCGGGTGCGCGGCTGGGCGCGGGTGATCCAGCGGTACGGCGACTGGTCCATGTACCGGTTCCTGACCGAGCGGGCAGGCCTCGACGAGCGCACCATCGATTTGGTCGGCACCCTGGAGAACCTGACCTCACGGCTGCCGCTGTCCTTCGTGCACAGCTTCATCAGCCAGTCGCTGATCAGCCCGGACACCGAGTTCTGGGAGCTGACCGGCGGCACGGCCACCCTCCCGGACGCGCTGCTGCGGGAGGTACGCGACCTGCTGCGTCTCGACCGGCGCGCGACGCACATCGAGTACTGGGATCCGGACCGGCACGACGACCCGTCACATGTCCGCCCCGGTGGCCCGCACGTATGGATCGACACGGTGTCCGAGGGGCGCGACGGCAAGGTCGTACGGGAGGAGTTCACCGGCGACCTCGCGATCGTCACCGTGCCGTTCTCCGGGCTGCGGCAGGTTCAGGTCAGGCCGCTGATGTCGTACGGCAAACGCCGTGCCGTCGCCGAGCTGCACTACGACAGCGCGACCAAGGTGCTGCTCGAATTCGCCCGCCGCTGGTGGGAGTTCGACGAAGATGACTGGAAGCGGGAGCTCGACGCCGTACGCCCCGGGCTGTACGACGACTACCGCCGCGGCAAGGCGCCCGCCGACGGAAGTCTGCTGGGCGCGCACTCCTCCGTCCCGGACGGGCACATCAGTGACGCGCAGCGCGCCCACTACGCGGCCAACCGCTGGGCCGGCCGCGACCAGCCCGAGGCGGCGCGCATCATCGGCGGCGGCTCCGTCTCCGACAACTCCAACCGCTTCATGATCAACCCCTCCCACCCGGTCCCCGGCAGCAAGGGAGGCGTCGTCCTCGCCTCCTACAGCTGGGCCGACGACGCCTCCCGCTGGGACTCCCTCGACGACGACGCCCGCTATCCGCATGCGCTGCGCGGGCTCCAGCAGGTGTACGGCCAGCGCCTAGAGGTCTTCTACACGGGCGCGGGCCGCACCCAGAGCTGGCTCCGCGATCCGTACGCGTACGGCGAGGCGTCCGTTCTCCTGCCCGGCCAGCACACCGAGCTCCTGGCCGCCATCCGTGCTCCCGAAGGTCCCCTCCACTTCGCCGGCGACCACACGTCGGTCAAGCCGTCGTGGATCGAGGGGGCGCTGGAGTCGGGCGTACGGGCGGCGCTCCAGGTGCACATGACGTGACTGCCGGCCTGACAGTGCGCTCAACGGCGGTGCATCAGAATTGCCGTGAACTGCTGGGACGTGCCCCAGGGGGTGACGTGTTCTTCGCCCGCGGTGTCGACGAGTTCGTAGCCGGGGAACTCGGCGGCCAGCTCGGTGTGGGTATAGCGGACGATCGGGAGGCCGCTGCAGGTGGTGGGGCCGTCGGGGCCGAAGGTCGCCACGACGAGCCGGCCGCCGGGGCGCAGGGAGCGGTTCAGGGAGGTCAGGTAGTCGGCGCGTTCGTCGGGCTCGGTGAGGAAGTGGTAGACGGCGCGGTCGTGCCACAGGGCGTACTCGCGGCCCATGCGCAGGTCGAGTACGTCGGCCACGGTGAGGGTGACGTCCGCGCTTTCCGGGCCGAGGCGGTCGCGGACCGTCTGGAGGGCGGTGGTGGACAGGTCCACCGCCGTCAGGTCGCGGTAGCCGCGTTCGAGCAGGTGGTCCACCAGGGTCGACCAGCCGGCGCCCACGTCGATGATCGGCTCGTCGAGGCCGACTCCGGCCTTGTCGACCAGGCCCAGGGAAAGTCCCGGAACCGACTGCCACCAGGAGACTCCATCGACGTCCTTGCTGTGGTGGACGCCTTCCCAGAACTCCGTCCGGGCCGCCGGGGCGTCGGGGCGCTGGATGCCGTGGTCGGTCATGGTTCGACCGTAGACCTGCGGCGCCTGCCTCGGCACCCCGGGCGGGCGCCGTCATGGTTCGGTAAGGATCCAGCCACTGCCTGTCGTGCCCGGCCATGGCTACGGTCGGAACCATGGTCGAACTGACAGGTGTGGACCGGGCGCCGAATCCGCCGAATCCCCTCGGCGAAGTCGATGCCCTGGTTGACGGCGGTGACATGGACTGCGGCAGCGGCCTGCTGCTGCTGATCACCCGCGCGATGCGGCGGCTTGAGCCCGGTCAGCTGCTCGGAGTGCGCAGCGCCGAGGCGAGCGTCGACGTCGATCTGCCGGTCTGGGCCGAGCTGGTCGGGCACGACGTCGTCACCCGGGTGGCCGAGTCGGACCAGGGGCCTTGGTGGTTCGCCGTCAGCAAGTCCGGTGCGCGGGACAAGAGCGGACGTACGGAGCAGCCGGGCACCGTTTTCAGCCAGGGTGAGCGGACGCCCGTGGGCAGGCGGCTGTGGATCTACACCAACTTCGACTGCAACCTCGCCTGCGGCTACTGCTGCGCCGAGTCCTCCCCGAAGGCCGCCGCCCGGCGTTTCCAACCGGCCCTCGCAGCCGCGGTGTTCGACGAGTTCAGGGCCCAGGGCGGTCGCGAGGTGTTCCTCACCGGCGGCGAGCCCTTCATGCACCCGGAGCTGGGCGCCCTCAGCGAGGCGGCGGACGGTCTGGAACGCACCGTACTGACCAACGGAATGATCTTCGCGAAGGGCACCCGCCGTAAGACCCTCGAAAGCATGGACCGCGACGTCGTCCTCCAGATCAGCCTCGACTCGGCCACCCCCGAACTGCACGACCGGCAGCGGGGCGCGGGCTCGTGGGCGCGGGCGTTCGACGGGATCGAGCTGGCCCGTTCGCTCGGGTTCCGGGTGCGGGTGGCCGCCACGCTGTACGACGAGGACCCGAAAGGTGCCGAGGCGCTGCACCGGCGCCTCGACGACGCTCACATCGCCCCGCCGGACCGGATCATCCGGCCGGTGGCCCAGGAGGGCTTCGCCGACAAGGGCGTACACGTGGCGCTGGAGAACCTGGAGCCGGAACCCACGCTCACCGTGGACGGCGCCTGGTGGCATCCGGTGGCGGTCACCAACCCGCATCTGCGGATCGCCGACGCCCCGCTGCCGCTCGCCGAGGTCTTCGGAGTCGTACGGGACACGCTCGCCGTCCAGGACGCCGCCGACCGGTCGGGACGCGAGGTGTTCCGCTGTGCCTGACACGCCTCAGCCTCGGAGAACTCGTACGCCCGGACTCGCGCTCACACGCTGGCTCTTCGCCCCCGCGACCGACCCCGTCCCTCGTCAACAGGCCGTAGCCGCCGCCTTCCTGCGCATCCTGCTCGGGCTCATGTGGCTCTACAACGTGGCGTGGAAGCGGCCCCCGGACTTCGGGGAGGACACGAACACAGGGCTCTACAAGTTCACCGCCTTCGCCGTGAACGACCCGGTGCTCCCGCCGTACAGCTGGATCGTGGAGCACGCCGTACTGCCCAACATCGAGGTCTTCGGCTGGGGCGTGCTGATCTCCGAGACCGTGCTCGCCGTGCTGCTGCTGACCGGTGCCTGGGTGCGGCCTGCCGCGCTGCTCGGGATCGCCCAGTCCCTGGCCATCGGGCTTTCGGTCGCCTATGGGCCGCACGAATGGCCATGGGCGTACTGGCTGATGATCGGCGGCCATGTGGTGATCCTTTTCTCCTCGGCGGGGCGGGCGTTCGCCGTCGACGCGGTGCGCTCCCGCACGGGCTCCGCCCGGAGCCTCGGTCTGGTGTGGGGCGCGGTCGCGGTCATCGCCGGCGCCGTCACCGTGGCGGGCACGGCCGGCGACGATCCGCTCGACCCGCGCGGCTACATCCTCGGCTCCGCCGATCCGTCGGTCAGCCTCGGCGCGTACAACCTCCTCGGCGGCCTCGTACTGCTGGTGGCCGGCGCACTGGTACTCGTGGCCACCCTCGGCCGGATCGCCATCCTCGGCTGGATGGCGGCAGTCGTCGGGGTGGGCGCCGCGCTGTCCCTGTACGCCCAGATCGGCTTCAGCGACCCCTCCCTGGGCGGCACCGCGACCTCGGCGGCCTTCCTGTTGTCCGTCGCCGTGGTCGCCGTGACGGTCGCCGCCGCACCGGGGCGCGCGTCGCCGTCGCCGCGCGACTGAGTCCCCCGATCACCCGGCCAGACCCAGGACCAACAGGAAGGCCAGGAACCAGGAAGTGTCCATGCCTGTACGACCGATGACCCGCCGTACGTTTCTCCTGGGTGCCGGAGCCACCGGAGCGACGGCGCTGTTGAGCGCCTGCGGCGGCAGCGCCAGCGGAAGCGGCAGCGGGTCGCGTGCGCGACAACTCGGGATCTCCGCCATTCCCGATCAGGACCCCGAACTGCTGAACCGGCTCTATCCCGCCGTGGCCGAGCGGTTCGCCGACGCGACCGGCCTCAAGGTCGCCTATCGCCCCGTCACCGACTACACCGCCGTCGTACGGGCCTTCGAGATCGGCGACATCCACCTGGCCTGGATGGGCGGGCTGACCGGCGTCCAGGCACGCGAGCGCGTACCGGGCGCCGACGCCATCGCCCAACGCGACATCGACGCCGACTTCCACAGCCTGTTCATCGCCCACAAGGACTCGGGGCTGCGGCCGTTCGCCAAGGCGGACGACCTGCGCACCCTCGCGGGGCACACGCTCAGCTTCGGCAGCGAGACGTCCACCTCCGGGCGGCTGATGCCCCAGTACTTCATGCGCCAGGCCGGTCTCGAGCCGAGCGAACTGCGGGGGAAACCAGGATTCTCCGGCTCCCACGACGCCACCATCGAGGTCGTCGCCCAGGGCAGCTTCGAGGTCGGCGCCGTCAACGAGCAGGTGTGGAAGGCCACGGTCGAGGCGAAGGAGGTCGACCTGAGCAAGGTGGTCGTGCTGTGGCGCACCCCCGGCTACGCCGACTACCACTGGCTCGTACGTCCCGATTTCGACGACACCTTCGGCGCCGGTACGCGAAAGAAGGTGCTGGACCTGCTCCTCGGGCTCGACCACCGGAAGGCCGAGGACGCCGAGCTGTTGAAACTCTTCGGCGCCAAGTCCTTCGTACCTGCCAGGAATTCCGCGTACGACCGGATCGAGGACGTGGCCCGAGACCTGGGGCTGCTGCGGTGACCGGGACTTCAGGTGCTCCCGTCGTCCAACTCCGCGGTGCGGGGCGCCGGTTCGGCTCGCACGAGGCGCTGCGCGAGCTGGACCTCACGATCCATGCCGGGGAACGGGTCGCGGTGCTCGGTACGAGCGGCGCCGGCAAGAGCACCCTCCTGGCCCTTCTCAACGGCTCGCTGGAACCGACCACGGGCACGGTGGAGGTCTTCGGTGAGGACCTCGCGGGCGTGACTGCCGCGCGGCTACGGCTCCTTCAGCGGCGTATCGGCTCGGTGAGCCAGCACCTCGCCCTGATCGAGCAGGTCCGGGTGCTGCACAACGTCAACGCGGGCAGGCTCGGCCAGTGGAGCACCGCCCGTGCGCTGGCCTCGCTGGTTTGGCCGCGCTCGCTCGACGTGGTCCGGGCCGCGCTCGACCGGGTCGACCTGGGCTGGGCCCTCCACGAACGCACCGAGCGCCTCTCCGGCGGTGAACGGCAGCGGGTGGCGATCGCCCGGCTCCTGGTGCAGTCGCCGGAGCTCGTCGTGGCCGACGAGCCGGTCTCCAGCCTCGACCCGGTACGGGCCGCGGGGATCCTCGACCTGCTCGGCACCCCCTCGTCGACGAGTACGTCACCTGCCTCACCTGCCTCACCTACCTCATCGCCCCTGCGGACGCTGGTCGTCAGCCTTCACCAGCCCGCACTCGCCCGCGAGCACTGCACGCGCGTGGTGGGCCTGCGCGAGGGCCGGATCGTCCTCGACCGCCCGGCCGCCGAGGTGCAGGACTCGGCCCTGCGCGATCTGTACGAGCTCGTATGACACTCCAGCTCGACGCCCCGCCCACGCCACCGACCGCGTCGTCGCCCGCGCCGGGGCGAAAGGCCGTGAGCGGGCGGAGGGTAGGGCTCCGAAGGCTCGTGACGCTTGTCGCCGTGGTCGTCCTGCTGGCCTGGGCGACCCTGCGCGCTGTCCCCTCGGGCGGCGAGCTGGTCAACCAGGGTGGTCTCGCCCTGCTCGACGACGTCGCGGCGAGTGCGCTGCACCCCTCCCTGGAGGCCGGGTTCCTCTCGGTGGTGCTGGAGGCGACGGCGACGACGCTGGCCCTGGCGCTGCTCGGGACGGTGGGGGCGCTGGTGCTGGGCCTGATCGGTGGCCTGGTGCTGAGTGATGTGGCGTGGGGTGGCCGTCTTCCGTGGCCGGTACGTGGGGTGCGGCTTGTCGTGCGCGGCGTACTGGTGGCCGTCCGCTCGGTGCACGAGCTGGTGTGGGCGCTTTTCTTCGTCAGCGTGCTCGGTCTCGATCCGCTCGTCGCCGTCCTGGCGCTCGCACTGCCCTTCGGCGCGCAGAGCGCCCAGGTCTTCGGGGAGACCTTCGACGCGGTACCGGACGCCCCGCTGCGTTCGCTGCGCGCGGCCGGAGCCAAGCGGTGCTCCGCGCTGGCCTACGCCCTGCTGCCCGGCACCGCCCCGCTGCTCCTGTCGTACTCCTTCTACCGGTTCGAGTGCGCCCTCCGGTCCGCGGTCGTGCTCGGGGTCGCGGGCGTCGGAGGGCTGGGGTTCGAGCTGACGGTGAGCCTTCAGTCGCGTAACTGGGACGAGGTCTGGACGCTCGTCGCGGCGCTGCTTGCACTCGCGGCGGCCGTCGAGCTGTGGAGCAGCCGCGTCCGCTCGGATGTCGCGGTGGTGACCTGCGCGGACTGGTCCGTGGGTCGAGAGCAATCCCGCGAGGCGGGCCGGTCGGTCGGTCGTGAGCCGTCCGGCGAGGCGGGTGGGCGTTCCCGCGAGGCGGGCGGGTCGGTCGGACGTGAGCCGTCCCTCGATGCGGGCCGGTCGCCGCGTGGTCCGTCCCATGCGACCCGCTGGTCGCTGGCCATGGTGGTGCCGGCCATCGCGGTCGCCTGGTGGTGGTCCGGCCTCTCACTGGCCGGACTCACCTCGGCCCGCACCCGTGAACTCGGCGGCCGACTGCTGTCCGACCTGTGGCCGCCCGTACTCCCCGAGGGCGGATGGCGGGCGCTGACCGGTGCCGCCTTCGACACCGTGGCCATGGCCGTGCTCGCCATGGTCGTGGCGGTCGTGATCACTCTGGTCGTGGGCCCCTGGGCCACCCGCCCACGAGCCGGCCGACGCGGTGCGGACGGCCGGATCTGGGCGCGCTGGGCCCGGCGGATCGTCTGGTGGACGACCCGCATCCTGCTCCTGATCCTGCGGTCGATCCCCCCGACGGTGTGGGCGATCGTCGCACTGCTGGCGCTCTTCCCGGGCGTATTGCCCGGCGCCCTCGCCCTCGGCCTCTACACCGGCGGCATCCTCGCCCGCCTGGTCGCCGAGGCCTGGGAAACCATGGACCTGGGCCCGCGTGACTACCTGCTGGGCGCCGGCGTCCCCCGCGCGGTCGCGTCCGTCGCCACCATGGCCCCACCGTCCGCGAACCACCTGATCACCTACACGCTCTACCGCTTCGAGATCTGCGTGCGCGACACCGCCGTGGTCGGCGTCGTGGGCGCCGCGGGCCTGGGAGTCCTCCTTGGCGACCGCCTCGCGTCCTTCGACTTCCCGGTGGTCACGAGTGTCCTGCTGACGTCACTCCTGGTCAGCATCGGCGTCGAACTGCTGGGCCGCCGACTGCGCCGAGGCCTCCGGGCCTGAGCCCACCCCACCACCACAATCTTCAAAAAATCTTCGCACTCGCGTATCCATCCGTATCCGCCACAATCCGGAACGGATGGAGCCGCTTGTCTCATCTGTGCCCTCGCCGATACGGACCGTCGCCCCTAAACTGCGCCGTTCCGGCCCGAAAAAGTGGCCTGTGCGCACGTTTGGCATATGCCCTGGCCCGCCGTATCGCAGGGAGAACCCCATGATCACCCTGACCATCCCAGCCATGATCACCTTTGGCGTGTTTCTGATCGCGATGGTGATGATCGGGGTGATGGCCCACGGGGGGACCAGCACCTTCGAAGACTTCTCCGTCGGCGGACGCCGGCTCACCGCCCCCGTGGCCGCCCTGTCAGCCGGCGCCAGCGACATGTCCGGCTGGCTGTTCCTGGGCCTTCCCGGAGCCGTGTACATGACCGGGATAGGGGCGACATGGATCGCGGTCGGCCTGATCATCGGTACGTATCTGAACTGGCGGCTCGTCGCGCCCCGGCTGCGCACCTACACCGAGCAGGCCGGTAACTCCGTAACCCTGTCCTCGTACCTGGAGGAACGTTTCGAGGACCGCAGTCACGTGCTCCGGTCGCTCTCGGCCGTCGTCACGGTCGTCTTCTTCACCGTCTACGTCGCCAGCGGCCTCGTCGCCGGCGGCCTCCTCTTCAACGAGATCTTCGGCTCCGACTTCGAGACCGGGCTCACCATCTTCGCCGTGGTGATCGTCGTCTACACCATCCTCGGCGGCTTCACGGCCCTGAGCATCACGCACTCCATCCAGGGCACGCTGATGTTCCTCGCGGCGATCGCCCTCCCCCTGATCGCCCTCTGGAAGGCCGGCGGCCCCGGCGCCCTGCACGACGCGATCACCGACGCGAGCCCGGCGCTGCTCGACCCGGCCGCCGAGGCATCGTTCGCGGACAACGTCTGGACGACCGGCGGCCCGCTCGGCACCGTCGCCATGATCTCGCTTCTCGCCTGGGGCCTCGGCTACTTCGGCCAGCCCCACATCCTGAGCCGCTTCATGAGTATTCACAGCACCCGTGACATACCCCGGGCCCGCCGACTGGGTGTGAGCTGGGCGGCCGTCGTACTGGCGGGCGCATCGTTCATCGGCCTGGCCGGGATCGCCGTACTCCCCACCCCGCTCGACAACCCCGAGACGGTCTTCATCGAACTGGCCACCCGGCTGGTCAACCCCTGGATCGCCGGAATCCTGCTGGTCGCGGTACTGGCCGCGATCAAGTCCACGGTGGACAGCCAACTGCTGGTCTCGGCCACGTCCCTCACAGAGGACTTCTACCGGGCGTTCCTCAACCGCCGGGCCTCCGACACCTCACTGCTGCTGGTCGGACGGCTGAGCGTGGTGGCCGTGGCGGTCGTCGCGTACGTGATCGCGCTGAGCGGAGGCGCCGTGCTCGACATCGTCGCGTACGCCTGGGCCGGATTCGGCGCAGCCTTCGGCCCGGTGGTCCTGCTGTCCCTGTACTGGCCGGGAATGACGGCGGCCGGAGCGATGGCCGGCATGGTGACCGGCGCGCTGACCGTGTTCCTGTGGGACGACATCGACCCGCTCCTCGGCCCGCTGGAGACGGGCATCTACGAGATGGTGCCCGGCGTAATCGCCGCCACCGCCGCGGCCCTGGTCTTCGGCACGTACGTCGGCCGTCCCCCGGCCCGCACCTGGAAGGGCACGATGGAGCAGGCGACGCCGATGCCGCGGGCGACGGAGCGCGAGACGGCGACGGCTTACGACACGACGGGCGGGTACGGCACGGCGGGTGGTTACGGTCCGGCGGGTGGTTACGGTCCGGCGGGTGGTTACGGTCCGGCGGGCGGCTATGGCACGGGGGCGTACGGGGCTCCGGGTTACGACGCTTCTCAAGGGGCGCCGCAGCGTCAGGACTGGTGGCGCTCGTAACGGTTTGCGCCGATTCGGGAACCAGCCTGGCGGAGGCACGGTCCGCCATCGACACGCCCGAGGACCGCACGCTACTCGCGAGGGCCTGACGCTACTGGGGTGAGGGCAGCCGGGTCGTGGTGGCGGCCCCGCCTACGCGGGCCTCGAAGCACTCCCGTTCGCCGTCGGCCGATGCGGGCCGGAAGCAGGCCCGGACGATGCTGCCGGGACGGACTTCGGTCATCTCGGTATAGATGAAGGTTGCCGCGTCGTCCTTGTTCCTGATGCGCACGCCGTGGGTCGGGCCGCCTGCCGTGACGTCGACCCGGTCGCCGATCTCGGTCCCCCAGGTCCGGGCCCAGCTCGCGCCGCACTTCTTGCTGTGGCGCAACTCGACGTGGGCGCCGGTGGCCGTGCGGTACGAGGCGAGGGTGTCGGGGCCGAGGCCGCAGATCAGGCGCATCGGGTCCCGGCCCTCGCAGGCGGCTCCGTGGCATTGGGGAGCGAGGGAGAACGGGACGGAGGCCGGCAGCTGTTCGTCCTCCTGAGCCTCCGAGTCCGGCAGCAGGACGAACAGCAGGGCCGCAGCACCACCGACGATCACGGTGTACGCCGACGCCAGCACCACCGGGAGCCTGCCCTCGCGGAGTCGGGGGGGGGCCGGGCCGGGGGGGGGGGGGGGCGCCCGGGGGGGGGGGGGGGCGGGGCCGCGCCCGGGGGGGGGGGGGGGGGGGGGGGCGCCCCCCGGCCGC